>NZ_JAAHTB010000064.1 GCF_010692745.1 Methylobacterium sp. BTF04
GCCTCCGTCCCGCAGCCCACGTCCAACCACCACGCCCAAGGACCTGAGCAATTACAAAGATTTCGCAGAAATTGTTGCGCCACTTTCATCAGCAAAAACTGTTGCACGATGCGTTCGAAATTACGCTTGATAGAACTGGAGTTAATTCCAAAAATCAAAGAATTCAAATGAGATTCGACTGGAAAGATTATGTGAGATGGCGAGAAGATAATTATATAGTCCTCATTTATCAATCTGACATAAGTTATCAGATGATACCCAAGCGTGCCGTTTCCGCTGAGCAACTCGAAGATATTCGGTTTTTCGCACTCGCGGCAGGCGTACCAGGGTGCCAAGTTCGATGAATTTCTAGGTGTATGGTCTGAGGATGAGGTGTGGCGGATTGATCCTGAAGCGATCGGGCTCTTTCGTCCAGGCGCTCAGGATGAACTCAGTGGGTGTCAAGCCGCGCAGGGTTTTGAGACATGGGCGTGCCTGTAGGCATCAACGAGCAGATGCAAATGCGCCCGAAGCTGGTCATGGCTGTCGGAATGGTAGCGCTTGACCGTCGCGTCGCTGATCGTGCGGTTCATTCGCTCGACTTGCCCTTTTGTCCAAGGATGGTTCACCTTGGTCAGACGGTGCTCAATACCATGACGGTCCAGGCAGCGATGCAGCGAGGACTGGATCAGATGCAGGATCGTCGGCTGCAAACCATAGAGCCAGTCGTCCAGCGGTAGCAGGGTGTGGCGCCGAAAGGCGACGATGATCGCCTCATCCTCGTCCGTCAGCAAGGAAGAGCGCGGCTCATTGCGGCCCAATTGGACATCCGCCGACGTCGCCCGTTGACGCCACTTCTGCACCGTCGTCGGACCGGCGCCGTTAGCGCCGGGCCAGCGCCCTTACGCTCTCCTGACGTAGCTGAATCGCGCGACGGACTGCGTCCGTCGTGGTGGTGCTTCCATGGAGAACTTGGCCTACAGCGCATCCCTCGCAGCATGGTGCTCAACCGTATTACCACACCGTGGGATCAAACAGCTAGGCGCCAGCAATGAGGAGTGCGCGAAGCGCACCATTGAAGGAGGCGCTGTCTGCCTTGGGGGTATCTGCCCACTGAATGTGAACGTGAGTCAGATGTTCAAAATTCACACGCGCCATCTCGTCTTTATAACTTGGCTTAGTCTGGCCCGTCCTGGTTCCATCGGAATGATAGACATGCTGATCATAGATTATTAACTCCCACCCCATATCAGCCGAAAGATCAATAAAATTGCCAATCAGACCGAAGCCATATCCGCATTCGGTAAAATCGTAGCTTGCGCCAAACTGAGGGGCGGTACGAGCATAGAGGTGAATGTCTAAAGCTCGGCCAGTATTATGAATGTCAGTTGGGTCACCCCTTCCTAAAGCTTGCAAGCGTTTAGCCGTAACGCTGATTGTCTTTCCAGTTTTTTTATCTTTTTTGTAATGGTCAAAAACCGGAGTGCGAATAATGCTTGGACCTACGTCCCAAAGAGCGGACATCAATGTCTCGACTGCGAGTCTCGCCATGCCACAACTCCGAGCGTAAATTGCCAACCTAATTAATGTGGTGTCTGCCGACTCACTCTAGTTCAAAGTCGCATCGCTGTCATAGCGGACCTGTCGCAAAGCGTGACGCGGGCCGCAGAAACGGCTTTACCGACCCGGTTTCATGCTTTGTTCCCATGAGAAAGTCCGAAACAATAGGCGAGTAGCTTGTTCTGCTCGCGGACGCTCCACGCGTCGGCGAACCCGAAGCCTTTGCGCAGCCACAGCAGGGCTTCGAATCCCTGGATGGTCCGCCGCGCCGTGTTGGAGGATTGGAAGCCGCCGATCCGAGGCATGTTCCGCCTGACCCGGAGTGGTCGCTCTCGATCCCCTGCTGCAGGGGCGTCGTGACGTAGTGGAGCGATGTGCGGGGTGGAAGGCCACTCCCGGCTTTCAGTCTGATGCGCGGCATCGACGGCGATCTGCCCGTTGTAGCCTTGAACGAAGCCGTCGCGGGTCGGCAGGATCCGGCTGTCCGGGTCGGTGAAGTTGCGCTGTGCCCGGTCCGGCAGACCGCAGTTCTCACCGCGCAGAGGCCGACCCTGCCAGCGCATGCCCGAGGACGCACCCGGCCCGCTCTCGTCCTCGGGGTTTGGCGGATCGACTGCTTCGGCCTCCAGGGCTGCTTTGGCAGCACGGATCGTCTCCAGGCGCCGCTGCTTGTCGGCCATCCAGTCCGGCCTCTCGTCCCCACGCCGGGTCGCGCCCTGCGCCGCATCCTCGGCCGCATTCGCCTCGCGCGCTTGCTCCAGCCAGGCGTCGACCTCGGCGGTCTGCGCCGGCTCGGCTGTCTTCATGCGTCCGTAGCTCATCGCCTTGTGGCGGGAGGCGTTGGCCTTCACCTTGGTGCCGTCCACCGCCACGTGGGCGAACTGGACCAGACCGGCGGCCCGGCACAGGCGCAGCACCTGCACGAACGGGTCGGACAAGGCTACGAGGTGGCGCTTGCGGAAGTCGGTGATGGTTTGGAAGTCCGGTCGGTTCAGGCCGGTCACCGCCATGACGTCGACCCGCTCCTCGCAGGCCCGGGCGAGCCGACGCGCGGAGTACAGGCCGCGGCTGTAGCCGTAGAGCAGGAGCGCCACCATCATACCCGGATGGTAGCGCAAATAGCCGCGCTCCTCGCTGTAGGTGTCGAGGATGGCCGAAAGGTCGAGCGCCTCCCGCACCGGGTCGCGGACGAAGTGCGCCATGTGCCCGGGCGGCACGAACTCGTACAGCGAGGGCGGCAGCAACCAGCCCTGATCCACATTCCAGGAGCGAAACACCTTGGCCATGAGCCGAGTGAATCACCCTCCGGCCCCGCCCGTCGAGAGGATTACTCGGACGGGCTCCTAGCTCTCATACCCTGATATCGTCACGCACCAGGTCCATTCCCAGCATCGCTGCCACCCCGTCGGCGCCGCAGTTCCACCGGCGGTAGGCCGACGATGTCGTAGGTCGCGGAGGCAATGCCGATGCCGGCCGCGTCGAACTCTGAGATGATGTGGCGGCTGATGGCGTCCTTGGCACCGCGAATCTGGTGCGTGCCAAGGATGAAACGCACGGTTAGCTCCAGCCAGTTATCCGTGATCCTGAAGAAGACGCGCGGCTCTAGGTCGATGGGCTCGACCCCGAAGCGTTCCTGGAGGTTGGCCTTGGCCGCGGTCGCCATAGAATTGGGGTCGACGGCATGGAGCCTCGCGGCTTCCAGCAGGATCGCCTCCGCCTTCGCCCGGTCGGCCTAGTAGGTGACGGGAATGGCCATCTCCTCCCAGATGAACGGGAAGTCGCGGGTATAGTTGAACACCGGCTCGGAAAAGATCTTCGCGTTGCTGACCGTGACGATGCGACCGGTGAACTGGCGGCTCTTCACCCACATCGCCGGATCGGCGCCCTGGACGCTCGGGGGCTGTCCCATCTCCATGATGGTGGTCTGGATGAAGCCCAGTCTGAGGACGTCCCCGCGAACGCCACCCATCGAGATCCTGTCACCGACGGTGAAGGTCGCACCGCGCAGGATCACGAAATAGCCGGCGAGTGAGGTGACCACCTGCTGCAGGGCGAAGGCGAGGCCGGCGGACATCAACCCGAACGCCGTCGCGAGCCGTGAAGGGTCGTTGAACCAGATCGACAGCAGTCCGAGGATCAACAGGACCGCGGCGAGCAGGCTGATGCCTTGGCGCGTCCAGAATTTCGTCTGCAGGCTGGCGTGATCGGTTCGGCTCATGACCAGGCCGACGAGGGCCCGCAGGCCGATACCGCCGCCGACGATGACGGTGATAAAAATCAGGGAGAGCACGAGCTTGCGCCCGTTCTCGGCGTTCACGCCGACCCAGTCGATTCCGAGAAAATGCACGTGATGATCCTTTGGCGTTCCGTGCCCCGAGCCAGGACGTAACGGTTCGCAAGATGTTCAGGAGTTTGAAGCGGTAGCGGACGCCGCGGTTCCAAGGACGGTGGCGGCGGGTAGCTCGAAACGAAACGTCGTTCCCAGGTCGATGATGCTGGTAACGGTGAGTGTGCTGCCCTGGCGCTCGACAAGGTCGCGGCACAGCAGGAGCCCAAGCCCGCTGCCTCGCTCGCCAGCGGTGCCGTTGGTCGTCGTGCGTCGGTCGAGCCTGAACAGGTCGCCGAGCTTGCCAGGTGGCATCCCAACGCCGGTATCGGTTACCGACACCTCGACCCCCGCCTCGGTCCGACGCGCCGCGACCGTGACGGTTCCTCCAGGCAGCGTGAACTTGACTGCATTGCTGACGAGGTTGCGCAACACGGTCGCGATCATGTCGCGCTGCGCGCTGACATGCAGGCCAGCGCAGTCCGTGACCAGCACGAGCCCCTTGTCGGAAGCTGCCTCGCTCGCACCCCGGACGACTTCCGTTGCCGCGAGGTCGAGATCCACGTTGGTGATGGATACCGTCAGAGTGTCCATTTGCAGGCTCGCCCAGGAGAACAGGCTCTCCAGCAGGGCATAGGCTTGAGTCGCGGCGTCGTTGATGCCCTTGGCACGGCGCTCGATGGACGCGTGATCCTTCGCGGCGACCGCCTTGCTCAGGACCTCCGACAAGCCGAGCAAAGCCTGGAACGGATTGCGTAGGTCGTGGGCGATGATCGAGAACAACAGGGTCTTCTGGCGATTGAGGGTGTCGAGTTCGAGGGATTTGGCCTCGGCCTCGCGCCGCGCCTCGTCGAGCTGGACCTGGAAGCCGCGACGGGCGTCCGCATACCGGATGGCGCGGGCTAGGCTCGACGGCGTCGCGTCCGCCTTCGCGAGATAGTCGAGGGCACCAGCCCGCATCAGGCGGAACGCCAGGGCCTCATCCGCTTCGCCCGTCAGCATCAGGACGGCGTGCCCCTCGCCGGGAAGGGCGAGAAGCGAGGCCAGGAGCTCGAAGGTGTCGACGTCCGGCAGGCGGTAGTCGAGCAGCACGCAATCGAAGGCGCCAGCTTGCGCCAGCCGCAATCCGGTCGTGCCGTCCGGCGCCTCGCTGAGGACGTGCTTAAGGCCCGACTTCTTCAACGCGCGGCGCACGGACGCCCGGTCGACGGCGTCGTCGTCGATCAGAAGGATACGGGTCGGGCTCGCCACGACGCGGGTTCGATCTACTGTGGGAATTCGACCACCTTCCAGAAGTGCTCCAGCATGGAGACCGCCTCCATGAAGGTGTTGGCCGGGTCGCGCTTGACGATGTAGCCGGCCACGTTGTGCCCGTAGGCGCGCATCCGATCCTCGTCCGCCTTCGAGGTGGTGATCATGAACACCACGGCGGTCCGAAGATCCGGGTCGGCGCGTATCGCCTCCAGGAACTCGATGCCGTTCATGCGGGGCATGTTGAGGTCGAGGAGGATGAGATGGGGCTTCGGTATCTTGGTCTTACCGTTCTCGCCGCGCAGGAACTCCAGCGCCTCGATGCCGTCGCGGGCGACCGTGATCGGATTGCCGATCTTGCTCTTCGTGAAGGCGCGCTTGAGGCCCTGGACGTCGACCTCGTCGTCGTCGACCAGCAGCAGATTAACCGTCGAACCCATCAGATACTCCCTTCGCGCCGTCCTGCGGCCATGTGAAATGCACCGAGAGGCCACGTCCCTCCCGGCCTTCGGCCAGCCAGACCTTGCCGCCCTGGCGCTCGACGAGTTTTTTGACGATCGCCAAACCCATCCCGCTGCCCTCGACCTCGTCGCGGGGCCTCAGCGTCTGGAACATCCCGAACACACGTTCCCTGAACTGCTCCGGAATGCCGGCACCGTCATCTGTCACGACAAACTCCACCATGCCGGCGCTTGCCTGCGCATCGACCCAGACGTGACCGTTTCCCGGATTGTCATGGTGCTTGATGGCGTTGCCGATCAGATTCTGAAGCGCCTGCGTCAGAGGTGCCTTCGCAGCGGACAATGTCGGCAGGGTATCGGAGGCGACAATCTCGAACCCCTCAGGCGGGCTGACCATCACCGTGAGATCCTCGACTAAGGCCTTGGTGTTCACCTCTGTGAAGGTGAAGGCGACGTCGGCGCGACCGGCCCGCGAATAGGCCAGCAGGTCGTCCAACAAGCTCTCCAAGCGTCGGACGCGGCTCTTCAGCAGCTCCATGTTGGTCTGGACGTCACCGGTCAGCGAACCTTCGAGGTCCTCCTCGATCCAGCCCACGAGGTTTTCGATTCCGCGCAGGGGCGCCTTGAGGTCATGCGAGGCGACGTAGGCGAACTGCTCCAACTCTTCGTTCGTCCGGCGCAGGTCAACGGCATGGCGGGCCAGCCGGCCTTCCATGCGCTTACGGTCCGTGATGTCGGTGTTGGTCCCGTACCAGCGGACGACGCGCCCTTCGTCGTCGAAGAAGGGATTCGCACGCGAAAGGAACCAGCGGTACGCGCCGTCGGCTCCTCGTAGCGGGAAGGTGTCGTTCCAGGGCTTCCCGGCGGCGAAAGCCTCGGAGATGCGCTTGACCACCCGGTCGATGTGGTCGGGATGGTGGACGGCCTTCCAGCCCCAGCCCTTCATGGAAGCGAGGGTCGTTCCGGTGAACTCATACCAGCGCTCATTGTACCAGAAGATATTGCCGTTCGCGTCCGCGATCCAGGCGAGCTGGGGCAGAGTATCCGCGAGATTGCGAAAATCTGCAGCGTTGGGCGCGGTCGGCTTGGACGTATCGCTCATCGGATGTTCCAGACTTGGATGGCCTCAGGCGCCGAGGGCATTCTTGCGCTGACGCCAAGTCGCGACCTTGCGCAGGATGCGCGAGAGGTCCTCGACCGAGTACGGCTTGTGCAGAAGCTCGAAGCCATAGGTCCCATTCTTCGCCAGCACGTGGCTGTAGCCCGAGGTGAGCACAATGGGCAGGTCGTGGTAGCGCCGTCGGATCTCGTGGCCGAGGTCGATCCCGTCCATACCCGGCATGACAACGTCGCTGAACACCACGTCGAAGCGGTTCGCGTCGTTCGCCAACTCCGCCAAAGCCTCGTCGGCATTGGCCGCCCAGACCGTTTTGTAGCCGAGCTCGGCCAGGGACTGGGTCGCGAACGTACCGACGTCGACGTTGTCCTCGACCACCAGGACTCGGGTGCCATGGCCGTCGACAAGGGGCGCTGTTTCGATTTCAACGGAGGCAGATCCGCCCGGGTCATCCACGCGCGGCAGGTACAACGTGAAAGTCGTGCCGTGCCCGACCTCGCTCTCGACCGCGACATCCCCACCCGACTGCTTCACGAAGCCGAACACCTGCGAGAGGCCTAGGCCCGTGCCATGGCCGACGCCCTTGGTGGTGAAGAACGGTTCGAAGATGCGCTCCATGGCGTCTTCGGCGATACCGGCGCCCGTGTCGGTGATGGAGACCGAAACGAACGTGCCCGCCATTGCATCGTGTCCACGGAGGGCCGGAATGCCCTCGACCTCGTGCATAGCGATCAAGAGTCGGCCCTGGCCGCCCATCGCATCGCGTGCATTGACGACCATGTTGACGATGGCGGTATCGAACTGGCTCGGGTCGGCGTCGATGAAGCACGCCGTTCCAGCGACCCGAACCTCCACCCGGATGCGGGACCCGGTGAGCGTGCCGACCATGTCGCCGACCGACGTGAGGCTCCGCCCAACCTCGAACACCTCGGGTCGGAGCGCTTGCCGGCGGGCAAACGCCAGCAATTGCCCGGTCAGCCTGGCGGCCCGGTCGACCGTGTCCGATATCGCCCCGACATAACGCAGGCGGCGCTCTTCGGCGAGGCCGGGCCGCTTCAAGAGGTCGGTAGACGACTTGATCACGGTCAGGAGGTTGTTGAAATCGTGCGCGACACCCCCGGTGAGTTGACCGATAGCTTCCATCTTCTGGGCTTGGCGCACGGTTTCCTCCGCCAGCTTGAGAGCCTCGGCCCGTGCGTGCTCGGCGGTGAAGTCACGGCCGACCGCGTTGACGACCCCCTCCTCGGACCGCGACGACCATGAGATCCACCGGTATCTGCCGTCCTTGTGCCGGTATCGGTTGTCGAAACGGGTATGAGCAAACCCTTCCGATGACGCCTGGGCGCCCTCCACCGTACGGTCCAGGTCATCGGGGTGGATGAGCGCGAACAGGTTCCTGCCGACCAGCTCCTCTTCGGACCAGCCCAGCACGGTCTGCCATGCCGGGTTTACGGCGATGATGATTCCGTCGAACGCACACCGGAGCATGATCTCGGAAGAAAGTTGCCAGAGGCTATTGCGGTCGAGCGTCCGTTCGGCGACGCGCCGCTCCAGGGTCTCGTTCGCCTCGCGTAGACGAAACTCCGCCTGTTTGGCATCGGTGACGTCGAGCACGAACACGTAGAAACCATCGACGGTGCCATCGGTGGCGCGCCGGGGAAGATAACGGATGTCGGCGACGCGGGGCCGGCCGTCCCCATGCGGCCAGTCGAGTTCGAGCCGAACCGTCTCCCCGTTGAGAACCGCTGCGAAGGCGGCCTCCCGTGCGGCGTAGCCTGCCTCGTCGACCAACTCGCGGACATTGCGACCGACCACCTCTTCGGGTGTCCTATCGAACCAGTCCTCGTAGGCGCGGTTTGCGAAGCGATAGACCAAGTCCCGGTCGATGAAGGCGATCAGCACCGGAAGCGCGTCGGTGACAAGCAGAAGCTCGGCCTCACGGGCTCGCAGCGCCCGTTCCGTGAGAACGCGCTGGGTCGTCTCGTTGGTAACGCAGAACATCCCGACGACATCGTCGTTTTCGTCGTAGATCGGCGAGTAGGAGAATGACCACCACGTCTGCTCCTCGACCCCATGACGCGTCATCGTGAGCGGCAGATCGTCGAAGCGGCTCGCGGTGCCGGCGAGAGCCAAGTCGACCACCGGCCGGACGTCTTCCCATACGTCGGGCCAAACCTCGGGCATCGCAGTGCCCAGAGCCCAGGATAATCTGGGTCCGAGGATCGGTCGGTAGACGTCGTTGAAGAAGAACGTCAGGTCCGGGCCCCAGGCCAGGAACATGCTCTCGGGAGAGGCGAGGACGAGGCTCAGCGCGATCTTGAGGGCAGCTGGCCATCCATGGGTCGGACCAAGCGCGGTGACCGACCAATCATGGGCCCGCACCTGGGCGCCCATCTCGCCGCCGGCGCGCGGGAATTCGCTAGGTCGTGCCGGGCCATCAGAAAGCATGCATCGTCGACCTAAACCCGTCCCGGGACGGGCGGCCAGTGGAGAACGAGGAAAGCCGGAGGTTGTTGCCCTCGTCGATCAAACCGTCCCCGGGAAATTGCGGATTGGTACCTCGACAACACAGAACGCACGTTCGAACAGGCAAGTCAGGCGGTCCCTTTATCGACCGCCCTAACGAGGCCATGCTGGACGAAACGCCTGAAGGCGTTGCCAAATCTATCCGACGACCACGAAACGGAAGACGCCCCGGCGGGCCCTCTCCGATCAGAGGTTCAGGTGGCCGGAAGAGCCTCGGCCCGTACCGGCAACGTCCAGTTCGGCCGTACGAAGTGGCAGGTGTACCCGTCGGGTCGGCGCTCCAAGTAATCCTGGTGCTCCGGCTCGGCCTCCCAGAACGGGCCGACCGGCGCCACCTCGGTGACCACCTTTCCCGGCCAAAGCCCGGATGCGTCGACATCCGCGATGGTGTCCTCGGCGATGCGGCGCTGGTCGTCGTCGACGTAATAGATCGCCGAACGGTAGCCCAGGCCGCGGTCATTGCCCTGCCGGTTCAGGGTCGTCGGATCATGGATCTGAAAGAAGAATTCCAGCATCCGGCGAAAGCTGGTCCGCGCCGGGTCGTAGGTGATCTCGATGGCTTCGGCGTGGGTGCCATGATTGCGGTAGGTCGCATTCGGCACGTCGCCGCCAGTGTACCCGACACGCGTCGTCACGACCCCCACCTGGCGTCGGATCAGGTCCTGCATCCCCCAGAAGCACCCTCCGGCCAGCACTGCCCTCTCGTCGCTCATCGCCCGAACCCTCACTTGGTCTGTTGCCGTCGATATGGTCGTTCACGCCCCTTTCGACCAGTGCGACCGCTTTTCGGCTCAACGCGCGGAGGCGTTCCTGAGAGCGGCACCAGTGGCCTGCCGTTTGAACGGCGGTTGCGAGGGTGGGTCTGCGTAAGATCATGCGGATGCAATTCGCTGCCTGTGATGATCGCTGGTATCCGGGCCTACGGTGGAAGTTCGACGACGGGACGCTCGATGAGTCGATCGCACCGGTGCATTCCCCTTGCGGGTGGCCCGCGGAGGCGCAGCGCATGGGAGATGGTCAGGTGTCGCCTAGTGCGGCGCGGGCAGATCGGTGGCCGGACCTGCAATGGATGTGGAGGTCAAGCCGCTGCGCCTGATGCCAGTCGTCTGCTACACCGGACGTATCGGGTGATGAACTGCAGGACGGGATGACGACCCCTCGGGCTCTATCAGCACGCCGAGCCGCCGGTCTCGCTCTGTTCTGGGCCGGTCTCGTCTTCCAGGCGCTGCCATTGTCGGCCCAAGCCGTGAAGCCGGCCGCGACCAAGGCTCGGCTGCCGGCGGATGCTGCGGCGTGCCTTCGGCGAATGATCGACTGCGCCCACTGGACCGGCGAGGTGGCTTACGATGCACCGCGCGGCCGAGAGATCGCCGCCGCCGTCGAGCGACTGCGCTGCGACGCAGTCGCGGCGGACGAAGCCAGCCTCCGGCGGCGTTACAGGCGCGATCCTGCGGTGTCGAAGGCGTTCGAGCGGGCCTCGGCCGGCGGTGGCTGAGGCGGACGATATGCCGTCTGTTTTATGAGCGAGAAACCGACATTGCGTCCGATCACTGGGCCGCCCGGGAGGCCGCCTGACGGTTTCGGATCATCGCGACGATGCCCGCCAGGATGACCGATGCGATTGCGCCAGCGATCACCAGGAGGGTGAGAGTACGGTTCCAGAGCCGGTCGAGGCCAAGATCGGCGGTGACGAGATCGGGACGCTCCGGGTCGGCCATCACCGCGATGCTGTAGTCGCCGGCGTGGGCGCCCGTAAACACGTAGTTCACCCGACGCGCAACGCTGCCCGTGGACGTGCGCAGATTGAGCGTCACGTCGCAGATGTGGAGCACGATCTTGGTGGTACATTTGCCATCGGTCACCCAGCCGTTCGGGACAGGACGCGCCGCTTCGCGGACCTGCCAATCCGAGAGGACCGTCGGAGCCGTGTAGACGGCGCAGGCGACAAGAATGGCTCCGAGCGCGGCGAGGCCGAACAGTGACCAGAAGGTATTGCCCCAACCCTGGCGGGGCGGCGGAAGGCGAAGGCGTTCGGTGCCGTCCTTGGCTACGGTCATGGTGTGGGGCTCACGTGAGAGGGTGTATCTCGGCTCGCGGGATGGACCGGTGACGTGCCGGTCTGGGCGAGAATCTTGCGCGCCTCGGCCGCATATCGGTAACGGCCGATCAAATCGGCGAAGGTCTGCAGCGTCATCTTGCGTGGCAGCCCGGCTGTCACGGTGACGATGCGGCGTTTGGGGTCGAGCTTGAGTTTCCGGCCGCCCGGCACCCGTTGTGGGAAGGGAACGTCCGGCGGAAGCAGCAACCGCGTAACGACGCCGTTCTGCTGCAGCGACAGGTCGAGATCGGCGATGTCGTCCCAGCGAATCGCCGGGTCGAGGCCGGGGATCACCATCGCGTCGGTGCGTAGGATCATCGTCGTCCGTTCGCCCCGCGCCAGTCGGAACAGACCGAAACCCGCGAGCAACGCCCCGCAAGAGAGGGCCACACCAGCCACGAGCCTTGCCTCACCAACGGACAGTCCGCGCAGGCCGAGCAGCGTCAAAGCGAGTGCAGCAGACGCGAACAGGCCGCCGACGACGACCAAGAAGATCGCGGCGGGCCGGGTGTTCTCGCGTAGCACCTGATCGTCCGTGCCGACCTCCGCCACGGTCGCCTCCAGGTGAGCACGAAAAGCCGTTTCGCGCGCCTCTACCGCTCCGAGGAAATCCGCCGTCGCGTCACGACACAACCCGGCAGGGTCCGCGAAGTAGGCTGCGAGTTGCCCCAGAGCGTGCGGTGGCGGGACGGCGGCCGCGGCCGTCAGGAGGTCTGCCTCGAGCGTCTGGCCGAGAGCGGCCAAACGCTCGCGCGTCGGCGGGTGGGTATCGGTGGGGTGGGCCTGCTCCGCTTCCAGATGCGCGGCCGGGTCGTCGAGCCCTCGCGCGATCGCGTTGTCCAGGACGGCCGCAACGAGGTCCGCGGGCGCCGATGCGGGCTTTTCGACAGCCGCATCGAGCACCTCGGCGATGCGTGGAAGAACCGCCCCCGTGCGCAGGAGCGCCCGCGCCGATGCACTGACCGAGGTCGCGTCCGATCCAACCTTGTCTGCGGCGAACTCGCGCGCCCGGCTCCAATGGCGAACAGCGAGATGGAAGCGCTCCATCACGAACAGGCCGAGCCGCAAAGAGGGGCCAAGAAGACCGAGGGCCCCTTGATGGTTCTCTGCCACCGCATCGAGGGAGCGCCCGACCCCGGCATAGATCGGCAAGAAGCGCTGGCTGTAAGCGGTATCCCCGCCGGCGTAATGCGCAAGTTCGTGCCCGATGATCGCCGCTACCTCGTCGCCGCGCAGAAGGGCCAGGTAGGGCAGCGGCAGATAGAGGATGCGCCCCGTCAGCCGTTCACCGCCGGGCTCTATGACGGCCGGTCCAGCGCTGACGAAAAAGCCGCCGGTGAGACCCACAACGACGCTCTCGGGCTTGAGTGCGCCGAGCCGTCCGGCAAGTCCGTCCGTCAGCCGCCATAGGCCCGGCGCCTCGATCGGCGAAACCGTTTTGCCGAAAATCGGCAGTGGGTACGGTTCGAAGGCGGCCAGCGCGCGGCGCAACCCGAGCACCGTGCTGATGGCGACCCACAGCGTCGCCCCGATCGCGACGGCAGCGATGCCGAGGAGCTTCAGCACGCCGATATCGAAGCCCGACTGGATGAGAAGACCCGATTCGAAAATCACGGCGGCAACGAAAGCCGCGGTGGCCGCGAGGATCTGGACCGCGAGTGCTGCCGGAAGCAGCCGGCGCATCAGCGAGAAGCCATGCACCAGGGCGTCGCGCGAACGCGATCCAGCCCACCCGAGGACGGCACCGGCCAAAAGCACGAGGATGGAGAGGAGCGCGGCGAGACCGCCACCCAGCACGACGACCGGCGGTAATGCGCGTCGCCACTGCATCAGTGCGGTCAGAGTCGCGGCTTCATCCCGAGCGCTCCGTGCCTTGTCCAGGGCGAGCGGTCCACCGTAGAGTTGGCCGTTGTGACGGAACTGCATCCGCATATCGAGACGCCCGTCCCGCGGTGCACGCGCCTCCAGATCCGCCACCACCTGGGTCAGGGTCTGCTGCTCGGTCCTGAAGGCGATCCAGTCGTCGGCCCCGCGCTGATCCTCCCAGAGACCGAGCGACAGCAGACCGAACGGCAACAGCACCGTCGCCGCGACAAGGCCGACAAAGCTGCGCAGTCGTGAGGTACCCATGATCGTGGTCTTGGAAATGCTGATCTCCTGAACGGTACGGAATGCGACGGTGCCGCGACGCACGAAGCCAGGGCCGCAATGAAGACGGCCGGTGAATGAGAACCCGTTTCGACGCACGATGTGGATTGGGCGGGTAAAGATTGAGCACAACCGAAACAACGATGCGTTGAGCGGCTGGATCTCTAACCCACCCGGAGCAGGAATCAATCAAGGCCGCGTTTGTCCAGGGCTAAAATACTCGGCTTCACTGCAGTTGACGGGTTGCGTATAGGCTGCCACCGCGTGCTGCGGAGCTCGGCGGCATCGCATCCCGATGACAGTCCCCGTATGAGAGGGGTGTTGGGGCTCCCCGCTGGACTTTGGTCCACCCGCCAATCGATTGAAACAGATCAGCCAACAAAGGCGCGAACCGTGAAAGCCTCCTGGGAGCGCGCCCTGCTTTACGTCGGCCTCCTCGTCTGGTTGCCGGCGATCCCGTTCGCGCTCGCGCTTGCAATCGCTAACTTCACCGGATGCGAGTTGAGTGAGAACGATGTCCGGCCCTGCGTCGTTGCTGGGCTCGACATCGGCCTCCCCCTGACACTGATGGGGTTGATGGGTTGGCTCGTTATCGCGCTCCTTCCGTTCATGGCGCTGACGCTCCTCGCCGGTGCCGCGTGGGGATTCGTCCGCCTGATCGTCGCTTGGCGACGCTCGATACGGACGCGGAAAACGCCCAAACCCGATTTCGCTGCGGATCGGCGCAGGGTCTTGAACGCCAATTCCAGGGACGATTAGCGCCCTGACAGTCGAATCGGCTCCGGACACGCGCGCCGAGTGGTAGCCAACGAATTGCATCGGCGCATGTCCTCGCTGGCGATGGTCGCAAAGACGAACCGACGGACCTACTTCGCAAGCAACCTGAACGACGCGCTCGGTCGCGAGCTGACGTGACCTTCATTCCCGCGCCCGCCCAACCCTACCGCTCATCGGCTTGGACATACCGAGCACCGACTTTAATCTGGTCGGATACCCATCGGGATGACGCCGATGTGTATTGCTTCGCGCAGTGCATGACCCTAATCCGGCGCCGATGCTGGTCGATGGGAATTCGACATGAAGAAGCCACTCGCCCTTCGTATCGACCCTGACCTGTTGGTGGCCGCGCGGGAATGCGCGCGCCGCGACAACCGCACCCTTACCAACTTCATCGAGACCGTCCTTCGGCGCCGCGTCGAGGAGATGGCGGGCCTTCGTCCCGAACCAAGTGCGGCGACGAAGAAGGGACACCAAGCGTGACGTCCGAGCCAATCATCCCGAAGTTCCTGGGAAAGGCGCCCACCGGCATCTCCGGCTTCGACGACGTGACCTTTGGCGGACTGCCCGTCGGCCGTCCCAGCTTAATCTGCGGCTCGGCAGGCTGCGGCAAGACGCTGTTCGCGGTGACCTTCCTGGTCAACGGTGCGACCCAATTCGGCGAGCCCGGCGTGTTCATGAGCTTCGAGGAGCGTGCTGTAAAGGGCGGACCAATTTCAGGCCGCTGCGGCGGAGTAAAACCAGGCCAGTG
>NZ_JAAHTB010000065.1 GCF_010692745.1 Methylobacterium sp. BTF04
ACGAGAAGGTGGCGGCCTTCCTAATCGGACTTCAAGAGCGCTACGTCCGGATCGGGCGATCCTCGGTTACGCTCGAACTCCCCATGGGCCGCCTCGACATCGCCGACCATCTCGGCCTCACCATCGAGACGGTCAGCCGGACCATGGCGCGCCTGGATCGGGACGGATGCATCATGGTCGTGCCGGGAGGCGTCCGGCTGATTGATCAAGTCCGACTGGACCGAATGTCGGCGCACTGAACAGCCTGCCAAATTGATCTCAGTCAAAGCGAATCTAATTGAGTAACGCCATGTCTTAAATGGCATTCTCTTAAATCTTGTGAGATTTCCTAGCAACTGGATTGCTGAAGGCGCAAGGTTGGAGACAGATTAATTTATTCCATCTTAGGTTCTGACCATGACCCAATCGAACCTCGCACTCGCCACCGATAGGGTTTTCGAGAAGCAACATACGCTGTTCGAACCAATTCGGGTCGGAGCCTTTCGACTGGCCAATCGGATCGCCATGGCACCCCTAACGCGAAACCGCGCCGGCCCGGGCCTGGTCCCGGGCCCGCTCGCGGTCGAATACTACGCTCAGCGTGCCTCGGCCGGATTGATCATCGCGGAGGCCACGCAGATCTCGGCCCAGGCGCAAGGCTATGCCCATACACCGGGATGCTACACCGACGATCAGGTCCGTGGATGGAGGAAGGTCACCGACGCCGTCCACGCCAAGGGCGGGACCATCGTTGTGCAGCTCTGGCATACCGGACGGATGTCGCACACCAGCTTCCAGAAGGACGGCCAGGCTCCCGTGGCGCCCTCCGCGATCCGCGCGAACGCGAAGACCTTCGTCTCCGGCGAGGGCTTCATCGACGTGTCGATGCCGCGGGCGCTGAGGCTGGACGAGATCCCGGGGATCATCGCCGATTTCCGGCATGCCGCGCGTTGCGCTATCGACGCCGGTTTCGACGGGGTCGAACTTCACGGCGCCCATGGATACCTGCTCGATGCCTTCCTGCGCGATGGCACGAACCATCGCACCGACGCCTATGGCGGCTCCATCGAGAACCGGGCGCGCCTGCTCTTCGACGTGACCAAGGCCTGTGCGCTGGCCATCGGCGTGGACCGGCTCGGCGTCAGGATCTCCCCGGTCTCCACCGCCGGCGATTCCCACGACAGCGACCCGCAGGCCCTGTTCGATCACGTCGTCGACGGCCTCAGCCGCTTCCGCCTGGCTTACGTCCATGTGGTCGAGGGTGAGACCGGGGGCGCGAGGGACAGCATCGCCTTCGACTATGCGGGGCTTCGTCGACGTTTCGAAGGCGTCTGGATGGCGAACAATGGCTACACCCGCGAGATGGCCATGGATGAAATCGCGAGCGGTCGTGCCGATCTGGTGTCGTTCGGACGTGCGTTCATCGCCAATCCGGACTTGGTCGCTCGCCTGCGCAAGGACGCCCCGCTCAACGAACTCATAGGTAAGGAAACGCTCTACGGCGGCGGCGCGCATGGCTACACCGATTATCTGTTCCTCGACCATTGAGCGATGCCGGCACACGTTCCGGGGAGGATGGCCGAGAACAGGCTCATCGATGCCACCCTCCCGGGATTTGCTCGAACGGGTTCGTCGCTACCGTAACTTGAGACCGGGCAGGTTCGGATGAATCCCGTGCCAGCGAGAGTGCACGCCTGAACGTCCGTGACGACCGTCAGGCTCTCGCGCGCTTCCCGTCACGGTGGGTTCCTGCGGTCTGATCTCGCTCGGTACGACGTCCTGGGATTGCGGCATGTTCGGTCCGTTGGAGCGCGCTTGGCGGCCCTCGGGTGATGTCGCCCCGGCGGCGGTCACGCCGAGGGGAAGCACCAGTACGGCCAGGATCAAGCATAAGGATCTTGTCATCTTGTGACCTCTCTGCGCGCGGCGGTGCCTTGTTCGGGTTCCGCCATGGTGACGGGCAGCATGCATCCGCAGACGGCGCCGGACTTTGCGTTGGATCAAGGACTGATCCTGGCCCGTGACTAAGGTTCGGTCGGCGAGACCAACGGTATGGCCCATTGCGGCAGTGGTTTTTCGCCGGTGTTCACCGAGCCTCGGTGGACGCGTCCGACCATCAGAAAGAGCTTCCATGAAACCTTCTTTGAAGCGTTTGGCGGTTGCCACCGCCCTGGCGCTTTCCGCCTTCGCCCTACCCGCGTTTGCCAATGCTCAGGGATTGCCCGGCGGGATGCGCCGTGGCGCCGCCGAAGGCGACCGTGTCGGTGGTCCCATCGGGGGCATCGTCGGCGGGGCGGTCGGTGGGGCGGTCGGCACCGTCAACGGTGCGCTTGGCATCGACCCGGGCCGTCGCGGCTATCGCAGCGGCATGCGCGGGCGTCGCCATTATCACCGCCATCATGATCGTCGCCATCGGTAACCGTTTGCCTCGCGCCTTTCAGTCCTCAACCCAGGAGACCATCATGACCATGGACAAGACATTGCAGTCCAACGTTCTCAAAGAGCTCGACTGGGAGCCGAGCGTGAATGCCGCGCATATCGGCGTCACCGCCAAGGACGGCATCGTGACCCTGACCGGACACGTCCAGAACTACATGGAGAAGTACGCTGCCGATAAGGCTGCCGGACGCGTCAAGGGTGTCCGCGCCGTCGCCGAGGAGATCGAGGTTCGTCTCCCCCACCATGCCGAGAAGAACGACGATGAGATCGCGGCTGCGCTTCTCCTGCGCCTGGATTGGAACGTCTCGGTTCCCGACAAGGCGGTTCAGGTCAAGGTCGAAAAGGGCTGGGTTACCCTTACCGGCCAAGTCGACTGGCAGTTCCAGAAAGAAGCGGCGGAGCACGACATCCGCGGAATGCTCGGCGTGGTCGGCATCTTGAACTCGATCAAGATCAAGGAGCGGCCCAACGCGGTGAACATCGGTGCCGACATCACCGAGGCACTGCATCGGAGCTGGTACGACCCGAAGACCATCAACGTCACGGCCAGCGGCGGTACGGTCCGCCTGACCGGGACCGTGGACAACTGGTACGACCGGCAGATGGCCGGATGGACCGCCTGGGCCGCGCCCGGCGCCACCACCGTCGAGAACAACATCAGGGTCGTCTGAGCAGACCCCCGAACCTCGAACGCCACCGCACCGGGCAGACCGCCCGGTGCGAAGTCCGTCAGGAACCCTTCCGATGATCAATGCCCAGATCCACGGTCACGACCGGACCCTCCTTGGTCGGATCTTCCATCACCCGACCAGCAACAACCTGGAATGGCGCGAGGTGGTCGCCTTCGTCGGGAGGATCGGGAGCGCCGAAGAGAAACGCGACGACAAGTGGGGCTTCACCCTCGCCGGCCGGACGGCGACCTTTCTACGCCCGCGTGACAAGGACATGGACCCACGCGAGGTCGAGCGCCTGCGCCACCTGATGCAGGATGCCGGGCTCTCACCCTACTCGACCGAGGTCCTTGAGGCTTCGCCCCCGGAAGCGGACAGCGATGCCCTCATCGTCGTCGACCATCACGAGGCGCGGATCTATCGCCTCGACCCCGAGACCGTGGGCGGCGAGACCGAGACCACGCTGCGGCCCTACGACCCCAAGGGCTACATCCACCATCTCGCCCACAAGGAGGGTGGCAACTATCGCGGCCAGCGCGCACCCGAGGACCTTGGCTACTACGACCGCATCGCAGCCGCCGTCGAGAACGCGCCGCGGGTCGCCATCGTCGGCCATGGCACCGGCAAGGCCAGCGCGATGGCCGTCCTCTCGGAGAGACTGCACGAGCGTTATCCGGGAACCGAGATCCGGGTCGTCGCGACCGCGACCGTGGACCTGTCGGCGACAACGGACGGTCAGTTGCTCGCGCTTGGGCGCGGGATGCTGACCCGGGACGGCCGGTGATGGCCGCCCCCGTTCCCACCCTGTCCAATGGCGACCTCACGCTTGCCGAGGCGACCGCGGTGGTCGGGCATGCCATCGGGGAGGCCTCGCGCCTCGGGATCGCGGTCAGCGTCGCGGTGTGCGGTCCCCAGGGTCGCCTCGTCGCCTTCTCGAAGATGGACGGTGCGGGCTGCATGACGGCGCACGGAGCTATCGGAAAGGCCGTGGCCTCCGCGGTCTCTGGCCAGCGGAGCGAGTTCATGCCCCCGCCCGGGGACGACCTGTATTGCTCCGTCGTCGAGGGCGAGGGGACCGCCGCCTTCCACGAGCGCGGCGG
Source organism: Methylobacterium sp. BTF04 (assembly GCF_010692745.1). GTDB lineage: Bacteria > Pseudomonadota > Alphaproteobacteria > Rhizobiales > Beijerinckiaceae > Methylobacterium. The sequence goes on from NZ_JAAHTB010000065.1 coordinate 4,190, forward strand.
CATCCCCTTGCGACGGTGCGGCTCGCTGATAGGCGCCATCGGCGTGTACGGCGATGCGTCACGCGAACAGGACCTTGCCTGCGCTTTGGCCGCCGGTCGCCTCGCCGGCCTAGCGACGGTCGATCCGCAACCCCCGCGCCTCGTCGCCGGACGCTGAGGACGGACCGCATGGCAGTCCTCGACGTCGTGTTCCTCGCCCCCGGCGGGCTCGGATGGATCGACGAGACCCGCCGGCGGAGCATTCCCTTCGTGCCAGGCGAACCCATACCCCGCATCGGGGAATGCGTCGTCCTCGCATTCGAGGCCGGCGCCTGTCGCTGGACCGTCGAGGACGTGGCGCACGTCTTCGGCGATGCAGGCCACGAGATCGCGGTCAGGCTCACTTGGGCCAGTGAAGGCGCACGGACAGCGGTCTCCTCGGCCCGGCGGGGGGATGCCCTCCAGCTACCCCCCAACGGGGCCGTACGGATTGGAACGATGCCGGTCGATCACCCGACGCTCGGGTGACACGTGAAGGGACAACGAGGTTCGAGCGCCGGCGAGCCCGGAAGCTAGATCCGTCGGCACGGGACGTGAGTGACAGGACTAAGGCCGAGGTGGGAGACCGGGGTCGCATATGTGAGGGGGCATCGCGGATCGAAGCTGCGGCCCTTGGGTCTGGACGCCCTTGGTCAGCGGTCCGGCACCGAATATCCGGACTATGCGATACGAGTTATGGACCGGAAACCGGGGCTCATCCTGGTCCTGGCCTTCGCCAACGTTCGGGCTGGTATGTGGGTCGCTCCCAATCACGCCTTCAAGTTCCCGAACGGGTGCCGCCCGGTCGGCTGACGGATCTTCCTCGCGTCCGGCATGTGGTCGATCCCGTCTCGACCATCGGCTCCTCACTTAAGCGCCGAGCCCAGTGGAAGAGGTTCATGGATAGCGTCACCGTCGTCCTCGCCTTGCTTCTATCGGTCCTGGTGAGCGGCGCGCTCGGTCGCCTGCTTTCGCTTCCCCTGCCCTTGATCCAGATCGCTATCGGCGTAGCGCTGGCCCTCGGTCCGCTGCCGAGCACGTCGCTCGACCCGGAGACCTTCTTCCTCGTTTTCCTGCCACCTCTCCTGTTTCTCGACGGCTGGCGCATCCCTAAGCGCGATCTCTTCCGGGACGGAAAGTCCGTAGTGGCGCTGGCGCTCGGTCTCGTCGTCCTGACCGTATTCGGCATCGGCATGCTGATTTACGGCATGATTCCCGGCATCCCGCTCGCCGTGGCCTTCGCCCTGGCGGCCGTCCTGTCGCCGACCGATCCCATCGCGGTGTCGTCCGTCGCGGCCCAGTCCCCCGTCCCACGACGCCTGATGCATATCCTTCAGGGTGAGGCCCTCCTGAACGACGCCACCGGCCTCGTCTGCCTGCGCTTCGCCATCGCCGCCGCCCTGACCGGGACCTTCTCGCTTTCCGAGGCCGCGACCACGTTCGTCTGGCTGGCCCTCGGCGGCCTCAGCGTCGGCGCCCTCGCGACCTTCGTCCTCATGGGAGCCCAGGATCTCCTGCGGCGGCGCGCAGGCGAGGATCCCGGCCTGCAGATCCTGTTCAGCCTCCTTACGCCGTTCGGCGCCTACCTCGCGGCTGAGCAGGTGCACGCATCTGGTATCCTGGCGGCTGTCGCCGCCGGCGTCGCCATGACCTACGTCGAGATCCGGGGGCATAGTCTCGGCAGTACCCGCGTCCGCCGCACGGCCGTCTGGGATACCGTCGCGTTGGCGGCCAACGGATCGATCTTCGTGCTGCTGGGTGAGCAGCTCCCCGGGGTTCTCGGGCACGCCGTCAAGCAGGCGGATGTCGAGGGGGCAGGCTGGCTCGTCGCCTGGATCCTCGCGATCACCGCTGGTCTGATGGCCATCCGGTTCGTTTGGGTCTGGATCTCGCTCCAGTTCACCCCAGCGTGGACGCGCCAACGTGGGGAGAAGCGCGAGGGGCCGCCCTGGCGCCTCGTGGCCGCCACGACACTGGCCGGCGCGAAGGGTGCCATCACCCTCGCGGGTATCCTCACCCTGCCACTCACCTTGAAGGACGGCACCCCGTTCCCGGCCCGGGATCTCGCCATTCTCATCGCGATGGGGGTCATCCTCACCTCGCTGCTTCTCGCAAGCACGGTCCTGCCGCCACTTCTGCGAGGGCTCCGTCTGCCCCCGGAACCCGGTCGCGATGCAGAGGAGGACGTGGCACGAGCAGCCGCCCGCGACGATGCCGTGACGGCCATCGAAGCGCTGCAGCAGCAGATGGTGGAGGAGCAGGAAGACGTGTCCGTCGCCGTGGAGGCCGGTGCCAGGGCCATGGACCGATACGAGGAGATGGAAGCCTCGCCCCCTGGGCGGGGTAAGGACCTCAGCCGCGCCCGGCAACTGGCGAACGCGGAGAAGCGCTTGCGCCTTGCGGGCGTCGATGCCGAGCGCCAAGCGCTGTACCGTCTGCGTCGGTCCCGACTCATCGACGACGAACTCCTGCGCCGGCTTGTCCGTGAGGTCGATCTGGTCGAAGCCAGGTTAGTGATCTAGGGTCCCATGGGTACGGGACCGGGGACCACCTCACGGCCCGGGACGGGATCTTCGCGATACGGATACCGCCATGCCGAGCCGCGCAACGTCCTGCGGAAGTTCGTGAGCGCCTACGGTCATGGCCGCCGGCAAATGCCTCCGTGCCGCCTCATACGGTTTCCGTCTGATTGACTCGGGGGGATTCCTGTCGAGCGGCGTGATGTTTAGGGTCTGGGCCATGTCTCATGGAGGCGGACATGGCTCACATCGCCGATCATCTGAGCGTCGTGGAACTGGGCCTTCGTGCCAAAACCAGCGATGATGCCTGCGCGGCGCGGCACTATCAGGCGATCTGGCTTCTGGCACAGGGCAAGCCGTTGGCGGACGTGGCTGCCACGACCGGCTTCGTGCAGCGCTGGCTGGAACAGTTGGCCAGCCGCTACAACCAGTTCGGTCCCGATGCGCTGGGCGACCGGCGCCGTCGCAACGGGACGGCCCCGCGACTTCTGACCCCTGACCTCCTGGACAAGCTGCGCGTGCGCCTCGCCGGGCCGCCCCCCGATGGTGGGACCTGGAACACGTCCAAGATCGCGAGCTGGATGGCGGCCGAACTCGGACTGGTCTCGGTCTACCCGCAGCGCGCCTGGGAGGCGCTGCAGGCGATCGGCTGGTCGATCCAGGCCCCACGCCCGAGGAACCCGGCCGCAGCCGGCCCCGAGGCACAGGCCGCCTTCAAAAAAAACTCGCCGCGACCCTCGCCGAAGAGGAGGCGCGCAACCCCGGCCTGCCGGTCGCGCTCTTCTGCACGGACGAGCACCGCATCGGGCTGAAGCCGGTCACGCGCCGGGTGTGGGCGCCGTGCGGACACAGGCCGATCGCCCTCGGTCACCACCGCTACGAATGGCTCTACGTCACCGCCTTCGTGGCGCCCGCCACGGGCGAGAGCCACTGGTACGTCGGCAACGGCGTCTCCAAGCCGCTCTTCGAAGGCCTGCTGGCACTGTTCGCCCGCGAGGCCGGGGCGGGCGAACGACGCACCGTCGTCCTGCTCCTCGACGGGGCCGGCTGGCACACCGAGCCCGGCCTGCGCGTGCCCGAAGGCCTGCGCCTGATCTACCTGCCGCCCTACACGCCCGAACTGCAGCCCGCCGAGCATCTCTGGCGGCTCGTCGACGAACCCATCGTCAACGAGCACTTCGACGACATCACAGACATCCAAGAGCGCATCGAGCAACGCTGCAAAGACCTCGAAGCCGATCCCGACACCCTGCGAGCGAACACCCTCTTCCACTGGTGGCCCCAGCGCTCAATGCCGAGCTAATCAACCGGAAACGGTATCACACCCTACGAACTCATCCACGCGACCGAGACGTGATAGCCCGAACGCTCCGGAGCCGATCCGTCGCTCCACGCATCGGAACGGAACATCCCGTCTCCACGACCTGTCACGATCAACGGATGCCGGCGACCTTGAAGGTCCGTATCGTGTCGTCCTCGCGGATCGAGACATACTCGCCCTCCACGAAATGGTGGCTGCCGAGCCGGTAGCCCAATGCGTCGTCGTCGTGTCGTCGTAGTCGATCAGCCAGGCCCCCCCGCCGAAGCCGCCCTGCCGATGAACCAGGCGCCCGTCGCGGTTCGGCTCGCCAAGCCGGAACCGGCGGACGCGGCAATGGTCCCGCTCCTTGCTCCAAAGCTCTGAGTCCAGAGTTCCATCGGGGCCGAGGGGCGCGTCGATCTCGTAGCCGTGGCTGACGCTTCCGTCAGGAAAGTCCGGACCGCGGGCTAGGGTGAGTGTGACGTGAGGCAACATGAAGATCCATGTCTTGTAGAGGCGGCAGGCCTGCTCGGTCAGGCCACCATGTGGACCGGTCGTCCCGTCCGTTCGAACGCGTCGATGTTGGCCACGGTGGTCTCGGCGATGGCCGTCATCGCCTCGACCGTGAAGAAGCCCTGGTGCCCGGTGACGAGCACGTTCGAGAACATCAGCAGGCGCTCGAAGACATCGTCCCGAATGACCACGTCGGACTTGTCCTCGAAGAAGAGCTCCTCCTCCTCCTCGTAGACGTCGAGGCCGAGATGGCCGATCCGCCCCTCGTTCAGCCCGGCGACGACCGCCTTCGTATCGATGATGGCCCCGCGGCTCGTGTTGATCAGCATCACGCCGCTCTTCATCACGCTGATGGCGGCCGCATCGATGAGGTGGCGCGTCTCGGGCGTCAGGGGGCAGTGCAGGGAGATGATGTCCGAGGTGGCGAGCAGGTCCTGAAGCGGGTGGTAGACGACGCCCATGGCCTCGCAGACCGAACTCGGCTCGACGTCGTATCCGAGCACCTTGCAGCCGAACCCGAGCATGATCTTGGCGACGCCCTGGCCGATCCGCCCGGTCCCGACGATTCCCACCGTCCGGCCGTGCAGGTTGAACCCGAGCAGACCGTCGAGGGCGAAGTTGCCGTCCCGGACACGGGCGTAGGCGCGGTGGATGTGCCGGTCGAGCGACAGCATCAGCGCCACGGCGTGTTCCGAGACGGCCTCGGGCGAATAGGCGGGTACCCGGGCGACGAGGATGCCGTGGCGTTTGGCGGCGACGAGGTCGACGTTATTGAAGCCCGCGGACCGCAGGACGACCAGCCGCACCCCGAGGCCCGCGAACGTGTCGAGGGCGGCGGCGTCGACCGCGTCGTTGACAAACGCGCAGACCGCCTTTGCCTTGCCGGCGAGGACCGCCGTGGTCGGGTCAAGCCGCGCGCCGATGTAGGTCAGGGCATGGCGCCCAGCGACGGCCGCGTCGAGGAAGCGCCGGTCGTACGGCTTGGTGCTGAAGACCGCGACATCCATGTGGTCATCCTTGGGCTTGGGAATGGGCGGGACGTGTGGATCGGCGACAAGCCACTCAGGCCGGTGCCAGGGCCGGGACGAAAGGCTTGGTCCCGCCCTTCGCGAGGGGCCCCTGCTCGGCCGTGCCGGTCTCCCTGAGGAACAGGGCGAGGATCAGGGCCAGGACGACGCCGCCCACCAGGGGCAGGAAGGCGGTCTGGAAGTCGGACAGGGTCAACGGAACGCCCTGCCGCGGCAGCATCAGGTGCGAGATGAACGGCGACACGATCCCCGTCGTGACGAAGACGAGGAAGTTCATCACGCCGGCCGCCGTCCCCTTCACCTGGGCCGGGTTGGTCTCCTTCATCATCGAGAAGGGGATCATGGCCGCACCGGACGCGATGCCGAGGACCAAGGCCACCGAGTAGCGCGGCAGCGTCCCGACGGGCACGTAGATGGCGGTGAGGCCCGCCGCGAGCATCAGCAGGGCGCCGCCCAGCAGCACCGGCTTACGCCGGCCGAGCTTGTCCGAGACGTATCCGAGCAGCGGGCATCCGATGACCCAGCCAATCGGCACCATGGCCGCGTCCGACGCGGCGTCGGCCATCGACAGGTTCTCGCCGGCATGGAGGAACGACGTGGCCCAGACCAGGGCCCCGATGGTGGTCGGCAGGAACAGAAGGCCCCCGACGATGCCGGCGAGCCAGCTCTGCGGATTACCGAAGATGACCTTGAACGGATGGAGCAGGGCGGAGACCGAGAACTCGCCATGGTGGCTCGGGCTGTCGCCGGTCTCACGCGGCATCACGAACCAGGTCGCGAGGGCAAGCGCAAAACCCATCGCGGCGAAGGCGATCCAGACGTGCTGCCAGGGGACGTTAAATCCGCCGGCCGGATCTATGGCCATGTGAACGGGCTTGGAGCCGAACGCGGCGCCGGCCATGCCCAGGCATTGCGTGAGGCCGATGAACAGGGCCAGCATGCGGGTCGGCAGGTATCGGGCCGCCACGTAGGACGAGCCGACGAAGGCGAAGATTGCGCCGATGGCCTGGAGGACGAAGCCGATCATGCCGGCCGCCTCGCTCCCCTGCGCGAAGACGAGGCAGCCGAGGCCGACGACGGCGATGCCGTACGGGATGGTCCGATGCGCGCCGTACCGGTCCAGCAGGACGCCCGCGACCAGGGCCATCACCGCGTAGGCTACGTAGTAGGCCGAGATCATCGTGCCGATGTGGTTGGCGCCCCAGGCCGCGCTCAATTCCGCCTGCATCACCCCGGGCGCGGAACGCACCGCATATTGGAAGAAGTAGAAGACCGCGCAAAGCAGCCACGAGAGAACAAAAAGAAGCTTGAGGTCGGTTGGCGGTGCTGCCGTGAGACCTCTTTGATCGCCTGTGGCGATCGCAGGATTAGCCATCTCAAGATATCTCCAAAATCCGGTTTATTCTGCGACTGTGGCCTGGTCGCACGGGAAGAATTCTCTTGCTGAACGCTCGCAAGATAGAGAGATTTTGTTGAGGCAAAGGCTCTTGTGATGAGGCGACTTCAATATGCCTTGCCGCTGCCCAGGATCGCTTCAAGCAGAGGCCCGACGCCCTACACATCGCGGGTCCGCGCTGGGACAAAGGAGGCGTCATCAACCATTTCCTATTGCCGGTTCAGGCCGGGATAGGATTGGGGAACCTTAAATCGGTGATGCGGGTGAGACCTTGCGCTGGATCAAGGATTTCCCCCATCTTCACGCTGAATCCCTGTTCGGATGGCAAAGCCTCGACGATGCCAACGGTCTCATGTCCTGGCACGATGGGATGCATGGCTTGCCGGAAAGTCCCCCGTTGATGATGCGAAGGTCCGTACGCCACCGGCCTCCACCCGGATGAGGGCATCGTCGGGCCCGGACTCCGACTCCAGACGGGTCCCCAGGATGAGGGGATCCCCGACCTTGCCCGAAACCACCGCCATCATCGGCCGATCCTTACCGGCAAGGTCCTGAAAGCAACGGGCGTATGGTGTTCGGGCCTACGTCTGACGCCGTCACGATGATTTGGCAGTCGTCGGTAACAGGTCGCCTCGCACTCCTGAGACCCCCTCGGACGATTTCAGCGGCCTATCACGCGCGCTGGTTTGCGTTGGAAACGGTCCTAGGCGGACCAGCGCGGTTCTGTGCTATTCAAGCGCTATTGTGGGCTCGGCGGGCGCCCATTCGCCTTTGCAACCAAGCGCCCCCAGGAGATGAGATCCGCCGTGCAGTCATCGCGGTCGATCACGCATTCGATCAGCGTCGGCCCGTCGTGGTTGGCGAGCGCCACCTTGATCGCCTCGGCGAGCTCTCCGCCATTGTTGGCGCGTAACCCGCGGCCATGACCGTCCTCGGCATTGAACACGCCGATCAGCCCGGCATAGTCCCAGTTCTTGATGTTGTTGTAGGGCCCGTCATGGATCTCAACCTCAATCGTGTAACCGTGATTATTGATCAGGAAAATGATGATCGGCAGTTTCAACCGGATCATCTGCGCCACCTCCTGGGCCGTGAGCTGGAATGAGCCATCGCCCACCATGACGATGATCCGACGATCAGGCGCTCCCACGGCATAGCCGAAGGCCGCAGGCACCGACCATCCGATATGGCCCCACTGCATCTCGATCTCGAAGCGGGCACCGTGCGGGAGCTTGAGCTTCATGCCGTTGAACCAGGAATCGCCGGTCTCGGCTATGACTGTGGTCTCGGCCGTTACGAGGGGTCGAACCTGTCGCATCATTTCGGAGCGGGTGAGCTTTGCATCAGGGTGGGCCGCGTCTTCCGGTAACGGCTCGGTTCGGAGACGCGCATATTGGATCATCGTCGCATCGCGCCTCTCGACCTTGCCGGCGAGGGTCGCCAGGAAGTCGCGCAGGCGAACCCTGCCGAACTCGCGACCGTCCATATGGACCCGGTTCGGGTCCGCCGTCAGCACGGAGGGACCGCTTGGCATCGCAGTCCAGCCGACCGTGGAATAGTCGTTGAACAGCGCGCCGAGGCAGACCACACCGTCCGACCAATCGACAATCGCCTGAGTGCCTGGGGAGCTGATCTCACCCCAATAGATCCCGATGAACTGGGGATGATCCTCCGGAAAGAAGCTCTTGGCCGCTGCCATGACGGCGACGGAGCAACCGAGCGCATCCGCCAGTTCGATTGCCTCCTTCTCGGCTCCCGCGGCCCGCAGCTTGCTCCCGATCAGCAGGACCGGCTTTTCCTTGCCGCGAAGGAACTCGGCGGCCGCCACCACCGCGGCTTGCAGTGAGGCGGGGTCACTCGGCTCCTCGTCGAGGATCGCACTGATCGGACCTGGCGCGGCACAGGGAGCGGCGGCGAGGTTACAGGCGACCTCGATATAAGCCGGCTTCCTCTCGCGAAGTGCCGTGCGTATGGCATAATCGATCTTTTCGGGGGCCTCGGCCGCTAACGTAATCGATACGGCAGCGCAGGTTATCTTCCTGGCCATTTCAATCTGATACGTGAAGTCGTGCGTACCGAGCGTATGGTGCAGCAGATGGTCCGCGGCTCTGTCATTCGTGTTTGGCGCACCGGACACCAGGATTACGGGAAGGTTCTCGGCATAAGCACCTCCGAGCGCGTCGAACGCCGAGAGCGCGCCGACGCTGAAGGTGACGATTGCGGCGGCCGCGCCATGGGCACGGGCGTATCCTTCGGCGCTGAAGCCACAGTTCAACTCGTTCGAGCAATAGACCTGTTTCATATCCTTGTTTTTCAAAAGCTGATCGAGTAATATAAGAGTGTAGTCACCGGCCACGGCAAAATGATGCTTGAGGCCGATTTGGGCAAGACGAGAACCGAGATAGCTCCCGACGGTGTACCCCGTATCCAGGTTGGACTTGCCGACCGGAGACGTTTTTACATCAATTTCCAGGGAACGAACCGGTGGCCGTTTCGTCATGGACCCCGGACGTCCGGCAGGCGCATCGAGATGCGTATTTTCCAAAGCCAATACGACGTTGTCTGCAACCGTCATCAAGGTCGATCCTTCAATTTGGGATAGCGGCGTCGTATCTGATCGCGATCTACAGCAAAATCAGTCCTGCTATCGAAGCAGATGTGGCACCCCGCAGCTTTTCGGTCCGTGCCATAGAAAGGTATGTAGTAAGCGATATTTGCCGAGGGAGCGCGAAGCGACTTTGGCGAGCGGCTATTCAAAATTGATCTAGCGATTGTGTGGGATCCGATACGGATCGAAATCCCTGAGAAACAGAAGGCAATTACCCCCCGACTTTCCTTGCCGTCTCGCAAAGTCTGCCTGGCGGCAGGTACGGGATCGAGCGTCCGCCACAGGACATTGCGCTCGATCAAAGATGTCCACCGGCACCAGCCGTATGTTTGCGCCTTTCCGGATCCACTAGGCAAAGCCGTCCCAGGCCGCGCCTTAGTACCTAAATTCAGGAGCGGCTACGATGAACAGGCAAGTCCGACGGCGCTCGCGGTCGCTCAACGAATTGGGCGGCATGCTCAACGGCATCTCGGCCGTGCTGGGCGCGCTCGTCGTCCTGACGCCTTTCCTGTTCATCCACACCGGGAACTTCCCCGCCGCCCTGAGCGCCTTCGGATGCGGGTTCGCCGTCATGGGCCTGGCCTTCCTAGACGGCCCCGAGCCTGAGCCCTGGACGCGGTGGGTCTCAGGCGTGTTAGGAGCATGGGTTGCGATTTCACCCTGGGTCCTCCAACGGGCCTTCGTGCCGCAGGAGGCGTTCCTCGTATCGCCGATGGCTGAACCCGCGGTTTCGATGCCGGTCGTCCTAGCCCGTCTTATTCATGAGGGCGGTGGATTTGGGGTGGCGAGCGTAGCGT
>NZ_JAAHTB010000066.1 GCF_010692745.1 Methylobacterium sp. BTF04
CTTTACGCTACGCTCGCCGCCTCAGATCCACTGCCCTCATGAATAAGACGGGCTAAGCAGCTGCATCGCCGAGATGGGCCGCATGGGCATGAAGGTGACCGGCAAGAGCGCCAACGTCTCCCTGGCGCTTCTGGGCTACGTCCGGCACCGCGTGGCCCGTGACGGCGACCTGAGCGACGTGGGGCCTGTCTCGCTCACCCTGGTGCCCGATACGGACGACTGGGGCATCCGGCCGGCTGAGTGGGTGCTAACCGGTGAGTCCTGCATCACGATCGGGCTCGGGCTCATCACCGCCAGGGTGGTGGAGCGGTTCGAATCCTTGTAAAACGGCATCGAGACCTGACGATCTTTGGGCGCGCTCTTTGGGGCGCGCCTTATTTTGTTTCAACCGATATCAGGTCGGTAAAGCGGTCTAGTTGATGAATGCATTGCTGGCGCGCTCGATCCCTGCGGCAACTTGAGATGAACGGCGAATTTAATTCTGCTTGTATTTTCAGAGGCTTTTTCTTTTCCTTGTGCTGCCTCAGCTGATCCCACTTTAATAGTTCCAGATCCGTCTTTCTCCGATGCGCTAACGGCTACGTCAAAATCAACGACCGTAAACATGCCTGCTCTGCCGGCATTATGCAGATTAGACCCAGCTGGAGTACCGTAGGTTTCAGCCGCAACGTTTCCGCCAAGATCGCCTGTTTGCGCGGCGCTTACCCCCTTGAGTATTTGCGAAAGCGTACTCTGGATAAAATCGCTAAGTTCCATTTAATTACCCTAAAGTAGAGCACTGAGTGCCGGGATGAAGGGACTGATGATTGTCATGTATGTCGCAGCCCCTTGGATGAAATCCTGATACTCAGATTTAAAGGTGGGCGTTCCTACAGCTGATTGCATGTCGCGGATCGAGCTTTGCAACTTCGCGATATCGGAGGCATCTAATCCAGAATTTTGAACTGCGACCTGTAAGTCTCGGAAAACAGTATCGTCGCCAACCCTATTATTTGAATTGTCGGTCGAGTTGACGTTGACGCGTGAATTCGAGCCGTTCACGTGGATGGTGTAATTTCCGCCTGTGCCTGGAGCAAATGTACCTTTACGGCGAATTTTAACCTGAAAGTGAGCGGGTATACCCCCGAACTTGTCATGATAAGTGGGATCGAGGACCTCAAACGTTTCCTCTGTGCCGTTCGGGATTTTACGGCGGATCTCATCGCCCGTAAAAATTACAACATTTGGGTCAGGAATGGTCGCGAGCTTGGAGTCCAATATAGCTTTAGTGCTGCATCTGACGGATCCATCTGGTGCGACGATATCTATTTGTGACTGCGGGAAGTGGCTGAAATTCATCTCGCGACCTTTCGTCATAAGTTCCACATCGTAGAACCAAGGCTCACCGCAGGTTCCGTTCGATGGCCCCTCGAATCGAATGAGTCCCTCTCGTCCCATCCAAAGGACGACCTCGCTCCACTGATCCCACAGGTCAGCAGCACCTTTCCCATCGTCCTCCTCAGGGAGGCCGAAATCCGCAGGGATGATCGATAGGCATTTCGGCCAGCTGTCAGCCAAGCGGGCGATCAGCTGAGCGCTCAAATTTTCGAAGACTTCGCTGTTTGTCACCGCGAACGTTACACCCTGGCGATCGTTAAAAAATCGCCGCGAGCATAATCATTCGCGGACTCTGCCCCTAACAGGGGAAGAGGCTAGGGCCAGCTTTGCAACCAACCAATAATCTGATAAAAATCAATGGCTTAAGAGATTATCTGGCGGAGGGAGCGGGAACCCAACGCCATTGGCGAATAAGGGATATTTACGCCGATCCAGCCTCTACCCCACCATTGACCCTACCAGCGCGCCGAGCGTTCGGGTTTCTCGTTGTGGCTCGGCCTCCCCTCCCCGCACTCTGATCGGAGGCGCGTGAGGCGATGGGACTAACCCTCGACCACCTCATTTTCGGTAACGGGCACGGCATGAAGTCGCCGTACTTCGACAACCGTCTCTACTGGCTCGTCGACACGCTCCGACAGGAGCGCGATGGCCGCAACGGTCGGCTCTACACGTACATGGGCGGCTTCGGAGCCCAGTTGCGGAGCTTTGAGTGGACACACCCTCGCCCAGGCGAGCGGCGCGAGCTCAACGGTCGAGAGTACATCGCCTTCAGCAGCACCCGTTCATGGCTTCGGGTCGATGCGGCCTGGGCCCTCGTTCGAATGCCGCCAGGGCTAGACGAGGCGAACGCCGAAATTCGAGCCATCAAAGCCGAACTGGATGCGATGCTATGAGCAACCGCCCCCTCTGCACCTATGACGAAGACCAGGTCGAGATTGATCGCATTTTGGCGCTTTCCGACGAGGAGGTCCGCGCTGAGATGCTCGCCGAAGGCATTGATCCCGATCAAGCCGCAGCCGACATGAATCACGAAATTGCGGTGCTGCTCTTCCTCCGCGAGAAAGGCGCCCTTGACGACGTCGCTTCCCCCGCCCCTACCCGTACTGCGGGAGGCCGGACGTGAGCGCGAAACCAACGCTATCGGAGATTGCCGCGCACATCCCGCACGGCTTCGAGTGCCGCGGCTGCGGCGGGTCAGCCTACAACTGGGTCGCGAAGTGCGCCCGGTATGTCGAGACCGGCGAAGGGTGCTGCGCCGACTTCCGCGACTGGATCAACAAGGCGCAGGCCGGTGAGCCAACCGTCGAGCAAAAGCATGAGGCACGGAAGCGGGCTGCTTTTATCGGCCTGCCGCTCGGCAATGGAGAGTGGGTTTGATGACCGATACCTACGACATCATCGCGATCAGCGACCGGGGCGTGTACGCGATTTGCTCGGAGGATGCAGGCGAGGATTGGGTCGCGGAATTTGTCCGAGACGCGCATCGCGCTGGCAACCGAACGGAGCGCGTGACGACAGCCGAGGCGTGTCGGCGGCACCTTGCGTATCTGGGGACGCTCGACAGGTTCCAGGGGCTGATCCCCACCCCCGCCGACCCCGGCATATCCCTGTCGGGGAGGGAGTGATGGAGATCGGACGCGTCCAAGGCGCCACCCGAAACCTCGGCGCGCCGGCGGGCTGGGATCCGGCCACGGACGGCCATTGCGGCGGCCTGCCGATCCGCGACGAGCCGCACAGCCCCGGCATCAATCAGATGGTGTCGGCATGGCTTCCGATGCCGGACGAGCTTGAGCGCCTTGCTGCCGGAGCGCCGATCTACCTCGTCGTGCTCGGCGTCACGCATCCGCCGGTCGCGCTGACGATCGGAAACCCACCACCCATCGGGGAGATCGACCCATGAGCGAGAGCAAGCAACGCCACCTTCCGCCGAACGGCATGATGAACGCCTCGGGCCGGCATGTCACCGACCTCGCGCGCGGCGTGATGGAACTGCTCGAAAAGCCGTTCGATGAGGGCCTGCAAGCCGACGTTGCGGCGCATGTCCTCGTCGCCAGCGCTGTCGATCTCTGGCGCGCAAACTATGGTGATGCCCAGGTCACCGATGCGCTCAAGAAGGCGATCGACCGCCGCATGGAGAAGCCGCTGGAATACTGGGGTGGGGAGCGCGGCCGATGAGCACCGACGCCGAAGCCCTCCACTCCGATCTCGCCGAACTCCTCACCCTCCTCGGGATAGGCGACCATGCCCGGCCTCAATCGCCGCATGAGGTGTTTCAGGAGGCGTTGGGGGTGCTGCGAAAGCGGCTGGTTGATCTGGACGCTGAGGCCGCGAACTTCGACGGCATGGCAGAAGCCTCAAGCATAACGTCCTCGAAATACGTCGTTCTGGGCGACGAGATCAAAGCCGCGTTCTGGCGCGGTCGCGCACGCGGGCTCCAACTCGCCGCTCATAATTTGCACCTCTCGCCGACGATGCCACTCACGGAAGAGGAGGTCCGCCAACCATGACCGACTGGTCCCACGCCGCGCGCCGCGCGATCCAAGAGGCTCACAGCGCCCTACCAGAGACCGCCACCCTGGCCGAGCGCCAGGCTGCGGTCGATGCTGCTTACCCGTTCGGAATGCGGGCCTACGCGCCCTACAAAGCCTGGCTCAAGGCAAGGCGGGGATACCTCTGCCGGTATGGCTACGTGCCAAAGGGGACCGCTCTGGTTGAGAGCCCGATGGAGCGGATGATGCGGAGAGGGGGAGAGCGATGAGCGATCAAACGAAAAAGCCCGGCGCGCCATGACGGCGGCCGGGCTTGGGTTAAGATCGGGGCGCGTCACGCAGGCGGGGGGCCGTGCGTCTCCACATCCCCGGTGCGGAAGAAGTCGCCGATGTAGGGGCGCGCCCGGTCGATGATCGGCTTGATGTCAGGTCGGGTCGTCAGGAGGACGCCCAAGGCCAGCACACCGAGCGCCAACGCCAACGCCAGGGCGTAGCGATTGCGCCGTGGAACGGTCCCCTTGAACGCTCCTGGGGCGCTTACATGAAGCACGCCGGCGATCGCCGACACGATGGTGATTGGGGCGATCACCTCGGCGTTGAGAAGCCATGCGGGCGCCTCGGCGAGACGATAGGCGATGGCGTAGAGCCCCTGCCCGAGGTGGCCGGCAAAGCTCAGCCAGATGCCCACGATCAGAAAGTCACCTCGCTCCGGGTCTCGGTTAGAGGCAGCGGTCCATGCGTCGGGCGCGTAGACGTAGAGCACCGCAGCGTAGATGGCGCAGGCGATGATCCGCACCGCCAGGATCATGTCGGCGTTGGCGACGAAGGCGTTGACGACCTGATAAACCGCGAACAGGCCGATGACAGCGAGATAGATCGCGCCGCGGATGTGCTCGGGCCGCTCGTCGTTATAGATGCTCACGGGGAGCCACTTCTTCCGCTCGGGCACTCTCCCGCTCCTCCATTTGCCGCAGCGTGGCTTCGACCGTAATCCGAACGTCGCTGAGCCGGCGGGCCTGTTTCTTCCGGGCCGCCTTGACCGCATCGACCGAGATCGCGTGAAGCTTCGTCGCCCGCTCCAACCGATCAGACTCGTGATCGCAGCCGGGGCAAACCTTGCGGCGCACCCAATCCCGAAGTCCGTCGAGGATCATCACGAGCCTCCACGGTTGTGCAGGGCATCGAGCCGGTTTTTGATGTCGCCGATGTGAGAGACCGTGAGGACGTCGCTGCCTTCGGCCCGCTTCAACGCTTCGGCCGTGAGCTTCGCGATCTCGATCTGGCCCTCGCGGACATCCTCCAGGCTGCCAGCCACTGCCGTGTTGCTGGCAGCCTGCCGTTCCAGCGCTGTTGCCGACGCCCCGCGCTCCTCGATGCGGGCCGTCATGCAGTCGCGCCACCCGTTGAACAGGAAGCGGATCGTGAGCAACGCGAGCGCGAGGAGTCCCCACGGGCCATAATCCTTGAGGAGAGAGGCAAGAGCCGTGGGGTCCACGCCAGCGCCTACTTCGCCGCGCCCGGAAGCGCTCCAGGCACGCCCTGAGTGCGCTCAAAGGTGCGCTGGACGCCAAGCCCAAGGATGCCGGTGAGCACCACCATGAGATCGTTGATGGAGAGCGTGGGCGCAGGCGGGATCGCGGCGCCGATTGCCACGCCGACGATGTTAGTCGTCCACGTCAGGATGGGCGCGAGGACGAACTGGTAGCCGAAGCCGCCGGCGCAAATCCAGCCGACCGAAGGCCGCCAGCGTGCCGAGAAGCGGTCGTTCCCGGTCGCCTCGGCGAGGTTGACCGTCGTCTGCGCCTTGGCGACCTCCATCGTGGCGTTGATCGCGGCGACGTCCCGCGCGGCGAGCGCCTGCTCAAGCTCTGCCTGGGCCGCCGCTTTCGCCGCCGGGTCCGGCACCAGCCGGTCCACGAGGATCTTCGCAGTGTCCGCCACCGAGGGCAGGACGGCACCGATGGCCGGCCCAATGCCGCCCGTCAGCGCGCCGCCGAGGATAGTGCCGATGAGACCACCAGCCATGGGTTCAGACCTTCTTGATGGGGAATGCGGTGCGGAGGCGGTCGGCCAGCGTGCCCCAGAAGCCTGTCGGGGCGGCTGAGGCCGGCGGCAGGGGCTCGCGCGGACGAGATGGGGCGGCCGGGGCGGCAGGGGCCGGTGTCGGCGCGGGGAGCTGGGTGACCGTCACGGGCGGGACGGGGATCGCCTCCACGATCCCGCCCGGGATATGCCGCGCGGCGACCAGCGCTGCCCGGAAGCTCGAGAAGTAGCCGGCGATCACGCCTGCCTTGTCCGTGCCATTGATGATGGCCCGTGCACCGACCGGGATCGGCGCGCCGGAGCCGAAATACTGCGACAGCTTCCGCCCGGTGAACCAGCCCTCGGACATGCCGATGAACATGATGGCCGCCGCGATGTCGGGCACCATCGCCATGTCGGGCGTGGCCGTGAGATCCATGGTGCGATCGAGGTAGCCGAGGGTTTGAAGCTCGCCCGTGGCCCGCCGATAGTTCGACCGACCGGTGAGTTGGACGTAGCCGCGCCCGCAGAACTTCACGCCGTCGCCCGGCACAGTGTTGCCCAGCGCCTTCGCGACCGCTGGCCGGTCGCCCTGCGGATCGTACATTCGGCGATAGTAGGCATCGCCGCCGTACTCCTTCACGGGGAGCATGGTGCGGGCGGTCTCATGGAACGCTGTCGCGAGGCAGTAGGCCAGCGCGTCGGTTCCGAGCAGCGGCGGGCAGGCATCGAGCAGGATGCCCATGCCCGTTACCTGCCCTTGCGACAGGCTGCCTCCGAAGGGCTTTGCGCGCAGGGCAGCGAAGAACGTCGCCCGGTTGAGGGCAGCGGCCATGGGTCATCTCCAGAGGTTGGGTAGGGGGCGAGGGTCAGGCCAACGGGCACCGCGACCGGGCAGTCACCAACGATTCAGCAAGTCCGAACGGGATTTGTTAGGTAAGCAAATCGTTCCACGTCATGAGACCCGACAAATACGACGCGAAGCATTTCGTTTACTGATCTGGTTAGGTTCCGGGGAAGAAATCGGCCGCATATTGATCCTCAGAAAGCGAGCGGGACGCACACAGATCCCGCCGCTCTCGACAGGCATCTCACCAGCGGAGTTCTCCCATGCGTCTCTCGATCCTTTTCGTCCCGGCCGTTCTCGTTGCCACCGTCGTGTCGGCTTCTGCCATCAGCCTGCCGGCCCTGCCCAAGCTGCCGACCGTGAGCGTGCCCACCAGGCCGACCCTGGTTGCTCCCACGATGCCCAGCGCCGCCGCCTTCCTGGCTGCTCGTCGCCGCTGATCGACCCAGCGCTCGCGCGATCAAAGGGCCCGGCCATGCGCCGGGCCTTTTCACGTTCGCGTGTCCGCACCGATGATGCTAATTTAGGCAACGCCTTCTTTACGGTGCTATGCGCACTCTCTCGGCTTCTCCACCGGAGATGCTCTGTACGACCACCTAAGGCGGCTTCGGCCGCCTTCTTTCGTTTTGGCGTGTTGGGCTCGGGCAGATATTCGCGCGCAGAGAATCGCGACGGCCGTCAGGATGCGGGCCATGGTGTGTCCGGGTTTTCAGAGGGGGCGTGTCAGGCTCGGGCTGGGAGGCTTGTCTACAGCCCCGCCAGCGGAATTGCCGTCATGCCGACACTCTCTTTTTGGAGCGAGTAGGCGACGTACAAGTTTGTCCCATCCGTCACCGGTCGCGCGGCATAGGCCGCGCCGCCGATCTTGCCGGCGCCAGCATATGTCGGCGTCTGTGTGATCCCCTGCCTAATGGCATAGAGCGCGGTCTGCGCCCCCGTCGTGCCGTCGTGGATCGACAGGTAAAGCGGATCTCGGTTCGTAACGCCGTCCTGTGGGTTGCCCACGAGAGCTATCTTGCCGCTTGGCAGCTTGGCGACGCCGACCGGGGCTCCGCAGGACGGGATGCTCGACTTCTGCGGAGCGAACCACGATTTGCCGCCGTCGTAGGATCGCTGAGACCAGACCCAGAGCTTGGAACCATCCGTCTCCGTGCTGCGCCATAGGCGCTCCATGAACGTGCCATTGTCGTAAGTGGCAAGTTCCGTAAGATTCATGCCTCCGTAGAACAGCCAGCCGAGCCAAGACGAGTCTTTGGTGTTGAACTTAACCGAGCCGCCCCAGGTCCCGTAGAGATTAGCCAGCGCAAACAGCGGCGGGCCGAGCACCGCGTCGTAGGGGATATCGGCGAAGCCACTGAGGGGCGTGAAGGCATCCTGTGACACGCGGAACAGCGGCCCAAGCGACCCATCCGCATTGCAAAGGTTCGCTACGAGAGCCAAGCCCGTCGGGAAGCTCGCGCCGCTACGGCCGTCAATTGCCGACACGATGTAGAGGTTGGCCGCATAGGTGACGAACGCCCTCGGATAGGAGAAGCGGCTACCGTCCGGCTGGGTCGTATTCGTGAGGTCGAAGGTGCTCTGCGGAGGAACCGCCACCTGTGCACTGCCAAACCCCGCAGCAAGGTCCGTCGTGCTTTTCACCACCACCATTTGCCCTGACGCATCTTCTGCCAGGGCGCCGGACGAATACGCCGCAAATTTACGAGCGCCCAGCAATCCGGGAGCTACGTGGTGGTGGTAACGATGACTGGACAAATCTGCTTGCGTGACAGCCGCACCGGATGGCGTCGTGACTGTATAATGCGCCACCCCTGGCGCGAGTGTGTAGGGTCCGGTCGTGGCCCCCGCCCACTTCAAGAAGGGGCTGATATCGAGCGCTTTGCCGAAGATGCCGGGGCGCAGCGACCTTCGAGCGCCGAAGGGAATGCCCATCTTAATCGCGCTCGATGGTAAGGGTCAGCGTCACAGCGGAAGCGTTGAAGGTTGGAGCGCCAGCGGTACAGATCGCCGACACCTTGATCAGAGACGTTCCGGCGATTGCACGGATTGACTTGAAAGCCCGGTCGTAGGGCACATCAGCAAACTTACATCCACCAAGATCGACGAAGTCCGACTGTAATATCTGAATGCGACGCCGAAGTGCCAAGGCATTAGCATCAGAGATTGAAGGAAAGCCTCCGCGCGTTCCTAGAACGAAGTTGTCTGAAAACACATAGACATCAAGCGCAAAATCTTGATCTGCTTGATCCAGCACCGTAACTCCAACAATCCTTCCAGTGCCGTTAATGGTTCTCAACGCATTTTCTACGTCAATTGTATTGGTTAATACCTGTCCGGCACTGTAAGCCACAGTTTGCATCGTCAGAATTACAGAAATATCGACGGTGTCCCCCACCTTGATCGGCTGCGCTGCGGTTTGGTCGTCGTAGAACACCGTCAGCGCGTCGCCCGCGCTCATGGCCGTGGTGTCGTAGGTCAGCGTCAGAACGCTCGCGGCAAGCGCCGTGTAGCCGAGTGATGGCGTGCTGGCGGCATAGAGAAGCTTTCCGGTTGGGGCATGGATGACAGCAAGCAGCCGCCGGACATCGAAGCCGGAGAAGCTTGAGAAGTCGATTTGCCGCTGAGCCGGGGCGAAGATGTAGCTGGTGACGACGATTTTCATGACAGCTTCACCCGAAGATCAGAGCGGAAACGATGGCGTCGGTTTTGGAGGCGGCAGTCACGACGCGGATGTCGCCCCCATCCATCAGGCTGCCCGGCGTTGTCCCCACCAGGCGCAGCACCACATCGCTGGCCGCCCGCTGATAATGCCGACACGTCCAATTCCCCGACGCATCCGAGGTCAGGATCGCGGTGTCACCGACAGCCGTCTGAATGTTGGCCGCACCGGGGAGGATCAGGGACGTCGCGTTGTGCGTGAGGGTCAGGACGCCTGCGAACCGGAGCATGCGGAAGGCGTGAGGCTTGGTGCCGAAGCTCGTGATCGCCGTCGTGCCGGAGATCGCCGCCTTGACCGTCGTGAGGGCACCGAGATCGACTGTGGCGGCAGAGGGTACGGTGGTCGATCCGAAGGCGATATCCACGCCTGGGGCGGCCGTGGTACCGCCAAGCGACGTGATGTCGGCGTTAGCGCCCTTGGCGGCCTTCGTGCCGACGAGCGTTGCCAGAGCAGCGGCGGTGCTTTCATCAGCGGCGAAAAGGTCCTGCAGCTCTTTGAAGGTATCGTAGGCCGGGCCTGCGCCGTTCTTTAGGGCTGTGTCGTAGGCTTGGATGGCCGCGGTGATGTCGGCCGGTGTCGCCTTGCTGGCGAGCGCCTGGGTGAGGCCAGGGACATCGACGGTGCCGCCCACGAAAGGCGCACCAGCAGGCCAGGCCCCGGACGCCTTCGGGCCGTAGAACAGCCGAGGAGCGACGCTGGTGTTGACCCAGAAGTCACCATCGGTCCCGTCGGCTGCGACAGGAGCGCGAGAACCGGAGAAGATCCCTGGTCCCCGAATGCCCTGCCGTCCCGCAATGGCGACAGGCGTGATGATCGGCTGTCGTGAGGCCGAGAACGTTACCCCGATCATCCGAGACAGGAACGAGAGGATCGACGAGGGCTCGTTGTACCGGATGCGGACCGGCATAAAGAGGTGCCGCTCTCCAGAGACCACCTCCAGAATGTCGGCGGTGTACTCTCCACGCGAAAAAGTTAGTGCCGTCGCCTTGGATAGCCGGAATACCAGCGTGGTATAGGCCGCATCCTTGAAGGTGATTCCATTGCCGGCGCCCATTGTGAGCGTGGCGACTGGCTGAACAATGGTTGGCCCGGATTGCGCTGGGGTTACAAGCGCCTCGAACACTCGAGGCGCCCCATTCGCATCTACCAGTTGGAGCGGCGCCCCAGCGGCATCTGCGTTCAGGAACGGGATCTCATAGTACCAGTCCTCCTGCGTGGTGAACTGGAACAGCGGCAGGTCGGCCATGATGATGCCCCGAGGATAAAACGACCGAAGGGCCGCGATGAGCCGCCGTTGGCCGCTTGTCGTGCGTTCCGGAATGCGTGGCGCGGTGAAGGACGGCAGCCCGAAGGCTGCTAGGCGCTTAGTTCAGCGCGGGGCTGGCGGGCTCGCCAGACGGGATCGACCCGACTTGGTTGATGACATCATTGAGCCGAGCGATCTCAACCTGCGACTGCCGAAGGAGGTCGACGATTTCAGCCTTCTCACCTGCGAGGACAGCGCACCGGCTCTGAGCCTGGTTGCGCTGCCGTTCCAGTTCTTCGATCCGCGCGTTCATGTTTCCGAGAGTGACGGGTGGCGCCAGTGGAGCCTGTCGATCCTCGCTCATGCTCCCTCCCCATTTCGCTTGGCGAGGTTGGCCGTCTGCACCTGCATTGTCATGATCGAGCCGCTGGAGTGCAGCAGCCGAACCGAGGTGTAGGGCGACGGTGAGGGTTCGCTGAACAGCACCAGGGCAACGTCGCCGACACCAATCTCGGGGGGCAAGCCTGACCGGTTTGCGATGGCGACGACCTCCCCATGGTGGTAAGCGCCTCGGCTCGTGTCGTCCTGCGACTCGGTGAGGTAGGCGGCGATGTCGTCAGGGGTATCGAGCTTGCGTTCGGACGTGATTTTGACCGTGATCATGATGGCCCTCCAGTTGTGATCAATATTCAGGCTCTAGGCGTAACTCCGGCGAGCGAAATCCAGTTGATGACGATGCTGGAACTGGCATTTCCTCCGGTGTAGCTGTAGCGAAACCTCCCCTGGTGATTGCCGGGCGCCAAGAACAGACACAGGGTAGCGCTGAAGTCGGCAGTTACCGCTGCGCCTTGCGCCTGTACACCAGTGGCCGATCCAGCAATGAGGATGTTGACCGCGAACGCGCCGTCGATCAGCAACTGAAGGCCGGTGATGAAGGAGTTCGGATTCACCGTCAGGTTGCCCCTCAGTGAAACGATAGTCGGGAACAGTCCGTTTTCGACCGGGATGTTCGCAATCATATTGGCGTCGAGGGCGTTGTTGTTCGTCCCCTGCCCGCCGATCAGCGTGTAATTGGCAATGTCGAGCCGGGCCGGCTGATTGGCGACGCCAGCCGGCACATTCGGCGCGGTCAGGACCAGATTTGGAACCCGCAGGGTGTACCCGTCGAACGATAGTAAGGGGACGCTCGACCCGTTGCTGGTGATGTAAAAGGCGCTCGCATCGACGACGAAACGGCTGGAGCCGTCATTCATCAGGTCGAGATAGTAGCCGGCGCCATAGGTCTGCCCGCCGCGGGTGACGGCCAGTAACGCCTGTATCCGGGCGGAAATATTGCCATCCTGGTAGGAGAGGGCCATCTGGAAGCGGCCAGAGGCCGATACCTGATCATTGCGGCCGTAAAGGTCTGTGGTCTGCTGCGCCAGGAAGTTATCGCCGTTGAACCGTGCCGTACCTTCGCTATTGACCGCTACCTCGATATTGGCGTTTCGGACGTTGACCGCGTCCACATAGGAAATAATCGCGTTATCTTGAGAAACGCGAGCATTTACCTCCGTTGTGTAATTGGCCTCCGTTGTTCCGATGCGAGCGCTGAGATTATTGATCGACGTGACCTGGGCGCTGTCGGCGGTAGCCCGTGTCGTCGCCTCGCTGGTGATCGAAGCCTCGGCCGTCCCCACGCGTGAGTTGACCGAATTGACGTAGTTGGTGATCGCCGTGTCTTGGTCGGCCCTGGCACTCTGCTCGTAGATGATCGCCGCGTAATTGTTGGCCGCTGCCGCACTGATTCCATCAATGCGCGTGGTCGATGCGCTATCCGCGTTGGCCCGCGCAGTCTGCTCGGACAGGATCGCCGCTGTATTGCCGTTGGCCGTCGCGACGACTGCATCGATCCGGGTACTTAGAGCACCATCAGATCCAACACGCGCACTGCTCTCACTGACAATCGAAGCCTCGGCGGCGGCCACCCTAACTTTGACGGATGTCGTGTAATCGGCCTGCGCGCTGTCACCATTCGCGCGAGCTGTCTGCTCGGTGATGATGGCAGCCGAATTGGCGCTCGCGGCTGCAGAAACCCCGTCGATCCGTGTGCCGATGGCGCCGTCTGCATTCGCCCTGGCGGTGCTCTCCGAAAGGATGGCAGCGGTGTTTGTTCCAGACGTCGCTATCACGGCGTCAATGCGCGTGCTTAGAGCGCCGTCTGCGTTGATCCGAACAGTTTGTTCAGAGAGGAAATACGATCGATCACTATTAGTCTGCGCAACCAGGGTGTCTGTTCGTTGGGCTTGCACCCCGTCCCCTGAAACGCGTGCCGACGCCTCAGACGTAATGCTGGCTTCATTCGTCCCAACGCGGGCCGTAAGGTTTGTGACCGATGTGACAATGGCACTGTCAGCCGTCGCGCGGGCTGTAATCTCAGTGGCGATGGCGGCGGTGTTGGTGTCCACCCGGGCGCTGACGCCGCTGATCTGCGTTGCCTGAGCCGTATCAGCAGTGGCGCGAGTGCTGGACTCCGAGACGATTGCCGCTTCGCTGGCACCGATGCGCGAAATGGCCCCGTCGATGCGGGTGGTCGAGGCTTGGTCCGCCGTGAGACGCGTGCTCGCCTCGGAAACGATTGCGGCTTGGTTCGCCTGATCGTTCGAAAGGCTCTGGATCGCCTTGGCAAGGCCATCCTGTGCCACGGCGCCCGCAGCCTGGGCCGACGATGACGCGTTCTGGGCTGCCGTCAGAGAGATTGCAAAGTCCGCGGCTGCCTGGACCCCAACAGCATTGGCGCGTGCGAGAGATGTGGCGAAATCGGCCTGGGCTTTGGCGGAGACTGTTCGCGCGTAGGCCTCCACCTCCAGGATATGATCGACGCGCGCCTTCACGTCTGCGCTGAAATCGGCGTAATCGATGGGCGGAAGGTCTGTGTTGAGCGCGGCGCGCGGGAGTGCCAGTTCGGTCAGGAAGTACGGACCGGGCAGTCCGCCCGCGCCGAAGGCCCGAGCCCGCAGGACGACCATGGTCGGATCGACCGGGTTGAGTTCGATCGAGCCGGTGACAGGCGCATCGGGCCGGGTGTCGAAGCGGTTGCCGTCATCGTAAGACAGTCCGACCTCGAAGCGCACGGCGCCTCGCCCCGGCAGGATCGTATAGTCACACCGGAAGCCGGCCGCGACCGGCGTGGCATTGGCGGTGAGCGCCACGATCCGCGGGC
>NZ_JAAHTB010000067.1 GCF_010692745.1 Methylobacterium sp. BTF04
GCTCTCGGTGAGAGGTTCTGGCTGGCTCGACACCCGCCTCGATACGCCGCCTTCAATCCATCGTCGTCACCCAATCTCCCGCATAGCTCGTCCGTGCCTGGCTCGGCCGCCACCCGCGCTGGACCTTCCACTTCACTCCGACCTCAGCCTCGTGGCTCAATGCCGTCGAGGGCTTCTTCGCAAAGCTCGCAAGACGCCGGCTGCGGCGCGGCGTGTTCGGATCGCTGATCGAGGTGCAGGCGGCCATCAAACGCTTCATCGCCGAGAGCAACGGCGACCCAAAGCCCTTCGTCTGGACCGCCGACCCGGATCGCATCATCCAGGCCGCAAAGCGCGGGCACCAAGTGTTAGACTCGCACCACTAGCGGCCGCGGAAAGCGGTCACCGAGACGGCTTTTTCAGAGTGATGGACGAGGATAGATGATCACGGCAACATATGTCGACGGGGTCCGAATATACTGCACGGGGCCGTGCAAACCGGCCGAATCGAACATCAGTGAGTCGCCGGGCTTGAGGTTGTAATCATGATTGGAGTGCCTGTAGAGGACTTCGCCGGTCAGCATGTAAATGAGCTCGATGCCGGAGTGATTGAAGGTCGTGTACGGCTCGGCATCGTCCTCCAGGGCGATCAGGTAAGGCTCGACGACGAGATCTCCACCCAGCGAGGCCCCGAGTAACTCATAGATGTGGCCGACTTTGGTTCCCCGTCGCTCGATGATGACGCCTTTGCCCCTCTCTACGTAAGAGCAGTCCCGCTTTTCCTCGAAGGTGGAGAAGAGTGAGCTCAACGGGACGTCGAGCGCCCTAGCGAGGGAGTTCATCGTGGACAAGGAGGGCGAGCTCTGTCCGTTCTCGATCTTCGACACCATGCCGAGGGAAATACTCGCGGCCTGCCCAAGCTCCGAAGCCGACAAGTTGCGCTGGCGTCGAAGCGTGCGGACCTGATGCCCCAGAGCCTTCTCAAGCGTCTGTGCACCATCCCGAGGAGCATTGGACACGGTCGCGAGATCGGCGCCCGGGAAAGGATGAGCCTGGGCTGATCTCATCGTTTCGATATCGACCGAGGCGTGTGCCGCCTTCTTGCGGCCCGCTGCAACAGGAAGCTTTGTGACCTGCGCCATGTAGTCTCCGTCTGTTCTTGATTCGGCAGGACGGGCAAATTGTTCCGTGTTGGCGATGCGGCGAGGAGCTCCCCTCCCCCCGCTCTCGCCGCGGCTTCGACCCGAAGGCCGGTTGCGGCGAGGTCCGGGTCCAGGCGCGGAAAGCGTCCCGCTTCGGTCCCCGAAGCGACCGCCCGTCCTTACCGAGCCCGAGCCGGCATCGACGGGCGGGCTGGTCGGGGTCGCCTGCCGGTGTCAGTGGCCTGATGTGCCGACCACCTCGTAACCGAACTCCGCCGCGGCATGATCCAGCCACGACCAGAAACTATCGGCAAAGCTGCGCGCGACCGTCAGATCGTAGGCTGGCGCCTCGTTCCGCTGCCAGATCTGCGCGCCGATGTGCGCGATGCTCGTCACGGCCGACTGTCCGGTGCGGAACGCGGACGGATGCAGGTCGATTGTCAGCCCCTTCGATAGTGCCATACGGGCGCAGGGACCGGAGACGCGGACGAGCGCACGGGCATCGCTCTGGTCCGTGACGGCCGCAAGCCCACGCACTGCTTCGGCCAAACCGTCCAGAGCATGCCGCGTCTCGGCGATCGCGAGCCACTGGCCAGGCGCGGACCAGACGAGGCCTCGCTCGCCGACGACGTTCGCCCCTCCTGGCTCGGGCAGAGACCAGCCGAACCGATCGGTCAGGATCTGACGAAGGGCGGTCTCCTGCCCATCGGCCGCAATCAGGGTGGCGAGCCCCATGCCGTCGCCGAGGGTCAGCCGGACACCCGCTTCTCCCTGAAGGCGGCCGTGTCGACCTGCCCGTGCCACGCCGGCCCAGGCACTTCGGGGCCGCCACGCGCTCGTCGTCATTCCCTCAGACACGCAGCTTCTCCTCTTTCGGATCCACGAAGACGGGCGAGCAGATCTCCACCTCGATGTCGGCGCTACGCACCGGATCGTAGGCACGCACCCGCTCCCCGTGACGCTTGGGTCCCCTCCGGATCAGGCCGATCCCAATCCAGTGGCCGAGGCTCGGCGAATAGGCGACCGAGGTCATGTATCCCTCATCGGCCTCAAGGCTCGGGGAAGCGCCGACAGCGAGGAAGCGGGCGCCCGCGCGCAGGCGTTGCGCCGGATCGACAGGGTGGAAGCCTACGAGGATCGGACGGTCCGGATCGGTCAATGCGGGTCGCTCCTTCAAGAGACGGCCGACATAGTCTTTCTTCTTGGCCAGCATGCCTCCGAGGCCGATGTCGCGTGCCGTGGTCTGCCCGTTGATTTCCGCCCCGGCGGCGTGGCCTTTCTCGATGCGCATCACCGAAAGCGCCTCCGAGCCGTAGGCCGTGATGCCGTATTGCGATCCGGCCTGCATGATCGCCCGCCAAGCCGCGTCGCCGTACGCCGCCGGCACCGCGAGTTCGTAGGCGAGCTCGCCGGAGAACGAGATGCGGAACAATCGCGCCGGTATGCCCCCGCCCACCGTCACGTCGGCGCATGCCAGGAACGGGAACGCCTCGTTTCCGATGTCGAAGCCGGGATCGATCACGTCCCGCAGGGTGTCGCGGGCATGCGGACCCGCGACGGCGTATTGCGCCCATTGCTCGCTGATCGACACCATCTGAACGTCGAGGTCCGGCCAGAGCCATTGATGGCAGAACTCAAGGTGCTGCATGACCTTGGCAGCGTTCGCCGTCGAGGCGGTCATCACGAAGTGGGTGTCGCTCATCCGCGCGATGGTGCCGTCGTCCATGACGAAGCCATCCTCGCGCAGCAGCACTGCATAGCGAGCCTTCCCGACGGCGAGCGTACCGAAGGGATTGGCGCAGGCCCGTTCGATCAAGGCCAATGCGTCCCGACCCTGGATGTCGATCTTGCCGAGGGTGGTGACGTCGCAGACACCCACTTTGCTGCGGACCGTGTTCACTTCGCGGTTGACCGTCTGCATCCAGTCGTTTTCCCCGGCCACGGGGAAGTAAGCGGGACGGAGCCAAAGGCCGGTCTCGACGAACACGGCACCCTGCTCCTCACACCATGCGTGCGAGGGCACGTGGCGGGTAGCCCGGAACTCCTTGCCCCGATGGTGGCCCGCGAACGCCCCGATCGCGACGGGCGTGAAGGGAGGACGGAACACGGTGGTGCCGACGCTGGGGATCGCCTGTCCGGTGAGCTCGGCCATGATGCTGAGTCCGGCCAGGTTCGAAGTCTTGCCCTGGTCGGTCGCCATACCGAGCGTGGTGTAGCGCTTAAGGTGCTCGATGGCGCGAAAGCCTTCCCGATGGGCAAGCTCCACGTCGGAGGCTGCCACGTCGTTTTGGAAATCGACGAAGGCCTTGCCCTTGGGCTTCGCCACGCGCCAGAGCGGGGTGTGGGCGATGCCCTCCGGATCTGTCTTGAGCGTGTCGCGAGCCGCTGCGGCAAAGCCGAGGGCTAGTGCCGCCTCCGCACCGGCTTGCGCCCCGGTCTTGAGGCACTCGGCCAGCGTGAGCCGTCCGGCCGAGGCCCCGACAGCGGCCATGCCCGAGGGCAGCGCGCCCGGGACGAAGGCCTGGATCACCTCGTTCCAGACCGGACGGCGCGACAGATGCGAGTCGAGGTGAACGATCGGGTTCCAGCCGTTGGCCATCGCGAGGCAATCGCAGGCGATGGTCTCGGAGCTGCCGTAGGTGTCCACGACATCGATGGCCTTGAGCGCCAGGTGTCCCTTTGTTCCGGAGACGTACCCCCCGGCGATGACCCGGGCGCCGACGGCCTCGGCTTCCCGGCGCAAGTTCGGGGAGACGGAGGATCGCGAATCGATCACCGCCACTACCTGGCCTCCGGCGGCCGCGACGTCGGCCACCGTCCTCCAACCGTCGTCGCCGGACGTGAAAATAGCCACTCGCCTTCCCGGCAGCACGCCGAAACGATTGAGGTAGGCACGAACGGCGCCGGCCAGCATCACGCCGGGACGGTCATTGCCTCCGAAGATGTGCGGGCGCTCGATGGCGCCCGCCGCGAGCACGGCATGCTTGGCCGTGATCCGCCAGAGGCGCTGGCGCGGCGCATGGGCCGAGGGTACTGCCAGGTGGTCGCTGACGCGCTCGACTGCCCCGTATGCGCCATGGTCGTAGACACCGAACAGGGTGGTGCGGCTGAGGATGCGGACCTCCGACATGCTCTCCAGCTCGGCGACGGCCTCCTGCGCCCAGTCCGCGCCGGACCGAAAATCGATCTCGCGCCGTTCAGAAAGCAGGCGGCCCCCGAGCTGATGATCCTCGTCCACCAGGATCACCCGGGCGCCGGAGCGCCCGGCGGCCAATGCCGCCGACAAGCCGGCCGGGCCACCGCCGATGACGAGCACGTCGCAGAAGGCGTGGGCCTTGTCGTAGGTATCGGGGTCCGGCGCATTCGCCGCCCGTCCGAGGCCGGCGGCACGACGGATCATCGGCTCGTAGAACTTTTCCCAGAAAGCGGCCGGCCACATGAATGTCTTGTAGTAGAAGCCCGCAGCGAAAACCGGTGCCGCGAATGCGTTGACGGCGAGCGCGTCATACTTGAGCGACGGCCAGCGGTTCTGACTCTGCGCCTCCAGCCCGTCGTAGAGTTCGGCGACGGTGGCACGCGTGTTCGGCTCTCGGCGCGCGCCTGTGCGCAGCTCGACGATCGCGTTCGGCTCCTCTGAACCCGCCGAGAGGATGCCACGTGGCCGATGGTACTTGAACGAGCGGCCAACGAGGCGAACGCCATTGGCGAGCAGCGCCGAAGCCAGGGTGTCGCCTTCAAAGCCCAAATGACGGACCCCGTCGAAACTGAAATCGAGGGGGCGCTGCCGATTGATCAATCCGCCCGTTGCGGTGCGAAAGGCTTGATTGCGACCAGGAGAGACGGCGGCGGTTCCGGCCTCCGAGCGCCTCAATGTGATGGTGGTCATGCAGCTTCTCCCGTCCGGCGCGTGCGCGCGACGTCACGGGCAGGCGAAACGTCACTGATCGTATGAGTGCGCGTGTCACGGGTGACGACAAGCCAGGCGCGGCAGCCGGCCCCGTGGTACCAGAGCTCGCGGTGCTCGCCCGCGAGGTTGTCACGCAGGTAGACATAGTCGTACATGGCAGCGGCGTCCGCCTCCATGCCGTCGGGCCGTGCCAGCGTCGCGTCGCCGAGGTAGCTGAACTCGCCGTTGTCGCGCTCGCCGCAATGGGAGCATCGAATGCGCATGATCTGTGACCCTCAGTGCAGGTTCGGCTGGGCGCCCATGCCCTTCTCGTCGATGAGATGGCCGGTGGCGAAGCGGTCGAGCCGGTAGGCAGCCGCATCCGCATGGGGCGCGTCACGGGCGATGAGATGCGCGAAGCAGAAGCCGGCGGCGGGAGTTGCCTTGAAGCCGCCGTAGCACCACCCCGCATTGAGATAGAGCCCGTCGATTCCGGTCCGGTCGATGATAGGCGAGCCATCCATGGACATGTCCATGATACCGCCCCAATGACGCAGCAGGCGCAGGCGTCCGAGCCCCGGCCAGAGAGCCATGCCACCCTCCATGACGTCCTCGATCGTGGCGAGGTTGCCCCGCTGCGCATAGGAATTATAGCCGTCGATGTCGCCGCCGAAGACGAGCCCGCCCTTGTCCGATTGGCTGACGTAGAAGTGGCCGGCGCCGAAGGTCATGACGGTATCGATCAGGGGCTTTACGCCCTCGCTGACGAAGGCTTGCAGGACGTGGCTTTCGATCGGCAGCCGCATGTCGACCATGGATGCGAGGAGCGAGGTGGAACCGGCCACTGACAACGCGACCTTCTTGGCGCGGATGAAGCCGCGGCTCGTCTCGACGCCGACGACGCGGCCATTGTCCCGACGGATGCCGGTGACGGCGCAGTTCTGCACGATGTCGACCCCCCGCTGGTCGGCCGCGCGGGCGTAGCCCCAGGCCACCGCATCGTGGCGCACGGTGCCGCCTCTCCGCTGCAGCAGCCCGCCTTTGACGGGGAATCGAGCATTGTCGAAGTCGATGAACGGCACCATTGCCCGGACGCCATCGCGGTCGAGGAGTTCGGCATCGATGCCGGCCATCCGCATGGCGTTGCCACGCCGCGCATAGGCGTCGCGCTGGCCGTCGGAATGGTAGAGGTTCAGCACGCCGCGCTGGCTCACCATGGCGTTGTAGTTGATGTCCTGCTCGAGGCTCTCCCACAGTTTCATCGACTGCTCGTAGAACGGGATGTTGCCGGGCAGGCCGTAATTCGAACGGACGATGGTGGTGTTTCGCCCGACATTGCCCGACCCAATGTGGCTCTTCTCAAGCACGGCGACGTTTGTGATGCCGTGCTCCTTGGCCAGGTAGTAGGCCGTGGCGACCCCGTGCCCGCCGCCACCGACGATCACGACGTCGTATTCCGTCCGGGGCGCCGCATCACGCCATTGCGGCTTCCAATCGCGCTGTCCACGCAGGGCTTGACCTAGGACGCTGAAGACGGAGTAGCGCATGAATGGAGCCGTTCTTCGGTGACTGCGACGTGTTGACCATCGATAGCGGACAATCGCACCGACAGGCTTGCAATTTGCGACGGAGTTCCGGCAGATTGCGAGGAAATGAGTGGACCTACCGAGGATGCGAAGCGTTCCAAACCTGGCCGGAAGGCGCCACGGATCGGAGCTCCGTCGAGCCTGACCGTAGGATTCGTCCTCGTGCCCGACTTCCCGCTGATGTCCTACACGGCAGCGGTCGAGCCGCTGCGAGCTGCGAACACCCTGTCGGGCTGCCCCCTCTACCGTTGGTGGCATGCCGCTCCGGGAGGCGGAACGGTTCAAGCCTCGAACGGCGTGACGATCCTCACCGACGTCGAGGTCGGTGCCGTGGAGCTCGATGCCGACCGGGTCTTCGTCTGCGCGGGCGGCAATCCCGCGACCTTCGACGATCCGGCCGTTTCCGCGTGGCTGCGGGACCTCGCAAGAAAAGGAGTGACCGTCGGTGGCATCTCCGGCGGCCCCTACCTGCTCGCTCGCGCAGGACTGCTGACGGGACGCCGATGCACCCTCCACTGGGAACATGTCCCGGCGTTCGAGGAGCGCTATCCCGATATCGAAGTGGTTCGGTCGCTCTTCGAGATGCAGGGCGACCGGATCACCTGCTCGGGCGGAATCGCGGCACTCGATCTCATGCTCAACCTCATCGAACAGGATCACGGACCCGGTCTCGCCGCAGGCGTCAGCGATTGGTTCCTGCACAACCAGATGCGAGAGGGCCTGAGCCCTCAGAGAATGGACTTGCGGCTCCGGTTCGGCATTCGCGATCCGCGGGTCCTTCGTGTCCTCGCCGCCATGGAGTCGAATCTGGAGACACCGTTGTCGAAAGAGGATTTTGCAGGGCTGGCCCGAGTTTCGGTGCGACAGCTAGAGCGCCTTTTCAGGGATCTTCTCGGCGCCGGGCTCCACCGGAGCTATCTCGATCTTCGCCTCGACCGAGCTCATCAGCTTCGTCGCGAGAGCTCCATGGGTGCCGCGGAGATCGCCGCCGCCACCGGTTTTGCCAATGCCGACGAACTCTCACGGGCCGAACGTCGGAGACGCTTGCAGGCTGGGGCGTCGGGCTGAACGCGATGTGCATTGAGGATCAGGTCTCGGATTTTCCTTGGCGGCTGCGCTCCCGGATGTCGGAGCCCGTTTCATTGCGTCGCGAGGGCGGCCGGAAGGCCAAGCGGCGGATGCCGCGGGCGGGTGGTGGATAGACTGGTTGCGCCCTCGGTGGGAGACGCCGCCGTGCCGCTTCCACCCGGGCGCTTCGCCGGAATCGTTGCGGGGCTCCGCACCGGTGCTCGTTCACCGCTCCAGGCGGCGCGCCCAGGACCTTTTGATCGGTGCGATCCTGGCACCGAGGCATCGGATGGTGACGAGCCCGCTGCGGATCATGGGCCCCGCGTACGGACGGCCGTACGTGAACTTCCGCCGGTCCCCGACCGCGCATCGCGATGTCCACGGGCCGGCGGTCGCATCTGCTCGTGCTCCAGATCCATGCCTTTGCCACATGGCTCGATGGCGCTCGCTCTCGACGACACGATCATGTCGCGATGGGCGCGGCGCATCGCGGCGCGGGGGTTCTGTCTCGATCCGGTGCGCTCCTCGGACCGCCACTTCGTCGAGACGAGCGGCCCGCGCCCGAAGCCCGATGCCGTTCGCGCTTATCCCGTTCGCCGGGCGAACCCAGGCCTGCGGTTTCCGCGGCCGTCCTCGTCGCATTCCGAACGGGCACGCCATGCGGAGGGGCGCCGCCACAGGCCCATGCTCGATGTGGGGCGGCGACTCGTCCTTTGGGCCCGCCGCTATCGCCGACTGGGACACGACGTTGTCCTGGCCGGCGATAGCGGTTTTCGGTGGTTTTTGCGACGGTCCGTTTCCGGAGTTGGACACCGGCAAGGGGGTGGTTCATCGAACCGCATGGGCTGGCCGGGAGAGAACGGCGACTTTCAGGCAAAACGGCGGTCGACGCGGACGCTCGTGTTTCGGCAGCTCTCGACCATCACCGGGCTTCCGCGGAGGCGCGAGGCCGTGCTCGCCTTGCCGGCCGAGGGTTTTCTCGGTCCGCCTGAGGACGGATTTTGCCGAGGCCTCGCGATTGAGCAACCGACCACGGAATTGAGGCGCGTCCCGCAGAGGGGGGCGGAGCGGGGGGGCTGGGGGGCAGGCAACCTTAAAAGGCCTTCTCTAGCGAGACCGTCGATTTCAAATCGGATTGGGACCCGTCGCAACGCCGTTGGACGTCGACAGGGCGAGCTTGGTCACTTTGCGGAACGGCAAGCCGAGAAGGCGAAAGGACCGGGGCAGCAAGTTGCGGCTGAGCGCGGATGCCGGCGTACCGGCGTCGCGCCGGGACCGAACATCTAGTCCCGGCCTTCGTACTCCGCGTCCGACATCCAGGACGGCCGGTCCGCCAACTCATCGAGGGCAGGAATGTCCGCCTGCGACAGCCGCAACGCGGTCGGGAGGCCGCATCGATCCACGACGCTGTTAAGGTAGCGGGCGAGCCAAAGGTATTTCTGTAAGACGCGGGACCTGACGGAAACGGATGTCGCTCCTTCGACGATGAGCGCGCGGTGGCCGGCGACGTAGTCAGGGAAGTATTCAGGGTGATCCACCTCGCCTTACATCGCAGCAAGATAGTCGACGAACCAGATTCCGTCGTCGCTTCGTGTCACAAGCCTTCGGATGTACGCGATGTCCTCCTCCGCGGTATGGTTCTCGCTGATGAGTCTCCGGTCGGTGCGCAGGGCGTCGAAGGCTTCCTGCCCGATCACGATGCGTCGGGACACAGCGAACTGGGACTCAAGGTCGTAGGCGCGATTGAATCCCGGACCGAATACCATGTCGCCGTCAAGGTGGACCTCCCCGATAGTGACGCCGCCCATCAGCAGGACGTCCTCACCCGCCATCTCGCCCTGCACGTGAACGAGGTTTAGGATCTCATGGAAGAGGGCGCCTGTGGAGAAGTCGGTATCGAAGAATCGGATGCGGATCACGCTGTCCGAGAAGGCGATCGAGCGTGTGACTGTCAAACAGCGTTGAACATTGGTTCATCCGCATTTCTGGTGCTGCCGGAGTCGAACCGTGCTTTTGGACGTTGATCCTCACCAGGACCGAGGAGGCGTCGGATGCCGCTTTCGAACCCGTCGCTGCCGACAGTGCCCGATGGGCTGTACGTCGATGAACTGACGCTCGACCCGTCCGGGCTATCGCTTCTTGCCAGGACCACCGCTGCGCAGGCGGCCTGTCCCACCTGCGGCCACGCCTCCTCCCGGGTCCATAGCCGCCACTTGCGAACGCTTCAGGACCTGCCCTGGCAGGACCGGGCAGTCACGTGGCGCGTTCAGGTGCGCCGCTTCCGGTGCAGCCATTGCCCGGGCCGGATCTTCGTCGAGCGCATCCCGGGCTTGATGGGATCCAAGGCGCGCCGGACCGCGCGTCTGTCCGAGGCGCAGACCGAGATCGGCATGGTGCTGGGCGGCGAGGCCGGAGCCCGTCTGTCGCGGCGGCTATGCATGCCGGTGAGCGGCGATACCGTCCTGCGCCTGATCCGTCGCCACCCGCCACGGGCCTACCCGGCTCCGCGGGTGGTGGGCATCGACGACTGGGCTTGGCGGCGCGGGCGACGCTACGGCACCATCGTCTGCGATTTGGAACGCCATCGCGTTCTAGCCCTGCTGCCGGGCCGCTCCTCCGCTCCGGTCAGGGACTGGCTCGCTGCGCATCCCGGCATCGCCGTCGTCAGCCGGGACCGGGCAGGCCCCTACGCCGAGGCCGCCCGCAGCGGTGCTCCCGGCGCCATCCAAGTCGCCGACCGCTGGCACCTTCTGGTCAACGCCTCCGAAACCCTCCGTTCCGTCGTTGCGCGCTACCAGACGCAGATCCAGCGGGCGGAAGGACTTCGGTCTCCTTCCGGTAGCATGCCAGCCGTGCCCGTCCCCGCGCCGTCTCTCTCGCAACCGAGCGAGAACCGCCGTAGGCGCTTCGACGATGTCCTGCATCTTCATGCGGAGGGTCTACCGATCCTGCAGATCACGCACCGGACCGGACTGGCCCGCAACACGGTGCGCAGCTACCTGCGGGTCGGCACATTCGTCCCGTATCGCCGAGCGCCGGGACCGAGTCTGCTCGACCAGCATCGAAGCTTTGCCGAAGCCCGTTGGCAGGAGGGGGTCCGCAGCGGCGCCGCCTTGCACCGGGAACTGCGGGCGCGGGGCTTCGGCGGCGGTGTCGATATCGTTCGACGCTGGATCGTCCAACGGCGAGAGACCGCACCGGATCGCTCTCGATTGCGTCACACGCCCTCGACGCGCCGGACCACGCGCCTGCTGGCGAGCGATCCGACCATGCTCGGCCATGCGGAGCGTGCCTTCCTCGACGCACTGTGCGAGGCGGCTCCAGAAGTTGGGATCACGGCCACTCACGTGCGAGCCTTCGCCGATCTACTGCGACAGGACGATCCAGCGGGGCTGGAACCCTGGCTGGACGCGGCAGCGGCAACGGGATTGTGCGGCTTCGCTGCCGGCCTGCGCCAGGATCTGGATGCCGTACGGGCGGCGATCACACAGCCCTGGAGCAACGGGCCGGTCGAAGGTCAGGTCAACCGCCTCAAGCTGATCAAGCGGCAGATGTACGGTCGTACTGGCTTCGACCTCCTGCAGCAGCGGGTACTCCATCCGGCGTGATCAACGGCCAGGAGCCGGTGCAACTCTACCCATCGGCCCTCAGTCACCCGGCAGCACCAGAAGTGCGGATGAACCTGAACATTGACCCTGGATCGGCGTCGAACTTTGGGTCTGATACCACGCCTCGTTGAGCGAGACTCACGGGGGGTAGTGTCGATATCCGGGTCATGATTCAGTCCTCTGGTTTTGGAGCTTGAGGAGGATGCGATGGCTGCTCCGGTGCCGCTGCGATCGGATTTTGATGCGGCGGCCCTGCGCGCGCTGGCCAAATGTTCGTGTGATCCGGCCCAGACTCGCCGTCTCCTGGCGCTTTCGGTGATCGCTGCGGGTGGTATGCGGTCGGAGGCGGCCGAGATCGGCGGGGTCGGGCTGCAGACGGTGCGCGACTGGGTGGTCGCCTTCAACGCCGATGGCCCGAGCGGGCTGATCGACGGCAAGGCCCCTGGGGCTCGTCCGCGCCTGAACGCCGATCAGCGCGACGTCCTGAAGGCGCTGGTCGAACAGGGACCGACACCGGCCGCGCACGGCGTGGTGCGCTGGCGGTTGTGCGATCTGGCCCAGATCCTGTGCGAGGATCACGGCGTGTCGGTCTCCGAGCAGACCTTGAGCCGAGTCTTGCGAGCCATGGGCTACCGCAAACTCTCGGCGCGCCCACGCCATCACGCCCAGGATCCGGAC
Source organism: Methylobacterium sp. BTF04 (assembly GCF_010692745.1). Taxonomy (GTDB): domain Bacteria; phylum Pseudomonadota; class Alphaproteobacteria; order Rhizobiales; family Beijerinckiaceae; genus Methylobacterium. Next base: position 11,948 of record NZ_JAAHTB010000067.1, read on the forward strand.
GCTTCGGCTATTTTTAAAAAGGCTTCCCCGACCGTCTGGCGCAGATCGCGCAGGCTGTCGGCGACAGGCCCGTAGAGGTCTGGTTCTGCGACGAGGCCCGTGTCGGCCAGAAGAACACGCTCACCCGACGCTGGGCCAAACGCGGAACGCGACCTTCGGCCCCCAAGGATCAGCGCACGGCCTCCGCCTACATCTTCGGGGCGATCTGCCCGGCCCGGGGCGTGGGCGCCGGCTTGGTCATGCCCCGCTGCACTACGTCGGCCATGGCCCACCACCTCGAAGAAATCTCAAGAACCGTGGCTGCCGGCGCTCACGCCGTGCTCCTGCTCGATCAGGCTGGCTGGCACACGACCAGCAAGCTGCCGGTCCCGGACAACATCACCCTGCTGCCCCTGCCGGCCCGCTCACCCGAACTCAACCCGGTCGAGAACCTCTGGCAGTTCCTGCGCGACAACTGGCTCGGCAACCGGATCTACAAATCCTACGCCGATATCCTCGACCACTGCTGCGACGCCTGGAACAAGATCATCGCCCAACCCTGGCGCATCATGTCCATCGGACTGCGCCAATGGGCCCATGGGTGCTGATCAATGAGAGTTGGTATGACTCACATTCGGTGCAGGCGGGTTGATGGATCTCGGCTTCGGTCGTCGGAGATCTTGCCATGCCTCGCAGCCTGCATCCCAGTTCCGTATTTCCGTGCGACCTTGTCATCGATTGCGGATTCCGACGGAAGCCGGCCACCCATTCCGACGCGAAGCCGGCCAGCGTTCCGATTTGATGTCGGCCACCATTCCGAGATGAAGCCGGCCACCCGGTAGCCGATATCGGCGACGGTTTTCCCCCGGGTCAGCAACCGCGGCATCCCAGCCCTCGACCACGAGGAGAACGGGATGCCGGCCAGGAGAGAGCTGACCATGCGACAGATTAAACAGATGCTGCGTCTCGCCCGGGACGGGGTGAGCGCGCGTGAGATCGGACGAACGCTGGGCATCGCCCGCTCGACCGTTCAGGACAACCTCGGCCGGGCGAGCGCCGCCGGCCTGGCCTGGCCGCTCGGGCCCGAGGTCAGCGACGCGGTGCTGGAACAGCGCCTGTTCGCCCGGGCCGGGGTGAAGCAGGGGATGCGCCGGTTGGCCGAGCCGGATTGGCCATCGCTGGTCCGGGAGATGCGCCGGCCCGGGGTCAACCTCACCGTGCTGTGGGAGGAGTATCGGGAGGCCCATCCCGACGGCTACGGCTATTCCCGGTTCTGCGATCTGTATCGCGAGTTCGAGCGTCGGCTCACCCCGGTGATGCGCCAGCACCATGGCGCCGGCGACAAAGTCTTCGTCGACTATTCCGGCAAGCGGGTCGCCATCGTCGATCCGGCCACCGGGGTGGTGCGGCAAGCCGAGATCTTCGTGGCGGTGCTGGGCGCGTCGAGCCTGACCTATGCCGAGGCGACCTGGACCCAGACGCTGCCCGACTGGATCGGCGCGCATATCCGCCTATTCCGCTTCCTTGGCGGCGTCCCCCGCCTCGTCGTACCGGACAACCTCAAGAGCGCCGTCCACAAGGCCTCGTTCTACGATCCGGAGATCAACCGCTCCTACGGCATGATGGCCGACCATTACGGTGTCGGCATCCTGCCGGCCCGGCCGAGAAAGCCTCGTGACAAGGCCAAGGTCGAGGCCGGCGTGCGCTTGGCTCAGACCTATATCCTCGGACGGCTTCGGCGGCAGACGTTCTTCTCGCTCGCCGAATGCAATGCCGCCATCGCCACGATGGTGGAGCGCATCAACGCCCACCCGATGCGCAGGCTCGGCACGACCCGACGTGCCCTGTTCGAGGCGATCGAGCGGGCTGCCCTGCTTCCGCTGCTGGAGGAAGACT
>NZ_JAAHTB010000068.1 GCF_010692745.1 Methylobacterium sp. BTF04
GCCAACATCCGCGCCTTGGTGATCTATCTGCGCTCGGTCCAGGGTATCCCGCTGGCGCGGCTGCGCGACGTGCTCTTCGACCTGTTCGGCTTGTCGATCAGCGAGGGCGCGCTCGTCAACATCCTGTCGGCCGGCGTCGCGCCGTTCAAGGCCGCCGTATCGCTGATCAAGGCGCACCTGCTGACCGGCACCGCCATCGCGTCTGACGAGACCGGGGTGCGGGTCGGGCGAGCCAACTGGTGGCTGTGGGTGTTCCACCACGGCGACAGTGCCGTCTTCGTCGCCGATGCCCATCGCTCGAAGGCCGTGGTGGAAGCCTTCCTCGGCGATCACCGGCCCGACTTCTGGACCTCGGACCGCTTCGGTGCCCAAGCCGGATGGGCCAGACGGAACCATCAGGTCTGCCTGGCGCACCTGATCCGCGACGTCCAATACGCCATCGAGGCCGGCGACGCGGTGCTCGGCCCCAGCCTGAAGGGGTTGCTCAAGCGGGCCTGCGCCATCGGGCGACGGCGGGCGGAGCTCAAGGATTCCACCCTGAAGACCTACGAGGCCGATCTCGAGCGCCGCCTCGACCGTATCATGGCACGCGACCCAACCAGCCCGGCCGGGATCAAGCTCAAACGCATCATCAAAAAGACTCGCGCCAACTTCTTCGTCTTCGTCCAGAACCGAAGTCTCGAAGCGACCAACAACGGGGCGGAGCGGGCCCTGCGACCCTGCGCCGTCTACCGCAAGATCACCAACGGCTTCCGCCAGGAATGGGGCGCTCATCTCTACGCCGACATAAGGTCCGTCATCGAGACCGCACGACGACGCTGCGTCCGCGCTATCGATGCCATCCGCCTCACACTGAAAAGCCAACCGATCGACGCACCCGCGTGAGCCCAGCATAACCCCCTGAGCAATTACGTATAAGTTCGCCAAGACATTTCATCCCGTGGCGTCCAGAAAGGTTCGACCTTTTTCCTTGATGGTGGAATGACCGGCAAACAGTCGTTTTTCCAACTAGCAGGGCCGGATCTTCAGATCTTACCGTCGAGGCCCATCTGGTAATATTTGTGCACGATGTTGTCCTGGTTCTCAAGCAGCCAGTCGATCGAGGGCTCGTTCGTCATCGCCTTGCGGATCGCCTCGGTCATGCCCCTGCGCTGGATGTCGAACAGCGCCTTGTGGTCGACGGTCTCTGCCTCGATCACGCCCGGGCTGAGCCAGACCGAGCAGATGATGCCGAGATCGTTGGCCTTCTCCTTCGGGATGTAGCCGGCCCGCACCGCATCGAGCACGCCGTTGGCGATGGCGAACTGCACCGTTCCCATCAGAATCGAGGTGTATTTCGAGGTCTCGACGCTGACCTTCGAGACGCACAGCGTCACCGGCCGGACCATGATGTCGGTGTTGAGCAGCGCGAAGACGCGGCTGTGGCCGACGACCTGATCGCCCGTCAGGGTGGCGAGCGCGGTGCCGACCGGCCCGTCGAGTTCGCCGATGATCACCTCGGGCTCCGCCGCGGTGTTTGGCGGTCCGCCGGCCACCAGCGCCTCTCCGGCGCGCAGGATGATGCGTTCGCTCACTTGGGAAGCCTCCGAAATGATACCTGTCACCGGTTGGTGATCGGGCGGTTCGTCGATTCTGCACCGCAACGTCGCGCGGGCGGCATTGCGGTGTCGGGGATAACAGGTGCACCCCGGCGCAGAGCGCCACATCGTCCGAGGGGATGCGTCTCAAGGGACGCATCCCCTCGGCAGGATCGCGACCTCAGCAATCCAGCGTGGTGTCGCGCTCCCACTGGGTGAGGTGACGACAATAGGCGTTCCACTCCTCGTGCTTCAGCTTGAGGTAGCTCGGAACGAAGCTGCCGAGGGCCTCGTTAAGAACGTCGCAGTTCTTGAGCGCCCGCATGGCGTCGAGCATGTTCAGCGGCAGCTGCTTCACGCCCTCGACCGTGTGGCCCTCTGTGTACATGTTGATGTCGAGTCGCTTACCCGGGTCGCGGCAGTTGCGCATCCCGTCGAGGCCCGCGGCGAGAATGCCCGCTTGCAGCAGGTAGGGGTTGGCCGCGCCGTCGGCGAGGCGGAACTCGAATCGGCCGCCGTCGGGTATCCGGATCATGTGGGTGCGGTTGTTGCCCGTGTACGTCACGGTGTTCGGTGCCCAGGTCGCGCCGGAGGTGGTGCGCGGCGCGTTGATGCGCTTGTAGGAATTGACCGTCGGATTGGTGATCGCGGCGAGAGCATCGGCGGTGTGGATGATGCCACCGATGAAGTGGTAGCCCTCCTGCGACATGCCGATCTCGTCGGACTTGTCCGCGAAGACGTTGCGGTCGCCGCGCCAGAGCGAGACGTGGGCGTGGCAGCCGGACCCTGTCAGGTCCATGAAGGGCTTGGGCATGAAGGTCGCCCGGAAACCGTGCTTCTCGGCGATGGAGCGGGTCATGTACTTGAAGAAGGCATGCCGGTCGGCCGTGACGAGAGCGTCGTCGTAGTCCCAGTTCATCTCGAACTGACCGTTCGCGTCCTCGTGGTCGTTCTGGTAGGGCCGCCAGCCGAGTGCGAGCATGCCATCGCAGATCTCGGTGATGACGTCGTAGCGGCGCATCAGGGCCGACTGGTCGTAGCAGGGCTTCATCTGCCGGTCGGCCATGTCGGCCGGCTCGGAACCGCAAGGCGTGATGAGGAAGAACTCGCACTCGACGCCGGTCTTCATCTGCACGCCGTCGGTGGCGGCGTCGGCGATCAGGCGCTTGAGAATGTTGCGCGGGGCCTGCTCGACGGGCTTTCCACCCATCACGAGATCGGCCGGTAGCCAGCCGACTTCCGGCTTCCAGGGGAGCTGGATCAGGCCGTCGGCGTCGGGCACGGCCACAAGGTCGGCGTCGGCCGGGCTCATGTCGAGCCAGGTCGCGAAGCCTGCAAAACCCGCCCCGTTCTTGCAGGTGCTCTTGATGGCCGAGGCCGGCACGAGCTTGGCGCGCTGCGTGCCGAACAGGTCCGTGTAGGACACCAGGAAATACTTGATGTCGCGTTCTTTCGCGACGTTCTCAAGATCGAGCGTCATGGCGTACTCTTCCATTGGGCGGCCAGCTTGTTGTGGCCTTACGAAAGACAAAGGGCCACTCCCGGCGTGAGCGGCCCTCATCGATGTCAGAAACCCGACTTGCCCGGGACCCAGCTTGTTCCGGCAAGCGGGACGCCCGCCATTGCCGCTGCCTCGATGGTAAGGGCAACGAGGTCCTCGGGTTCGAGGTTGTGGAGGTGGCTCTTGCCGCAGGCGCGGGCGATGGTCTGGGCTTCGAGCGTCATGACCGCGAGGTAGTTCGCGAGACGCCGTCCCCCGAGGACCGGATCGAGGCGGTCCGCCAGGTCCGGACGCTGCGTCGTGATGCCGGCGGGATCGTTGCCCTCGTGCCAGTCGTCGTAGGCGCCCGCCGTGGTGCCGAGCGCCTGGTACTCCGCCTCCCATCGCGGATCGTTGTCGCCGAGCGCGATCAGCGCTCCCGTGCCGATCGCCACCGCGTCGGCCCCGAGTGCCAGCGCCTTCGCCACATCCGCCCCGGAGCGGATGCCGCCGGAGACGACGAGCTGCACGGTGCGGTGCAGGCCGAGATCCTGCAACGCCTGGACGGCAGGGCGGATGGCGGCGAGGATCGGGATGCCGACATGCTCGATGAACACGTCTTGGGTAGCGGCCGTGCCGCCCTGCATGCCGTCCAGCACCACCACGTCGGCACCGGATTTCGCCGCCAGCGCGGTGTCGTAATAGGGGCGCGACGCGCCGACCTTCACGTAGATCGGTTTTTCGCCGCCCGTGATCTCGCGCAGCTCCTCGATCTTGATCTCGAGGTCGTCCGGCCCGGTCCAGTCCGGGTGTCGGCAGGCGGAGCGCTGGTCGATGCCGGGCGGCAGGCAACGCATGTCAGCGACCCGTGCGTTGATCTTCTGGCCGAGCAGCATGCCGCCGCCGCCGGGCTTTGCTCCCTGGCCGATGACGATCTCGATGGCGTCGGCCCGACGCAGGTCGTCCGGATTCATGCCGTAGCGGGAGGGCAGGTACTGGTAGACGAGCTTCTCGGAGTGCCCGCGCTCCTCCTCGGTCATGCCGCCGTCGCCGGTGGTCGTCGAGGTGCCGGCCAGCGTGGCGCCGCGTCCCAGCGCCTCCTTGGCGTTGGCCGAGAGCGAGCCGAAGCTCATGCCCGCGATGGTGATCGGGGTCTTGAGCGTGATGGGCTTCGAGGCAAAGCGGCCACCGAGCACCACCTCGGTGACGCAGCGCTCGCGGTAGCCCTCGAGCGGGTAGCGGCTGATCGAGGCGCCGAGGAACAGGAGGTCGTCGAAATGCGGGAGCTTGCGCTTCGCGCCCGCCCCGCGGATGTCGTAGATGCCGGTCGCCGCCGCTCGCCGGATCTCGGCCATCACGTCGGGGGTGTAGGTCGCGGAGAAGCGCGGGTGCGTGCGCGGTAGGCCGCGCGGATCCTTGGGGTTCTCGGCCATCAGTAGGCTCCGGCGTTGTCAACGTTGAAGTGGTAGAGGCGGCGTGCCGAGCCGTAGCGCTTGAACTCAGACGGATCGATCTCGCCCGCCAAGCCACCGGCCTGGAGCTTGGCGAAGAGCTGCTCGCGGTGCTCGTCGCGCATCTCCTTCTCGATGCAGTCGGAGCCGAGGCTCTTGACCGAACCCCGCACGTACAGCCGGGCCTCGTAGAGGGAGTCGCCCAAAGCCTCCCCCGCATTTCCCAGCACCGTGAGGGTGCCCGCCTGCGCCATGAAGGCAGACATGTGCCCGATCGAGCCCTTCACCAGGATGTCGACGCCCTTCATCGAGATGCCGCAGCGGGCGCCGGCGTTGCCGTCGATGACGAGCATTCCGCCGTGGGCCGTCGCCCCGGCCGCCTGGCTGGCATCGCCGCGCACATGGACGAAACCCGACATCATGTTCTCGGCGACGCCGACGCCGGCATTGCCGTTGATGAGCACGCTGGCGTGCTTGTTCATGCCGGCACAGTAATAGCCGACGTTCCCTTCGATCTCGACGCTGATGGGGGCATCGAGACCCGCCGCGATGGCATGGCGCCCGTCAGGCCCTGTGACGGTCCAATGCGTCTCGTTGGTATCGGGCCGGAGCGCGTACAAAGTGCGATTGAGCTCGCGCAGGGGCGAGTGTTTCAGGTCGAAAGTCGGCATCAGTGGCGCTCCCAGGCGTAGACCTTGGCGGGCTCGGGTTCGAAGACGCGGGCCTTGTCGATTCCGGGCAGGCCGACGAGGGCCCGGTACTCCGATCCGAAGGCGACGTAATCGTCGGTCTCGGCCATCACGGCCGGCTTGCAGGCGATCGGATCGCGAACCACCGCAAAGCCTGTTTCGGTGCCGACCACGAAGGTGAAGAAGCCGTCGAGATCGGATAGGCTCGACTCCAGCGCCTCCTTCAGGGAGGCACCCTCGCGCATGCGCCAGCTCAGGTAGCCGGCGGCGACCTCGGTATCGTTCTTGGTGGCGAACGACAGGCCCTCGCGCTCGAGCCGCCGCCGCATGTCGTTGTGGTTCGACAGCGAGCCGTTATGCACCAGGCACTCGTCGGTGCCGGTGGAGAACGGGTGCGCGCCGTTCGTCGTCACCGCGCTCTCGGTTGCCATGCGGGTGTGGCCGATGCCGTGGCTGCCCGTCATGCCGGCGAGATCGAACCGGGCCGCCACGCTGGCGGGCAGCCCGACCTCCTTGTAGATTTCCATTCGGCGGCCCGAGCTGACGACGTCGACGTCCGGCGCGTTGGCTTTCAGCCACGTGCGAATCTGATCCTCACGCTCCTCGGGGACGGAGATGACTGTGTGCGTGTCGCGCGCGACCTTCTCGAAGGTGCGATCGAAGAGGCCCTCAAGCTTTTCTACGGCTTCGGAAAGGACACCCTGGCTGGGGCCGCGAAGGGTCAGCTTCACGCCGGCGCTGTCGGAGCCGTAAATGGCGAAGCCTGCGCTGTCGGGGCCACGGTCGGTCATCGTTCCGAGCATATTGGACAACAACGCACCGAGCTGCGGCTCTAGCTTGGGATTTTTTAGAAACAACCCAACAATACCACACATCACAAGCTCTCCGCGTCATCAGGTGCGATGGATACTGGTCGCACGAGATCGGGACCCCGTCAACCGGCTGTCACAATTTTTTCCTGGCACGAAACAAAAATCATGTCGTCCGTTGTACGGAAGACATGCCGGCCGGCGCGCGGCCGCCTTAAAGAGGCGTGTCTCGGACGTCGGTACCCGGTCCGGGTGCCTGCGCTTCGGGGAATTCCTAGTTCCAGGCGCAGCGGAGGACCACCTTCGCGGCGCAGGCCCAAGGCGCCGCAGGACCCCGTGCGCCGTTTCCCGACAGCCCCCGCGCATTCGGGCAAACGTGGGTCGGCGCAGTAACCCACGGTCCCGAAGCCGCGCGAGTCCGGATCGCGCACCCACGGCGCTCCGGCGGGGTCGACGATGCCCATGACGAACCGTGTCGCCCGACCTGGCCGATCGGGCGACACGGGCGATTCCATTGCTTCAGTTGGTCAATGACGACTGGTCGGGTTGAATGCCCAAGGACAATGTCGCACCGTCGTCCCTCGCGGAAAGGCGGGACATGACCAGGTCCTGATACCGGGTGAGCCCCTTGTACTCGGCCAGTTCGGGCGGGAGCGACTTCAGGACGCGGTGCAGTCGCTTACGCCACTTCTCGACCCGCTCGATATCCTCCAGGCTGATGAGATAGCAGCGTACGCCGAATAGGATCGCGTTCGAGCGAGGCAGGCGGAAGAGGGTCTGCAACTCGACGCGTAGATGCACCTTCTGGGCAACGTTCTCTGCCGTAACGGTCGTTCGATCCGGCCCCCAATCCGGATAGTTCTCAGGGGATGTGTCCATTCGCGGATTGATCGTCATGGTCCAGTTCAGGCGGCGGACCGGATGTCCGTACTGGAGCCGCAGAAGATACTGCAAGGCACGGTCGAAAACGCCGATATCGTGGGCCAGGGGGACGGGTCCATGCCATTCGTGAAAGCTCATGCCGATGTCGAATTCCAGCGACCAGTCGGCCTGGCATGTGACCATGCCGCCATCGACGTACAGGTTGTGATCTCTCTGGTCCTGCAGCGTGAAGTCACCCTGAGCCTGACGTGTGACATACTCCAAAGGTTCATAGGGAAGCGTGTTCGCGTCACCGAAGACGAACCGTTGATCGATGTTCAGAGGCCGGTTGATCCAGTGCCAATCGGAACCGTCCCTCGTCAGCGAGAAGTGCTCCGGATAATCCGTAGCCAAGCTCTCCATGATGAGCTCGAGCGTATCCCACTGGGCCGGCATCATGTGCGGCAGGACACGGCAACGCTTCGGGTCCCCCTCCAGAACCAGGGCGCGCTCGCGACATTCGGCGACGTAGTGTTCGTCGACGTCGAAGGCATGCTCGTACACGGGGCATGCGCCGTTTTTAACATGCGGCTCCATGTTGACCGAGTACATGTATTTGTCTTCGCCGAATGGAAACGGGAAGCGCAGGACAGCCGCCTCGCTGTTCTTGTACGAAAACTCGTTTCGAAAGGTCTCGTTGGTTTTGAACTGAACGCCCATGGGTGCCTCCTTAAAAGTCCAGCACGAGAGAGCCGGACTTTGCGCGTGAAACGCAAGTGGCGATCAGGCGCCCTTCGGCCTTCTCTGCGTCGGACAGAACATGGTCCCGGTGGTCGGGTTCGCCGTCGACGACGGGCAGAAGACAGACCCCACACGCGCCGCCGCGGCAGAGGCATGGCGCCTCTATTCCGGCACCTTCCAACGCCTCCAGCAGCGACTGCGTCTCGCCGACCTGGATGGTCTTCTGGGACTGCGCCAGCCGAACCACGAAGGGTCGGCCGCCGCTCGCGGCACCAAAGCTCTCCTGGTGGATCGCGTTCTCCGGCCAGCCGATTTCGCGCGCCGTTCGCGTGACGGCGTTCATCAGCCCTTCCGGACCGCAGGTATAGACGTGTGTCCCGAGCGGCTGGTTCGAGAGGATCTCCGTGAGCGAAGGCCGCGACTGTGATCCATGCACCCTGACGTTCCCGCCTCCGTCGCCAAGAAGGCCTCGGAAATCGGTGACCTCCTCCGCCGAGCAGAACTGATGGAGTTCGAACGCCGCCGAGCGGGACCGCAGCTCGGGCAAGTAGGAGAGAAACGGGGTCAGGCCTATCCCGCCACCGATCAGGATGTGCTTGCGCGCGAGCGAGGCGATCGGAAACAGGCTTGCCGGGGGGCTGATTTCGACCTTCTCGCCTTTCGCCATGACATCGTGCAGAAAGTGCGACCCGCCTCGCGAATCCTGCGCGCGCCGAACGACGATCGCATAGTGATCGCGTTGGTCCGGCGGCGTGACGAGCGAGTACGAATTCTTCCAGACCCTATCCTGGCCACGAAGGGTTATCAGGATGTGCGCGCCGGGCGCCGCCGTCGGAAACTCCCGGCGTCCTTCCGGGGCGAACCGGAAACGCTTCAGCGAGGGGCTTATGCTCTCGATGTCGACCACGCGCGCCGACAGATTTCCATCGAGGATCATAGATAAGCCTGTTCTGCGGGAGGAACGTCACCGGGTACCTCCGCGTCGACTTTCACCCCCATGAAAGCGGAAAGCCGGCGCGAGAAATGGTCACGAACGAACAGATTTGCACCGCACCCTTCGCAGCACACGATCGTCGTGGTCACCCGCTCGTTGAAGGTCCGGCAATGCACGCAGTGGACGCGCCGCGCTAGCGATCCAAAATGGGAGAGGAAGACTTCCCGCTTGTCCATTCCGGCGCCCTGCGCAGCACTGTAAACATCCCAGAGGAAGCTTTCCTTGCCGGCCGCGTAGAGCCGAAGCCCCATCTTCTCTTGCTTGAGGTGATGGCCGAGGCGGTCGAGCAGGTGCCGGACGGACCGGAAGCTGCGCCGGTTCTGGTGCGGGGGAGCTTCGAGCGCAGCCTCGCTTTCAAGCGACGCAACGCTCCAAACCTCGAGCTCGGCAGCCTCGACTACGAGCGACCCGGACGGGTAAGACGGGGCATCGACGACCAACAGGTGCCGCAAACCCGTCCGATCAATCTGAAGCCGGTCGTATGTAGGTCGGCTTTTGATGCCCTGATCGATCATTCCTCAGGTCTCCGACAGCAAAGAAGCGCTCGACATGGGTTGCGGTGGTGGACGACCGCGAAGGGCGGGATAACCGCGACAGCGGACAAGCATCGCCCGGAATCCAGCCTGTCGCGGTTCCGATGTCGCCCAGCTTATGGCATTATGCCGAAGAACCTGTACTATTCTGCTTCCCAGATTCCCGTGGGTTCTTTCTAGGAATTATATTTTCGCTAAAGGAACTCAGATGTCAACCGTAGTTTTTGTGTTGCTGTGCAACAAGAACTCGCACTTGCCAGTGAAATGAGCAGACGTCGGGGTTTAGTTCATATGTTGCGGAAGCCGGCGGGAGGGGCTCGCCGTGATGCCTCAACGACCGCAAGCGCACTTATCCTGCCGCCTTCGGGCTCTTGCCGCCTTTACGGAATGACTACCGGCGCGCTGGCATTGACAGCAGGTTGAATTATGCTCCGGCCCGCGACAACCAGGTTCGACGAAACGGTTCACAAGCGAACTGCGGCGCAGCATAAGTCGTCTGAGGCGGACCAGGGTTCGTTGGTGCGTTGGCCGGGACCGGTGGCGCATCAACAGACCGAGCAGCCATCTATGACCGCAGCTTCAAGTTCCATAACGAATTCGACGGACCGTATGCTGAACACCGCCTCAAATGCGCCCATCGAGGAAAAGCGGACCCTGGAGCGCGCCCTCGGCCATCAGATCCGGACGCTGCGCCGCGAGCGGGACCTTTCCGTGGCCGACCTCGGAGCGGCCGCCGGCATCTCGCCGGGCATGATATCAAAAATTGAGAACGGACAGATCTCGCCCTCGCTGGCGTCCATCAACGCCGTCGCGAGAGCGCTCAACGTGCCGATCACGGCGTTGTTCACCGCCTTCGAGGAGAGCCGGGACTGCTCCTACGTGAGGCGCGGCCATGGCGTGTTGATCGAGCGGAGCGGCACCAAGGTCGGCCACGTCTATGAACTTCTTGGCGCGGGCCTGAGGGGCCAAGTGGTGGTCGAGCCCTATCTGATCACGCTCAGAGAGGACGCCGAGCCCTACACGAGCTTTCGGCACTCGGGCATCGAGTTTATCTACATGTTGACGGGCGAGGTGGTCTATCGCCATTCCGGCCAAGATTATCATCTGAGGCCCGGCGACACGCTACTGTTCGACTCCGGAGCACTGCACGGGCCCGCGAAGCTGATCCAGACGCCGATGACCTACCTGTCCATCATCGCCTACCCGCGCCCTTGACGCCATTCTCGATCCGGGTCGGCGGTTCGGCGGTGAATGAGGAGCCGTCTTGTTTCCACCTGTCTGGATCTCTCGGAAGGGCCAGGTGGATTCCCTCCATGATCCGACCCCCGACAACTCCCGAGCGGCCAGAGCGCGAAGCGACGGAAGGGAGAGCGGGCGTCCAAGCCGTTTGCCGCTCCGCTCTCAGGTCCGCTCGGCGTCTGACTTCGAGGGTTCGCAGACACATCGGTCGCAGTAGCCCTTCTCCACGACCTCTGGCGCGTTTCGCCGCGAGCGTCGTGGACAGATATGCAGAGCGATCTTACTGCCCCTGATGGTGCCGCGGCCCCTGCCCCGGAACGGAACCTCGCGGTCTAACGAGGGTGACGCCATGGCCTGCAAGGGAAAGCGGCATCCTTCGTTCGGGAGGGGTGCCGATCTTTTCCCCTCGCCCTTTCCCGGCTCGATGCCCGCGCCTGCCGCGCCGGCCCATTGGGAAGGCGGAATGACGTTGGAGCCTAGCGGCATGCCGCCTGGGCTAAGCGGCGGCGGCTCCAATCGACGGGTGTCCGATGGATTTCACCGGCGCGACCACGTGGAGGATGGGAGGCTGGCTCCGCGCCTCCTCAGGGCGCTGCCGCGCCTTCTGCAAGTCCATCAGAGGCTGCAGGCTGCCTTCGGCCAGGTCCAGCAGTTTGGCCTCTCGCCACCGGAACTTATCGGCGCGGCGCTTGGCAAACCAGCGAGGCTTCCTCTCCTCGACAAGCAGCACAAGTTTGCCCGACCACGTTTTCCGGAACCAGAAACGACCCGTCAACGACATCACGCCACCGCTTCTGACCGCGCCGCCCCGACGCCTTCTGCATGGCGGCGGGTTCCCGGGCCATTAACGCCGAAGGCCCTGCCGCGAGAAACGCTTAATGCTCCGTCACGAGATGTTCGGTCCCGGCATTTGGGGGAGTGGATTGCTCCCGGATTGGCAGGCCTCGGCCGACCATGCGTTGCCGATGGCTTCGGACGGTGCCATGATGCGTGGAGGTCTTGAGGCTGCGCTGCGAGGTTGCAGGCGGCGACGCAGCCGGCCGTCGAAGCGCTTATCCAACCTCGGGAACCTGCGCGGGTTCGTGACCTGCCCCACCTGCGGCCATCACCATGAGCTTAGCACGACCGCAGCCAACGTCGCCGCAACTACGATCGCCGTAGCCGACAACGTGACGGCCGTCCTTAGCTCGACTTTGCGCATTTTTTGACGGCCGCTGCTGAGTCGATTTTGGCGGGCACCGGCTTCCCCAAGCAGGCAATCTGCTCTGGGAGTAACGGTAATGATCGGCCCTATTTTTGATCGCCGATCAGCGGGCTGGCTAGCTCCCTTCCAGGTGCTGTTCACGCGTCCGACATGGCAGCGCGTCCTCGTACTGGTCGAGGGCGCGATTTTAACGCCCCACCGTCGAACGATCAGCGCGGCGCTTCGCGCCACTGGTAAAAGCGATGGTGCCGATTTCGGGCTCTACCACGCCGTGCTGAACCGATGTCACTGGTCCGCGCTGACCGCCGCCCGCATCTTGTTCCTGATGCTGGTCGACCGGTTCGCAGCTGCGGGACCTGTCGTGATCGGTCTCGACGACACCATCGAGCGGCGATGGGGTGCCAAGATCAAGGCTCGTGGCATCTACAGGGATCCCGTGCGGTCGAGCCATGGTCACTTCGTCAAGGCCAGCGGACTGCGCTGGCTGTCGGCCATGCTGCTGGTGCCGGTTCCCTGGGCGGGGCGCGTCTGGGCCTTACCCTTCCTGACCGTGCTGATGGCGTCGGAACGCGCCGCAGCAATGCGCGGGGTCAGGCACAAGACGCTGGTCGATGGCGCCCGCCAGATGATGCTGCAGATTGCCCGCTGGCTGCCGGGCCGCCCCATCGTCATCGTGGCGGACAGCGCGTTCTCCGCCATCGATCTGCTGGCTGCGGTGCGGACCCGCGTCAGCGTCGTGACCCGGATCAGGCTCGATGCCCGTCTGTTCGCCCCCGCGGAACCGCGTGAGGCCCGCACGATCGGGCGACCACGGCGCAACGGCGAGCGGCTCCCGACATTGGCCGAGCGCCTTCTCGACCCGCAAACAACCTGGAAGACGCTGATCGTCCACGGCTGGTATGGCGGAACCGAGCGACGCGTGGAGGTCGCGACCGGCGTCGCGGTGTGGAGCCACCCAGGTCGACCGATCGTGCCGCTGCGATGGCTTCTGGTGCGCGACCCCCTCGGCCTCTTCAAGCCGCAAGCCTTCCTATGCACCGATCAAGGCGCCAGCCCTGAAGACATCCTGTCCTGGTTCGTCCGACGCTGGGCCATCGAGGTCACCTTCGCCGAAGTCCGTCGGCACCTTGGCGTCGAGACGCAGCGGCAGTGGTCCGATCGCGCCATCGCCCGAACGACACCGGTGCTGCTCGGTCTCTACGCCCTCGTCACCGTCTGGGCTGACGATCTTCATCAGTCACAGGCGCTCGTCGTGCGATCCGCCAAGTGGTACCGCAAGACGAGCCTGACCTTCACCGATGCCATTGCCGCGGTTCGGCGTCAGATCTGGGCCGAAGCAGCTTTCAGGATATCTCCGCAACGGACTGATAGCGCGAAAATACCAAGCCACATCTACGACCGTCTCGCAGACATCGCCTGCTACGCCGCCTAAATTGCGCAAAGTCGAGCTTAGAGTCCGTCCGATAAGTCATTCTGCTCGGCCCAGCCTTCGGACGAGGATC
>NZ_JAAHTB010000069.1 GCF_010692745.1 Methylobacterium sp. BTF04
GCAGCGAAAAACTTTTTGGGCTCGTCAGAGTCACGTCCCATCCGGCACGATGTCCTTCGCCGGCGCCACGCACGAGGGAGCGACCCGTTCTCGGATCGCGGCCGGCGCAGAGATCGCGGAAGCTGGCGAGATCGACCGCCGCGCCATCGCGCACCACGCTTTCCCCTCTTGTCCACCACCGGCCGCCGCCGTCTTTGGCGTAATACTCGTCCCGGTTCTGAGTCTCGCGGTAGGGGTCTTGAGTATAATAGGCACCAGCCGATGCGCCTCCGCCGAGGGTATGCAGACTGGCGGTCATGCCGAACCGGGCTTGTATCGGCAGATCGCCTCCGCAGCCCCCGGGGGCGGCTCCGCCAGAGCCTCACCGACGAGGCCGGCGAGCGTCGCGAGGTGATCCTTCACTGCGTTCACCTCGTCGGTGATCCTGCCGTAGGCGGTGACGCCGTCGAGGTGATCGGTTAGGGCTCGGACCACGAGATCGGACGCGGTCAGACCCGACTGCTTAGTCGCGGCTGCGAGGCGGTCGGCGAGACCGGAGCCGAGGCTGATCGTCAAGGTCTGGGGGGCGGCCATGCGTGATCCCGTCGAGGTGTCGTCCTCACCGATCGTGGCGGGTTCGGAAGGGCTGGGCAACCATCAGATGCCGTCCGGCGACGCCGTGGTTAACGTCCGGCAGCTTTAGTGCGTGTGGTGTGATACCCCTAAGTTCGTAGCCTTCCTGTGGTCTATTTCGTGGGCATCTTGTGGTCGGTCATGGCCCTTGGTGGTACTTACCAGCTTCTTGTCGGCACCGCTGCATTCCGGCGTATCGTCCTAACCTAGGCTTCATGGCCGGGATGATAGATCCCCGGGCATGCCTTTTCTCGACCTTTCCCGTCTGCGCCGCGACCTGAAGCGTCGCCAAGCCGCGAGACCGCAAGGCCAGGGTCCGGGAGGACGTCCAGTCACCGGCAGCATGGCGATCGTGCGCGAACACCTCGTAGCCTTCGAGGCGCTTCATCGTGATGGCGCGAGCTGGGTCGACATCGCCGCCGCGCTCGCCGCGCAGGGCGTCACACAGGGGACCGGCGATGCTGCGCAGCCGATCACCGCGCGGCGGCTGACCGCCCTGATGGCCAGCGTACGGCGCGAGCGCGAACGGCATGCCAGAGCCGGCCAGGCTCGGGTACGCCGAAGCGACCTCGGTCCGGTAGTGCATAGCGACGCGGGCGAGCCAGCAGCGCCGCCGTCCATCCCCATTCCGTCGTCCGTTACCCAGTTGGGTCGGGAGCGTACCACGCTGGCGCTCGCACCCGAGCTTACCCAGCGTGAGACCCGTGACACGGAATCGGACTTCCCCTCCGCCGAGGACATCCGCCGGTAGTGTCTCAGTTTGAAATTTGATGTCAGTCGAGCGCGGTTCGCGTTCTCGTTTCTCGCGCAATCCCCGCGGCTGGCGTATGCTTGACATCATGGAAACTGATCAAATTGTCGACCCGGATGGGTCGCCGCCCTGGCTGCATCTTTTGAGCGCCCTTCAACGTGATTGGCGCGAGAAGCAAATCCTCAAAGGGCGCAATCCCGATGCGTACATCCAGAGCCAGCTTGTAGAGGCTGGGCGTTGGTTGCCAAATCCGACGCGAGAAGACGTCAGCAAATAGTCGAGCGTCTGATCTAATTAACCAATCAGATACAAAAAATATGGTGAATGGCCTGCCTACGCTGGTAGAGCGTAACGCTCATATAAAGCGTAGCGCAATACCAGATTTTTTTGGATTTGTCAATAGGCGCAGTGTCATATTGACAACGGAACGGCCACACCGATTTGCTGATTGTTAGCGCGTACGCCGTACGCCGAATGCATGGAGGCCTGAATGCCGACGGGACCGCAAGGCCAGAAGCGACCAGCCGACTTGATCGGCTGCGCCGTCATGGTGGCAAAAATCGCAACTGCTGACGCTGAGGATACAGGCATGGATGTGCCTGGTCGAATGCGAAGCGGCAAAGCGGGGGCCAAAGCCCGCAATGAAATACTAAGCGTGGAGCGCCGGGCTGATATCTCGCGGCAGGCTGCAAACGCGCGCTGGAAGTAGGAGTAAGAAAATGACCGAAATTGAAAGAAAACTTTCAAGTTTTAGAGTAGTTATCGGCAATGACTCGGAAGGAAAGTTTGTAGCTTCTTCTGAGGTAGAACCTGCTTTTTGTATTTCTTGCGCCACAGAGGCGGAGACAATACAGGCAGTAAATAGTATAGTTAAGTCTTATGTTAAGACTTTCTATCACGTTGAAATTGAGGGTCTTTCACTAGAGCCAGCTAGCGCGCCGAGAGGAATCCCGGTCACGAAAGTTAGTCCGAAGAGAAGCTTCTTGCCCACATTCGGTGCTATTTTTAACTCTGATCGCACACTTGAAGCTGCTGGATGCTGAATGCCCTGGTTCTCTATTCCAAGTACTAACATTCCGCATCTTCCTATGTTTGGTTATGACCTTGTGTCTACGGAGCCAACGGGCGCTTGGTATCGAGGACCAAAGGGTAGAACGTGGGTTGATAACAATGATCCAAGAGTTTGGTTGGATGAGGTGTCCGATGCCGTTCAGCTAGGCTCAACTGGCGTCACGATCATTGAGTCCGATTCAAACTGAAAAAAATGCTCGCTATCACGGATAGCTGAGTTATAAGAGGGGCATGAACAAGCTTCCCCTCGCAAAGCGCGTCCAGATTTTGAACATGCTCTGCGAGGGGTCGTCCCTTCGGTCGATATCTCGTGTCGCCGATGTGAGCATCAACACTGTCAGCAAACTTCTCATGGACGCTGGAAAGGCTTGCGCCGCGCATCACGACGAGTACGTCCGTGGTGTCGCCGCCGAGCGTATCCAGTGCGACGAGATTTGGTCATTCTGCTACGCCAAGGCGAAGAACGTCGCGACGGCAAAAGCGGCTCCCGAAGGCGCTGGCGACGTGTGGACCTGGACGGCTATAGATGCCGACAGCAAGCTCATCGTGTCCTACCTCGTGGGCGGACGTGATGCCGAGTACGCCGATGCCTTCATGGGCGATCTAGCGGGCCGTCTGACGAAGCGTGTTCAACTCACCACCGATGGGCACAAAGCCTATCTTGAGGCCGTCGAGGGCGCGTTCGGAGCCGACGTGGACTACGCCATGCTCGTGAAGCTCTACGGCGCCGCCCCTAGTGGCGTCACGGGGCGCTACAGCCCCGCCGAATGCACCGGGATTAAGAAGACCACTGTCACCGGCTCGCCCGATGAGGCGCATGTTTCTACGTCTTACGTGGAGCGCCAGAACCTCACAATGCGGATGCAAATGCGCCGGTTCACCCGGCTGACAAATGGCTTCTCGAAAAAGATCGAGAACCACCATCACGCTCTGGCGCTCTACTTCACTTTCTACAACTTTGTTCGGATGCATAAGAAGCTGCGAGTGAGCCCGGCTATGGCTGCTGGCGTGTCTGATCGGCTTTGGAGCATGGAAGATGTTGCGGCGCTTGTAGACGCTGCGGCGCCACTCGCCACAAAGCGCGGGCATTATAAAAAGAACACGTAATGCTCAGTTTGTGCCAAAGCATACTTAGGGAGTTGAATTTTGCATTTTGCTAGATTCTGCATCGTTCTAGCCGCTATGATAGCTTGCCCGCAGGTAAAATCTGAAACGTTGATATTTAAATGTAAACAGAACGCTCAAGAAATGTATATTAACAAAGAACTCAAAGAATTACCTCTTGACACGTTCTCGACTACAATGATTGTGATAGATAATGCAAAAATTATTATGACTTTTGATGAGGGAATACAGCTAACATATATGTGTGATCCTTCCGAAGGAAATCGAGTTTGCTCAAGACGGAATGATACTATTAGCTTTTATGACTTCAAAGACATCCGTCGCGAGGCTTCTTTTTGGCCACTCGGCAGCGTTCCTTTTAGAATTGGCACTTACTTTTCTTGCAAGCCCTCTTGAGGACATCTAAACCCTCGCACTTACCAATTCGCTAGATCACAAAATTTCAAACTGAGACACTACCCATCCGCCGCTCGGCGCTGGCCGCGGTGCAAAAGCTGTTAAAGAAGGATCCCCCATGAGCCGCATCCTCCTCGTCGCGCAGGACACCAGCGCGATCGGCAAGTCGACCGTGACGCGAGCGCTGGCCGAGTGCGTACCGGACGCACCGGTCTACGAGGTCGAATCGAGCCGGCACCTCGTCGAACTCGGCGAGCGGGTTCGCCACTTCGCGATCCGGACCGAGCGCAAGCGCCTCGACGAGACCGGCGGCGAGGCAGCCATCGCCGAATACGATCCGGTGCTGAACAAGCTGCTGACCGAGCCCGTGCCGGCGATCGTCGACATCGGTGCCAATGGCGGCATCGCCTTCCTGGAGGCACTCGCCCAAATGGCCCCGGCCTTTGCCCGGCGCGAAAAGAAGCTCGGGGTTCTCGTCGTCGTGGCGCACAAGGACGACGCCTACGCCACCGGCCGAGCAATCACCGCGGTGACGAAGGGCTGGGCAACCGCACGCTTTCTAATGGTCAATCACCTCCACGGCGAGCCCAACGCCAGCGAGGTCAAGGAGCTGACCAAGGGGGCCACCGCGGTCACCACCCTGGCAAAGTACAGCTTCCCGACGAAAGCGCTGCCGGTGATCGCTCCGCTCGGTCTGGCGCTGATCCCGCAGCTCGACGAGGACGCCTTGGCCAAGCACCTGGCCAAGGACGGGGCCGAGCCGGACGTCGCTATGGCGATCCGCACCCGCGCTTCGCTTGACGGCTTCCGGCTCGCGGCGATGAAGGCCGTGGAGCCCGCAGCCCGGTGGCTGATCGATGCCGACAAGGCTTGAGCGGCTCGAAGGCGCCCTGGCAGAGGCCGCAGCGGCGGTTCGCCGATCAGGCGCGCGCCTGCGGAAGGCCCGCGCCGACCGGCTCGCCGCGGCGCTTGCGGCGCCGACCCCGGCCGAGCGTCTGGCCGCCCTCGACGATCCGATCCTGACGCGCGTCGACCGGCGGACGCTGCGCGAGCATGTCGGGGTCTCGCTGGCGCCAGAATCCCCCACCGAACCGCCACGCAAGCGGCGCAGTCCGTTCGACCGCGTCCAGGTCGCGTTCGCCCGTTGGCGCCCCAACCCGTTCAGTCTCGCGATCACCGTCCTCGTCGGCGGGTCGATCGTGACGACCTTCGGCTTCGCCTGGGCACATACCGGCCGCGGGGCACGGATGAGCGGGCTCTGCCGCAATCTGGTGCTCACGCGGTCGGACGGCACGACGCGGCAGCGATCACTGTCGCAAAACTCACGGGTCGTGGTGCGGTGGCAGGGCGACGAGGCCGTCACGATTGCATTATGGGCGCACCTGAGTGGCTACGAGACCGCGACCGTCAGGAAGAGATGTCTGGAAGCCGATCGGTAGAGGGCACCGCACGGCACGGTGCTCTCTGCCAGGTGAGCTCAGGACCGCCCGACGGGCGCGATGCCCTTTAGCAGACCGGCAAAGCGGGCGTCGTCGAACGACCGGGTCTTGCGCAGGCGGATCGGATGGCGCGTGTAGCGCCGGCTGTTGGCGAACACCACTAGACTGTCGGCGGCGAGAATATCCTCGCCGGTCTCGTCCTCCAGTGAGACCCCCTGGAGCGCCTCAGAGGTCGAGCTCCGGTCCTTCTCTCCCTTCGCTTGGCTGGTGGAAGGCAGTCGAGCCGTATAGCGGCCGAGTATGCGCGAGAAGCGCTCGCGCTCGTCGACCGAGATGGCGGGTAGATCCGATACGGTGACGATCTCGGCCGTGTCCATCAGGGTGCCGGCTCCGGCTTCGCCGTAGACGTCGAGCATCTGCTGCCGGCTCTGCCAAAACGTCCACAGGCTCACGCCGTGCCCAGGCAGTTCGCCGGCCGCCTTGACAATGGCATCGAAGCGGCCGAGCTGCGCCGCCTCGTCGACGAGGCACAGGATGCGGCGGCGCTTCGGGTCCGGATGACGGCGCGCGGCCGCGAAGAGGTCGGCAAGCAACCAGCGCAGGAAGCCTGCGATGATCTCGGTCGCCTCGGACGGCACAACGATGAACAGGTCGGTGTCGCCGGACAGGAGTTCACGCAGTTCGAAGGTCGGATCCTGGGTCAGGTGCTGCATGCGCGCGTCGAGCAGCCAATCGAAGGCCTGCTCCGCGGTCGAGGCAACGTCCTCCTTGCTCTTGGCTTCGCTGTCGATGAACGCGCGCACCGCCCGGCTGGCGAGATCGTCAGAATCCCCCAGGGCGGCCTTGAGTGCCGGAAGGTCCTTGAGGAAGCCCGCCGCGGCCAGCGGCGTCCGCTGGCCCGAGCGGATCGCCGCGAGGGCTGCACCAAGGAACAGGGTACTGGCACGGTTGCGGAAGAACTGGCTGCTCTCGCTGGCCGTTGCGCTGCCGGGCAGGAGCTGACGGGCGAGATGCTGCAGGTAGAGCGTATCGTCAGGGTTGAGAGTGGCGAGCGGGTTCCAGCGATCACGCCCGGCGACGATGCCGAATGGGTCGATGCAGCGGACCACCCGGCCGAGCTTGCGCCGGCGTGCGGCGACCGCCCGGTAGATCTCGCCCTTGGGATCGACGATCACGGCCGGCCCGTCCCAGACGCCCGCGTCGGGCGGCATAGCGAGGTTGTTGATGATAAGACCTGAGGTCTTGCCAGTCCGTGGCGGCGCGATTGACACGAGGTTGCCCTCAACCTGGACCCGCACCGGCTTGCCGCTGGTCGGATCGAGACCGAGCTCCAGCCCGATCTTCATGGTCGCACGCTCGGCCGCGTTGGCGAACCGCGCGCGACCGAGCACGCTGCGGGCATCGCGCAGGCCGGGGGTCGGGGCACCCAGGATGAAGTAGGCCCCGCCGCCAATCACGGCCACGGCGAGCGTAACGATGGCCGTGGTGCCGCCATCGGCAAAGGCGAGCTGCTTGCCCTCGATCATCGCGAGATAGACGCCGAGGCAAGGCAGGATCTGCCAACGGGACAGATCGCGGAACCATTCCTCAGGCAGCCGCAGGTTGTCATCCCATGCGCTCGCATCAAAGCCGTGCTGCACGATGAAGGCCGCTGGATACCACACGGCCAAGCTGACGACGGCGAGAACGGCGACGATCACGCCGCGCCAAAACAAAGGAATCATTTTCGCATTACAATATTATCGCCGGTTTTATGAATTCAATCTATTTATAGATCTAATATTACGAGCTTACCTTCATTATTTAATACTGGAGGCGGTGTTTTATTTGATTTTGAATTTTTCCGTACTAAATCTTGCATCTCAGTATTTGTCATTTCAAAGCATAAAATATATTCACGTAGTTTTCCGATCTGCGGGCTCGCTTCAGCGTAATCGCTACCATTTTTGACCCAAGCATGGGCTTGGTAAATGTTATCTCCACCACACGCAAACCCAACGCAGTACATAAATCTAGGGTGATTGAGACATAAATTAGCACTATTGCTCCAGCATGCTCGGGATGTTCCGCCTCCGAATCCATTCTCAACTGAGACTGGCCCGTAGGCGCTTAGTTTAAGTGCTTGCTCTCTGGTCAACTCGAAATCCGGTACATATTCTTTATTGACTACTACAAACTTACCAGTAAAATCTTGCGCCACGAACTGCTCCTGCAAATTTTAAGAAACCTAAGTAGCAGTGTAAGGCACAGAAATCGATCGTATAAATATATCAATATTAATAAATCTACATTCTGGGAAGGTCTCGGGCAAAGCGTCGTGGGCGCGAGGGCTGTTCGTCAGCAATTCCGGCTTCACCAGCGACGGGCTGGAGGCATTCGCGCGCGGGCGCCAGACCAATCAGTTCTGCGTCGACGGGCTCAATTTGTACGAAGTTCTGTTACGACGCGCATCGCTCATCGACATGGTCGAGGCCAAGGCCCGCCGGGCGGCCGAGACCAACCGGGCCTTCGTGCCGGTGCGCGATCTGAACCTACGGAGCCGCTGGCAGGACGAAGCTCGGGTCCGCCAGAAGAACACCCTGCCGCGTCGCTGGGCACGCCGCGGAAGCCGGCCCTCGGCACCCAAGGACCAGCGGACCGCCCATGCTTACATCTTCGGGGCGATCTGCCCCGAGAAAGGCAAGGGCGCCGGTCTCGTCATGCCCCGATGCGACACCTCGGCCATATACGAGCATCTCAAGGAGATCAGCCGCATCGTCGATCCCGGCGCCCATGCCGTGCTGATCCTCGACGGCGCCGGATGGCACATCGCCCACGACCTCGTCGTGCCCGACAACATCACCCTGCTCACGCTGCCGGCCTGCGCACCGGAACTCAACCCGGTCGAGAATGTCTGGCAATTCCTGCGCGACAACTGGCTCGGCGACCGGATCTTCACCTCCTACGACGACATCCTCGATCGGTGCTGTGAGGCCTGGAAACGCTTCGTCGCGCAACCCTGGCTCATCATGTCCATCGGACTGCGCAAGTGGGCCTATCGGTTATGATCAATGCCGGTTGGTATAATGGGCGGTGATCGCGCCTTTGATGCCAGAGCCTGCCTGGCGTGGTCGCCCGCTCATCTGGACAATGCGGGAGGTCCTGAACGCGATCGTCTCAGTGCTACGCGGCGGCATCGCGTGGCGGTTGATCCCAAAGGATCTCCCTCCGCGCAGCACGACGTTCGGCGACTTCAGCCGCTGGCGGGAGAAGAATTGTTCGGGCGCATCAATCACACTCTGGTCATGGCCGACCGGGAGCGGGCCGGTCGCGAGGCCTCGGCAACGGCGGCCGTGCTCGATAGCCAGAGCGTGAAGACCGCCGAGAGCGGCGGCCCGCGCGGCTACGACGCTGGAAAGAAGGTCAAGGGCCGCGAGCATCAGGCCCTGGTCGACACCGACGGGCGCGCCCTCGTGTCCCGCTCACGGGGCTCGCTCAGGCTGCCTGACCCGTAAGGCCCCTCACCGAGCGCTACGGCTCACCTCGGTTCTCATGCCTTCCACGCTCTTCGTAACGAAGGGCATGCCGCCCATCCAGGCCTTCAGGGTAGCGATGGTGGTCTTGCAAACTGTTGCACATCGACGTAACACTTCCTCAGATGCGACCGAGATTTTGCTTACGAATCAGCGGGTTGCGCGTATGCGGCCGCTGGGTCAGAATCCTCCCGCCCCAGCCAGTTCTCGTCGGCAGAGCAGGCGATAACCCAGGGGAAATTAAAGCGGATACACCTGCGTCGGCGGTGGTCCCCGGCTGCATGGTGGCCGGCACAGGCGGCTTCCGTGGCGCCTGATTGAACCCGATCACCTCCGACAGCTTCGCAGGCGCTGGTATCTTTGCGTCGACTCGGTGACCGGTGGCGCGCGAGGGAGCCCTGGACGGGGCACGCTCGCTGGCGGGTGCGACCACAAGGTCATGCGCGCGCTGCACGCGATCTGAAGAACGTCGCGCCGATCACCCAGCGGGTTCGCGTTCATACCGGCCCCGACGCGTCGCCAGCCCATTCGCCATTCTCGAAAATGCGGGACGCTCGAGAGGCTCGAATCTTGCCTTCCCGGTGGTCGACAGGTGTTGGGCAACCCCGTTGCCCGTCTCGCCTGATGCAAGCCACGCAACGCGGCGTGGTGGCGTGCCGGATCGTTCACGACGAAATCGGCGCCTTGCAGAAGCTTCGAACCAGCAAGGACAAAATATGGCCTATCTCGCGCCCGCGGAGTTCGTCACCAAAATGGTGGACGCCGGCGAATCCAAGATCTTCATGTCGACCCGCGACACCCTCATCCGTGCCTACATGGCCGGTGCCATCCTGGCGCTCGCCGCGGTCTTCGCCGTCACCATCAACCAGCAGACGGGCATCCCCATCCTGGGGGCGGCGTTGTTCCCGGTCGGCTTCTGCATGCTGTACCTGCTCGGCTTCGATCTTCTCACCGGCGTGTTCGTGCTGGCCCCGCTCGCCCTGCTCGACGGCCGCGCTGGCGTCACCTGGAGCGGCGTACTGCGCAACTGGGGCCTGGTCTTCATCGGCAATTTTCTCGGCGCCCTCACCGTCGCCCTGATGATGGGCTTCGTGTTCACCTTCGGCTTCACCACACCGCCCGATCAGGTCGGTACCTACATCGCGGGCATCGCCGAGCGCCGCACGGTCGGCTACGCCGCGCACGGGGTGGGCGGATGGTTCACGATCTTCATTCGCGGGATGCTGTGCAACTGGATGGTCTCCACCGGCGTCGTCGGCGCGATGATCTCGACCACCGTCAGCGGCAAAGTGATCGCCATGTGGATGCCGATCATGCTGTTCTTCTACATGACCTTCGAGCACTCGGTGGTGAACATGTTCCTGTTCCCGTTCGGTCTGCTCATGGGCGGCCACTTCTCGATTGGCGACTATTTCTTCTGGAACGAGATCCCGACCGTGCTGGGCAATCTCGTCGGCGGTCTCGCCTTCACCGGCCTGACCCTCTACACCACCCACGTCCGGACCGCCCCGAAGCGGAACGCGATTGGGATCGAGCGTCGCCACGCAGCCTGATTCCGGCTTGACCGTTCGGGCCTCTCGCCGCAAGGCCGAGGCCCGACCCACTAGGCCCCCTGATGTCTTCAGTCCTGACGATCTCCCTCGGCCAGCACAGCGAGCGCGGTCGCAAGGAGACCAACCAGGATTTTCATGGGGCCTGCATCCCCGAACGCCCGGCCCTGGCCCTCAAGGGGGCCGTGGTCGCCATCGCGGATGGAATCGGCAGCAGCCCCGTCAGTCACATTGCCAGTGAGACGGCGGTCAAGAGCTTCCTCGCCGACTATTACGACACCCCCGACACCTGGTCGGTGAAGACGTCGGCGCAACGCGTGATCGCCGCGACCAATTCCTGGCTCCACGCCGAGACGCGCCGGAACCGCCACCTGCACGATCCAGAGGCCGGCCGGGACAGGGGCTACGTCACCACCTTCAGCGCCCTCGTCCTCAAGTCGCGGACGGCTCACATCTTCCACGTCGGCGATGCCCGTATCGCGCGGGTGGTCGGGCGCTCGCTCGAAGACCTCACCGAGGACCACCGCGTCGTCCTGTCCGCCACCGAATCGTATCTCGGCCGGGCGCTCGGCGCGGCGGCCCATGTGGAGATCGATCATCATCGCGTCGGGATCGAATGCGGCGACGTCTTCATCCTGGCGACGGACGGGGTGCACGAGCACGTGCGGCCCGAGGCCATGGTCGCAGCGGTGACCCTGCACGGCGACGATCTCGCGCAGGCTGCACAGGAGATCGTCAGGCGTGCCTACGACAACGGCAGCGCCGACAACCTGACCGTGCAGATCGTGCGTATCGATGCGCTTCCGGACGGCGAACCCGCCGAACTCCTGGGCCGGATCGAGGATTTGCCCCCGGCCCCGCTCCTCGATCCCCCCGCATTGTTCGACGGCTACCGGGTTCTGCGCACCCTCCATGCGAGCGACCGCAGTCACGTCTATCTCGCCATCGATCTCGAGACCGGGGCGCAGGTCGCCCTCAAGATGCCCTCGACCGAGCTGTGCGGCGATCCCGCGGGCCTGCGCCGGATGGTCATGGAGGAATGGATCGCCCGGCGCGTCGACAGCCCGCACGTGCTCAAGGCCCCGGCGCAGACGCGGCCCCGCAGCCATCTCTACACGGTGATGGACTACGTCGAAGGCCAGACCCTGGCGCAATGGCTGCGTGACAACCCGAAGCCAAGTCTCGAGGCGGTGCGCCGCACGGTCGAGCAGATCGCCCGCGGCGTGCAGGCGTTTCACCGGCGCGAAATGGTGCATGGGGATCTGCGCCCCCAGAACATTCTCATCGACGCGGCCGGAACCGTGCGCATCATCGATTTCGGCGCGACGCGCATCGCCGGGATTGCCGAGGATGGCATCGGGGTCGAGCCGATGCTGGGAACGCTTCAGTACGCCGCGCCGGAATGCCTGGCGGGCCATCCCGCGACGCCGGGCTCGGACATCTTCGCCGTCGGCGTCATCGCCTATCAGATGCTCACCGCACGTCTCCCCTACGGCGCGGAGGCGACGCGTGCCGTCACCGAGGCCCGCCGGCGGCGCCTGCACTACGTCGCCGCCGCCGCCGTGCGCTCCGACTTGCCGGCTTACGTCGACGCGGCCCTGCGCAAGGCCGTGCATCCGAACCCTGCGCTCCGCTACGACGCCCTCTCGGCCTTCGTCGCGGATCTGCGCTCCGCGAACGGGTCGTTGCCGGGCCAGCGGCCGGCAGCACTTCTGGAGCGCGATCCCGTCCTGTTCTGGAAGCTGGTCGCGTTGGCGCTCGCCGTCGCGGTGGTCGTCTTGCTGGTGAGCCGCGCGCACTGACCGTCGAAGGCTGACGGGTCTGTCGGGGCACTCTCTCGAGGCCTCGCCCCTTCGCGGGTCCGACTCCGTGACACCCAAAGGTGGCGACCCATTGCATTAGAGCGTTTTCGGTTTAATCTGGTTCATATCCTGCGGCGGCGAAGAAGTTGGCG
>NZ_JAAHTB010000070.1 GCF_010692745.1 Methylobacterium sp. BTF04
CGCCTCGATACGCCGCCCTCAATCCACCGTCGTCACCCACTTTCCCGCATAGCTCGATCTGCCACCGACCTCCTTCGTTCAGGGCGGACGCAACCGCACCATCGACTTTTTGTAGATCGTCCGCGTGGATCAGACTCGAAAAACTGGATCCGCTCCGAAGGAACGCAGCGGTGTCGTATCCGAGCAACCGCCCGAAGCCGTCCGATAAAAAAGACATGGTATAGTCGGCATTGTTCATGCTACTATACAGGAATCCGTCGATTCTATTCGAGAGATTCTGAAGAAACGCGCTGGCGTCTATCATTTGCACGAACCGATCTTTCAGACAGCGTCCGCCTCGTCTTCCATCCGACCAGGGTGCACGAGCGCGCCCGTTTCCAAGTCTGATCGATCGTGGAAGTCCCCTCGTCGGCCCGGTCCCGGCGCGACGTCGATCCGCCTACGCGTCCAACGGGCGCCGGCGGCCGACCGCGAATATCCGCGCCGCGTTATGGCTGCGGCCCGCAGCAGCCATCGTCCTCTAAGCCGGAATGCCGGCCGTCGCGACCGCATCCAGGGACGTCATGGGAGTTGCGACCTCCGTGCTGCCGGGCGCGGGCAATTCCGTTCGGACACGGGTCTTCTGCGGATCGAAGTGGGGGAATGCAACGATCGTCGCTGCGAGCCGCTTCTGGTGACCGTCCAGCTTGCCGATCTCGACGGGCCGGCCGATCGTCGCGGCGGAGACATCGAGGCGCGCGAGGGCGATCGTCTTGCCTAGGATAGGCGACTTCGTGGCGCTGGTGACGACGCCGACCTGGGTCCGGCCGTCATAAACGGGATCGCCGTGCCCGACATGCTCGTTTCCGCTCACGTCGAGTCCGACCATCCGCCTGTGCGGATTGTCCCGTCGCCGCGCGACCGCCTCCGATCCGACGTAGTGATCGGGTTTGTCCTTCGGAACGGTGAAGCCGATGCCTGCTTCGAAGGGGTCCGTCTGGTCGCAGAAGTCAAATCCGGCGAACACGAGGCCCGCCTCGATCCGCAACATGTCGAGCGCGGCCAGACCCATCGGCATCATGCCGTGCGGCGCGCCGGCCTTCACGATCGAATCCCACACCGCCGTCGCCTGGCCCGGGTGGCACCAAACCTCGTAGCCGAGTTCGCCGGTGTAGCCCGTCCTCGACACCAGGACCGGCACGCCCTCGATGCGTCCGACGGTGAAACGGAACCATTTCAGTTCATCTACGGTGGGTTCCTGAGGCGGGCTCACGAGGAGGCTCGCCAAGATCGTGCGCGATTTCGGGCCCTGCACCGCGACGTTGTGGAGCTGGTCCGTGGAAGACTTTACCCAGACCTTCATCTTGTTTTCTTCGGCGAGTTTCCGAAGCCACACGCCGGAATACTCGTCGCCACAGATCCAACGGAAGTTGTTTTGGCCGAGGCGGAATAGGGTGCCGTCGTCGATCATCCCGCCGTGCGGGTTGCACATCGCGGTGTAGACGATCTGGTTGACGGCCAGCTTGCGGACGTTGCGTGTCATCGCGAGCTGCATCAGGTCCTCGGCATCGGGACCGATGACCTCGAACTTGCGCAGCACGGAGAGGTCCATGATGATGGCGCGCTCGCGACAAGCCCAATATTCTTCGAGCGGACCAGCCGCGTTGAAGCAGGTCGGGACCCAGAAGCCGCGATAATCTTCCATCTTGCGCGTCAGGGCGGCGGTGCGGGAATGGAAACCAGACTCGCGGGTCAGGCGCGGTTCGGCATCGGGTGTCATGCGGTGGCTCATACCCTTGGAGAAGGCGCTTTCGGCGTCATAGATCCGAACGTGGATGTCGGTCGGGATCCAGCCGTTGGCTGGATCGATGTCGTCGGCACAGGAGGACGTGGCGCAGACGAGGTCGGTCAGGGCCCGTAGCAGGACGTAATCGCCCGGGCGGGACCAGGGCTCGTCCATCGTGATCAGATCGTCCGGGCCCGCAACGGTGTTGTAGAAGAAGTTGATCGCCGGCCAACCCTTCTTCGGTTGCACCCCGTGGGGGTTCAGGACCGCGTTGAAGTTGTCGGTACAGTTCGAATGGCCTGGATAGCCCATGTCCTCGTAATACTTGGCCGAGCAGGCGAGCATGAAGGTATCATGACGGCCGACCGTGTCCTGGATGATCTCGACCAACGGAACCATGCGCGCATCAAAGTACTTCGACAGCAATCCAGGCTTGGGTGCCGTCGATCCCATCAGGGTGTGGGTCGTCGTGGCGTCGAGGCCGAATTCTTGGCCATCGGCCAGGGCGACGGCATCGAAGGCGAGGAAGTCGGCGCATTGGCGCCCTTCGACGTCGACGATCTGAATGTATTGACCGGCCTTGACTGTGTAGGCTTCGGCGGTTGCCGCCTTCACACGCAGGTCGAGGAGCGGCGGAGCGAGGGGCGGGGGAGGCAGGCCCTCCGACGACGCTGCCGGCTCGATCTCGACGCGCAGGTCGGTGGGCGGGTTCTGGCCGTCGGGAGCCATCGCTTCCCCGGGAATGACGAGCACGCACGCCGATGCCGCGTCCGCCGTAGCGACGAAGACAGCGCCCGCCTCCGAATCGGCCTCGAAGAGCCGGTGTTCGACGAATTCCGATCGGCTGATGCGTCGTAGCAGCTCCGCCGCGACCGCCTGCCCGCCCGGCAACGTCCTCGTCAACGCTTCGCCGGTTTTAGTGACGGCGCCCCGACCCGGCACTCCCGTTCCGAAGGTGTAGCCCTGCACGTAGAGAAAGGCTTGCTGCCGCCCTTCCGGGTCGACGATCCTGATGCGGTCGCCCTCGCCGACCTCGAACGCGCACGACGATCCGCCCCGCGCCACGAAGGAGCGGGTCCTCGGTCGTGGCGAGGTGGCCTGTGTGTCGGCGCCCGGCATCCAGATCAGGTTCATGTCAACATCCCGCGCGCATACGCCTCGACGGTCAAGGTCCCGACGCACGGTGCGTCGGAACATGTAGCGAACGCCGGCCGCCTACTCGGCGGCGACAGGAAGCCCCATGAACGCCTCGAGAGAGTCGTCCATGGCTTTCATCCAGGTCGTGTGATGCGGCGGCGAGACCGTGCCGGTGATGGTGGAACGGTAAGACCGGTCCCGGTAGGTGAGGATGCCCGCCATCTTGTGGTGCTCCCACTCCTTGAACAGCTCGGCGACCTTGTCGACGTCGAGATGCGGATAGTCGGTGGCCTCCAGAAGCTCGCGGACGTACTCCGTCTGGAAATCGATCGCCTCGAACGGGTCAGTGAGCGTGTCCTGATAGGCCAGCCACTTGGCGATGTCGGCTGCCTGGTCCTCGCGGCTCGGCAGCGTGATCTTGCCCATCATGTAGTCGCGGGCATACCAGGCCTGGGCATCGAACATGTTGAAGGTATAGTACTGGTCCTGCATCCCGAGGTAGATCATCTTCGGATTGAATTGCCAGAATATGCCCTTGTAGATCCCGGCGGGGTACAGGCAGTTATGGGACTTCAACCGCAGATCGTCTGGAAGAAACGGATACATGTGCTGATAGCCGGTGCAAAAGATGATCGCGTCGACCTCGGCCGTGCTGCCGTCCTTGAAATGAGCCGTGTTTCCGACCAGTTTCAACAGCAGCGGCTTCTCGACGAAGCCTTCCGGCCAAGCAAAGCCCATCGGCTTGGTGCGGTAGCTGAAAGTGATCGATTTGGCGCCGTACTTGATGCACTGGGTCCCGATGTCCTCCGCCGAGTAGCTCGAGCCGACCATCAGAAGGCGCTTGCCGACGAATTCGTCGGCGACGCGGAAATCATGCGCATGCATCACCCGGCCGGGGAAGAGTTCCAGGCCCTCGAAGCTCGGCACGTTCGGAACCGAGAAGTGGCCGTTGGCCGCCACGACGTAGTCGAATTCCTCGACCTGATGCTCGTCCTTGATCAGGTCCTTTGCCGTTACGGTGAACTTGCCGGTCTCCTCCGAATAGCTCACCCATCGAACAGGGGTACAGAACCGGATGTACTTGCGAACATCGCTACGCTCCACCCGGCCGGCGATGTAATCATGCAGGACGGCCCGGGGCGGATAGGAGGGGATCGGGCGACCGAAATGTTCCTCGAAAGAGTAATCCGCGAATTCGAGGCACTCCTTCGGGCCGTTCGACCACAGGTAGCGGTACATGCTGCTGTGAACGGGCTCGCCGTTCTCGTCCAGGCCGGTACGCCACGAGTAATTCCACTGGCCGCCCCAATTGGACTGCTTCTCGAAGCAGACGACCTCGGGGATTTCCTCACCCGCGCGCCGCGCCGACTCGAAAGCCCGCAATTGGGCTAGTCCGCTCGGACCCGCACCGATGATGGCAACCCGTTTCCGCATGACCAGAACCCCGTTTTTTGTCTCGTGAGCTGAAAAGGCTACTGATCGTGCCCCTCGCCACTGGATGATGATGTCGGCTCGACGCGGTTCACGCGCCTCGCACGCAGAAAGCCTTGAGCGCCCGTCGATGAGCCATCGCGGCTAGCACGGGGAACCCGGCAGCTGGCCGGATACCCGCTTCGTCGCGCCCCGCGCCCGGACGACAACGAAGCTCGATCGATGTGTGACGTCCGTCAAAGCCCCGTCGGAGTAGCGACGAGAGGAACGGCTTCCTATCGAAGTATTCTCGCCGGGTGAAGCATCTACGCTTTGATGAAACAACGAAGCAATAGTGACTGTTGGCACTACTGTGGCGACATGTTTGTGCACTGCAAATAGAAGAGGGGCACAGGAATGCAAAAGCGGGGCCATGCCTCTGCGCCGTGGACGACGCGCGAGCGTTTCCATCTGCCATGTCGAAGCCGGGAGCCCAGCCAGAACGCGGAATCCGGCGGTCGACTGGCCGATCGTCGATGAAGTGCTTGGGCGCTGAGCTCGTCGGCGATACTGTGCCGGATGAGCGCGCGCCCGGGTCGGCGGCCAGGGCCGCGCAACCCGAGAACGCGTTTCGGCAGGTGGGATGGCACCGTTTCAGAATGAGTGACGAACCGATCCGGGCCAGCCGCATCTCGTTGATCGATATCGAATGGTACAGGCAGCTCGGCGAGGTCGCGGCATCGATCGGAACCGAGATCTTTCACCGGAAGCTGCTGTCGCTGTTCGCCCTGTGCATCGAGAGCGATTCGGGATGGATCATCCGCTACTCGCGTGTGGCGCCGCCCGATGTGCTCTATACGGACGGGGTTCCGAGCGAGATCGTCGAATTCTACAACAAGAAGTGCCTCCGCATCGATCCTTTCTCGCTGTATTGGAAGACGTTCGGCAAGCCGGGGGTCCTGACCTTGTCGGAGATCGGTCATACCAGCCCGGAATCGATCCTCTACGGCAAGATATTCCGACCGGCCGCGAATATTTCCGACGAACTCGGGATGTTTTTCCCGACGGTCGGGCATTGCTGCTTCGGATTGTTCCTCGAACGGCAGCGAAGCAACTTCTCGCAGGATGACGTCCGCCGGGCGGAATTGATCTTCCCCGCCCTGGAGGGATGTCACAGGAGCCATCTCGGCAATCTGTTCAGCAACCTGCGCTACACGGACGGGTCGCAGGCGGACGGGCTGCTCAATCGGCCGACGTTGATCCGCGACCGGCACCACGAGGAGGTGTTCGCGAACGAGTCCTGGAAACAGGCGGTCCTGAATGATACCTCGATCCTATCCATGCTGGAGACCCTCGCCCCTTCGGACGCCATCCAGACGGTCCACGCGCGGAATTACGTCATCACCTCGGAGGTCTTCGATCGGGATTTCGCCCTAGCTCCGGGCGGTCGGATCTTCATGCTGGGGCCGAAACCGGCGGCGCAGGATGATTTGGTCAGCTACCGCGCAGCGGCGGATGTCCTAGTCGCTCTGACGCCGCGCGAGCGGGATATTCTGGCCCTCGCGATGAAGGGCCAGGCGACGGGACAGATCGCGCAGGCGCTGGAGATCAGCAAGGGCACCATCAAGAATTGCAAGATCCGCATCTACCGGAAGGCGGACGTCACGTCCGAGCGCGACCTCATCAAGAAGTTCAGCCCGTTCTTCCCCTCGACCTGACGTCGGACCGAGGCGATGCAGGGGTGGTTGCGCATCGGAAGAGGCCGAGGCGGGGCCTCGGCCTCTTCCGATGCGGCTACGTCGATCGGTTCAGGAGGTCCTCTCGTCCGTCGGGTGCGTGCGCAGACGCATCGGATCGTAGAACGGCGTCCGCACGACGTTGGCCACCAGCGTGCCGGACTCGGTTCGGACCTCGACTTCGGTGCCGAGTGCGGAGAGCTCGGGCGGCACGTGGGCGAGCCCGAGTGATTTCATCAGGTGTCGGCTGTAGGTCGTACTGTTGACGGTACCGACCTCGCGGCCGTCCTTGAGGATCTTGGCGCCTGGCGTCACGGCCTGATCGTGCATGATCTCGAGGCCGACCTGGCTGAAGCGTTCCTTGCCCTTCCTTGCCTGCAGGGCGGCCTTGCCGCGGAAGTCCGGCTTGCCGAGGTCGACGGTCCAATCCAATCCAATCTCCCAGGGAGTGGTGTCGGGCAAGGGCATATCGAACGGGAAGAACAGCAAGCCACCCTCGACGCGAACGATATCGAGGCAGTCCCATGAGGCCGCCACGATGCCGAAGGGCTCTCCCGCCAGCATGATCGCATCCCAGATCGCAACGGCATCCTTGGAGGCGCAGAAGACCTCGTAGCCGCGCTCGGCCGAATAGCCGCCCCGCGCCAGGGACACGTCATGGCCGAACAACGTCGTGCGAGCATGTTCGAAGTACTTCAGCTTGACGAGTTCGAACGGCGTGTGGGGCTTGAGGATGTCAAGCGCCAAGGGCCCCTGAAGGGAGAGGATGTGGACATCGTCGTTCCGGCCCGCCTCGACGGTACGGCCCGTCGTGAATTCCGGGAGAACGTCCTCGAGGCTGCCGCCCCCGTGCGAGATACGGAACGCCTGAGGACCGTCGCGGTAGACTAGCACGTCGTCGATCAGCGAGCCGTTCTCGTCGACAATGTTGCTGATCGCGGACTTTCCTTGCGCGATCGCGCCGACATCGCTGGTCAGCATCGCATTCAGCATCGCTTCCGCATCCGGACCGGTGACGTTGACGATGCGAAGGCCGGAGACGTCGAACAGGCCGGCACGCGACCGGACGATGGTGGTCTCCTCATAGCGGTCCGTGCGGTAGGATTGAGGGATGGGCATCCCGTTCCACTCGGCATCGAGCTTCGAGCCCAGGGCCAGATGGCGCTCGCTGAGCGCCGACTGGCGGGGAAGTTCTTTGTAGTTCATGGCGTTTGTCCCTTTGATTTCAATCATTTTTGGTCGGGCCGAGACGAATTCAGCCAATGATGGCTGTCGGCGCGACGAGACGTCGTGATTTGCCTGCGATCGGGTAGCCGGGGCAGCTCGCCCCGGCTGGCAGGCTCGTTCAAAGCTGGAAGAACCAGTTCGACAGAAGGAGCACCGCGACGCCGGCGACGAGCGTCACGTAGGGCAGGATTCCGGCGCGACGGCGGCTCACCGCTTCTTCCGGGCCGACGTGCAGGTCTTCGAACATCTGGGTCGGGAACTTGCCGCCGTCCTGAACATAATGACGGTAGCAGAAGACCGGGATGATCAGGGCCGCGGTGATGAGGCCCGCCCAGAGGGCGATGGGGTTCCAGACCTTCGCCCCCGCACCCATGAAGACCACGTTCACGAAGGCGAAGATGCCGCCGAGTACCAGGACGAAGGTCGGTGCGCGGTACGGGCGCGGGATGTGCGCGGAATCGATCCGGTGGATCCAAGCGGAGTTGAGGTTGAGGAAGTTGAAGATGATGTAGCCGCAATTCGATACGGCTAGGATGAAGAAGAAGCTCGTCGCATCCGCACAGGCGATCGCCAGGATCGCGAGGTTGAAGATGAGGTCCGTCCACATCGCCCGCGTCGGCGCGCCATGCTCGTTCACGTGGCTCAGGTAGCGCGGCAGCCAGCCATCGGCCGATCCCTGAAAGAGAGTGCGCGAGGACCCTGCCATTGCCGTCATGATGCAGAGCACGAGCGCGAGGATCATCAGCAAGACAAGGAAGTTCTCGATGATCGGTCCGCCGCCGACCATGTGAGCCAGAGCCGCTGCGACTCCCGATCCATCTACGATGGATGGTTCGAGCATGCCCTCTGCGCCCAGCATGCTCTGGAAGGTGAAGGGCACGAGGGTGAACAGCGCGAGGCAGAGCACGCCCGAGTAAAAAATCGCCTTGAACGTGTCCTTGGCCGGATCACGGAACTCGCTGGTGTAGCAAACGGCCGTCTCGAAGCCGTAGGTCGACCAGGCCGCGATGAACATGCTGCCGAGAACGAGCGTCCAGCCGGCGATGTCCCAGGTGCCGGGCGCCGGAGCACCCGGAACAGCGAGTGGAACCATCGGTGAGAAGTTTTCCCAATTCACGCCGTGGATCAGCAGCGGGACGACGCCGACGATAAACATCGGGATGATCACCAGCAGGCCGATGTACTTTTGAACATTCGCCGTTCCAAGGATGCCTCGGTGCTGGACGGCGAAGACCGCGAGCATCAGAGCAGCGCCGATGAAGAAGGCCACGTTCAGCGACAGGGAGACCGAACCGAAGGTGGTTTGGAACAGGGACCAAGTCCGGATGCCCGGCGAGACAGCAGCGATCGCGGCGGCTAGCTTGTCGGGCTCGGCCATCTGTAGGCTTGCGCCGTCCGTGGCGAGCCACTGCACCACGGCCGGTGAAGTGGCCGTCGGTGCGGGCGCTACAGCATTGATCATGTAAGAGGCCGCGATCGAACATCCGAGCGATAGGACCGGCGACCAGGCGAACCAATTGCACCACACCGACAGCGGCGCCACAAGCTTAGCGTAGCGGACCCAGGCGGCCGCGCCGTAGATCGAGGCTCCCCCGGATTTGTTCGGGAAGAGACCGGCGATCTCGGCGTAGGTGAACGATTGAATGAAGCCCATGATCATGGACAGCGTCCAGATCAAGAAAGCGAGCTTGCCGGTGTTGTTGGCTATGCCGCCGACCGAGAACAGGACGAGGGCCGGCACGCCGCTGGCGACCCAAAATGCGCCCGTCCAGTTGATGCTGCGATGCAGTTTGCCTTCGTCGGTAGCCGCGGCGGGCCCCGCGTAGCCCCCCGGAGGCTTTGCGGAGGATGTCGATCCGATGCTCATGGTTCAGCTCTCCAATCGTGTTTTCGAGGGTTCAACCCGGATTGAGACGCTGTCACACCCGGTTCGCAAACCTAGGCCGGACTGTCTCGATGCCGTATTAGGAAAAGCCGGCAAGTATCCGGAACTCCTTTTTCTGAGCAGGTCTTTCACGTGAGCCGGTGCGGCAAGCACGAAAGTCGCTCAAAAAATACACAATCTGTCATTCTGTGTTCGATGACCGACACACATCCTCATGACATACCCACGGACGTCAGCCGCTTCTCTCTTTTTCAGAAGATCTGCGAAAGAAACCGGCGACGCCCGAGAGACGATTTCCGCTTATCAGAAAACTACTTCCGGCTTTCAGGCGGGCATGAAAGGTAAAATGCAGAACCGAATTTTTGTATTTCCAGGCAACAGACCGGCGGCGACCGCTGGAGCCGTCCAGGCCGCCGAATCGATACGGGCTCGCCTTCGGCCGCACGCAGGCTCGAAGTTATTCCGTCGAACGCTTCATGCGATTCCATCAATCCACCCCACGTGAGGCAGCCAACCGATCTCCATGAATTCTCGGTAGGAACAATCATTTCCTTTTGAGCGATCAGCTGTCAAGCACTTTCCTGGCTTGTTACCACTGATCGGCGAATCTGCACTGAAATTGGGCGAAAAACGAAGCCTTCCGCGCACTTTTGTTCAATCACTGAGCGTCGACGCCGACAGACGCCAATCGAGGCGATGTCCCGAGACAGAACGCTCCGGGAGCCAGGTGTCCCGCCAAGGCCGTGGAAGTGTCGGTAAAGGCGTCCCGCCTTCCAACGCGTTGGCGCTTCGCGAATCTGTTGCCGGTTAGTGACACCCGATCCCCGAAACCCGGCTTCCAACTGAATGATTACTTTTTCTGCTTGAGATTGGTCGTTGCCTGTGAAGAAATCTGCGCTCTGGCTCGGCGTGGATACCAAACGGGTCAATTCACAAAAAAGGGGGGTCTGACCTATGTCTAAATTTTCGTTAACGGCTTGTTCATTTGCCGCTACATTGGTGATAGCCGCTACAGCAGCTAGCGCGGCAGATTTGGCTTCCGCCCCGAAAGAGCTCCCCCTTGAGGCAAAGGCCGCCGACCCGCTGATCGGCTTTGCATTCTACTCCCAATATGCTTCGGACTATAATTTCCGCGGCGTCTCTCAGTCGAACCGTCAGGGAAGCATCCAGAACTTCTTCGAGGTGCAATTTCTGAATAATTTCGCATATGCGGCCATG
The DNA here is from genome assembly GCF_010692745.1 of Methylobacterium sp. BTF04. Taxonomy (GTDB): domain Bacteria; phylum Pseudomonadota; class Alphaproteobacteria; order Rhizobiales; family Beijerinckiaceae; genus Methylobacterium. The sequence goes on from NZ_JAAHTB010000070.1 coordinate 10,379, forward strand.
TACAGTTGGCAGACCCGCCTTCCCACCCAGCCCGATTTCGAGTTCGATCTGACCGCCGGTATCCGCCCGGTCTTCGACAAGCTTTCATTCGATCTCGGTGTGCTAGCTTACTTCTACCCGAACGAAAAACGCCTGATCAATTCGGCAACCGGGGCGTTCCTGACCACTGCCAATAGCGATTTTGTGGAATACGCCGGAAAGGCGCTGTACCAATTGACCCCTGAACTGGCGGTCGGCGCCAACGTGTTCTATGCGCCGAGCTTCTTCGGCCAGCATGCCACGGCGACCTACACATCGGGGACGATTGCCTACACGCTGCCCGCATCCCTGTTCTCGTTCCTGCCGGAGGCGTATGCCGGCGGCTTCTCGATTTCCGGCGAAGGGGGCCACTACTTCATCGGTGCAGCCAAGACGTCGGCCACCGGCTTCGATCCGGCGATCGGACGGTTCACGTCCTTCAACCTTCCGAGTTACAATTACGGCAACGTGGGCGTTTCTTACACCTTCAAGAACCTCCTGCTCGATTTGCGCTTCCATACGACTGATATCTCAAAGACGGCATGCTTCGCCTTCACCGGGGACTATCGTGGCTATCTCAACGGAGGCCGCTCCGGTTGGTGCGGCGACGCCATCATCGGCTCGATCCGCTGGCAGGCCTCGACGGCGGCGCCCGGCGTCTATGCCCAGCCTCGCGGCGTCCTCGATTTCTTCAACTAGACATTCGCCGAATCGATACAGGATCCCGCGACGGCGAGGCTGCAATCGTCCGCCGCACCTCATCGGTTCAAGACCCATGCGGTGCGGAAGGAGCGTTTCGTTGATCCACTCCGCCGTTCCGATTGGTGCATCGGGCGGGACGATGACGTGGAGGGTGGACCGACACATTCCTGGGCCGTGCACGTGCCCGACACCGCCGATGTCGGGTCTGCCGCAAAAACGGAAGCCTCGGATTTCGAAAATACGGCTCGATACGAGTTCTCGTTGGCCGCGCCTGATCTAAATCCCACACTTTCCCTGACGTTGGCTTGCCTGCTTTTCCGATCGAGGTTCGCCCGGGATTTTTACTGCCTGTTGCCGCGCTCTGCCACGATTCCGGATCTGTTGCTGTCGGGAGCCTGGACCTTTGCCGGTAACGTCCACGTACCGTTGGCAAGGGTCCGTCAGATCCAGGCATCCTACGCGGTTCCCTCGTACGAGCGGGACGAACTCCTGTGGTTTCACAACCGCCAGCCGATGCACTTTCTCGTGAAAAAGTCACGCTCGACGCGCCGTCGGAACGTGGATGCGGCCCGCACGGAGCCGGTCCGCAGTGGGGAACGGACCGTTAAAGCCGCGAAGGTCGTCGCACTAGCAGCCTTCGCAACGCAAGTGTAACCCTCCTCCCTCCGGATCTTTCTAGAGGCTGTTATGGACTGCTTGTCAGTTGAGCGGCCTGTTTAAGCATGAGACAGAAGAAGGCGACGATGTGGAGATCTGCGAGTGTGCTGGGATAGCGCTCGTAATCCTTGACGAGGCGGCGAAAGCGCGTCGCCCAGGCGAAGGAGATTTCCACCGTCCGCTGTACAACGTTGCCCTCTGCGAGCGTTAGCCTGATCCGGTCCGCTCGGGGGCGGTGGTGAGACTCGAAAGACGATCTCGATGTGTCCATCATCGATCTCGATGCGCCGAACCATGAGGCGAAGGACATCGCGCCTGGCCGTCCAGTCCAGCACGTCGAGGCTCTCGCGCACGTGAGCGGAGAAGAGCTCCAACTGGCCAACAATCAAGGTCAGTTCGCGCTCTGCTTCGCTCGCTGTGTTTCGGCGTGCAACTTCGGGTCTGACGCAATCTCGATGCAGGGCGGCTCATGGTGCGCCGCTCAGCCGAGCTTCGAGCAGGTCGAGTTTGGCGCGGCCGAACATCTGCCGCTTTATGAGGAGCTATGCGGGAAAGTGGGTGACGACGGTGGATTGAGGGCGGCGTATCGAGGCG
>NZ_JAAHTB010000071.1 GCF_010692745.1 Methylobacterium sp. BTF04
ATCCCTCACGTCGGGGATAGCTTAGCCTCCTGTCCAGATTTCCAGCACCACCTCAGAGCGCCCGCTTTGGATGCGTACAGTCGCGACGAGTGGGAAGCGTACTTCGATGCCGTCGCCACGGGTCTAATCGCCCAGCCACACACCGCACGGCGTCGGGCCAACGACATGGCAAGGCTCTGTCCCTACGCGGACGTGGCTGCGGCCGGGCTTGCGAGGGTCAAAGCCGCGATCGAAGCCTACATTGACATGGTCGGTCCTAAAGACCGCGCCAAATGGCATTAGAAGCCCGCTGGCTGGAGTGAGCGTGCTTCGGTTCCTTGGCTGCCGGCCTATCGTCGGATGTTAAAATAGCGCGGCTCGGCCAGCCGAGGTGGCAACAAGTCGCTCATTATCAAGGATCACCACCGTTGAGCCTGCTTCTGATTCCAGCCCAATCTGAGCGCGCCTGATGAGACCCCGCATCATGAGCGCCTTGACCGTTCCCAGAGGGAAGAGAGGTCTGGCGTCAGAGGAGGCTTCGGGATTGGCAATCTGAGCAAGCACTTGTCGTTGAAATGGTGAGAGCTTTGCCATCCACTTAGATCCAATCGCCGTTTTTGTCTGCGCCTGAGGTATCGGAACGCCCGTGTCTGCATGGATCGGGCCGGACGCCGACGAGTGTGAGGCTTGGCTGGAAGGGTTCACCGGGGCTTCACGAGACCGGTCCAAGGATCTACCGCGGAGTTGAACCTGAACTGGCACGTTCCTTTCTTGACGAGCGTTGGTGACGGAGAAAGAGTAAGCGCTCGGTGAAGCTTTCAATTACCCACATCGTCGTTTGGAACCGATGCTTATGCCGACGGCGATATCGTGCAGGCGGATGAGACCACGCCAGACGACCATGTTGCCGGGCGGCGGGTCGCGGCTGCGGGCGAGGTAGCCGCCGAGCATGGCGATCTGTAGGAGGTAGTCGGCTAGCGTTCGCCGACGCAGCCGCGGTTTTGGGCGTGTCGCGTCGATGCGGTCGAGCGCGTTGATCTCAGCGGCGGTAAGGACGGTGTTGGGTGGCCCATCGGGTTCGACGCGGGCCGACATGGTGAGAAAGAAGATGCGCCAGCTGACGACCGTCACGAGGGCGAGGAACTTCACCAGCCTTTCGGCGGTCTGCAGCCTGCTCTCCTCGGCGCGGCAACCCGACTTCATGACTTTGTGAAAAACTTCCACTTTCCAGCGTAGAGCGTACCAGGGGTAAGGACACGAAAGTGCGTTAGGCGTCCGGTTCGTGCGAACGAACTATGAACTTGCCCGCTCATTTGCCGGGAAGTGGCGGTAGAAGGTCGAAAGGCCGACCTGCAGCAGCTTCGCCACCTTGGCAGGCTTGTCCCCCGCCGCAAGCAGCTTGCGCGCCGTGTCCAGCTTGTCGGGCGTTAGCGCCGACTTTCGACCACTGCCGATCCCGCCCTTCGTCCGAGCTGCCGCCAAGCCAGCGACCGTTCGCTCCTTGATCAGCTCACGCTCCATCTCGGCCACCGAGGCAAGAATATGGAACAGGAGCCGGCCCGAGGCCGTGGACGTGTCAAACCCATCCGTCAGTGATCGGAAATCCACCTTCCGGGCCGAGAGATCGGCTGCCAGGGAGATGAGGCCCTGAATCGAGCGGCCGAGCCGGTCGAGCTTCCAGACCACGATGCAGTCGCCGGCACGCGCGAAATGCAGGGCTTCGGCCAGCCCTGGACGATCGGCCTTCGCACCGCTTGCCTTGTCGGTGAACAGCCTTTCGCACCCCGCCTTGGTCAAGGCGTCGGTTTGCAGCGCCAGACCCTGATCGGCCGTCGAGACACGCGCGTAGCCGATCAGCATCTTTCCCGTTTTCCCATCGAAACTGGCAATTTCGGGAATCTTAAATCGGGAACAGATTTTGGGAAAGCTAAACTGGCCTTCGGCGGGTCAGCGTGACTGGCGCCGGCTTTCTCGTTCTACGTTCCTTTGCGGGAAGGCATGGCGGGCACCCATGGTATCCGCTGATATCTGTTGGATGAAGGGTCGTGATGTGCGGACACCGACGCAAAGGCGGGCCCGCGATGCTCGTGGACGCACCGGGGGGCCTTTTCGCAAATGCCAGATTACGTCAATCGTCCGTCTCTTTGCGTCTCGTCTTATGCGCAATACGTCGGATCGACACGCGTTCAGTTTGGCTTTTTATTACACAACCCACCCTACGCGGTAACAGGCATTGTTTTCTGGGCTCACCTTCCAGGGATGACGAGCAATTTTCCCTTAGGCGAGCCTGTCTTCTCGAGCGTGATGATCGCCGGAACTGCCTCAGTCAGAGGAACAGTTCGACCGATCTTGGCCGTGAGCTTGCCTCGCAGGGCGGCATCGACAATGCCCGCCATACCTTCCGGCGTCGCTGTTCCAAACACCGTCTGATGGCGTGAGGATATGAGGCTTCGGATAATCTTGGCGGGCGTGTTGACGATGTGCAAGGCGACGCCGCCACGCTTCAACATCGTATCGCATTCCCGCATCTTCAGGGTGCCCGCCGTGTCTAAGACAACATCGAATCGACGATGCAGAGAGCGGACGTCGAGGGCGCGGTAGTCGAACACTTCGCCCACCCCCAAGGCTAAAGCCTCCTCCCGTCCGGACGCGCTACAACTGCCCGCAACCTTCGCGCCATGCGCAACAGCCAACTGTACAGCCGCTCGGCCAACCCCGCCGAGGCAACCTGCTATGAACACTGACTGCCCCGCTTTCAGCTTGGCCTTGTCGAACAGGGCAGTCCAAGCGGTGATACCAACGATCGGCAATGCGCCGGCGACTTTAAACGGGAGGGCCGCTGGCTTGATGAAGGCGTTCTTGGCGTCCGTGACGACAGCTTCCGCGAACGTGCCCGCCTCTTTCAGCGTCGTGAAGCCGAACACCTCATCTCCAATTTTAAGCCCCCTCACCCCGGGTCCAACCGCTTCGACCACCCCCGCGAAGTCGTGCCCTAATCCCCGAGGGAAATTGGAGCCCGTCATCATCTTCACTTTGCCCTGCCTGATCACCCAATCCATTGGGTTAGCCGAGGCCGCCATCACCCGCACACGAACCTGACCCTGGTCTGGTTTTGGGGTGTCGATATCATCCAGGCGCAGCTCCTCGGGTCCGCCGTATCGATCATATTGGATGCGCTTCATCACAAACTCCACAGGCTAGACATCGACGGCCAGACGATCCGTCGTAATTGCTCTTACTCGTAATGACTCAGGTCAGCCGTATGCACCGCTGTACTGTCGGTGACCGTCCGATAATTGTAGTCCGCGCAGTCGCGAAAAGTCGCCACGCTGAGATTACGTTTGGAACGCTGGAGACTGCCTTTGGACGGACCGTCGGAATAGATGCCAGCCCGGTGGACGATCCATTCCAGATCGTTGGCCTCCGTCGCCAAAAAGGCCATGACCGCCTCATTATCAAGGTGCTGCCCGATGAACGATCGGGCGATCGTATTGCGGATGAGCCAGAGGGAGGGCGAGAGACGGCCACCATGAGGCCGGCTCAAACCGCCAGCTTGGTACAGGATGCGCCTGACGCCCTGCCGACGCATCGCGGGTATCAGGCGCCGCATGAAGGCGCTGTTGATCTTGGCTTGCCGCTGCAAGGCTTTGTCACCCAGCATCACGACGACGTACGCCACGCCTGCGACCAGCGCATCGGTATCGATCGGGTCGGTGATCGATCCGTGCACCACCTCGAGTCTTTCGCTGTTCGGTGCGAGCTTGACCGGTGTGCGAACCAGCGCACGTACGCGGTGCCCGTCCGCCAGGGCTTGGGCCGTGAAATGCTTGCCTGTCGCCCCGGTCGCTCCGAGCACAAGAAAGGTGGATGGCTGAACCATGATCTAGCTCCGCTGGGTTGCAGGGGCGGCACCGAGGGCCTGCCACGCCTTGGGAAAGGTAGGACGGAACAGCAGGGTCAACGTGATGACCGAATAACCAAGCGTACCAGCCACCAGCAGCAGCGCGGCCGCTTGGCCCGCGACTCGCAAAGCCAGGCAGGCGATCAGCGGCATTGCCTGCATGGCGTGTATACCGCAGAAATGGGCCAGGCGCAGCCGAAGGCCTGTCCGGCGTCGCTCGTCCCGCGTTATCCTCGCTCCACTAGAACCGACCGTTGCCGTGCCAAGCCGTGCCATGCTCGATCCGGTCAGCGCCCCGAGGACGAAGGTGAGCACCAGCCCGGCGACAATTGCTGCCGTCATCAATGGCGCAGCGTCCGCGCGGGGCCGCGCCGCGATTTCCCATGCCAGCGGCAGCAGCATGCCGACGAACAGGATCGCCAACACCCGCATCAATGTCGAAATGGCCACGTCGACCGGTGTCGCGTTGTTGAAGTGGGAGCGGCGCCCGCGTGCCGCCTGACCAACGATGCACAGAAACTCGACCGTCGCTCCGATCAACAGCCCCCAGGTGGCGAGCTGGACCAAGCCTGACTCAAGTCGTGCGGGGCGGACATAGTGCAGCATCCAGGCGAAGGTCAGTAGGTAAACCGCGATAGAGAGCGCGAACTTGGTCGGCTTGATCGCCACCCGTTCATGGCCGACGCGGCGCGTGTCGAGCAGCGCCCAGAGCACGCCCAACGGAACAAGCGCCAGCATCCCGAGGCCGATCGTCGTTACCGCGCTTACCGGATCGAGTAGCAGAAAATCATGATGCGCCATTATGCGTGCCCGTGATGATACGCCGCTTTAGATAGACCGAGAGCACTGGACGGGGTATCCTTGACCGCCCGCAATGTTGTAGCGATCGTCCAGAATGATAGCCGATCCGCTCTCCGATGTCCTTCAACTGCTGAGGCCGCGAGCCTATGGCTTTCGCGGCCTGGATATCGGCGGCGACTGGTCTCTTTGTTTGCCACCCCAACCTGTCGTTCGCTGCTATGCTTTGCGAACGGGCGCATGCGGGCTTTGGCTGGACGGCGTTGCGCCGGTCCAGCTCGCGGCGGGCGACTTCGTTCTATTGCCGCAGGGCCAGGGCCTGGTCATGGGAAGCAGGCCCGACGCCCCGAGAGTCGACCTCGAGCGCTTTTTTACGACGGCGTCGGGAGATACGGCTATTTTCGAAGAAGGCGGCGATTGCCGCGGTCTCGGCGGCTACTTCGAAATGGCGGGTATGGCGGCCGACCAGTTGTTGCGAGCGCTTTCGCCTGTGGTGCGGCTGGGAGCGGGTGCGGACGCGTCGGGCCTCCTGTGGCTGGTCGACCGCCTGATGGCCGAGCTGCGTACGCCTCGCCCGGGCGGACGCCTCATTGCCGAGCATCTTTCGCAGACGCTGCTCGTCGAGGCACTTCGGCTGCATCTGGCGACCGCGGCCCAGCGGACCGGGACTTGGCTCGCTGCGCTCGCAGACCCGCAGCTCGCGCGGGCGATCGAAGCGATGCACGCCGACCCGGGCGGGCGCTGGACATTGGATGCGTTGGCCAAAATTTCCGGCCTGTCCCGATCCGGCTTCGCCCAGCGGTTCTCCGATGCCTGTGGAGAGCCGGCGATCACCTACCTTGCCCGTTGGCGGATGATGCTCGCCAGCGACCGACTAGCGCGAGGCGTGCCGACTGCGATCGTCGCACGTGAGCTTGGTTATGGCTCGGAAAGCGCGTTCGGGGCGGCATTCCGCCGTATCACAGGAATGTCGCCGGGCCGGTTCCGCAGCGCCTGAGCACTTTCCCCAGCCATTCCCAAAACTCGATCGTTTACGGGAAGCCGCTGTAGGCAGCTTGGCTTGGGACATTCTGTTGATAGTGCCGTTCGTTTAACTGACAGGCATCGTAGCGTTCCGCTCTTTGTTGAAGGAGGGCTGGGATGGCGCGACGCAGGCTGCTGGGCGACGAGCAATGGGCGACGCTTTTTGCCTTGCCCGCGGGCGAGCGGGACGTGGTGCGCCACTGCACGCTGACTTCCGACGATCACACCCTGGTCGCAGCCAAGCGCAGCGCTCCCAACCGGCTCGGATACGCCCTGCTCCTCTGCGCCTTACGCCATCCAGGCCGCGCTCTGGAACCCGGGGAGAAGCCACCCGCCCCCATGGTCACCTTCGTCGCGCGCCAGCTCGGCATCGACACGGCCGTGCTCGGCACCGGCTGCGATCGTCCCCAGACCCGGCGCGAGCAGCTGGCCGAGCTGATGCGCTGCGGCGGCTTTCAGGGCTTCGGGCGAGCCGAGGCCCGCGATCTCATCGCCTGGCTCACGCCCGTGACCCAGGTCAACCGCAAGCCAGGTCAGCTTGCCGTTCTACTGGTCGAGGAACTGCGCCGCCGGCGCATCCTGCTGCCCACGCCCAGGGTGCTGGAGCTGGTGATCCACCACGCCCGCATCCGGGCCGAGCGGGCCCTCCACCGGGCTCTGATCGACGGCATGGACCCGGTGCAGCTGGCCGCGATGGATGAACTGCTTGCTGCCCCGGCCGGCGGCAGCGTGCCGTCCCGGATCGCGTGGCTGCGCCAGGCGCCGGGCTCACCCGCGGCTCGGAACCTGGTCAGCCTGATCGAGCGCGTCCGGACCGTGCGCGCGATCGGCCTGGACCGGAACCGCGAAGCCGCAGTGCCACCTGCGGCGTTCGACGTGCTCGCCGGTGAGGGCCTGCGCATGACGGCGCAGCACCTGCGCGACCTGGCCCAGCCCCGGCGTGCGGCGACGGTCGTCGCCACCGTGCTGCGATTGGACACAGAGCTGACCGACACGGCGCTGCTCATGTTCGACAAGCTCATGGGCGGCCTGTCGCGCCGAGCGGAGCGCAAGACCATCGACAACGCCGCGGCTGCGCTGCGCGACGCCCAGCGCCACCTGCGGCTCCTGGCTCGTGCCGGACGCGCCCTCATCGCCGCGCGGGAGGACGAGACGGATGCGGCCGAGGCGGTAGAGAATGCCGTGGGCTGGGGGCCGTTCCTGCGCGCTGTCGCCGAGGCCGAACAGATCGCGCGGCCCGAAACGGTGGACGTGCGGGCCGAACTGGTCCAGCGGTGGCCAGCGATGCGCCAGTTCGCCCCCGCGTTGCTGGAGGCGTTCGCCTTCGAAGGGACGGCCAGCGCGTCCGGCCTGCTCAAGGCCGTGTCGCTGCTGCGCGACATGAACCGGGCCGGCAAGCGCACCCTGCCAGGGACCACGCCCCTCGGCTTCATCCGCCGCGGTTGGCGGCCCTTTGTGGTGGACCCGAGCAGCAAGGTGGACCGCCGGGCTTGGGAGGTGTGCGTGCTGTCCGAGCTGCGCGACCGGCTGCGGGCCGGGGACGTGTGGGTGCGGGGCAGCCGACGCTACCGCAACTTCGAGGACTGCCTGCTGCCCAAACCGACCTTCGCGGCCCTGCGCGCCGAGGGGCCGCTGCCGGTTGAGGTGGAGGAGGACGTGGAACGCCACCTTGCCACCAGGCGCGACGCGCTCGCCGCGGCGATGGAGGACGTCGCCGTCTTGGCCAAGGCCGGCCAGTTGCCCGACGCCGTGCTGGATGAGACCGGCCTACGCATCACGCCGCTCAGGGCTGAAACGCCGCTTGAAGCCCTGCGGGCCGCCCAGGACGCCTACGGCATGCTGCCGCGTCCCCGGATCACCGACCTGCTGCTCGAGGTAGACGGCTGGACCAGGTTCTCGGACTGCTTCACCCACCAGCGCAGCGGCCGGCCCGTCGAGGAACGGGCGGCCCTGCTCACCACAGTCCTGGCCGACGGCATCAACCTGGGCCTGAGCCGGATGGCGGAGTCCTGCAAGGGCCACAGCCTGCGCCAGCTCGCCTGGATGCACGACTGGCACGTGCGCGAGGAATGCTACGCCGCGGCGCTCGCCCGTTTGATCGAGGCGCACCGGGCGCTGCCGCTGGCCAGGATCTGGGGTGACGGCACCACCTCCAGCTCGGACGGGCAGTTCTTCCGCGCGGGCGGCCGCGGCGAGGCGTTGGGCGACGTCAACGCCCGGCACGGCAACGAGCCCGGGGTCGCATTCTACACCCATATCTCCGACCAATTCGGACCCTTCCACACCAAGGTTATCGCGGCGACCGCATCGGAGGCGCAGCACGTGCTGGACGGGCTGCTCCAGCACGGCACGGGGCTGCGAATGATCGAGCACTACACCGACACCGGGGGCGCCACCGACCAGGTGTTCGGCCTGCTGGCTCTGCTCGGCTTCCGGTTCGCCCCCAGGCTGCGCGACCTGAAGGACCGCAGGCTGTACGTCTTCCGCGGCCAGGCTGTTCCGGAGGTGCTGACCGGCATGGTCGGCGGCACCGTGGACGCCGACCACGTGCGGGCGCACTGGGACGAGGCGCTGCGCCTGGCGGTGTCGGTCGGCTCCGGCCACGCATCCGCGTCGGCCATGCTGCGCCGGCTGGCCGCCTACCCGCGGCAGAACGGGCTGGCCGTCGCCCTGCGGGAGATCGGCCGCGTGGAACGGAGCCTGTTCACGCTCGACTGGTTGCGCAGCGGCGAGTTGCGCCGGCGTGCCAACGCCGGGCTGAACAAGGGCGAGGCTCGCAACGCGCTGGCGCGGGCGGTATTCTTCCACCGCCTGGGCGAGCTGCGTGACCGCTCGTTCGAGAACCAGGCCTTTCGGGCGTCGGGGCTGAACCTGCTGGTCGCGGCCATCATTTTGTGGAACACGCGCTACCTGCAGGCCGCGTTCGACGCGCTCGCCGCCCGGGGCGCCGCGGTCTCGCCCGATCTGATGCGCCACGTCGCCCCGCTGGGATGGGAGCACATCAGCCTCACCGGCGACTACGTCTGGGCCGCTGACGCCCAGCCCGGCCCTGGCCTGCTCAGGCCGCTGCGGAAACGGCCGTCATTGCTGGCTGCGTAAGTTCCGGGTCCGTTCGCACGAACCGGACGCAGGGAGCACTTTCGTGTCCTGTCCCCGTCTTGGGCGGGTAGAGAACGCCGCAATGGTGAATGAACCCTAAAAGACGGCATCCACTCGGCCACTCCGCGGGCCCTCTTGCCGGCGGTCCGGTGCACGCGCAGGGATGCGCCCCCGTAGGACAGGCAATGCCTGCCCGTCAGGGTGGGTCGGATCTGGAAACGCCTGTGTCCGGTCCTGAGCGCTACAGGAAGTCGCCTGCTGCGATCCGGTCCGCGCTGGATCTCTGCTCTTCGAGCGTAGCCGTGAGGGCAGCGATTTTCCGGCTCTGCTCTGCGACATGCTCGAACAGATGCTGGAACCCCCAGCACGTCGCGAGAGCCAGATCCTCCACGGTCTGGCTAGCCTTCAAGCGGTCGAGGATGGCCTTGTGCGTGTCCAGGTCTGAGGTCGTCATTGTCCCTCCCGCAAGCTCGCCACGGTCCGTTACCGTTGACTTAACCGTGCGCCCCGGCCGACATGCCATGTCCGGCCTGTGCGCGCCCTATGGCGAGTCGTGAGCCGGCAGAGACAAGGGATCAAGGCCGCGAGAAAGACCTAAGCCCAAAACGCCAACGGCCCCACTCCCTGGCAGGAATGAGGCCGTCGAAATCGATGAGGTCCGGGGACCGCTTTCAATCCCTCAGACATCATAGCTCCCGCCGGGAGTCAATCGGGATCGTTTCCCGAGACGATGGCGCTTTGCCTTTTGCTGGGGACAGCGACCGCTGCGCCCCCTGCTTTGACGCGGCCCGAGCAGGGCTGTGAACGATGATCTATGCCGAAGAGATCCGCCGCCAGGCGGAGGCAGCCCCGCGCGCCGCGTTGCCGGCCGTGGCGGTCGCGCTGTGGAAGGCGTTTGGAGAGGGCCACCTGTCCGAGACTGAGGCCGAGGCGCTGGCCGGACTGATCGAGGCGCGGACGGTTCTCCCCCGATCCGGGGAAAACCTGCCTGACGGTCAGGTTTTGAGGTCCCCCGATCAGGGGACCTCAAACCGAGAAATCTTCGGTTTGCCCTTAGAGCGCGAGAGAAGCCTCAGGAGCCGCACGGGCTCCCGGCCACGCACGGATGCCTCGATGGCCCGCCGCCGCCGCTGGGCGGCCTCTGGGCGGCTTCCGCCGGGCATCGCGGCACAGTTCACCCTGGCCGAGCAAGCGGTGCTCTCGCTCGTGGCGGCCGAGACCGTCCGGCGTAAGGATTGTCGCCTCGCTGTCGGACATCTCGCGGCACTCGCCGGTGTGGCCGAAACCACCGTGCGCAACGCTATCCGTGAGGCAGGCAAGCTCGGGCTGGTCACGGTCGAAGAGCGGCGCGTTACCGGGTTTCGCAACAACACGAACGTGGTGCGCATCATCTCGGCCGAATGGACGGCCTGGCTGCGGCTGGCGCGGAAGGGGGTGGCGGTTCACCACCCCCTCGTGACGGAAGGGGGAGGGTGCAAATCCCCGAACCGCACGCATACTCAAGTTTCAAAACAGGGGAAAACGAGGATGGAAGACGGGTCGCGAGGCCGACCTGCAAGCCTGAAATCGCCTTCACGATCAGTGTGGCGGAACGCAGTCGCATGAGGCCGCCGCTGCGCTGTGGAAGGCGACGCGCCGGCCTCAAGCTAATGTGGGTGAAGAGGCTGCCGAACAACAGCGGGTCAGGTTACCGTTGCGAGCTAGACGAGCAGCCGCATGTTGCGCACGTCACATCGAACGGCTTGAATGAAAGGAAGAACAAGCCGGAGGAAGCCATGTCGGATCAAAAACTGCAGCCGCACGCCCAACAGCGTGTGGGCCTATCACGGCGCCACCTTGTTGGGGCAGCCGCCGTAGGCCTTGCGATCGCAGCGTTCCCCGCCGGGACCTTGCCTTCGATCGCCGCTACCTCATCGAGCCAGCTGGAAACGGAGGAGTTTCGACTGCCCTGGAGTGAACCGGGCGTCGATATCTACGTGCGTAACAAGCGCCCCGCTGGGATCCAGCAGTTCCCGGCCGACCGGATCCTGCTTTACGTGCACGGTGCGACCTATCCCGCCTCAACCGCCCTGGATCTCCCGCTGAGCGGGATGTCCGCCATGGATTACCTCGCTGGGTTGGGCTTTGACGTCTACCTCGTGGACCTGCCGGGCTATGGGCTGTCCGGGCGCCCCGCCGCGATGAGCGCGCCGGCAGCCGACAACGCGCCCTTCATGCGCACGCCGGACGCTGCCAAGGTGGTGGGGCAGGTGGTCGACTTCATCACGAAACGGCGCGGCGTAGAGAAGATCGACCTGATGGGCTGGTCCTGGGGAACCTCGACTATGGGGCTCTACACCAGCACCCACAACGAGAAGGTCAACCGACTCGTGCTCTACGCGCCACAGTGGTTGTCACGGACGCCCTCGCTCATAGGAGGGGAGGGGCCACTCGGAGCCTACCGCAGCGTAAGTCGCGACAGCGCAAAGGATCGGTGGCTGAAGGGCGTGGCACAGGACAAGCAAGCTGACCTGATCCCACAGGGCTGGTTCGAGCAGTGGGCAGATGCGACCTTCGCTACGGACGCGGACGGGGCCAAGCTATCGCCGCCCGTGCTGCGTGCGCCAAACGGGATTGTGGCCGACTCGAAGGAGTACTGGCAGTCGGGTAAACCGCAGTATGACCCGGGCGACATTCGCGTGCCCGTGCTCGTCATCCACGCTGAGTGGGATGCGGATCTGCCGAGCTATCAGGCGCAGGAGTACTTCACGAAGCTAACGCACACCCCCTACAAGCGCTTCGTCGAGTTGGGCGAGGGCACCCACACGGTGATGATGGAGAAGAACCGTATGCAGTTCCTCCACGCAGTCGGGGCTTTCCTGACAGAGGCAGATCCTCAGGCCCTGGACTGAAGCGGTGCGAATGCGAGGGGCGCTGAGTCGGTGCGGGCCAGTTCCCAGTGCCATGCCCGTCAAGCCTCGGGTCGGGTGGTCGGGTGAAGGTCGATGCCGCGGGGAACAGGAACCGTTGCGTCGGCCTATGGCCCGTTCGAACTCGCTAAGAGGTGGCGGCCCTACCTGAAGGGGCAAGCAGAGCCGCCGCAACAGATCGGCTAGAACGAACGAAACGGCCCTCCTGCTACGCACAAGCGGACAAAGCGTGAACTCACGCGGCTCTGAGGAACGGGGTGGGAG
>NZ_JAAHTB010000072.1 GCF_010692745.1 Methylobacterium sp. BTF04
GCGGACAGAATCATGGGCCGGCTCCAGGGCGGAGGCGGCAAGCTCGGCGGGTATGGCTAACGACCCGTAAATAACGGTGGACTCGGGTTTGCGACAAGCCCCCCCGCCCGTCGGGGCGGCGGGTCTACCTCAGCCGGTCGGGTGCTTCCACCATCCTGGACGCACAAATTCGTGCGAGTGGCACGAGCAATGCGATTGGCAATTCTGCTGACGCTCATTTGCTCCCATGCGATCGAGCATCGGCCCGGCAGCCAATGGGAGGCTCTTCCTGTTGCGCTGCCGGTTACGCACGCGCCCTTGCGTCCCTGCCATTCACCAAGGCGTGTGCGAGGTCAAAACCCTCATGCCAGAAGTAGGCTTCGCTCGAACCGCGAGGGAACGGACAGGCTTCCAGGCCTGATCCGTCATTGAAGGCGTACACGCCCTGCCAAAAGGGATTGAAGGACGATTCCATATGCGCTCGCTGAGAATGAGCATGGGGCGAGGTAATGTCCGTGCCTTCAAGCTCTCAGGACCGCTCCTTCTAGTCGCGCAACGCTCTGCGTAGCTCCGGTACCGCAGCCATGCTGATCGCGATCCGACGCGCCTCGTCCTTCGTGATGCGGTTCGTCGTATTCTGATGCTGCAGGTCGTTTCCAAACAGGACGTGAGCCAGCACGGCTCCGTTGGCGTCATGGATCTGAAAGGATGTCTCGTGCTCCACAACGGTCCAGGGCGCCGGGTAGCGACGGAGCGTAGGTTCTGCCATTCGCACTCCCCCTCAGGCGTCGGACGAAGTGAACCCTACAGTGTTCTTCCGAGATCCATGCACGCGCGGTTTGTGCGGCAGAAAAAGCACGCACTTATGTATTCACATATTCACATAGTCACCAGGTTAGATGTCTTCGGGGTCGCTACCCTTCACGTGTCCGCGCTTCTGCAACATCAGGAACAACCCCTCGCGGTAGAGCGCTTGAGCCGTCGTGTTGGTCTCGAAGGCCAGGCGGCGGATCAGATCGAACGTCTCTGGCTTGGCATAGAGGCTGCGATGGGCGTCGCCCTCGCGCGTGCCTCGGCCTGCCCTGCCCTGTCCCTTTCCACCAGGGATATCGTCGTCACGCAATTGCGTAGGCACATTATCAGTCACTTGCGTAGCTATGTGATTAGGTGGCTTTCCGAAGATGCCTTGCTCCGCGAGTTTCCGAACCGGGGGTTTGCTCACGGGGCTATCTCCATCTGAGCTTTGGTCCATTCCCATAACGCTATGATCTCGGCCGCCGCCTTCCCCGCCGGATTAATCTCGGTCACGCCGAGTCCCGATGCGGCCGCATCTCGGAAGTCGGTTCGGTCGGCGACAGGCGGGGCAACGATACCCCCAGCTTCCAGCGCGGCCAGGGCATCAGCGGTCCGCCCTTGCGTGACCGGGTTCGTGGCATTGAGAACGAAGCCGAACCGGCGTTTCAGGGCCTCAATGCGCTCGACGGTCGGTCGGGCTGCGCGAAGGTCCAGTGCAGACGGACGGACTGGGACGAGGATGAAATCGGACTGCTTCAGAGCCGCATCGACCTCGGGGCCGAACGTACCGGCCGTGTCGATGACGACCAATGACACTGCGGCCACCTTCCGGGTTTCGGCGACCCATCGGACCAGAGCAGCTGGCTCGACCTCGCGGAAGACGATGTCTTTGGTCTCGCGCTGGCGGCCCCATTCAGCAAGCGAGCCCTGCGGATCGAGATCCACGACTACGACGCGTTCGCCGGCCTGACGTGCCGCAACGGCCAGCGAGCCGCACAAGGTGCTTTTGCCGCTGCCGCCCTTCTGGCTGGCGAGAGTGAGAATGCGCATGCAGCTATGTGTTCACATGATCGCTTAGCCGCACAAGCACGCAGTCGCATGATCACGCGAGTTCGGCTCGGGCGTGTCCGCGCCGCCACGCATTCAGACCAGCGGCAAGAAAGCCTAGTTATGTGATCATACATCTGCATAATCGCGTGACCGCATAACCGAACTATGATAAAACTTCCGATAAAGCGCATCCTCGGAACTTACAGCGGTAGGCGGCATCAATGGCGGCGGTCGTTGCGATAGACGGAGCGAATGGCAATCGGCTCCCGGTGAGGCCGACCTATGGCTCGCCCTGCAACGGCTGCGGCTACTGCTGCGTGACGCAGGCCTGCGCGGTCGCCCTCGAACACATCCCCGACCATCCGGCCGAGGGGCCATGCCAGGCGATGGAGTATGAGGACGGTCGGTTCGTCTGCGGCATGATCCGCCGGCCAGGTCACTACATGCGGCTCCCTAACGATTGGGCGGATGAGGTGATCGGCGACATGATCGCGACGGCGCTCGGCGCGGGGAGGGGATGCGATGCGGAATTCTAAAGCGCAGACGCTTCCCGTCCCGGTTTTTGCCGAAGTGGCCAGTCTTCTCCCCGCCGGCGCGCTCGCGCTGGTCCAGACCTATCAGCGGGCCTCGAAGGCCAGCGCCACCGTCCGAGCCTACAAATCGGATGCGGTGGTGTTTGCGGGGGCCTGTCGCAAGCCGCGATATAGGCCGCAGGCGAGGGCGGGTCGGCCTCGTTTTCAGACTTTGTTAACCTTTTGAAGTCCGCAGCAGACCGCGAGCAGCTGGTTCTGCTCGCGGACAGTCCATACGCCAGCGAACCCGAAGCCCTTGCGCAGCCACAGCATGGCCTCGAAGCCCTGGATTGTACGCCGGGCCGTGTTGAACGAGCGGAAGCCGCCGATCCGAGGCATGTTTTTCTTGACCCGGAAGTGATCGCTCTCGATGCCCGGTTGCAGGTGTTTGGTCACGTAGTGGGTCGGCATGCGGGGTAGGAGACCGATCTGCGTCGTGTAGCGAGGTGAACCGCATCTCGAACTTCGTGCTTCACGTCCGCTTATCGGTGAGGCCGGCACGCTGCTCCGGCCTTTTGCAGTCTGGGCGCAGGGCGCCTACACTCCGGGACGATGAGGAGGATAAAGCTGATGCTGATAGACACCTCAACCAAGCCCACGACATCCGGCAGGAAGGCCGAGTTCCCGCCTGCTGATGAGGCGCTCGCGAAGCGCGGAACGGATCGGGTCGAAATGATCCCGACATCTAAGGCAAGCAAGTTCGGCGCAGAGAAACCGCCACTGCGTGAGCAGCGCCGACGGTTGGTAGTGGGTCAGTTCAAAGTCTGAGGGCTTGATCCGGCCTTGGAGAGATCGGGAGACCGTGACATGCTGCGAGCATGAGCGATCTGATCCAATGCATCGGTCATATCCGCACGATCGCCGCCAACGGCGACGCGCAGCATGTTGACCAAGCGGCGCAGCTAATCTCTGATTATCTATCTCAATTTTTACAACCAAGGGACCGTCTTACTGCGATAAGACAGATTGAAAGTAAGCTTGAGCCTTACTTGGGGTATCATCACTGCAACCCACAAGTCAAAGCGTTTTATGTGACGCTAAGTGAGTATCTAGATCAAATTCACATGACGATACAGATCAATTTACATTGATATGATCGCCCCCCACTCCCCTCCTTTGCGTCTCCGGTATTAAATTAATCACTAGTCGTATCTTTGACGAAGCCGCGGCTCTCGGCTGGACTATGCTGGAAATATTTGGCGTCCATTTTGAGGCCGGTATAGCCCGGCCTGACTTTCGTGACGCAATCCTCATGTTGGACGCGAAGGTCTCGATGATCACCGCCAACCGGCCAGCTTAAACGTGAGATGGACGTCTCGTCCCGCCGGCTCGTGATCAGATCGGGTTAGTATAAAACTTCCTCCGAGCTACTTTCAAAAGCTCGGCGTTGCCCTGCGATAAAGCCGGCTATCGAAACCCAGATGTAGGAGCGTGAGCCATGACCAACGAAGTGAGGGACGAGGCGCAACGCCTGGATACCGCCATCGTTGCGACCGAGACCCACCTCACGCGCCTGTTCGATGTCCTCCTCACGCGCAACGAGAAGGGCAAAGAGACAACCGTGCTCCAAAGGCAGGTCGCGACCTCCGAACGGGAACATGACCGTCTGCGCGCGCTTCGTTCCAATCTGCTTTCCGCCCCGGAGACCGAGGGATTAGCGCGGCTCTAACCCCCGCCGTCGCTGCCGTTCCTATGCTTGATCGCGATGTGCTCGTCGCCGGCGCTACAGCTATCATCGTCGGAGCGCTTCCACGCTGAGCGGGTCGCCCTCGATCTCATGGCGCATGGCACGCGGCTCGATTGGTCGGCTTGCTCCGTCGAGGTCTACGACGCGAACAGCCGAGTCGTGCTGACGAGGGCGTTTACCGACGTTCGCTATGACCGCCGGTCTGCACGAGGCTGCGCGACCGAACGGGAGTTGCCTTCACTGCAACAATAAGAGCGAGCACAGAATGGCCGCAGTGCCTGAGACTGATGAGGATTTCCGGCAAAGGATTCTGCGCGTAGCATCGGATCGCGATTTGCCGAATGTTCGATGCGCCAAGGGACGAGACCTTGATGCCCTCGGACAAAAGTGCGGTCGCTTCCGCTATGGGGCACCGCTCCGAGAAACGACAAAACCCGGCGCTGAGTGATCCGGCCGGGCGAGGTAGTCTCGGGTCTGTCAGGCAGGCGCGTAGTGGTCCAAATCTGACATTTGGTACTTAATCGGGGCTTGTCGCAAATCCGAGTCCGCCTGCGTTTACGGGTCGTTAAGCATACCCGCCGAGCTTGCCGCCTCCGCCCTGGAGCCGGCCCATGATTCTGTCCGCCATCGCCGCGAAGCTGAAGCAGCGCGCCAAGACCGACTTCGAGGGCCGGCACTATGAGGCTGCGCTCATCGTCCAGGCCGTCTCCTGATACCTGCGCTACCCGCTGAGCTACCGCGACATCGAAAAGCTGTTCCTGGAGCGCGGCGTGGAGGTGGACCACTCCACGTTAAACCGCTGGGTGCTCGCCTACGCGCCGCTGATCGAGAAGCGGTTGCGGCAGTTCCGCCGGCCATACTGCGGAGCGGTCCGCATCGACGAAACCTACATCAAGGTGCGGGGTGAGTGGCGTTACCTCTACCGAGCCGTCGACAAGCACGGCAATCCCGTCGATTTCCTCCTCACGGCCAACCGGGATCTCGACGCGGCCAAGCGGTTCTTCCGCAAGATGCTGCGGGAGCAGCCTTTGCTCGCTCCGGATCGCATCGGCACGGATGGCGCTGGACCGTACCCGCCAGCCATCGCCGAGAGCCGGAAGGCAGGCTTGCTGCCTCGCGCGCCGGTCCACTACGTCACCAAGCACCTGCAGCAAGGGATCGAGAGCGACCACTACCGGGTGAAACGGTCGATGCCGCGGGTCGGCGGCTTCCGCTCGTTCAACACGGCGCGGCGCACGATCCAGGGCTTCGAGGCCATGCTCTGGCTGCGCAAGGGCTTCGCCTTTGCCGGCGCATGGACCGTCCGCGAGCAGAACCAGCTACTTGCGCTCTGCTTTGGGCTTCCCCAGGCGAACAAAGCGTGAAAGCAGGACGGCAGAGGTCGTTCCGCGTCTCAGAGCCGAGTTTGCGACACGCCCAATTTTCCTCCGCCCTACAGAGAATCTTTTAAAAGTTCTAACAAGGGCTCACGAAGCAAGCTGCCTAGTCTTCGATCATCATCCGGATACGCGCCATCAGCACGTCCAACGCGAACGGCTTGGTGATCATCGCCATGCCCGGGTCCAAGAAACCGGAAGCGACCGTCGCACTTTCGGCGTAGCCGGTGATGAAGAGAACCTTGAGGTCAGGGCGAGTTACGCGGGCCTGGTCGGCGAGTTGGCGTCCGTTCAGGCCCGGCAGGCCGATGTCGGTCACAAGCAGATCGACCCGTACCTTGGATTGCAGAATGCGCAGCCCGGCGGGCCCGTCGGCAGCCTGGAGCGACCTATAGCCGAGATCGTGCAAGACCTCGATGATGAGATTGCGTACGACGAGGTCGTCTTCGACCACCAGCACGGTCTCACCGTCACCACGTGGTGATTCCGCTGCCTCGGCCGCCTCAACGATCTCGCCCATGCCGCCGCTATATCGAGGCAGATAGATCTTGATTGTGGTGCCCTTGCCGACTTCGCTCACGATCCGCGTGTGTCCCTCCGATTGGCGCGCAAAGCCGTAGATCATCGAGAGGCCAAGCCCGGTGCCCTGGCCAAGTGGCTTCGTCGTGAAGAACGGGTCGAAAGCCCTGGCGATGACCTCGGGGGGCATCCCAGTTCCCGTGTCGTTGACGCAGATGCGAACGTACTCGTCGGGTATGAGGCCGGGCTTCACGTCCGGGATGGCATCGGCGAGGTGGCCGTTGCTGGTGGCGATCGTGAGCACGCCACCGTCCGGCATGGCATCGCGGGCGTTGATGGCGAGGTTGAGGATGGCGTTCTCAAGCTGGTGCGGGTCGCACAATGTCGGCCACAGGTCGGGTGCGGTGACGATGCGAAGGTCGATGGCCTCGCTCAGCGTTCGGCGCAGCAAGTCGGCCATACCGCCGAGGAGCGCGTTTGCATCCGTCGGCCTCGGATCGAGCGGTTGACGGCGCGCAAAGGCCAGTAGGCGATGGGTCAGCGCCGCGGCCCGATTGGCTGAAGCCATCGCCGTCTCGATGTAGCGCTGCAAGTGCTCGGTTCGGCCCTTCGCCATCCGGCTCTGCATCAGATCGAGAGAGCCAACGATTCCCGTCAGAAGGTTGTTGAAGTCGTGAGCGATGCCCCCGGTCAGTTGCCCGACAGCCTCCATCTTCTGAGATTGCCGTAGATCCTGCTCCATGCGCTCCCGCTCTACCGCTTCTGCGCAGAGGCGCTCGTTTGCTTGAGCAAGCTCTGCCGTCCGCGCCGCGACCTGGTTCTCTAAGTTCACGCCAGCCTCACGGAGCTTCTCGGCTTGCGCCTCAAGTTCCGCATGCAGCGCCACGACGCCCCTGTTCGTTTCCGCCAACTCCCCGTTCAGGCGCCGAGCCTCCCCCTCACGCTCCGCCAATTCGGCAAGACTGCGCATGAGGTCGCGGTTCTGGTCGCGCATCGCCTCCTGCGGGTTGTCCATTCGTCTCCGGGTAGCGGCCTCGGCGACTGCGGCAACCTTCGGACCAGTCAGTCGGTCGCGCCCAGACGGAAGTGTCTTGGCCAGCACCACCTGGGTGCCCTGGCCTGGAGCCGAGCGGATCTCGAAGCGGTCCATGAGGCGGCGGGCGCCCGTGATGCCGATGCCGAGGCCAGTCTTCGATTGGTAACGGCCCTCCATGACGGCGGGCAGGTCGGCTATCCCAGGTCCAATGTCGCCAATGCGCACGATCAGCGCCTGAGTTTCATCCTCGTCATCGACGCCGTACTCGACCTTTCCACCGCCGGCATAGCCATAGGCATTGCGCGCGATCTCGGAGACCGCCGTGGCAATGCGGGTCTGATCCTGGACGCCAAAGCCCAGCTGCTCGGCAAGGCTTCTCGCGCGCTGCCGCGCGGCGGCGACATCGACCTCCTGCTCGATCAACATCGTGACCATCGGCCACCTCAAGGGGCAACGCCTCGGGCGACAACGACCGTCGCGTCGTCGCGACCACGTGAGAAGTCGCGGTACAAGATGCCAGCGATCAGGCTCGGATGGGCGCCCTTGAGGCCGGCATAGGCGTCGAGTGACCATCCTGTGGCGATGCCGTCCGAGCACATCACGAAGAGGCTGTCATCCGCGAACGGATACTCGAACTCCCGGATGTGTCGTGCCACATGCCCTGCGGTGCCTGGAAGCGAGACCATGCGCTTGGTCTCCAAACCGGTGACGACGCCCCCCATGACGTTCCCGATGCCGGCAAAGACCACGACGCCCCGCTCCGGAATGTATCGCGCTATCGAGACCGCGGCGCCGCGGGTGTGTCGCATGCCGGCATGTGCCGTCGCGAGGATCTCACCAGGTGCGTCGTGCTCACGGCTGCGGAACAGGCGCACGGCCTCGTCGGACGCCTTTGCTGCGTGCGGACCGTGCCCGAGCCCGTCAGCAACGATCAAGGTCCATGCCGACCCTTGAGAGCGGATGCAGTAGCCGTCACCGTTGACGACCTCGCCTCGCATGGGAACTGCGACGGCGCCAAAGCGAGAGCACGCAGATGCGGTTCGCGGCACTGCCTCGATGCGGGCGAGAATGGCGGTCCCTCGTCCGGGCCACGATGCGATGTCGAAGGCCTGCGATTGTCGTCGGATCGAGCCTAAGCCGAGACCGGGACTGCCACCCGTGGAATGCCCATCCCGAAGGGCTTCGCCAAGATCGGCGAGACCCGGTCCCCTGTCCAAAGAGACGAGCTCCACGCCAGTACCCGTATCGTCTTCGAACGTGCCGACCAGGATCTCACCCGAGGTGCCGTACTTGACGAGGTTGGTCGCCAGCTCGGTCGCAACAATGGCGACGCGACCGTTCGCGGTCTCATCGAAGCCGAGATTTGTGGCAATCGACGTCGCACGTCGTCGCACTTCGGCGACCTGGCTGGCCTCCGTCACCGGTATCGAGATCATCGTGATTTCCAGCGCGCAATCGTGATGCGCGTGCCGACACCGAGCGTCGACTCGATATGGAACTCGTTCGAGAGGCGTTTGGCTCCGCCGAGCCCAAGACCAAGCCCTCCGCCGGTGGTGTAGTGGTCGGTGAGCGCCTGGGCGATATCCGGGATGCCGGGTCCCTGATCCTCGAAGGTCAGTCGGACCCCTTTCCTGCCGCCTTCCTCAACGAGGTCGATGCGAACCTCGCCGCCACCGCCATAGTCCAGGGTGTTGCGAGCCAGCTCGCTCGCCGCCGTGATGATCTTGGTCTGATCGACGAGCCCCAGGCCGATCTCGATGGCACGGGCCCGGACCTGCTGGCGCACGCGTACAACGTCCTCACCGGATCGGATCGGGAGGAGGTCAGTCTTCGCGATGGGCACGCGTGCTTCCGAGTCCGTCCGCATCGTCCTCGTCGAGCCGAGCCTGGATCATGGCCATGCCACGCTCGACGTTGAGGGCCGTCTTGATGCCGGTCAGGTTGAGCCCGAGTTCGATCAGGGTGATCGCCACGGCCGGGCGCATCCCAACGACGACAGTCTCGGCGTCGAGCACACGGGAGATGGCCGCGATGTTGTCGAGCATGCGGCCGATGAAGGAATCGACGATCTCCAAGGCCGAGATCTCGATCAGCACACCGCGCGCACCAGTGCTCGCGATCTTGGCAGTGAGGTCCTCCTCTAGGGCGAGCATGAGGCGGTCGTGCATGTCGACCTGGATGGTGACGATCAGTGCGCCACCGAGCTTGAGGATCGGGATGCGGTCCATGGCGCTAGCGACGATCCTCTGATGCGGTCGTGGCCGCGGCTTGCTTGCGCACGACGGCTCTTCCGGTGCGCCTCAGCGCCAGGGCGAAGGCATCCGCCAGCGTCGCCTTGGACACGACGTTCAGCTCCACCCCGAGGTGGACCATCGTCTGGGCGATCTGCGGACGGATGCCGGAGATGATGCAGTCGGCCCCCATTAGCCGGGCCGCGGCGATCGCCTTGAGAAGGTGCTGGGCCACCAGGGTGTCGACGGTGGGCACACCAGTGATGTCGATGATGGCGATCTCCGCCTCCTCGTCGACGATGGCCTGGAGCAGGTTCTCCATCACGACGCCGGTGCGGGCGCTGTCGAGGGTTCCGATCAGCGGCAGTGCGAGGATACCGTCCCAGAGCCGGACCACCGGGGTCGAGAGTTCGGCGATCTCCTGGGTCTGCCGTCCGATGACCTCTTCGCGGCTGGTCTGGAACACCTCCATCGTGTGCAGCCCGAGCCGATCGAGCAAACGGCTCGCCGACCTAGTCGCTGCCGCGATGAGCGACGCGTCGCCAGCCTGTGTCCTGCCCAGCGCTTCGAAGATCGGCTCCTTGAGCGAGAACACGAACTTCGCCGTGTCGGTGGAGGAGAACCCTTGGATCGCCCGGGAACGGGAGATCTCACCAAGCGTCTCACGCAAGGAAGCGTATGCTTCCGAACCGAAATCGCTCTGTCCGGACGCAAGCGCATCGCGCAGTTGCCCAAGGACGACCTTAGCCTGGGTCTGGAGCTCGGCCTCGCGGATGCGGCCCGTCTGAAGAGAACCACCCTCCTTCAGAAGCGCGAGCCAGGCCATGAGGATCGCAGGTTCTTCGTCGGTGATAGTCCGGACGAGGACCTGGGTTCCGTCGATCTCCATTCAGGCAGTCCTTAAGATTGCGAAACTCCGCACGGTCAAGCCAAGCGTGACCAGGCGGGTTCATAAGAGAGTGGCGACCGGAAGGATATGCCGTGCGGGGCCTGATCTTCAATTTCTACGATCGTTGACAAGATCCTATTGGAGTAACGGCGTTCCTCTGACCTCCCCGGTTCCTTCCCGGCATCATCCACGTCGTTCTCAAGACGGATGAGGGTACGGTGGTGGATGCCCGCAGCCATGGCCGCCGCCTTCATGGTCCGACCGAGATCGACACGCGCGGCCTAGATCTGTGTCAGGGTCAAGTCATCGGCCTGCCCCGTCAACGCGTCAGAAAAACGATCGTTTTCCGGACAATCGGATCAGGCCAATCCCTAGTTGCCTAAAACAGCTCCGTTTCTGTCGGGAAAATATGACTGGTTTTCTATTGCGGATTAAACGCGGTTGAATCACTATCCCGACATGCTCGTTGGATATGCCCGCGTTTCCACTCTCGACCAGAACCTCGACCTCCAGCGCGACGCGCTAACCCGCGCCGGCTGCGAACGCCTGTTCGAGGAGAAGAAGTCTGGCAAGGCTGGAACCAAGCGCCCCGAGTTCGAGGCTGCTCTCACCTATCTGCGTCCGACCGACGTGTTGGTGGTGTGGAAGCTCGACCGCCTCGGCCGTTCCCTCGTCGAGATGATGCGCACCATCGACTCCCTACGGACTAAGGAGATCCACTTCCGCAGCCTGACCGAGCAGTTCGACAGCGACACCGCCCATGGCCGCTTCGCCCTACAGATGCACGGCGCCATGGCAGAGTACTTCCTCGATCTCAATCGCGAGCGTACGATGGAGGGCCTCAAGGCGGCGCTGGCTCGCGGTCGCAAGGGCGGTCGGCCGAAGAAGCTGACCGAAGCCGACATCGAGGTCGGTCGCGCCCTCCTGCAATCCGGGACCATTTCGATTGCGGCTATCGCCAAGCGTCTCGGAGTCAGTCGCGACACTTTCTACAGCTATTTTCCTCAGGCGCGGGCGCGCAGCCAGGCGGCCTTGGCAGGGAAGAGCTGATCCGATGCCGATCCGGCGCGAGCACCGCTTCTTCTATCCGATCGATTGGCCCCAGCTCTCGGCCGAGATCCGCTTCCGACGGGCGGGGGGCGCCTGCGAAAGCTGCGGTCGACCGCACGGGCGGACGATCTATCATTTGGGCGACGGACGCTGGTGGGATGCCGCGACCGGCTCATGGCGCGATGGATCCGGGCATGCCCTACGAGTGCTGCCGCGCTTCGAGGAGCTCGCGCGTCTGCGTCCAACCAAGGTGGTGTTGGCCACAGCCCATCGCGATCACGACACGGCCAACAACGCCGCCAAGAACCTCGCGGCCTTCTGCCAGCGCTGTCATATGAACCACGACCGCCCCGAA
>NZ_JAAHTB010000073.1 GCF_010692745.1 Methylobacterium sp. BTF04
TCATCTCCGCCCGCACCGCATCCGCCACCGCCGGGAGGTCGCTCTCCGGCAACAGACGCAATGCGGACGTCTCGGACAATCCGTCCAGAATCGAGGTTTCTATCCGTGACACTGGCACATACCCGTTCGGTTGCTGGAAGCCGCTCGAACAGGCATGCCCCTCGCCACCCACGGCGCCGGCCCCCTCCCAACGGCTTTAAGCCCCGTAACGAAACCGGGACCCTTCGATTGCACTTATAACGTCATCACTCAGCTTTGCCACGCGCACGGTCCGATGGCGCCAAGCATTGCTGGAGAGGCGGCCCGCATGACAGATGAGCCGATGCAACGTAAGGGCGGCACTTAAGCGCCTCGCCGCTCTCGATCAACGGTGGGGGCCATGACAGGGGCCGTCTCGCCGCAGGCCGAGGCAGATCATGCGACTCTGCCACCCTGCAAGATTCCACCGCCCTACGAGATCCCGATCGATGACGCGTTACTCGATAACCTACCGCTCGCTCGGCATCGGCCTCGGCCTCGCCGTCGCGCTGCATATCGGGACCGTTGCCGCCAAACCGATCACGTTTGCGTGCGAGGGTGTGGAGCCATGCGTGCCGAAGGCCGCCCCCGGCCCGGCCGACCGACAGGTCCACCCCTTCGAAGGGACGCTCGGGCGCCCTTGTGCCTATCGCTGGCGGGAGACGCCGTCGGGCACCCGCAAGGTCAGGGTGTGCTACTGATTCGCATCCTTGCGCTTATCGTCGTCCTCGCCGGTCTGAGCCCGGCACGAGCTGAGCGACTGACCTGTAACGACCTGTTCGCCGATGGACGGCGCCCCGACCTCGTCAACCCGAAGCTCGGGCTGCAGACGACACTACTCTGCTACGACGCGTTCGCTGTGCTCTCCTCCGCGGTGTCGCGGACGCCGGTCTATGCCGCCGAACGATTGACGCGCGCCAGCCTAGCGGCGGCGCGCGGCGTTGACCGGGTCGATGCCTTCCATGACGAAGCGGCCTTGCCCGAAGCCGCCCGTGCTCGCCTGGACGACTACGTCCATAGCGGGTTCGACCGCGGCCACATGGCCCCGGCCGGCGACATGCCGACCGGGGCCGCACAGGCTCAATCCTTCACGCTGGCCAACATGGTGCCGCAGGATCGCGCCTTAAATCGCGGCCTATGGGCGGCGATCGAGGAAAGCGTACGGCGGCTCGCCATCGTGCGCGGCACGCTCTTCGTCGTCACCGGGCCGATCTATTCCGGTGACCGGGTCCAGGCGATCAACGGCCGGGTGCTGGTGCCGGGCCAGCTATTCAAGGCGCTTTACGATCCGGCCAAGGGGGAGGCCGCGGCCTACCTCGTGCCCAACCGGCAGGACGCGGAATTGCGCGCGGTCTCCCTCTCCGAATTGCGCGGCATCGCCGGGCTCGACGTGTTCCCGGACCTCTCCGAAACCGTGAAGGCGCGACCGATGGAATTGCCCGAGCCACGCGCCTATTCACGCGGTGACGAGGTCAGCGCTCCATCGCGCAGCCGCCATCGCGACGATGCCACGTTCGAATCCTGGGCCAAGACCGAGCTCCACCGCGTCCCCCGACAGCTGTGGCGCGCGCTGATCCGCGCGATCTTCTGAGGAGGACAGAATCATGGCGAAGACGCCACAGCCTGATTGCGGAGCGGCTTTCCGTCCTTTCGCGGACGATGCCACCGCCCAGACCATAGGTGGGCTCACCATCGAGAACGGTACGTGCCGCATCGCCCTGTATGGCTCCCTCGACCTGACGCGGGATGCGGCCGGACTGCGGCGGGCACTGGTCCTCCAGGCGGCCATAACGGCCATCGTCGCGGCGCTGGCGGCCGAACCCCTGCCGGACGCCCTATCGGAGACGAAACAGGCGGTCGAAACGGTGAAGAACCCGTTCGCCTGAACCGCCACGGCAGTGCCAAACACTGCGCCGATGTTTCTTTGGACCATCCTTCTTGCCGGTCGATCTTCTTGCCGGTCTCGCGCCGCCCTGATACTCCGGCGCAACACTCACACGCAAAGCGGTTTGCCAACGGCAAAAGCCGGATATCCGACCGCGACGGCGCGAAGCGCGAGGCCAGGCCGGCTCCTCCAAGAGCCGCCGCGGTGCCGCGCACATCATCATTCGGGCGGCCGATTCCGCGTCAGCGCGGGCCGCCGATCCACCATCCAGGGATATCAGCATGGCGCGCGAATTTATCTATCACATGAAGGGTCTGACCAAGACCTACACCGGCGGCAAGAAGATCCTCGATAACGTCAACCTGTCGTTCTACCCCGATGCCAAGATCGGCGTGCTCGGCATCAACGGCTCCGGCAAGTCGACTCTTCTCAAGATCATGGCCGGCATCGACACGGAATGGACCGGCGAGGGCTTCGTCGCGCAGGGCGCGCGCGTCGGCTACTTGCCGCAGGAGCCCCATCTCGATCCCAACAAGTCCGTGCGTGAGAACGTCATGGAGGGCGTTGCCGAGAAGCAGGCGCTCCTCGACCGCTACAACGAACTCGCCATGAACTATTCCGAGGAGACGGCGGACGAGATGACCGCCCTCCAGGACCAGATCGAGGCCAAAGACCTCTGGGAGCTCGATTCGAAGGTTGATCAGGCCATGCTGGCGCTCGGCTGCCCCAGCGACGAGCAGCCCGTGGCCACTCTTTCGGGCGGTGAGCGCCGCCGCATCGCCTTGTGCAAGCTGCTGCTGTGGGAGCCCGAACTGCTGCTCCTCGACGAGCCCACCAACCACCTCGACGCCGAAACGGTGAACTGGCTGGAAGGCCACCTCAAGCAATATCCTGGCGCGATCCTGATCGTGACCCACGATCGCTACTTCCTCGACAACGTCACCGGCTGGATCCTCGAACTCGACCGCACCCGCGGCTACCCCTACGAGGGTAACTACTCGGCCTGGCTGATCCAGAAGCAGAAGCGTCTGGCGCAGGAAGGCCGCGAGGACATGGCCCGCCAGCGCGCCATCAACCGCGAGCAGGAGTGGATCTCGGCCTCGCCGAAGGCACGTCAGTCGAAGTCGAAGGCGCGCATCACCCGCTACGACGAACTCGTGGCCAAGCAGAACGACAAGATCGATGCCTCGGCGCAGATCGTCATCCCGATCGACGAGCGACTCGGCAACAACGTCATCGAGTTCGACCACCTCAACAAGGCGTTCGGCGATCGCCTGCTGATCGAGGATTTGTCGTTCAAGCTGCCGCCGGGCGGAATCGTCGGCGTCATCGGCCCCAACGGCGCCGGCAAGACCACGCTGTTCAAAATGATCACCGGCTCGGAGAAGCCCGACGGCGGCACCATCGCGGTCGGTGAGACCGTGCATCTCGGCTACGTCGATCAATCACGTGACGCCCTCGATCCGGGCGCCACGGTCTGGCAGGAGGTCTCCGGCGGCAACGACATCATCTATTTCAACAAGCGTGAGATCAATTCGCGCGCCTATTGCGCGGCTTTCGCCTTCAAGGGCTCCGACCAGCAGAAGAAGGTCGGCACCCTGTCCGGCGGTGAGCGCAACCGCGTGCATCTCGCCCGCACCCTCAAGGGCGGCGCCAACGTGTTGCTCCTCGACGAGCCCACCAACGACCTCGACATGGAGACCCTGCGCGCGCTGGAGGAGGCGCTTGAGGATTATGCCGGCTGCGCGGTGATCATCAGCCACGATCGCTGGTTCCTGAACCGCATCGCGACCCACATCCTTGCGTTCGAGGGCGACAGCCACGTCGAATGGTTCGAGGGCAATTTCTCGGATTACGAGGAAGACAAGAAGCGGCGCCTGGGCACCGACTCGCTCATGCCGAAGAAGCTGAAATACAAGAAGTTTTCGCGCTAGTCTGGGGTACGGCCGGCGAGGGGGGCTTCGGCTCCGCTCGCCCGTCCAATTGTGCGTTCAGCCCCGCGCGCTCAAGGCCAGGGCCTGGCCCAGGTCGCGCACGTCGGTGAGCTTGCGTCCGCGCTGCCGCAGGCGCTTCAGCAAGGCCCGGTCCGGAAACGGGCAATACGGCAGGGTCGCCGGCATATCGCCTACCGGCAACGTGCCTTCGGCCAGTTGCGCCAGCGCACCGTCGAGCAGCACCCGCCCGTGCTCGTGCAGGATCACCGAGGCGCGCGTCGCGGTCGTGTCGGCGGGCAAGCCGATCGTTTCCTGCGCCAGGATCGCCCCTGTATCGATGGTGACGGCGAGCCGGTGCACCGTGACGCCGAAGGCGGGCTCGTCCTCGGCCAGGGCGTGGATCGTCGGCACCGGGCCACGATGGCGCGGCAACAGGCCGGGATGGAGGTTGAGACCACCGAGCGGGGCCAGCGCCAGTGTCGCGCCCGACAGAATCTGGTCGAAATGGAAGGTGACGATCACGTCGGGGGCGTAGGCTTCGAACGCGGCCGCCATCTCCGGGCCGTTGACGTCATCCACGATGAAGGCCGGGATGCCGAGTTGCCGGCATAAATCCTTCAAGGGCGTCGCGGTTGCGACCTCCCGCGTTCCGGCCAGGCGCCGGGTCAGCCCTGAGAGCGGCGAAAGCAGGTCCGGCAGGCCGAAATTTACCCCGAGATAGGGCAGGATCGCCGGGCCAGAGCGCGCCAGATGGCGCTTCACCTGGCCCACGAGACCGCCCGAACTCGGGCGCTCGGCATTCGACAACCCCACGAAGGCGATCTCGGCGGCGTGCTCCACCACGAAACGGCGCACCGCCCTGGCATTGGGGAGCGCCTCGAGAACGAAGAGCGCGATGGCGGGCCGGGTCACCGGCCGGTCCTGATCTTGAACTTGAAGCCGCTCATGCCGAGCCGGCGCAACGATTCGGGCAGCAGCGCCGAGCCGCGGGCGAGCGCGGCGATGATCCAGGGAAACGCGACGATGTCCTGGTTCCTGGCAAGCCCGCGCGCGATGCGGGCGGCGGCGTCCTCGGCGCCGATCTCCATCGGGCGCCAGCCCTGGTATTCGCCCCCCATCGCCGTCTTGACGTAGCCCGGCGTCACCACGTTGATCCGCACCCCGTGGACTTTCAACTTTTCGCGGAGCGCGAGCCCATGCGCGAGCAAGGCGGCCTTGGTGCCGCTATAGGCAGGCGCATCGGGCAGCGGCGCGAAGGCGGCCAGCGACGAGACCAGCGCGATCTGTCCGGCGCCCCGCGCCCGCATCAGCGTGACGCAGGGCAGGGCGACATTGAGCGCTCCATTGAGGTTCACCGCCACCGTCTCGAATGCCATCGCCTCGGTCTCGACATCGCCGCCCGGATCGCCGCCGTTGATGGCCGCATTGACGATGACGAGGTCCAGAGCATGGGCCGAATCCATGGCGTGCAGCCATGTGGCGACGCCGTCGCGGTCGCGCACGTCGAGACGCGCGGTCTCGACGTGCGCACCCTTGGCCCGACACGTCTCGGCGACCGCGTCGAGGCGATCGGCATCGCGCCCGTGCAGGATCAGAATGGTGGCGGGAGCCGCGTAATGGCGTGCCAAAGCAGCGCCGATTCCGCTCGACGCGCCGGTGATCAGGATGACGGGCATGGGACTCGTGCTACCCCGAGGCGTCGCCGCGGATCAATAGACCGCTGCGAATTCCTGCGGCTCTGGTGTGTCCGCGCGTCCGGCAGCCGCGGCCGCTGCAGCGAGGGCGGAGGCCGGCAAAGTGGCTTCGAGGCGCGGAATCGTGCCAGCCACCGCCCGGGCGATGGCGGCGCGGGAGAAGAATCCGCCATTGACCTGAGTCCGGTTCAGAACGACGCGCCGGAAATCCGCCATCAGGTCGGCTTCGGGCGGGGTCGGTGCGGTCCAGAACGTGTTCAGGCCGCCCTGATGGGTCAGGCCGGGCAGATTGTAGATCGCGCTTCCCGTGGCCAGCGTCGGCCGCTGGAGATCGAGGGAGAGCATGCCCACCGTGCTATTGACGAGCACGACGCCGCGGCTGCCGGAGATCAAGCTCGGCAGGTCGCCGCCATCGATGAGGTCGAGGCGGTCGTTGACGCCGTGGCGCTTGGCCGAGTGGCGCGCATATCTGCGCCAGTTGATCAGGCCGCTGTCGAGGGGGTGTAGCTTGATCAGGAGCCGTGTCGGCGCCGCGGAGTAGCGCGCGAAGGAGGCGATCGTCCGATCCATGAACGCCTCGACCCCGAGGAAGGGCGAGTGGACACGGATCTGGTAGTCGCTGTCGAGTTGGAGCGGCAGCAGGAAGTAGTCGACCCCCACCGCGGTGTAGGCCTCGTTGAGCCGGGTCGCCTGGCGCCGCGTGTGGGCACGGCGCATGAACTTCTTGATCCAGCCGGCATATTCCACGGCGATGTGGTTCGGCCGGTGGCTCCTGAAATACGGAAAGAAGTACGGAAAGCCGAAATTAGCGATGTTGTAGGCCACGTCCCACAGGCTGCGGCGGGCCATGTCGCCGGTGGACGGCATCGCGCGCCCGGGCTGAGGCAGGCGCCGGGCAAGGCGGCGGATCTCGTCGGCGGTCTTGGGGAGCGAGGAATGGCCGTTGACGCCGCCGAGCTCGCAGGTGATCCAGTTCGGCCGCAGGTAGCCTTCCTCGAAGGCGTGCAGGCGGACGCCGAGCGGTGCGGCGGCAGTGGTGGCCGCCACGTGGTAGGGGCGGCAATCGCCGAACAGGATCAGGTCGGTGACGCCATGGCGTACCATGTAGTCGCCCACATAGGCGCCCCAGTTCTCGAACGAACCGCGGTAATTGTCGGAGGGCAAGCTCCAGAACAGCCAGTCGCCGGACGAGAAATTGATCCGACGAACTCTGTGCCCTCGCGCTTTGAGAGCTGTGCCCAGATCGGCGAAGAACGGAGACGCGAGTCCCTGAAGGAACAGGAACGTGGCCGGGCCGTCGCGATGACTGTCTGCGTTATGCTGCATATCTGCGTTGGACTGAAGCATTCCGATACGATTGCTCCCTGCACCCGGCGCTCACGGGTTGCACCCTGGTTTGCGTTACATAGACGCTAGACTGCAACAATCCGGTGCCCAAACCGTCTGATGCGATTGTCCGCGTCATGTGGCGCCTGCGCAACGAAGCCCCTGGCACACGCTGACACTCAAGCCCGGCCTCCATGGCATTTCGGAGGCATCGGCGCGGACCATTTGCGCGTCGGTGAATATCTGACCGACGACCGGTTCCACGGTCGCGTGATGGAAGCAATGCGCCGGGCGGCCCCTCGAATCTATCCCTCCGGGGCGCTGAGCGTATAAGGCACTCGCTGCAGCAGCGATCGAGCGCGTCATGTCTCCGAACTTGCCGCCGGTTTTCTTTTCGACCGGCCGGACGATCCAGTCCCTGCGCAAGCAGGTCGAGGGCGCCCTGCGCGAGCAGATCGGGGGCGACCGGTCTCCGTCGCTGCGAGGGGCCACCGGACTCGTCTGGGGCGACGGGGCTTTGGCCGCGACCCTGCGGGCGCTAGGGCGACCGCCGCTGATCGTCGAGCCCGGTCCGCTCCTCTCTCCCTACGATACGCCGCGGACCGGCATGGCGAGCCTGCGCCTGCGCCTTGCCGGCAGACCTGTCGGTGGAGAGGCTCCCGAACCCGCGACGGCGGAGCGGCTGCGCGCGTTGCGCACCTTCGGGCGCAACCGCTTCCTCACGGGAGACGCGGGATTCGCGGATGGCGTCGCCGACACGCCGGCCCTGATCCTGGCCGACGGCGCCGTTGCGGCCTCGCCGCGACGGCTGCGCGCCTTCATCGACCGGGTGCTGGCGCACTATCCCGACCTTGGTTTCATCATCGCCGGCCCGGAGGGCTGCGAAGGGCTCGCCGGGGCGGTCTCGCCGCGCCTGCGCGTACTGACCCGGCCGGTGGATCCCTGGGCGCTGTTCGGCCGGGTGTCGCGGGTCTTCGTCGCCGATTGGGGATCGGCCTGCGAGGCCCGGCTCTCCGGCGCTTCGGTCACCCGCATCGGCGCCGACGCGGCGGTCCCGTCCGATTCGGATCTTCTCGCGCTGCGCTACGGCGCCGGGGTTCACTATTTCGACCCGTGGACCCGCGAGCCGATCGCCTTGGCCGAGTGTCTGGAGCGGGTGGCCTGGCTGCGCGACCGCTTCTGCGCCAACGATCGGCCGACCGTGCTGGTGGGCATCTCGCGCTGGAAGCGTCCGGCGCTCGACGTCTTCACCCTCGGCCCGTACGGGCCGGCGGTCCACGCCATGACCGCCACGGATGCGGTGGCGGTCGCCGGTGCCGCTCAGGCACGGGTCCTCGCTTGGGCGACGCGGATGCCGGAACGGCTGGAGCCGCTCTGCGCCGCGGCCGGCATCCCCCTGTCCCGGATCGAGGACGGATTCCTGCGCTCGGTGGGATTGGGGGCGAGCCTGCAGCCCGGCGCCTCCATCGTCGTCGACGACCGCGGCATCTACTACGATCCACGCACCGAGAGCCGGCTCGCGCATATCCTGAAGAACGCGACGATCCCGGCCGATCTGGTGACGCGGGCCTCCGCCCTGCGCCGACTCGTGATCGCGCGCCGCCTCACCAAGTACAATGTCGGGCTCACCATCGCGAACGACCCTTGGCCCACCGACCGGCGCATCGTCCTGGTGCCGGGGCAGGTCGAGGACGATGCCTCGGTGATGCATGGCTCGCCGGTGGTGCGTTCGAACCGCGCGCTGCTGGCTGCCGCCCGCGCCCGCAATCCCGATGCGTTCCTGCTCTACAAGCCACATCCCGACGTGGAGGCCGGCTTCCGGCCGGGAGCGATCCCCGAGGACGAGGCGCTCGGCCTCGCCGACAGGATCGTCGGCGGCCTCTCCATCGTCGATCTGCTCGACCGGGCGCACCACGTCGAGACCATGACCTCGCTTGCCGGCTTCGAGGCGTTGATCCGCGGGCTCACCGTCGCCGTCCACGGGCGGCCGTTCTACGCCGGCTGGGGCCTCACCGAGGATCTGGCGCCCGGCGCAGACCGGGGCCGGCGGCTCGCCCTGGACGAACTGGTGGCCGGAGCGCTGCTGCTCTATCCACTCTATCTCGACCCGGTGGCGATGAAGCCGTGCTCGGCCGAGCAGCTGCTCGACCGCCTCAGCGCGGAGCGCGATGCCGCCGTCCCGTCGCGCCTCGCCCTCAGCCAGCGGGCCCAATGGGTCATGCGGGCGCGCTATGCCGTGCTGAATCCCCTCGTTCGGCGGCTGCGGGCCAAGCGCGGCATCGCCCAGAAAGCCGGCAAGACGCCGGAGTGAAGGCACACGATCGTCCATGAGCCTCGTCCTCGCTGTCCTGAGCGCGTTCGTCCTCGCCTTCGCCACCGAGGCGGTGGAAGGCCGGAGCCTGCGTCCCGTGAGCCGGCGCCCCGGCGACATCGCCCTGCGGCTCTGCGCCTATGGGCTGCTCACCGCGTTCTGGTTCCAGTTCTCCTGGCGCCCGTGGCTCGCCGCATCCTCCTGCGTGCTCACCGTCGCGATCCTCACGGTGGTGAGCCGGCTCAAGCGCGGCATCATCGGTGAGCCGCTGGTGTTCAGCGATTTCGCCCTGCTGCGACAGGTGCCGCGCCACCCCGAGCTCTATTACACCCGGCCGCTCACCGACCCACGCATGGCGCTGCCGATCCTGGCTAGCCTGTTCGGGGTCGCGCTCTGGTACGCGCTGGAGCCGACCGTCCTGCCGCGGGAGCCCAGCGTCGCCGTTCTGGCGCTGATCGCGCTGCCGCTGGCGCTGCTGTCGCTGGCGGCGATGGCGGGGCAGGGCGCCCTCGGACGATGGCTCGCCGCACGGTTCCCACGCCCCGCTTTGGAGGCCGACGTCGCCCGGATCGGCCTGCCGGCCACGATCATCGCCTATGCGCTGCGCTGGCGGGAGGGTCGCACCGTCGCGACGGAGAGCCCACCGGCAGCGCTGGCGGCCCAAGCCAGTCCGGACCGCGGCCCGGACCGGATCGTCGTGGTGGTCCAGCTCGAATCCTTCGTCGATCCGGTGCGCCTCGGCGGCCCGGCCCTGCCGCTGATGGACGTGATCCGCGCGCGCGCTACGCGTTACGGACGCCTGCGCGTGCCGGCGCACGGCGCCTACACCATGCGGACCGAGCACGCGGTGCTCACCGGCCGCGATGCGAACGACCTCGGCTTCGGGTCGTTCGATCCCTACCTGACCCATAGCGGGGAGGAGCCGACGAGCCTCGCCCGGCTGGCGCGTCAGTCCGGCTTCGAGACCGTGTTCGTCCATCCCTTCCACCGCGACTTCTTCAACCGGGCGGCGGTGGTGACCCGCCTCGGGTTCGATCGCTTGGTGATGGAGGAGGCTTTCGGCGACGCACCCCGCATCGGCCCCTATGTCGGCGATAGGGCCTTGGCCGAGCGGGTGCTGGCGGAGGTGCAGGCTCGCTCCGGGCCGCTGTTCCTGTTCTGCGTGACCATGGAGAATCACGGCCCGTGGAAGGCGGGGCGGCTGCCCGGCATCGACGACCCGCGTGCGCAATACCTCCACCACGTCGCCCATACGGGCAGCGCCGTGGAAGCCCTGATCGCCGGGCTCACAGGCTTGCCGGCGACCCTGTGCGTGTTCGGCGACCACGCCCCCGCGCTGCCGGATTGTCGCCCGGGCTTCGGCGGGACGACGACGGATTATGCGATCCTCGACTTCGGCAGCGCGGGCGGTGCGCCGCCACAGGCGGCCGACCTCAGTGCCGACGCCCTCGGGCGCCGTCTCAGGAGCGTGATTTCCGGCACGCCCGGCGGCGCACAAGCGTGACCGTGCCACCGTCGTGACGCAATGCTGTCCGAGGGGATCGGCACGCGCGACGTCGCTGCGCCCCCGGGTACGCGATGCCGTCACGATCGGCCCGTTAAACCCATCGCAGCGTTTGGCACGTATGGGATGACGGATCGATCTGCGACGTGCGGGGCTCAACTCCGGATTGCGGCGTGGGGCAGAACGCAAAGATGTGATGGTGTGACCGGGGCGGCGTCTGCGCGTCGGAAACGCCGCCGGCCTCGTGGCACGTGCCCGGGCCGGCAGGGAGAGTATCGATGGTTCGTAAGGCGGCCCTTGCGGCCCTGACGGCATGCCTCGTTTCCGGCTGTTCGTCGCTTCTGCCCGCCGCCGGTCCGACCACGGGTGCGGTGGTGGACG
>NZ_JAAHTB010000074.1 GCF_010692745.1 Methylobacterium sp. BTF04
AGATCCGCCGCCCGCCCGATACCCCCTGACTCAACCCAACCGGACACGGCTCTAGCCTAACCCACGGAAGATGCAAAAGGATTTTGATATCGGCGAAAGTTCGGATGCAAGAATGGATACTAGAGACGCGTAAATGGTGCTGGCCCATGGCACTTCCCGGGCGTTAAATGAGTGACAGCGCCAATTGTGACGCGAGGTTCTTAGAGATCAGCCGCGATGAAGTCTGTCTTAACCACATTGGTGGCTTCCCTATACGCCTGTGGCTCGGTAACCGCCGTATGCGGACTATGATCAGCGGTTCCGCTGGCCGCGCTCGCCTCAACACCCTTCTTCATTGCAACTCTACCAATCATGGTCCTCTACAGGGGACCAGTTCCTATCGCAGCGTCGCATCATGAACGTAGACGTAACGATCAGACCACTTTAAATCGTCACAGCCACAAATCGTATGCCCTGAGCGAAATCACTCAGAGGTTAGATTAATTGAAACTAAAATTTAAACCAGTGCGCGGCAAGTTATTAATTGAAAATTCAAGGCCAAATAAAGCAAAAAATAAAACCTAGATCGGCCGTGTTGATCTACGATCTAGTTATGTTTTTACTTAGAACTATTTTACTTTTAATGTTTTTGATACTAATACCAAGCCTCGTTGAGGACGACTCACGCGGGGTAGCATCGACATCGGGGTCGTGATTCCCTCCTGGGGTTTTGAGCCTGAGGAGGATGCGATGGCTGCTCCGGTGCCGCTGCGATCGGATTTCGATGCCGAGGCCTTGCGCGGTCTGGCCAAGGGTTCGCGTGATCCGGCGCAGACCCGCCGCCTGTTGGCGCTATCGGTGATCGCCGCGGGTGGTCTGCGCTCGGAGGCGGCCGAGATCGGCGGGGTCGGGTTGCAGACGGTGCGCGACTGGGTCGTGGCCTTCAACGCCAATGGCCCCGACGGGCTGATCGACGGCAAGGCTCCCGGTGCCCGTCCGCGCCTGAACGCCGACCAGCGCGATGTCCTGAAGGCTCTTGTTGAACAGGGACCGACGCCGGCCGCCCACGGCGTGGTTCGCTGGCGGTTGTGCGATCTGGCCCAAATCCTGTCCGAGGATCACGGCGTGTCGGTCTCCGAGCAGACCTTGAGCCGGGTCTTGCGGGCCATGGGCTACCGCAAGCTCTCGGCCCGCCCGCGCCATCACGCCCAGGATCCGGACGCCGCGGCCGTTTTTAAAAAGACTTCCCCAACCGTCTGGCGGACATCGCGCAGGCCGTCGGCGGCAAGCCGATAGAGGTCTGGTTCTGCGACGAGGCTCGTGTCGGCCAAAAGAACACCCTGACCCGGCGCTGGGCCAAGCGTGGAACGCGACCCGCAGCACCCAAGGATCAGCGCACGGCCTCGGCCTACATCTTCGGGGCGATCTGCCCGGCCCGGGGCGTCGGCGCAGGCCTGGTCATGCCCCGTTGCACCACGGAGGCCATGGCCCACCACCTCGAAGAGATCGCCGCGACCGTGGCTCCCGGTGCCCACGCCGTACTCCTGCTCGATCAGGCTGGCTGGCACACCACCAGGAAGCTGCTCGTGCCGGGCAACATCACCCTGTTGCCCCTGCCGGCGCGCTCACCCGAACTCAACCCGGTCGAGAACCTCTGGCAGTTCCTTCGCGACAACTGGCTCGGAAACCGGATCTTCAAATCCTACGACGACATCATCGATCACTGCTGCGACGCCTGGACGAAGCTCATCGCCCAACCCTGGCGCATCATGTCCATCGGACTACGCCAATGGGCACATGGGTGCTGATCAATGAGAATTGGTATAACACTTTTAACGTTCCGCGCTTTTGGTGGCAGGGCAGGATCAGCGGTTCTATCGAGTGGCATGGCGACCTTACTCCGGGACTGAGTTCGGACGAAGTATACGTCGTGGTAGCAAGCCTTCGCACAGTTCGGCATCTACGGCATTTTGTTGGACTACGACGATCCCGAGCCAGCGCCCCGCCGCCGTGCCACGATATAGCGAAGTGACGGCATTTCAGGCCTGCATTGCCATCGGGTCCAGCAAACACGAAGTCGAATAGATCCCAGCATCGTGGAATTAAGATTCCTATGATCCATTCTCCGCAGGTCGACGTTGACCAGGACTATACGAATGCATTTGCCCCCCTGCCGCGCTCATATCTCCTAAACGTCGCGTCCCTTGAAGCCGAACTTGAGGTCACGAAGAAGGAGTTGCGGAAGGCTCGCCGAGATCTTCGCGGCCTGCGCGGCGACGCCGGACGCCAAATCGCTGGGCTAACACCGCGACAGCAGGAGATCATAGCCTCAGTACTGGCCGGCCATCCCAGCAAAAATATCGCCGCCGACCTCAATATCAGTCAGCGGACGGTGGAGAACCACCGAGCCGCCATCATGCGCAAGACCGGCACCCGATCGTTGCCGGCGCTGATGCGGCTCGTGCTCGCCGCAGAGCCGACGGTATAGCCGGCTGTGCGTTTGATTGGAAGTTTCCTAGTCACGATGAGCAGGGCCGCTGCGATGGATGTCATCCCATAAGTGTCAGGCAGCCTCGGACTTTGTCCGTCCGTCTGTTGCCATTCCATCGGGTCGCAGACCGATCTCGTCGATCCGGACCTTCTCGCAGTGATCGATGGCGCGGTCTCGCTCCTTCGCGGAGGCGGTGTGCTCACCTTTGGCAAGATGCCTTGCGGAATGCCGGTAATGGTCGGCGGCCCGGTCGTGCTGATGCGCCGCTTTTTCGAAGAATCGTTCCAATTTGGCCTTCTCCACCGGCGGCTCTCCTGAAAGGATCGGTTCGAACAGTCCCGTCGGGACCTGTTACAGTTTCGGAGCTGGGTCTGCGCCATGTTGCGGTCCCAGGGGGTCTTGGCAGACTCACGTGCCGCGCGCGGCATTCGAGGCGGCTGTGGCAGCCCTGACGATGGAGGCTCGGGCTCCGGATGCCGTCTGTCGGATTCCCGTCATGTCGGAGTGGATGTACGCCTCGGTCGCTTCATCAGCCTTCTAACGCGCCAATCGGGTCGCCTCGACGAAGTGCCGAGCCGCGTCCGCGGCCTTCCGCATCGAGGCGCTGACCGTGTGCCGGCAGCATTGTTTGCATCGGAGATCTTGGTATCGCATCGCTTTGCCGCCGCCTCGGCGTCGCCAGAGCGGTTTCGTATCCGATCCGGGGACTCCTGTGAGGCCTGCTGCGCTGCCGCCTTCGATGTCTGCCTGGCGAGTCGGGTTGCCTCACGAGCCGCATCGGCCAATAGGCTTGCCTCCCGCATCGTCATGGCAGCGTCCACCGACAGAGTAGACGCTGGTTGCTGAGCGGTTGCGGGAGCCACCATCGACAGGGTGACAAGCGCCGCCATCAGCCGGACGCGGTCGCCCTCGACATCGGCACGATTGGGATCGAAGAACCAGGACCGGCCGAGCGGTCCCTTGATGCCCTATGCGATGTTGTGTGCGTTGGCGCGCGGCCTGATGGTGATCTGGTTCGAAAGCCCCACGATGCCGAGCAGGGACCGGACGTCGAGAGCCGCGGCATCCTTCTGGAAATTCCAATCGACGGCGCCGTTCAGGCTGACACATTCGTCCTGCACTTGGGCCGTCACCGTTTCGGGGAGGATCGCAGCTTCCCAATCAATGCGATTGAGCAGCGTCATCGTCGTCGCCGCCAAGCTATTCCGCATAATGATCCCAGTCTTCGGTGCGCCATCGCATCCTCGCGGGAAGAGCCCATGGCTTCAGCTTGAAGAGAACCGGCTGCGATCGGTAGCATCGAAAATTACCCACGACATCGCGTCACGCGACTGGCCTACGATGGACGCTTTGGACAGAGAGACTTTGAACACGGTAGGGCGGCCACTCGTGGGCGAGTCAGAATAGGGCATAGTCTTGGATTGGTCATCCCCTGGGGTGGGGTTCCTGGACACCGTCAAATTTTCACGGCACATTGCTGTGCACTGGAGACAGGGTACGACTCTGGATCGCCTTTACGACCAGAATTTAGGTTGGTGGCGTAAGTTCCTCATCGCCGCCCTGAGGCCAATCAACGCCTTGCGACCGCGTACCCTGTTCCAGTGTTCCAAAGCGTAGGCCGGCTTTGACAACGCCGCCCGATTTGTTGCGACGAGCTTATGCGCCAGCCCGTCCGTGACTGCTGCATCGTTTGCCACGCCGAGAATCCGTTCAAGGGCTTCGGAGCGACGCCGATAGCGCTTCACCGCATTGGTCCCATAGAAAGGGGCCAGGGCTTCGATGTCGAGGCTGAGCTTTTTGAGTGATTTGCGGAGGTCATGCCGCCCCGTTTCCGACAGCCGACCGGCATGTCGACCGCGACGCCGCACCCTCTTCGAGGCGCGGTCCAGCAGCGAGGACGCCAGGGTGGACAGCTTTCGGCCCGTCAAACCGGTATCATGTCCAGAGGGTGCAAGTGCGCCGACGTCGCTCCAACATACCAACCCCAGAACCATCTCGGAAAACCCACGGCCCCGCAGGGCGGCCGCGACGGCCTCGTGCGCGCGTTGGCGTTCTACCTGAGCTGCGGCATTGAGGTCCTCCAGACGCTCGCTCGAGAGGTCGGGCATCGCCGCAGGTAGGGTTTCAAGACAAAAAACGTCCCAGTCACGCGCCGCGCCGAGGATTTGACCGTGGGTTCGCAGAGCCTCCTTGAATCTTCTGGCGCTGTCGGCGCTCAGATATGGATCAAACAATTGCAATATCGCTCGCGCTTCCCGGATGGCAATGCGGGCCTGATGGAGGCCTTCGGGATCGCCGCGGAGGGTCGGTCCGATATTGACCGTCAAGTGGCCAAGCGTGGCGCCGAAGAGCTGGCGAAAGCCCGCGTCGGCGCAGAGACTGCGTTTGAACCTTAGAGGCAGCTTCAGTTGTGCGCCGGCGCCCTGGCCTGTCCGCAACCGCCAGCCGCGCGACGCTTTGCTCTCTGACATCAGCCAAAGGGGGGCGGTCGACAGGAGCGCTCCGGCTAGCCGATAGAGGGGCTCCACGCCGCCGTTCTTGAGTTCGATCTCTAGCTCGCTAACGGGCTCGCGGGCTAGGCCGGCATGGATGTCGCCCTCGTCGAACGCCACTTCCGCCGTCGTGCCGCTGTCTAGGTGTAGGAGGTACGTTGTTCGGCGGATGTCGGTGAAGAATGCGGGCTGGAGGCGGCCCTTGATCGCGCAAGCCGCTGCCGCTAGCGCCGGCGTCTTCGACAGCAGAGCCACCTCCGGTATGTCCTGCTCGATTGGCCACTCCCATTCGCCGCGACTGGCGGCCACGCCATGACCCTTCGATCGGGACTTCACGGTTTGAATCCGCTTCTCCCCGTCCCATCGCACCCGCAGCGTCAGGCCAAATCGATCCAGAGCCCGGTCGGGCGTATCGAAATAGGTACTCACCAAGTGATGGTGCGCTGGGGCCACCGCTGCAAGCGCCGGGTAGCACTCCAGCAGGACCCGGCTGCCCTCTGGCAGATGAAATTTCAGCTCGACCTCGCTCGGGTTCAGAGCCGTTGCAAGTGGAGAGGTCATATCTGCAAGTGTTTGCGAATTTCGAGCAACTCATCGGCTCGCGCACTTGACGTCTTCGGATAGTGCATCTTCAGTCCATGAAGATTATCAACGAGGATTTGCGATACGATCAGACGGGCGTTCTGCTTATCGTCGGCCGGGACAACGTACCAAGGGGAGTGCTTAGTGCTCGTCGTACTGAGGCATTCTTCATACGCATGCATGTACTCTCTCCAGAAGCCCCGCTCTTTAATGTCGTCAAGGCTGAACTTCCAGTTTTTCTCCGGCTGGTCGATACGCTGACGAAATCGATTTCGCTGCTCTTCCTTCGAAAGATTCAGGAAGATCTTGATGATGCGCGTTCCGTTCTCATGCAGATGGCGTTCCACGTTGGTGATAGACCGGAAACGGTGACGCCAGACCAAATGATCGTTCGGCGAGACGTCGGGCAGGCCTTCGCTTTCCAGAAGTTCAGGATGAACCCGAACGATCAGCACCTCCTCGTAATAGGATCGGTTGAAAATGCCGATCCGCCCCCGCGCCGGGAGATTACGGGTCGTGCGCCAGAGGAAATCATGCTGAAGTTCGGTGGCGCTCGGATGTTGGAAGCTGTAGACTTGGCACCCTTGGGGATTAACACCGGACATGACGTGCTTGATCGCGCCATCTTTACCGGCGGCGTCCATGCCCTGGAAGATCAAGAGGATCGAAAAACGATTTGAGGCATAAAGCAGCTCCTGAAGCTCGCTCAGCTTTACGACATGTTGTGCCAAAATATCCTGATAGTCCTTGGTCGAATCGTAGATCGGCTCTGTAATAGTCGCCAGTTTGTGTAGCTTGACCTCGTCGCCTTCGCGCACGCGGAAGTCATCCGTTTTGATCTTCACGCGTCGCCCCTCATTTGCACATGAACGGTAGTCAAGGTACGAGCACCGCGGCGCCGTCGAACCGGCCAGCACGTAAGTCCTCCAGCGCCTTGTTGGCGTGTTGAAGTGGATAGGTGGTCGTCTTCACGACAATGCCCATTTTCGGAACTAGACGGAGAAACTCAATCCCGTCCGCCCTTGTGAGGTTGGCGACGGAGAGCAGCTGCCGCTCCTCCCAAAGAATTTGGTAGGGAAAACTTGGGATATCGCTCATGTGGATCCCGGCGCAGACCACGCGACCGCCCTTGTGGACGGCCTTCAGCGCAACGGGGACCAATTCACCAACGGTGGCGTAGATGATCGCCGCGTCCAGCAATTGCGGCGCGGTTTCATCAGAGCCACCGGCCCATGTGACGCCCAGGCGTCGCGCGAAATCCTGGGTTCCAACATCGCCGGGCCGGGTAAAGGCATACACCTCTCGTCCCTGCCACTTTGCCACTTGGGCGACGATGTGGCCCGCCGCGCCGAACCCGTAGATGCCGAGTTTTTTCCCCTCGCCAGCGATTTTCAGCGACCGCCAGCCGATCAACCCGGCGCAAAGCAGCGGGGCCAGCGACTCATCACTGCCGGTCTCGCCGAGCGGAAAGGCAAAGCGCGCGTCGGCGATGACCGCGGTCGCGAAGCCGCCGTCACGGGTGTAGCCGGTGAACAGCGGCGCATCGCAAAGGTTTTCCCTATTCGACTTGCAGTAGGGACAAACGCCGTCGGTATGGCCGAGCCAGGGAATCCCCACCCGCTCCCCCATAGCCAACCCGGTAACGTCCGGTCCGATCGCGTCGATTCGGCCGACGATTTCGTGGCCGAGGATGATCGGGGATTTTGGATCAGGCAATTCACCATCGAAGACGTGCAGGTCTGTGCGACAGACCCCGCAGGCGAGAACCTTGACCCGCACCTGGCCCGTGCCGGGCTGGCGATCGGGCAATTCCGTCCATTCCAGCGGGGTCTTCGGCTTTTTGAGCACCATCGCCTTCATGGTATCGTCCTTGTTTCGAAAGGGGCCTGGACCAATTCTAATGATGTTCCGCGCTTCACCCGGCTAGTCATTCACCTGCGCCCTTAGCGTCTGCAGCACGCGCGGCAGCGCATCGGGCAAATCCTGCGCAACGAGCCCCAAGCCGAACGCCGCGGCCGCCGCACCATGAAGCCAAACGCCGGCTGCGGCGGCCTCGAACGGCGCCATCCCCTGGGCCAGCAGCGCCGCGATGAATCCAGTCAGCACATCGCCGGTCCCGCCGGTGGCGAGTTGCGCCGGCGCGTTGGCGTTGATGATCGCGCGCCCGTCCGGCGCCGCGATGACCGTATCGGGTCCCTTGAGAAGGACGACGGCGCCGCTCTGTTTGGCGGCGGCGCGAGTGCGCGCCAGCTTATCACCCTCGACTTGAAACAGCCGCATGAACTCCCCGGCGTGAGGAGTCATCACGCAGGGTCCGTCGATCGCGCTAAATAGATTTACCGGCGCCTCGGCGAACGACGTCAGTGCGTCAGCGTCCAGGACAGTTGCCCTCTTGGTGGCCAGCGCGGCGACGACATAGGCCCGTGTCGGCGCGCCAACACCCGCGCCGGGGCCGATGGCGATGACGTTGCGCCGTTTGTCGGCCAGCAAGGCCTGCCAGCCCGAAGCGCCCGCAAAGCTGTGGACGATGGCATTGATCAGAGAGGTGGCGTAAATGCTCCAAACAGCCTCCGGCGCCGCTAGCGTCACCATGCCCGCTCCGGCTCGCGATGCGGCGAGCGTG
The DNA here is from genome assembly GCF_010692745.1 of Methylobacterium sp. BTF04. Lineage (GTDB taxonomy): Bacteria > Pseudomonadota > Alphaproteobacteria > Rhizobiales > Beijerinckiaceae > Methylobacterium. The sequence goes on from NZ_JAAHTB010000074.1 coordinate 8,168, forward strand.
GTCATGCGACTGGCGCCCGTAATCGCTTCTCCGCCGAGGACCAGGACCTCACCGCGCTTGTATTTGTAACTCTCGGGCTGGGGCCACGGGTAGCCTTCCAGCCAAAGGCCGGGCCCGTTCTCCCAGGTTGTCGGTGCGATTGCGTCTAGCACGGTCAGCGGCGTACCGATGTTGGCCACTACGATGTCGCCGCACAGGCCGCGTCCCGGATAGAGCAGGTGCCCGGGCTTTTTGCGGAAGAAGGTCACCGTCAGGTCGGCCGGCGCCGCGTCGTCTCGCACTAGCCCGGAGGCGCCGTCGAGGCCGCTTGGGACATCCACGGCGCAGATCGGGATGCGCCGTGATTTCATGCCGTCTACCATGATGACGGCCTGGCCAGCCAAGGGGCCGGAGAGTCCGGCGCCGAAAATGGCGTCAACGATCACCCCCGCGCCGTCGAGGCAGTCGGGCGTGAATGACGCGACGTCGCCTTTCCATAGGCTTGCGGCGTGCGCGGCGTCTCCAGAGAGTTTTTCGCGTGCACCAAGCAAAGCCACCGTTACCGGCCACCCTGCAGCGTCGAGGTGGCGGGCGACGACAAAGCCATCACCGCCGTTATTGCCTGGGCCGCACAGGACCACGATGGGGCGCATCGGCCAGCGCACACCGATGGCAACTGCAACGGCGCCGCCGGCGGCTTCCATCATATCAACGGTGCGGACGCCGGCGGCCTCGGCCGCGTGATCGGCTTCGCCCATTTGGGCAGGCGTCAGAAGAGCAAGTTCTGAGTGCTCAAGCCTGGTTTGAGTAGCCATTTCCATCCGCCAGTAAACGTCATGATGGCCTCCATCGCTCTTCGCCGAACAGGATCGGAATCTACTCAGTAAGCCGTCGTTCATGATTGGATTTCGATCGGACTGGAAAGGCGCTTCTGTCTTTTCGAGTCCACAGCTGCGCCAGTTCGAGCGAAGCGTTGAGAAGCTGCACACGTCGGCTTCCCGGGTGAGTAGTTTCCGAGGCTCCTCAGTGGGCCAGTCGATTCGATAGGGGTGGGGACGACCAGCAAAGTTTCTCAACTCCGACCTCGCCCGCCTGCGCCGGCACGAGGCCGCGCTTCTACGCGTCCTGGAGCGGCCCGAAATCTTGCTCCACACCAATGGCTCTGAAAACCTAGCAGTGAAGCCCGGTGAGGGGCGGGCCATCCATAAAGGGGGGCCAAGGCGCAAGGCATCGGCCCGTCGCGCGGGGGCCAGACCACCAAGATCCACGCCCTCACCGACGTACTCGGTCGCCCTGGCGTCCTCCTGCTGACCGCAGGCAACGCCAGCGAAGTGAAGACCGCCCCGGAGGTGTTGGCTGCAGCCCCCGGCAGCATCCGCCGTCTGAGCGCCGACAAGGACTATGACGCCGATTGGTTACGACCTGACCTGCGGGAGAACGGCATCACGCCGAGCATTCCCGGCAAGCGCGACCGCAAACGCAAAATTCGCCACGACAGGCGTCGATACCGCGAGCGCTGGCGCATTGAAGCCACCTTCTGCCGTCTGAAAGACTTCCGTCGCATCGTAACCCGATACGAAAAATTGGCTCGCAACTAAGCCTCAACCGTCGCGTTCGCCGCCGTCATCGCTTTCTGGTGCTGATCGAGTCTAGACCCTAGGCAGCCCACGCCCCTGGAGCGCCACCTTCGGGGAAGACGTCGCAGTTTTGACGATGGATGCCCTTAGCGCAGATACAGGTTGACGTGGAAGATCGAGGCTCGCGCTGATAGCCGCCGGCTCTTACTGGCATCTCGGTTCGCGCACCACGTTTCACATAGTGTAGGCACTAAATCCATGCGGAGGCTCGGAGTAATCGACCAAAAATACTTTCTAGCTTGACCACTACATAATACACCATAAAAGAACTTTGAATTACATTTTTTACAGTTTGGAATAATTTAATCATTACCCCACCCAGCGGATCTCCGGGGTTTTACGCGGAATGGGCGCTGCCGTTGATTTTGGATGCCCCAGGATGATCGGCGCAACCGGGGTCCAGGCTTCGGGAATACGCAAGGCCGCCTTGCCGTCGGGGGTGTTCAAGTAGCTCCGTGAACACCCGATCCAACAGGATCCGAGCCCTTCGGCATAGGCTGCAAGCATGAGGTTCTCGGCAGCAAGGGAGCAGTCCTCGACGATCCAATCCCCATCCGTCATCGCCGAAATCAGGACCAGCACGGGGGCGTGATAGAAGATCTGGAAGTTCACATCCTCAAGCATCGATCTGAAATGGCCGCCCTTCGGTGAACCGGTCACCGCACTGGCGGCGATGTGGGTTCTTGCATCGCTCGATACGCGGTCGAGCAGGGCTTGGTCGCGCACCACCGTGAACGCCCAGGGCTGCTCATCGATTGCGCTCGGTGCCTGTACCGCATCGCCGATCAGGGAGCGGATCGTCTGCTCATCGATGGATGCGGCGGTATATTCGCGTACGGCGCAACGGCCCCTGATCGCTTCCATGAGCTCCATGTCGTGACTCCCTTTTATTTCGAAGGCCATCCCGATAATCGCAGGACATCGACAAGGCCGCGCTGCGCATCGAATTCGGAAACCACATCGGCCGACATCATCGGTGCGATGATTATACATGCGAATTTATATCGTCGATTACTTATACGAAGGCTGACCTGTGGGGAGGCTTCCTGACCATCTATCAGTTTCTATGTTTTCCAGAGCGGGGGCAGCGGGAGGAGAC
>NZ_JAAHTB010000075.1 GCF_010692745.1 Methylobacterium sp. BTF04
CGACGCCCGGCCCGTCACGGAAATCACCTGTTTGACGACACCCGCCGAACCTGCGTCAGCGCGAGTTGGAGCCGTCCAATGGAAGCCTTCCCCTCAGCACCGCCCCGCCGCGTTCCGGATTTGTCCGCCTATGCGTATCAGGTGGGCCGGTTCGTTCGTTCTGGCCCACACGGTTATCTAGGAAGATGATGCAATCGGAGATGTACTCCTCCAGGCCGTGGCGCGAAAACGAGCCATCAGGGCCTGGTTCACCGGTAATGAATGCCGTAACGCGCTTGTCCTTTAGCCATCGGAAAAGTCGTTTAATTTCCAAGCGAAGGATGCCTTGATCGGTAAGGCCTGCGAATAGAGATTCAATGGAGTCCAGAACGACACGCTTCGCGCCGATGGAATCAATGGCGTGTTCCAAACGCACAAAGATACCCTCCAGGTTAAGATCCGGCCCTTGGATATCTCGACGTTCTAAGACGACATGTTCGAGAACAATCTTTTTCTTTGAAACAAGGCTTTTCAAGTCGAGGTTCAGAGAGGCGAAATCTCTATGAAGTTCCTCATTCGTCTCCTCAAACGACATGAAAACGCCAGGCTCGTTATATTTGAGAGCTCCATTGATCATAAAGTCTAAGCCGAAAAGCGTCTTTCCAGTGCCGGGGCCACCAGAGATTAGGGTGATATTGTTTTTCGGAAGTCCGCCATCTGTAAGTTCATCAAATCCTACGATGCCGGTCGGGCATTTGGCCAATTTGTGTGGCTTGACGGTCTTTGTTTTACCGGAAGTTTTTGGCATGTCTGTTTTCCGTTTTTTGACGTCTTGTACCGTCGCTTCCAAACTGCGCTTGGCGTCCGCAACGCATATTGGTCTCGATATCTGTTAGGCGTGGTTCTGGCCCGCGCCTGCGTCGCCGCTCTCAGCGCCGCCGGCGCCCCTCGCGATGCGAACGATGGCGTCAGCGATCGCCTCCGGCGAGAGGATGTAGTCGATACAACCGCTGTCGATCGCGCTCTGGGGCATGTCGGGTTGTTTGGCAGTATCAAGCGTTTGGGCGATCGTAGTTCCGCCGACCTCCCTGATGCCGCAAAGCGCTTCGGCTCCATCTCCGTCATAGCCTGACACGATGACGGCGATGAGCTTGCCGTCCCAATGCTCCGTCAAGGATTTCAGGAAGACCGTAATCACGTCGGGCCACCCCCGCGGCTTCGATATCGGTTCGAGGCGGAATCCCCCGTCGAGCACGTGAAGGTCTCGCTGGGCTGGGATGATGAACACACGGTTCGGCACAATGCGCAGGCTGTCGGTGATCAACTCCACAGGCATTCTCGTGTGTCTGGGGAGGATTTCATGGAGCATCGTGGCGACGGATCTCAGATGATTGACGATAACAACCGCGACTCCCATGTCGTCTGGCAAGTTTTCAAGCAGCCGGATGTAAGCATCGAGGCCGCCCGCCGAGCCACCGACACACACAATCGGAAAGTCTCTGCCGGACGACGACTTTCTCAATAGTGTTTGATCCAGAGGGAACGTGGACGCATCTGTCGTCGCGGGCATGGGGCGCTCGTGGAGTGCGTGATCCTCGAGCGTAGGCGTCAGAGCTTAGGCGTCCGATCGTGCGGTCGCCATCTTCGGAAACTACCCAATTGGGGTGGTCTTGCGCCCAGCAGGTCGCCCGGCCGCGCCGTCCGAGTCACCCTACAGAGCCTCTGTGGATCTCCCGGGCACCGCAGTAGCGAGCGTAACGAACAGCCTACGAGCCTGCGTCCACAAGTTCGCTAACGCGCGACATCGCCTTAGGTAATTTCCGAGGATGGCGGCGGAAGTAGAGAGGATCGAGGCTTCGGTCCCTCGAATTGACGTTTGAAGCTCATGAACAGTCGGCACACCTTCCCGCCAACGAACCTCTCTCTTCTCACGCCGACTGAAATGGACGATGCCGACCACATGGCCGTCTCGCACGGCGCAGTCGCATTTGACATGATGGAGGCGGCAGGGGGCGCCGTAGCCGTGGCGATAGGCGCCCGCTGGCCAATGCAGCCGGTGACGGTTTTGTGCGGGCCCGGCAACAATGGGGGCGACGGCTTCGTGGTCGGTCGCCACCTAAAGGCTGCCGGCTGGCCGGTGACCTTGGGGTTGATGGGGCCTCGCGAAAAGCTGCATGGCGAGGCCGCCCAAGCGGCCAACCTGTGGGCGGACCCGGCGGAGGCCTTCTCGCCAGACCTTCTACACGGCGCGGGAATCGTCGTCGACGCGATGTTCGGATCGGGCCTTTCCCGGCCGCTCGACGGCCAGGCGCTGGAGATGGCTGAGCTTCTGACCGCCAAGCGCCTCCCCGTCTGCGCCGTGGACGTTCCCAGCGGCGTGGATGGAGCGACAGGTCGGGTTCTGGGCGCCGCCGCGCCGGCCGACCTGACGGTGACATTCTTTCGCAAGAAACCTGGCCACCTCCTCTATCCTGGCCGAGGACTATGCGGCGACGTCGTGGTCGCGGACATTGGCATTCCGGCGGCTGAACTCACGCGCATCGCCCCCCAGACGTGGGAGAATGGCCCCGATCTCTGGCTGGAGGGATTTCCTTGGCCCCAAGCCGAGTCATACAAATACAAGCGCGGCGAGGTTCTGGTCCTAGGCGGTGAGGAGATTACGGGCGCCAGTCGGATGACCACCGAAGCGGCCTCCCGCGCCGGCGCGGGCATGGTGACCCTCGCCGCGCCAGCCAAGGTCTGGAGCCTTTATGCGACATCGCTGATGAACGCGATCGTTCGCAGCTTCGATGGCTTGGCCGAGTTCGAAGCCATGCTCGAAGACAAACGTCGAAATGTAATCGCGATCGGTCCTGGCGCAGGAGTAGGCGCGGTGACCCGCGCCTACGTCCTTGCCGCCCTAAAGACCAAGCGGACAGTCGTTTTAGACGCCGACGCGCTGACCTCCTTTGCAGAAGCGCCCGACGTCTTGTTTGCGGCGATCGAAGGATCCTGTGTGATGACGCCGCACGAGGGCGAGTTCAAGCGGCTCTTCCACCTCAAGGGCGACAAGCTGGCCCGAGCGCGCGCTGCGGCCGCTCAGTGCGGGGCTGTGATTGTGCTCAAGGGGTCCGACACAGTGATCGCCGCGCCGGACGGGCGGGCCGTCATCAATTCCAACGCTCCGCCGCAGCTGGCGACAGGGGGGACAGGTGACGTGCTGACCGGGATTGTCGCGGCCCTGCTCGCCCAGGGCATGGCGCCGTTCCACGCGGCGGCCGCGGCGGCCTGGCTGCACGGAGCCGCGGCTTCGGCATTTGGCCTGGGGCTTGTCGCCCAAGACCTACCGAACGCTATCCCTGGGGTTCTTCAAACTCTCCGGGCGCGCGCGGGACCCGACGCCGATCGAAGGACGAGACGATGAAGGCGATGGTTCTCAACAAGCCCAAATCCGCCCTCGTGTGGACCGAGATGGCGGATCGCCACCCTGGCCCAGGGCAGATTCGGGTGAAGGTGCTCGCTTGCGGCGTTTGCAGGACAGACCTGCATGTGGTCGATGGCGAGCTGCCTAATGCCAATTCGCCGATCATCCCTGGTCACGAGATTATCGGACGAATCGATGAACTGGGCGCCGGCGTCACGGACCGTACGGTGGGCGAACGGGTCGGTATTCCGTGGCTCGGCCACACAGACGGCGACTGTCCTTATTGCCGCGCGGGACGCGAGAACCTCTGCGACCATCCGCTCTTCACCGGCTATACCCGCGATGGGGGTTACGCCACCGCAGCCATCGCGGACGCGAGTTTCGCATTTCCGCTCGGCGAGACGGGGAGTGACGTGTCACTGGCGCCCTTACTCTGCGCCGGCCTGATCGGCTGGCGTTCTCTGTCGATCGCCGGAGAGGGCAAGCGGCTTGGACTCTACGGCTTTGGCGCCGCTGGCCATATCGTGGCTCAGGTCGCCAGATGGCAGAAACGGGAGGTCTATGCGTTCACCCGGCCAGGCGACACCTATACGCAGGCCTTTGCGAAGAGTCTCGGCGCCGTCTGGGCCGGCGGCTCTGATGAGACCCCGCCGCAGCCGCTGGATGCGGCCATCATCTATGCGCCCGTCGGCGCTCTTGTGCCCCTGGCGCTCAAGGCGGTGCGCAAGGGCGCACGCGTGGTCTGCGCCGGCATCCACATGAGCGATATTCCAAGCTTTCCCTACGACATCCTCTGGGAAGAGCGGCAGCTGGTGTCAGTGGCCAACCTCACGCGACAGGATGGCGTCGACTTTCTAGGCCAGATCCCGAAGATGGGCATCAAGGTAAAGACGACCACTTATCCGCTCGAAAAGGCGAATGAGGCCCTGGCCGATCTGCGCGCCGGGTGCTTCGAAGGCGCAGCCGTGCTCGTGCCGTGAGGCCCAGTTGTCGGCATGAAGAAATGATCGGAGGAATTTCGGGTGCGGGAGGGCTACGACGTCGATCTCCATAAGTGGCAGACGATCGGGGATTCTTTGGCAACATCGGACGCGGATCCATTCGCGACGATCTGTCCAAATGAACCGGGCGAACGATTAGGTCCTGCAGCGGTCGCAGGTTTAGTCCACGAGAACGGACGGGACCAATGCCAAAGCCAACGGTGATTGCGCGTCAGACAGCCTATGCTGGCTATCTCACCGTCGAGACAGTGCGCGTGCGGCTACAGGATGGCTCAGAAGCTGATCGGGAGGTCGAGTCGCACGGAGATGCCGTCTCAGTCCTCCCTTTTGATCCGGAACGTCGCACTGCACTTACGGTGGAGCTTTTTCGCCTGCCAGTACTCGACGTCACTGGTCAAGCTGCACTTCAGGAGGCCTGTGCAGGAATGATAGAGAAGGGCGAAAGGCCGGAGACGACCGTGCGCCGCGAAGCGGAGGAAGAGCTTGGGGTCAAGCTGTCGTCCCTAGAACCTGTGGCCAGGGTTTGGTCAAGCCCAGGCGTAAGCACAGAACGGGTGTCGCTTTTCCTGGCCGTCTATAGCGAAGCCGACCGCAACGGCGAAGGCGGGGGGGCGAAGGGCGAGCATGAGGACATCACGGTCCGAGAAACCGATCTCCTGGACCTGGCTGAAGCGGCAGACGCAGGCCGGATCGCTGATGTTAAACTGTTCGCCCTGCTTTGCGCGCTGCGGGTGCGTCGCCCCGACCTTTTCGTTAGTGCAAGTCCACGCATCTGGTGACCAGCCTGCGGCATGATCGCGCCAGAAGCTCACCTTGGCTGACCGCCAGAAAGCAAGTTCCGAGCGCAGTTTGGGCCTGAGAAAACGGTCGAAATCGTCCAGACGGCATCCATCATCCGTACAAGGCGTTCCGTTCAAAGAGCTTTTCTGGAGTTCGACGAACCGCTGCCAGAGCTGAAACGCCGTCAGTCCCAACCTCACCTTGGGACCGCTGCAGGGCAAACTGCTCGGTTGCTCCGCGCTCGCCCGGCGTCCAAGAAGGAACAGGCCAATGACGGCCGATGCCAACGCATCAACAGCCTCGGGCTCCGGCCCGGGATCTACGCCCGACGCAAAAGCCCCCGGCACGCCTTCGGCCCTTCCGCCGCCATCTTCGGCAGGCACATCGGCCTCGAAACCCGGCTTGACGAACGAAGAAGCGCGCAACCGGCTCGATAAGGTCGGGCCCAACGCCATGCCTGATGCAACCACACACCCCCTGCGTGGCGCACTGGAGAAGTTCTGGGCTCCCGTCCCTTGGATGCTCGAAGCCGCAATCGTGCTCGAGGTCCTGCTCGGTAAATATCTGGAAGCCGGGATCATCGCCCTGCTTCTGGTGTTCAACGCCGGTCTTGGACTGCTGCAGGAAAGCAGAGCCCAGGCGACCCTCGCGGCGCTGAAATCAAAGCTTGCCCTGAACGCCTCGGTCAAACGCGACGGTGTATGGAAGACCGTACCGGCGGCGGAATTGGCGCCAGGCGATCTGGTGAAGCTGTCGCTGGGCGGCGTGGTTGCGGCCGACGTGACACTGACCAGCGGCGAGGTTCTGCTGGATCAGTCCATGCTGACCGGAGAGTCCGTGCCAATCGAAGCGGGCGCGGGCGTGCAGACTTACGCGGGCGCCTTGGTGAGGCGAGGGGAAGCGGAGGCGCAGGTCAACGCGACCGGCCCGCGCACAAAATTCGGCCGCACTGCCGAGCTGATCCGCACCGCCCACGCCGTCAGCTCCCAACAGACCGCAGTCCTACGGCTGGTGCGCAACCTCGCCATCTTGAATGGCGGCGTCATCGTGCTGCTGGTGGCCTATTCCTGGCATCTGAAGATGCCAGTCGGCGATATCATCCCACTGGTGTTGACGGCGATCCTGGCTTCGATCCCCGTCGCCCTGCCAGCGACCTTCACCCTGGCCTCGGCGCTTGGCGCTCAGGCCCTGGCCAAGCTGGGCGTACTCCCCACGCGCCTCTCCGCTGTGGATGAGGCCGCTTCGATGGTCGTCCTCTGCGCCGACAAGACCGGCACACTGACGCAGAACGCCTTAACCGTGACCACGGTCAGCCCGATGAAGGGCTTCGACGAGCCGCATGTTCTGGCCTTGGCCGCCCTGGCGAGTTCCGACGGGGGCGAAGATCCGGTCGATGGCGCCATCCGTGCCGCCGCCAAAGCCAAGCCAGTGTCTGACGCCCCAAAGCTCGTCAAGTTCGAGGCCTTCGACCCTGCCAAGAAGATGTCCGAGGCGAACGTGACGAACGCCGCGGGATCGGCACAGCGCATCGTCAAGGGCGCCTTCGCCGTGGTGAGCGCACTTGCGGCGCCATCGACCGCTGCGATCGCTGCGGCGAAGTACCTTGAAGATAGGGGCTTTCGGGTGCTGGCGGTCGCTGTCGGTTCCGCAACAGCCATGAAACTGGCGGGGCTCATCGCTCTCAGCGATCCGCCGCGCGACGACTCGGCCTCGTTGGTGAGCGAACTACGCGACTTGGGCGTGCGCACTGTGATGGTGACAGGGGACGCGCCGCAGACGGCGGCGATCGTCGCCAAAGCCGTGGGAATGGACGGCGCGGTCTGCCCGCCGGGGCCGATCCCTGACGCCGTCAACCCGGATCAATTCGCGGTCTACGCCGGGGTATTGCCGGAGGATAAATACAATCTGGTCAAGGCGTTCCAGAAGGGCGGCCACACCGTCGGCATGTGCGGAGACGGCGCTAATGACGCACCGGCCCTGCGCCAGGCCCAGATGGGCATCGCAGTCTCAACGGCCACCGACGTCGCCAAGTCCGCCGCCGGCATGGTGCTGACCGAGCCTGGGCTGGCGGGCATCGTGGCCGCGGTCAAAGAAGGACGAATCACTTTCCAGCGCATCCTCAGCTATACGCTGAACTCCATCACCAAGAAGACCATGCAGGTGTTGTTCCTGGCGATCGGCCTCGTCATGACCGGTCATGCCATTCTGACCCCCATATTGATGGTGGTGATCATGATCACCGGCGACTTCCTGGGCATGGCGCTGACGACGGACAATGTCCGGCCGTCGCCTGCTCCGAACGCCTGGCGGATCGGAAATCTGACCATTGCGGGCTTGATCATGGGACTCGGCGAGCTGCTCTTCTGCACCGCCGTGTTCGCCTTCGGCGCCTATCGCCTAGGGCTGACGGTCAGCGCTCTGCAGACACTCGCCTTCGTCACCATCGTCTTCGGCAACCAGGCCACCAACTACACCAATCGCGAGCGCCGCCACCTGTGGTCCTCGCGGCCCAGCACCTGGCTTCTTTTCTCTTCCGTAGCCGATGTGCTGATCGCTTCCGCCTTAGCGATCTTCGGCCTCGCCATGGCGCCACTGTCAGCGTGGCTGGTTGCCAGCGTGCTCGCCGCCGCCGCCGCCTTTGCTACCCTCTTGGACCTGGTGAAGGTCCCCGTGTTCAGGCGTTTGAAGATCACCTGAGACAGGGTTGGACGTGACCAGGAAGAACACAAACATCCGGCCCAAGGAGGTTCGCGTACAAGTTCGAAATTTCCAAACATGATCATCCATCTGAAGCCTCTGGTTCCGGAACAACTCATCCGACAGTTGGCTGCGTTGATTGAAACTCACGAGCCGATTCTGTCCCAACAAGCGGCTGGCCTTGTGGCGGGATCGGCTAAATAGCTCTCGAGTAACGGTCGCTGTGTATCTCAATTGGTTCTACCGGACTTCGGCAAATGGCTCTGCGAGGCCAGATTGCGCGTGAGCACGAACAGCAAGGTCGCTATGATGCGGGCGTCCGCACTACTCTCCTCGGCGGGCCCACCGGGACGGAAATGTCGTGAGTTCAAACCCTTCGGAACCGGCCGCGACGACCGGCCGGGCCGAGCGTCTCAACCAGGGGTGCTTTTGCGTCACTCTGGACCGCGACCGGCTGGCGGCGGCTCTAGACGAGGAAGTCGGCGAAGTGGGGTTCGCAGCCGATCTGGCCGCCTCCCATCGGACCTTGTTTTCCAATGTGCCCATATTCGTGCCGGCCGACGCGATGGCTGAGATGGAGAGGGTCGTCACCGCTATTGAGTGTGCGGCGAAGAGCCCGGGATACGTCGCAACGGTTCTGGCGCGCGCGCCCGTCATCGCCCAGGCGGACTTCGGGCCGCTCGGCGCCTTCCTCAACGCCTTCTTGGCCCGAGCCCAGCGCGCCTGCTGCGCCGAAATCCTGCCCAGCACGGCCGCGAAGGAATCGGTCTTTGACGCCAAGGTCGCTGGGATGTTTGTCGAAGAATGGCGGCGACAGGGCAGGGCAGGAACCCCTGGACGTATCGCGATCGTCGACGACGCCCCCCAGCAGCAGCATCTCTATGCCGAGTTTGAACTCGCGCAGGCCCTCCTGATCGGTCAAGGCCTGAATGCCGTCATCGTAGATCCAATGGACTTCGAGCTCCGCGACGATCGGCTCTATGTCGGGGATCAGCATATCGACCTGGTCTATAACCGCCTTGTTGATTTCGCCCTTGAAGAGCCGCGACACGCCGTGCTGCGCGCGGCCTATCTGGGAGACCAGGCCGTCGTAACGCCCAACCCCCATATCCACGCTACGCTCGCCGATAAACGTAACCTGATCGAGTTGGCCGACGCCGAGCGGCTGAAGTCTTGGGGACTGACTCCCGCCCAGATCGCGTCTCTCCAGAACGCACTGCTTCAGACAACGGTCGTGTCTGCGGACAACGCCGACGATCTCTGGCGAGACCGAAACGCGCTGTTCTTCAAGCCTGCCGGCGGTCACGGCAGCAAGGCGGCCTATCGCGGCGACAAGGTCACGCGGAAGGTCTGGGAGCAAATTACAGCCGGCGGCTACGTTGCCCAGGCCTTTGCCGCGCCAGGCCTTCGACGCCTAAGCGAGGCCGGCGAACAGATTGAGCTGAAGGTCGATGTGCGGCTCTACACCTATGCCGGTGATGTATTGTTGGCGGCGGCCCGGCTCTATCAGGGCCAGACGACGAACATGCGCACGCCAGGCGGTGGCTTCGCGCCTGTCCTCACAGTCGCCGCGGGAATAGCGGTCTGACCACAGATTTTTTCCAGGCTGACGGGCGCTCCCGCAGCACCCGGACCCATCCTGATCGGCGGCAAGGATTAGAGCGCCGGGATCGATACGTGTAAGCTGTGGATTGATCTATGGAATCCCCGATACGGCAGATTGTGTGCGTTGCCGCAGAGAAGGAATCAAACCCATGTCTGACGATGCCTCCGATTCCGCCAATGACCCCCTGAAGCTGCGCAAACGGGCGCTCGCCAGGTGGGATAATGAGGGCGGCGCTGAACCAGACGGGCCGCAGGCGGCTTCCACATCCGTCGAAGGCGAAGCTCCCATGCCTGACAATGGCGCCGCCGAGATCGCGTCTCTGCATGTCCGGGTTATCGCGCTTGAGAACCTGTTGATCACCCTGCTCGCCACGGCCTCGGATCGGCAGATCGAACTGGCCGGTGAAATGGCCGCCTACATCGCGCCCCGCCCGGGCTTCACGCACCATGCCCTGACGACACGGGCCGCCGCGCACATGCACGATTTGGTGAAGCGCGCGACGCACTTTCGCGATGAGGAATCCTCCTAGACAAGGCGCCTCGGTTCACTCGGTCGGCTCTTATATTGACTGTCCGAATCGCATCGAACGTCGCCTTTTTTGACCCAGCGGGGTCCTTAGAGTCCGTTTTGGAAAGTCACGGATGGGTGGTTCTGCGTAGCAGGTTTCCG
>NZ_JAAHTB010000076.1 GCF_010692745.1 Methylobacterium sp. BTF04
TCCGACTGAATCACAAGTCATTGATATCACCCAACTTCATTTCGGGGCAGACACTAAGGTGTTTGATCCCAGGGTTTGATGGTGCGATCCTTTCGTTGGAATGGAAGGATGCCATATGGGACAGGTACGTCACGGGAGCGCCACGACCACGCACGTCGTCCGAGCAGCAATACAGCGATCGCAAGCTTCGCTCGCGACGCTGAGCCGGGAGTTTGGGATCAACCCCAAGACGGTCGCCAAGTGGCGCAAACGCTCGACAGTGCAGGATCTGAAGACTGGGCCAAAGGATCCGCACTCGACGGTGCTGACCGAAGCCGAGGAGGCGATGGTCGTCGCGTTTCGGCGGCACACGCTGCTGCCGCTGGATGATTGCCTCTATGCCTTGCAGCCCTCGATCCCGCATCTGACACGATCAGCGCTGCACCGTTGCCTGCAACGCCACGGCATCTCACGCCTGCCCGACGTCGAGGGTGACAAGCCAAAGCGCAGCGCTTCAAACGCTATCCGATCGGCTTCTTCCATATGGATATTGCCGAGGTCCAGACGGGCGAAGGCAAGCTCTATCTGTTCGTCGCCATCGACCGCACCAGCAAATTCACCGTCACCCAACTCGTCGACAAGGCCGACAGGCGAACGGCATGGGAGTTCCTCGAGCCCATTCTGGAAACCGTGCTTTACCGCATCCACACGATCGTGACGGACAACGGTATCCAGTTCGCCGAGCAGCCCCGCAACCGTAACACCGCCTGGCGCACCAGATGCGCTTCGACATGATCTGCGAAGCCAACAGCATCGAACACAGGCTCACCAAGCCCAACCATCCGTGGACCAACGGGCAGGTCGAACGGATGAACCGCACCATCAAGGACGCCACCGTAAAACGCTTCCATTACGACAACCACGATCAGTTGCGCACGCACCTCGCCGACTTCATGGCTGCCTACAACTTCGCTCGTAGGCTCAAGTCCCTCACTGGCCTCACGCCCTACGAATACATCGTCAAAATCTGGACTTCAGAACCAGGCCGATTCATCATCGATCCGATCCACCAGATGCCGGGACTAAACACCTAGTCACGTCACTTTGGGCGCTCCGGCCAAGCGGTTTGCCGAGCTAAGATAGTTGAGCCGGCGGCGCCGGGGGCGGCCGCCGGCTCAGATGCCAATTCTATCAGTTTGATCCCAGTAGGCTTCTCAACTCCGCGCACCCACTGCCACTGCACTCGGGGGAGAGGCGGCGGTGAGGGCGTCAGCATCGGCGCGCCACACTAGTCGCGCGAACAGGATGCGGCAGCTTCGGAATCTACGCATGAACTTCCGTTCCGGCTCCAAACGACCTCGTGTCTATTTCCGCCCGCAATCAGCCTTCGTGCAGTCTTTCGCCGGATTTGTGTGGCTGGGTAGATTCCGAGCCTGCATTGGATCGACGCAACCGTTCAGGGTGAGCCCATCGCCCCTTTGATCTCGCAGTGAGTTTCGAGCGGCTGACACAGGCGAGGTCACCCATGCCGCACGACTCGAACACGCTGGTGTCGGAGAAGGCCTCGCCTCAAGCGCAGCAAGCACATCACAAGGTTGGGGGTGCCGCGCCTGCAGCGATCATGAAGGCCTTCGTTTATCACGGCCCAGGCAAGAAGGCCTTCGAGGACCACGCCAAGCCCCAGATCATCGACCCGACCGACGCCATCGTGAAGATCGTCAAGACCACGATCTGTGGCACCGACCTGCACATCCTCAAGGGCGATCTGCCGAGCTGCGAGCCTGGCCGGATCCTTGGCCATGAAGGGGTCGGTGTGATCGATAGCGTCGGGCCTGCCGTGACGGCGTTCAAGGCGGGAGACCGGGTGCTAATCTCCTGCGTCAGCGCCTGCGGTAAGTGCGAATACTGCCGCAAGGGCATGTTCTCCCACTGCACGACCGGCGGCTGGATCCTGGGCAACACCATCGACGGCACCCAAGCGGAGTTTGTCCGTACGCCCCACGCCGACACCAGCCTCTATCCCATCCCCCAAGGCGCCGACGAAGAGGCTCTGGTGATGTTGAGCGACATCCTGCCGACCGGCTTCGAATGCGGCGTGCTCAATGGCAAGGTCCAGCCCGGATCCAGCGTGGCGATCGTTGGCTCGGGCCCTGTCGGCCTCGCCGCCCTGCTGACGGCCCAGTTTTATTCGCCGGGCGAGATCATCATGATCGATCTCGACGACAACCGGCTCGAGGTCGCCAAGCGCTTTGGCGCCACCAAGACGATCAACAGCAGCGACGGCAAGGCGGTCGAGGTGCTGATGAAGCTGACCGACAACCGCGGCGTCGACACCGCCATCGAGGCGGTCGGCGTGCCGGCAACCTTCGAACTTTGCGAGCAGATCATCGCGCCGGGCGGCGTGATCGCCAATATCGGCGTCCATGGCGTACCGGTGGAGCTGCATTTGGAGCGGCTTTGGGACCGCAACATCAGCATCACGACCCGGCTGGTGGACACTGCCAGCACGCCGATGCTGCTCAAAGTGCTGAAGGCCGGGAAGATCGATCCGAAACTGCTGATCACCCACCACTTCAAGCTCGCCAACATTCTGGAGGCTTACGAGACCTTCGGAAACGCCGCCAAGACCAAGGCGCTGAAGGTGATCATCGAAGCCTGACGTCTACCCAGCGACACGATCGGCGACCTGACCGGGCCGTCGTGCTCCCATCCAGAAAGCAGTCCACCATGACCTACCAGAGCCTCAATCCCTTCGACGGGGCGCTCATCAAATCGTTCGAGGTCCTCGGCGATCCTCAGCTCGAGACCAAGATCGCCGGCGCGCAAAGTTGCTTCGAAACCTGGCGTCACAAGTCTTACGCAGAACGGGCGACGATCATCGCTAAGGCCGGTGAAATCCTGCATTCCCGAGCCGGTGAGTTCGCCCGCATCATGACCCTTGAGATGGGTAAGCGGATCAGCGAGGCGCGCGGCGAAGTCGAGTTCAGCGCCCGTATTCTGGCTTATTACGCCAAGAACGCCGAGCGCTTCCTGGCGCCGGTGAAGCTCAATCCCGTCAATGGCGAGGCCCATATGGAGAGCAGCCCGATCGGGGTGATCTTCTGCGTCGAGCCCTGGAATTTCCCCTATTATCAGCTGGCCCGCGTTGCCGGCCCCCACCTGATGGCCGGCAACACGCTGGTGGTGAAGCACGCGGGCATAGTGCCGCAATGCGCTATCGCCTTCGAAAAACTGCTGATCGAAGCCGGCGCGCCGGTGGGCCTCTACACCAACCTGCTGATCTCCCACGAGCAATGCGATCAGGCGATCGATGACCCGCGCATCAAGGGCGTCGCCCTAACCGGCAGTGTCGCAGCCGGCCGCAGCGTCGCGGCCCGCGCCGGGCAGAACCTGAAAATCTCCTCGATGGAGTTGGGGGGCAGCGACGCCTTCATCGTCCTGGAAGACGCCGACCTCGAACACACCATCCCCTGGGCGGTGTGGGGCCGGATGTACAACACCGGCCAGACCTGCTGCGCCGCCAAGCGCTTCATCGTCGTCGAAAGCCTGGCCGACAAGTTCCTGGAGAAATTCCAGGCAGCGCTCTCGGCGCTCAAGGCCGGCGATCCGATGGATGAAAAGACCACGCTCGGCCCGCTCTCGAGCGAATCTGCCCTTGTCCAGCTTCTGAAGCAGGTGGACGACGCCGTCGCCAAGGGCGCGAAACTGGTCATGGGTGGAAAGCGCGTCGATCGCCCTGGCTCCTATATGCAGCCGACCATCCTGACCGACATCAAGCCGGGCAATCCGGCGTTTCGGGACGAGTTCTTCGGTCCGGTGGTGTCGTTCTATCGGGTCAAGGACGAGGACGCGGCCATCGCCCTAGCCAATGACTCCGACTTTGGCCTGGGTGGCTCGGTCTGGACCGAGGATGTCGCCCGCGGCAAGCGCGTCGCCAGCCGTGTCGAGACCGGCATGATGTTCATCAACAACATCGATTGGTCCGACGCCGAACTGCCCTTTGGCGGCATCAAGAACTCCGGCTACGGCCGGGAGCTCGGCGACATGGGCATCCAGGAGTTCGTCAACAAGAAGCTGGTCCGCACTCTGAAGGCCGAAGCGCCGAAGTAGCCACTGGCCATCCGGCTTCCAGCACGTGACCCGGTGGATTGCCCACCGGGTCACGTCCGACGCTGACTCCATGTCTCAGGGATATCGCAAGGACCACCCAATGTACGTCAATGTCGCCGTCCTGAAAGAGACCCAGCCGCACGAGCGGCGTGTCGCCCTGGTGCCCTCCGACGTGGCGAAGCTGACCAAGCTAGGCGCCAAACTGCATATGCAATCGGGGGCCGGCGACGCCGTCAAACTGAGCGACGACGCCTTTAAGGATGTCGTGTTCATGGATGACCGGCGGGCGCTAGTCACCGATGCCGATGTCGTCCTGGCGGTGCAGCCGCCCTCTCTCGCCGTGGTCGACGCCATGAAATCGGGCGCGATCCTGATCTGCTTCGTTTATGCGGCCAACGAGCCCGAACTGGTCAAACGCCTGCTGGCGCGCAAGATCACCTGCTTCGCCATGGAGCGGATTCCGCGCATCTCGCGGGCTCAGGCCATGGACGCGCTTTCCAGCCAATCGGCCCTAGCGGGCTACTACGCCGTCGCACTCGGCATGACCCATATGGACACGGTGCTGCCCAAGATCACCTCGGCCGCCGGCGTGATCGGTCCGGCCAAGGTGCTGGTGATGGGCCTGGGCGTCGCCGGACTGGAAGCGATCGCCACCGCTCAGCGGCTTGGCGCTGTGGTCGAGGGTTATGATGTTCGACCGGAAACCAAGGAACAGGCCCTTTCGCTCGGCGCGACCTTTGTCGATACGGGGGTGGATGCAACCGGCAAGGGCGGCTACGCGCGGGCGCTCACCCCCGAGGAAAAGGCCAAGGTCGATGCCGCGCTGACGAAGCATATCCAGGCGTCTGACCTGATCATCACGACGGCGGCCATTCCCGGCAAGGCTTCGCCCAAGCTGATCAGCAAGCAGCAGGTGTCGGGCATGAAGCCTGGCGCGGTGATTGTCGATCTCTCCGCCGAGGGCGGCGGAAATTGCGAGGACACGCAGCCCGGCGAAACCATACAGGTCGGCGGCGTTACCCTAGTCGCCCCGCTCAATGTCCCCTCGCTGCTGGGGGCCGATGCCAGCACCCTCTACGCCAAGAACCAGTACAACCTGCTGGCTCTGATGATGAAAGACAACATCATCACCATCGACTGGTCCGACGAGGTCCTCGCCAAGACCTGTCTTACCCACGACGGCAAGCTGAGCGACGCCGCCCAACCCGACGCCGATCATCCGCCCAAATCCGCCAAGTCCCGCGCGGCTGCGGCCTGAGCCGGATCTGGAGATTCTCATGACCTTCGACATCACGATCACCGGCTTTGTCGCCCTCTACATCTTCATGCTGGCCGCCTTCGCCGGCTGGGTGATCATCGGCAACGTGCCGGCGATCCTGCACACGCCGTTGATGTCGGGCTCCAACTTCGTCCACGGCATCGTGGTGGTCGGCGGCCTGTTCGCCTTGCTCAACGCCTCCACCGTTCTGGAGCAGGTCATCGGCTTCTTCGCCGTCCTGTTGGGCGCAGGCAACGCCGCCGGCGGCTACGCGGTCACAGACCGCATGCTGGCGATGTTCAAGACCAGCGGGGCGAAGGCCAATTCACACCACTCCGCCAAGGTCCATCACATCAAGAAGCACGGTTGAGGCCATCGTCATGCTCACCCTGATTGCCCAACTCACGATCGGCGCAGCCGACCTCGCCGCCGCCTTCCTCTTCCTGTTCGGTCTGAAGCGGATGTCGTCGCCGGCCACCGCGTCGTCGGGTATCCGCGTGGCGGGCATCGGCATGGTCGCCGCTGTGGCGGCGAGCTTCCTCTATGTGTTCAGCGCCGATGCGGCGGCCAAGCCGCATCTCATGGTCAATCTGACGCTGGCGATCGTCGCGCTGGCCGTCGGCGGCGTCGGCGCTTGGTTGGTCGGGCGCAAGGTTGCCATGACCGCCATGCCGCAGATGGTCGCCATTTATAACGGCATGGGCGGCGGCGCGGCCGGCGGCATCGCCGCAGTGGAACTGTTCGGCGGCAAGACCCATGGGACAACCCAGCTGGTCGTCACCTTGCTCGGAGCCCTGATCGGCGCGGTGTCGATGTCTGGCTCGGTAATCGCGTGGGCCAAACTCCAGGGCGTGCTTAAAAAGCCGCTTCGGATCAAGGGCCAGCAGCTTCTCAACGGACTGTTCTTCCTCGCCACGGTCGCGGTTGGGGGCTGGATCGTCGTTGCATCGCTCAGCCGCGTCGATCCGATCATGCCCTTGGCGTCCTGGACCTACATCTTCTTCGGCCTCGCCCTGGTGTTCGGCGTCCTGATGACGCTGCCGATCGGCGGGGCGGACATGCCTGTCGTGATCTCGATCTACAACGCCTTCACGGGCCTTGCCGTAGGTCTCGAGGGCTTCGTATTGGGCAACCCCGCCCTGATGATCGCCGGCATGGTCGTCGGCGCGGCAGGCCTCCTGCTGACCCTCTTGATGGCCAAGGCCATGAACCGCTCAGTGGCCAACGTGCTGTTCTCCAACTTTGGCGACGCCAAGACCAAGGCCCACCACGGCGCCATCAAGGGTACTGAGCGCCCGGTGGAGGCGTCCGACGCCGGAATCAAGATGCGCTACGCTTCCAGCGTCATCATCGTGCCGGGTTACGGCCTGGCCGCCGCCCAAGGGCAGCAGAAGCTTTACGAGTTCGTCAAACTGCTTCTGGCGGCCAAGGTCCAGGTCCGCTTCGCCATACACCCCGTGGCCGGACGCATGCCCGGGCAGATGGATGTGCTGCTGGCCGAGGCCGGCGTGCCCTACGACCTGATCTTCCAGCTGGATGACATCAACGCCGACTTCGCCACGACCGATGTCGTCCTGGTCATCGGGGCCAACGATGTCGTCAACCCGGCGGCGCGCAGCGACAAGGCCTCGCCCATCTTCGGCATGCCGATACTGAACGCCGATAAGGCCAAGCAAGTTTACGTGATCAAGCGCGGCCAGGGCAAAGGCTACTCCGGCATCGTCAACGCCCTGTTCTACGAGCCCAACTGCAACATGGTCTTTGGCGACGCCCAAGCTGTGCTGATCAAGATGATCGAGGCCGTTCGCGGTCTGGGCGCGGCAGCGGCCTGATGGCCCGCCCCGCAAGCCGGTTGAGCATATCGCCCGGGGCCTCCGCTATTCCGCTACCGACTCCTACCTCCGGGAAGCTCTACCACAGCCACTACGTCGCCTCTCTGAGGGCTGGATGCTCAACCTCCAACCCCGCGCCCGAACCCCAGCAAAGGAAACTCCCATGGCCGGAAAAATGCAGGCCGCCGTCGTCACCGCGTTCGCCAAGCCGCTGGAATTCCAGGAGTGGGATATCCCTACGCCAGGACCCGGCCAGATCCTGGTCAAGACCGAGGCCTGCGGCGTCTGCCATACCGATCTGCACGCACGCAACGGCGACTGGCCTCTAAAACCGACGCTGCCCTTCATCCCCGGCCATGAGGCGATCGGCATCGTCGTGGCGCTCGGCGCCGGCGTGAGCTTGGTCAAGGAGGGCGACCGCGTCGGGGTGCCTTGGCTCTATTCGGCCTGCGGCCATTGCGAATATTGTCTGCAGGCGTGGGAGACAGTCTGCGGCGAAGCGCAATTTGGCGGCTACACGCAGAACGGGGGGTTTGCGGAATACCTCCTCGCAGACCCAAACTACGTCGCCCACATTCCAAAGGATCTCGGCTCCAAGGAGGCCGCGCCGCTGATCTGCGCCGGGATCACCACCTACAAGGGGATTAAGGAAACGCAGGCCAGGCCTGGGGAATGGATCGCCATCTCCGGGTGTGGCGGCTTGGGGCATCTGGCGATCCAATACGCCAAGGTCATGGGCCTTCAGGTCTGTGCGGTCGACATAGACGATGGCAAGCTGGAACACGCTAGGCGGCTGGGCGCGGACCTGGTGATCAACGCCAAATCCGGTGATCCGGCGGCGCTGCTGAAGAACGAAACCGGTGGCGGCGCCCACGGGGTACTGATCACCGCGCCGTCGCTGCCGGCGTTCAAGCAGGGCGTGGACATGACCCGCAAGCTCGGCACTTGCGTTCTGGTCGGCCTTCCGCCGGGCGAATTCCCGCTGCCGCTGTTCGATGTGGTCGCCAATTGCATTACCGTGCGCGGGTCGTTCGTCGGCACACGCAAGGACATGGCCGAGTGCCTGCAGTTCGCGGCCGAAGGCAAGGTCAAGGCCGATATCGAACTGCAGCCGCTCTCCGCGATCAACACGATCTTCGAACGGCTGGAACGTGGCGACGTGCCCTCTCGCGTCGTCCTGGATTTCACGGGCAGCGCTGCCGAGAAGAGTGCGGCTCCCGCTAAAGAGGCTGTCCCCGCCTGACGCGCGAATGGACAACCCTTGCGCGACGAGCTGGCTGTGGGATGGCGCTCGGCTCGCCGCCAAGGAGCCGCTACGGCTGCTTTTCAGGCGAGAAGGCGTTCAAAGAAACCGAGTTCATCGATCTCTTTGGCGGCGCGCCATGGAATGTGGGTGCGGCCAGGCGATTGGCATCCAGTCTCGGCGTTGCCCCTGGCGCAGTCCGGATCATGCATGACTGTGACTGACGAGGGCATGGAATTCCAGGAAAAGACGACCGCCTACGACGGGTACCTGAAGGTCGACCGTCTGAACTTCAAGATGCCCGGCGGCTCGAGTGTCGAGGGTGATGTTGAGAGCGGCGTTATCGAAGAAGCCTGGGCCGGGATGATCAATCCGGGTGAATCCCCGGCAATCGCGATGCGGCGCGAAGCGTTGGAACTCGGCGTGCGCCTTGAGAACCTGCAGACGGTGGGCCGCCTGTGGTCGTCCCCGGTACCTCGACCGAGCGCGTCTCCCTGTTCGTGGCGCCCTATTGTGAATCCGACCGGGTATCGCCCGGCGGCGGTCGCGCGGTGGAACACGAGGAGATTTTGGTGATGGAGCGCCCGCTGCTCGAGCTGGCGGGCGAGGCCGAGGCCGGCCGGATCGTGGACTCCAAGCTCTTCCTGCTGGTCACGACGTTGCGGCTTCGCGACCCGGACCTCTTCGCCTAGTTTCGCCGCCGAATTCCGGCGCTGGACCCCCGGCTCAGGTTCCCCGTTACTACTCAGTGATCTTGGGACAATCGACATAGACCCGCTTAGCAGGAGTCGCTTCTGCGTAGTTTCCGGCGCTGCCAGGGAGAGCCTTGATCAGCTAGTTGGGAGGCAGCGTCCTAGCCTCGCTTTGCCTCGGCCGTGTCGGCGAGCCTGCCGACGTTTGAAGCGCGCGACCCAACGCCCCCGGCGAGCGAACGCGCTCATCCGATGGAGGATCTCATGGCCGAACAGGCTCAAACTGACATATCGCCGCCTGCCCCAGCCTCCAGCGTCAAAGATCCTGTGTGCGGGATGACCGTCGATCCGGCGAAGACCACGCAAAATGCGGAGCACGGCGGGGCTGCGTTTCACTTCTGCTCGGCGGCATGCCTTGGCAAGTTCAAGGCCGATCCGGAGCGCTATCTGAAGCCGCAAGCCGCCGAGGCCGCGCCCGCGGGGACGATTTACACCTGCCCAATGCACCACCAGATCCGGCGCAATGCGCCAGGGCCCTGCCCGATCTGCGGCATGGCCCTTGAGCCTGAAACGATCACCGCCGATAGCGGTCCAAACCTCGAACTCGCGGATATGAGCCGCAGGTTCTGGATCGGCCTGGTCTTGGCCACTCCAGTGTTCATCCTGGAGATGGGCGGCCACATTCCCGCTCTTGGCCTGCACAAACTCGTCCCGCCACTGATCTCCACCTGGATCCAGTTTGGACTTGCTTCGGTTTAGTGGAGAGCGGTTTGGGTAGCGCTGCGTTTCTCGAA
>NZ_JAAHTB010000077.1 GCF_010692745.1 Methylobacterium sp. BTF04
ATCATCACGATGGCGGCGTCGATCATGGCGCCGACCGCGATGGCGATGCCGCCCAGGCTCATGATGTTGGCACCAAGCCCCAACGCCCGCATGCCGGCGATCGCCATCAAGATGCCGACCGGCAGCATCAGGATCGCGACCAACGCGCTCCTCACGTGCAGCAGGAAGACGATGCAGACGAGGGAGACGACGACGCTCTCCTCGACCAGCGTCCCGCGCAGGGTCTCGATGGCGGAATCGATGAGTTGCGAGCGGTCGTAGACCGGCAGGATCTCGGTGCCCGCGGGCAGGCTCTTCGCCACCTCCGCAAGCTTCGCTTTCGCGCCCTTGATGACGTTCAGCGCGTTCGCACCGAACCGCTGAAGGACGATCCCGCCGGCGACCTCGCCCTCGCCGTTCATCTCGGTGAGGCCGCGGCGTTCGTCGGGGCCGAGCTCGACGCGGGCCACGTCCCGGACCCGCAAGGGTGCGCCGGCCGAGGTCTTCAGGACGATGTTCTCGATGTCGGCGATGCTGCGGATGTAGCCGCGCCCGCGCACCATGAATTCGAACTCGGAGAGCTCGACCGTGCGGCCGCCGACGTCGGCGTTGCTCGACCGGATCGCATCCCGAAGCTTGCCCAAGGAGATGCCCTGGGCGCGAAGGCGGTTCGGGTCGACCACGACGTTGTACTGCTTGACGAAGCCGCCAACGCTGGCGACCTCGGCCACACCTTCGGCCCGCGAGGCACCGAAGCGCACGACCCAATCCTGGAGCGAGCGAAGCTCGGCCAGCGTCCGCTCCTTCGCGACGACCACGTACTGGTAGACCCAGCCGACGCCCGTCGCGTCGGGTCCGAGCGTCGGCGTCACGCCGGCTGGAAGCTTGCTGCTGGCGGCGTTGAGGTACTCCAGCACGCGCGAGCGGCCCCAGTACGGGTCGGTGCCGTCCTCGAAGATTACGTAGACGAACGACACGCCGAAGAACGAGAAGCCGCGCACGACCTTCGCCTTCGGCACCGTCAGCATCGCGGTAGTCAGCGGGTAGGTGACCTGATCCTCCACGACCTGCGGAGCCTGGCCCGGGTACTCCGTGTAGACGATGGCCTGCACGTCCGAGAGGTCGGGGATGGCGTCGAGCGGCAGGGTGCGCAGCGACATCACCCCGGCCGCGACGGCGAACACCGTTCCGATCAGCACGAGCACTAGGTTCCGGGCAGACCAGCCGATGAGGCGTGCGATCATGGGGTCGCTCCCGCGGTGGCGGCCTGTCGGTCGTCCTTGGGGGGCGCCATGCTCTACGATCGGGTGGTCGACGTCTGCGAGGAACTGTTCAAGTTCACGCTCCTGACCCGCGAGCGCTCCGACCATCTCGTCGACCGCTATTCCGAGCGGAAGGAGGGCGAGCCGGAGCGCTTGAAGGCCGTCACCGTCGACATAGGGTTCGTGAAGCGTTGAGTGCAGACGGGATCTAGAGCCACCGCGTGATGGCGTCGTAGGCCTGGTCGCCTTGTTGCTCGCATGCGGGGGATACGCGATCCCGGCCGGAGAACGACTCCATGAACACGATCCCCCACATGAAGGGGCAGGATCGCCCATCATCGCGATGGCGGCGGCAGGCATCGGAGGTCAGCTCGGGAAGAAGCCCAACCTATCGCCTTCGCCATCCTCGCCTGCGAATATCGTTATCCTCGCGCTGGGGCCGAGGTCGATGGGCGGCGCGTCGTTCTCGATGATGACGTACTGAACGTCACCGCTGGTCCGGAGCAGGTACTCGTAGAAATGGTGCTTGAGCCTGGTATGGCCGACGAGCTCCTCGTCCGCGTCCAAAGGGCCCATGCCTCGACTTATGGCCGTCGCGGTAGCTCAGAAGCGGGCTGTCGAGCGCTATGATGCCGGGGTGCGGCAGGCCGTGACGGCGGCAGAAGACGAACACGCCGATCTTGAACGCGCTGTGCATCAAGGCGCGGACGCCCTTGCCGTTCCCCCGGCGGCTGTCGCCGTTCAGCGTGATGTCATGGGTCTTGGTGTCGAAGGATACCCGCGGTGGTCCCGGATATCGCCAGGCATGCAGGATGGCCTGGACGTCCTGGGCGAACTCGTCGCCGATCGACCCGCTGACACCCGCTACGACGCTCCCGCGAGGCAGGCTGGTCGGCTTGAACGCCGCGATCTCGCGCTTGCGCGCCTCCAGATCCTCGATCCGACGCATGACCGACAGGCCGCGACGCACGTGCTCCCTTGCCTGATCCAGGCACTCGTAGTTCGCCCGGATCGAGCTTTCC
The DNA here is from genome assembly GCF_010692745.1 of Methylobacterium sp. BTF04. Lineage (GTDB taxonomy): Bacteria > Pseudomonadota > Alphaproteobacteria > Rhizobiales > Beijerinckiaceae > Methylobacterium. The sequence goes on from NZ_JAAHTB010000077.1 coordinate 2,264, forward strand.
AGCGGTAGCTCTGACCGGATCGAGGCCTCTATCCCCTCGATCTCGCGGGTCAGTGCCATGATGGAGCCGTCGAGGTCGTCCCGCTTGCCGAGGAGTGCGACGATGGTCCGCTTGAGGTCGGCCTGCTCCAAGCGGATCTTCCGGACCTCGGCCTCGACGGCGGCATGGGTCTGCTCGATCTCGCCCATGCCGTGGCTGTGGCGCTGATGCTCCGGGTCCGCGCCACAATGCGGGCATGGGCGGCGCGCACCGGCCAGCAAGGCCGCCCCGCCTTCCGCCAGTGAGTCGAGGCGAGCGACGTCGTTCTCGTACAACGCGGCGAGGAGGTCGAAGCGTCCGAGCGTCAGCACGATTTCCGAGCGGCCATCCTCCTGGGAGGCAAGCTTTTCGAGGGTGGCCCGGCGGTCGGCCCGAAGGTCGTCCAACCGTGTCTGCCGTTCGGCGGCTTCGTCCCCGACGGATTCCATGGCCTCGTCTAGGCGGTCTTCCTGATCCGCCAACCCGGCGCCGTCCGGCCAGTTTTGCCGAAGTTCCTCCTGCGCCGCTGCGAGGAGTTCCCCGATCAGCTCCAGCTTGCCTGCGTTCCCCGTTTTTTGTGTTTCGGGGCTTTCCGTGACCACGGTGGTCGAGCCATCGATCCCAGTCAGGAGGAACTTGAAGACGTTCTTGTTGAAGGTCTCGGTCGCACGCGGATCGATCTGGGTCGGGCTCCAGGGAGCCATCATGCTCGTCTAGTCCGTGAGGACGTAGGGCGCGACATGGCGGAACGTGAACGTAGCCTTGTCGCCGTTCAGCGTCCGGTCGATCTGATGGTGCCCGATGCCGAGTTCGCCGAGGAGGAGCCCCGACACGTTGGGGCGCTTCGCCTTGTGGTCCGCCGAGAGAGCCTGGCCGGGCCCTCCCGGTGACAGCGGGTCCACTTCGCCCTCGTAGAGTTGGAAGTTCCCGCCGGCCACCGCCCGGGCGAGCGTGACACGGCCGGCCCCGGGCAGGTCGAGGCACAGCCAGACGCGCTCGTAACCCCGGAGCATCTTGATTTCGGGCAGGGGCGATTTACCGCCCATCATGAAGTCGAGGGCCGCGAGGATGAACGACTTGCCGCCGTTGGAGGCACCCCACACCAGGTTGATGCCGTCCACGAAGTCGAGGCCCGAGACGGGGACGTCTGGACCGGTGAAGGCCAGCCTGCGGAGGTGGAAACGGGGCGCGGGCATGTTCAGGCCTGCCGCACCGGGCTCTCGGTCACGCCGAACGCGTCGGTCCACTCACCGATCCGCTGGCGCAGGCGCTCCTTGAAGCCGGCCTTCGTATGCCGTCCGACCTCGTCGCGGATCCAGGACGCACAGAGCTTCAGGTGCTCCGAGTAGGGTGTTTCGAGCAGTTCAATGTAGGCCGCGGCCTCGTCGGTGGCCCGATAGGAAATCCCGTCCGCATCGTGGGCCTCGACGACAAGGTGACAGCCCTGCATCAGCTGGAGGCTCCGCTCGACCAGCCGTCGCCTGACAAGCAGTTCCCCCTTCCGGGCGGGAAGCTCGGTGTGGAGGCTTGGGGGCCCGCCATGATCCTGGGTGTGGACGACGACATGGTCGAACAGGACCATCTCGGGAAGGTCGGCCGTCACCGGACGCAGGTGCTCAAGCACGATCACCGCACGGATGCCCGCCTCCAGGGGCGAGTTGTAGAGCCGGCCGAAGGTGTCGAGGCTCATGGCATCCACTTCATCGTTCCCTCGTTCGCGAGGTGATGGCACACCCCCTGCCGGACCGGTACCCGGACGAGCGTTCCCCCGATGGCGGTCGCCATGATCGAGGCGTGGTCCATCACGGCGCAGAGTCGGTCGAACCCGGTCGCATGTCCCCGCCGATGGATGCCGATCACGCCAAGGTAGACGTCCTTCTGGAAAGCCGCGAGCGCGAGGGCATCGGTGTTGTCCCGGTGGAACCGCTTGAAGACGGAGGCCTCGAAGAACCGCGTACGATGCTCGCCGAGGTCGGGGCCGTACTCGTCGTCGGCGAGGATCGCGTCGACCGTCGTGAACGCGGTGCCCCGCGCATAGCCGTAGACCCTGCGGAGCTGGTCGAGGTACTCGATCTCCTCGGCTTGCAGGGCGGCGGGCGCCTCGCCTGCCGGGGCTTCGCCCGGTGGTACCTTCAGCACGCGGCCGAGGGCGGGTCCCGCGGCGGGATGCTTCACGATGTCGGTCGCGGAGAGGTAGGAGACCTGCCCGAAGTCGTAGGCCTCGATGAGGGACCTGAGCCTTGGCGTCAGCGGGGTCGGTTCGCCGCCCCGCGCCGTGATGCCGGTCTTGCAGTGAGTATCCCACTTTGCCAGGAGTTCGGCTTTCAGCGTCGATGGATTGAGGATCAGGTCGCGCAGGGGACCCGTAATGCCGCGGGGGGCAACGTAGACATACCGCGTGGGCAGAGTCAGGTAGGCGCCGCCCCCGGCGTGGTGGTGGAAGACTTTTCCGAGCTCGACGAGCGCCTCCCCCGAGCCGAGGGCGCTGCCATAGGTCTTCCGCTTGCATTGGTAGAGGTGCCACGGCCCCTCGTGCTTCGCGTCGGTCAGGAAGCCGACGACGTCGCGCCCCTTGTCGTTGGCCTGCCCCATTCGATGGATGGCCACGTACGCCTCTCCGATACGGTCGGCGAAGAGCTCGATGAACTCCTCCAGCCGATCGTCGTTGAGTTCCTTGAGGCGAATGGCGAGGCTGGTCACGATCCTGGTCCGGGAGGGGAGCCCGGCTACGCGGACAACCTACGATGCGGATACAGTAAGGCCCGAAGCGGGACGGGACCACAACCGGGACGGGGCTAGGGGGCATTGGAAACCGGTCGGCCGGTGGCGATCTGCTGGCGGGCGATCGTCCCGTGGACCGTCGGCCGGGAGACGGGGAAGACCTCGGCCAGGTCCCCGATCGCGTATTCGCCGGTGTCGTGCATCCATCGCAGCTCCCTCTGCTGCTTGTCGGAGAGCTTGGGCTTTTTGCCGCGCAGCTTCCCACGGGATCTCGCCATCGCCATGCCCTCACGGGTGCGCAGACGAAACAGGTCGCTCTCGAACTCGGGTAAGGTCGCGAGGATGTTGAAGAACATCTTCCCCATCGGGGAAAGGATCAGCGTACGGGTGGGCAGGTGGTTCATCAGGATGGACAGCACTGCGACCCAGTTGTGGCCGTGGGCCGTCGCGGGGCCGATCGTTTTTCGGACCGACTTGTCGTCGGAGCCGCGGTGGATCGCATAGGCGCGACGGGACAGGCCGAGCTCAACCTTTATGGGAGCAGGCCCCGTGCGGACGGGTGCGGACCCCCAGCCGGGGCTCGGGCGAGGTGCGTACCCTGGAAAACCCTATCCGCTACGCACACAAAAAATTCCGTGCATGGTAAGGAATGGCCCTCCAATTGAGGACCCGCGAAAGGGGGGCGAACAGGTTCCGAGCTCGGCCCATCCGGTTGCCTTGCCTTGGGCACCGGCAGTCCCGCGTCGATACGTAAAGGATCGCTCGGCATGCGGGACGATGGACACGCCGTAGACGCCCTTGCAATGGCGCAGGAGCAGCCGGTTCGGGCTCGCCGCTGGGGCAGCGCCGGCGACCATGGCGCAGGCCTCAGCGGGCTCTTGGCCGTCGATGATGGCCGCGACGATGGCCATGGCCGGGAACCGCCCAAGACCCGCCGTGCAGTGGATCAGCAGCTTCGGCTCGGGACCGTCCTTGGCCCTGCGCCCGCCTGGGTTGGGCAGGTGGCGCTTCATGAAGGCCGCGAGGGTCAGCACGTGCCCCCGGACGGGACGGGCCAAGTGAGGTGCTACTGGCCGGCTCGTCGGCCTCACCGGCGGCGAGGTCACGACATCGACCATCGGCAGCGAGAGCAGCGGCCCCATCCAGGCTAGTGCCAGCGGCCGCCGTGGGGAGTAGAGCGAGACGACCGCATCCGGCTGCCATTCACTGATGGCGGCCGGTAGGGCGATGAGAGATGAGACGGCGATGCGCATGGTCCCTGTAGGGGGCCGTGCGGGTCTGCAACGGACAACCCTGGGAAAGGGCCTAGAGAGTGGTGCGCGGACGTGTGGGGCTGAGACGTGCGACGAGCAGGTCGCGGGTCTTGATGGCGTTGTAGCCCTGCCTGCGGAGGGACTCTCGCGCCAAGACCGTCACCGCACCGAGGTCAACGGGCACGACGACCTTATGGCGCCCGGCGAGACGTTCGGCCTCGCGATGCCGCCAGTCGGCGGTGACCAGCGCGTCGGCGATGGCCGCGTTCACGTCGGCGGCCTCGCGCTGCCTCTGCCGCCACTCCCGCGTCCTGGCGGCGGCATCGCGCGTCTCGCGTGCCGCCTTGGTATTCGGATGTTCGGTGGCCACAACGGGCCGCGGCATGTCCTCGCCGACGAGGTCGAGGATCGCGGCGATGTCTAGGTCGGCGGTATCGGGCTCAACGGCGGCGACGGAGGGGAACATCGATCGGCTCCATGAAGGGACGGTCGATCATCAGGGAAGGGTCCGAAAGTCACAAACCGCCTCCCACTATTCGCCATGCCCCCCAAATTCTGCGGATTCCTGCAACGACGAATAGGCTCAAGGGCGGACGCTGCATCGTTGAAATCTTTGACGAAATCTCGTTTCACGACGCTGGAAGGGCCGATTTCGCGTTTCCTAATACTAATAGGCGAAGACGTTGGACCGTCCTCGATGGGCGTGTGGCGGTGCTTCGCCCCGTTCGATCGACCCCGTGACCGTCCCGGCGAGGCACCGTGCCGGTCGCTGGGGACACGTCGTCCTATATTAGTATTGGCGATCGACGCCGCCGCCGCTTTTGGGCGCTAAGCCCTTGTCCTTGCATCGAGTCGTGTTACCGTTCCTCGTTGCAGGAATCCGCAAATGTCGTTGCAGGAATTCGCAGCGGGGGATCGGTTGGAGACGGCGAGATGAAGAAGCTCCGGCTCAAGCCGTTCGTACCGCTCGTCCGAGGTGACCTCGCCGTTGCCTTGGGCTCCGGCGTTGCGTTCGCGGAGGTGGCGCCCGAGGCCCCGCGCCCCGCATCATGGCTGTTCGACACGACCGTCGTCCACATCCCCGACGTCACGGCGCGGGACGTGGCGGTCTTCGAATTCCTCGTCACGATGGGCCTGAACGCGGATCCCGGCAGACAGGAACTCGGTGCGTTGCGCACGTGCGAGGTACGCAGCGTGCTGGCCATGCTGGAAGTCGGAGGTCGCCGCGTCGACGTGACGGAGCTCGCGCTATCCCTGTTCCGGCTGTTCGGCACCGATTACGACCTCAAGCGCAAGGGGGTGTTCCAGTATCGCCTGCCGGCATGGGTCCAGCCGCTGCTCCAGGGCACCGAACGGTATGCCCACCTCGATCTGGCGACCATGGCCCGGTTCAAGCGCAGGGCGTCGTCGATGCTCTACCGGCACGTGCTCGGCCACGTCGCGAAGGCCTGGTTGAAGTTCGCGCCGGGGGCTGAGCCGTACGCGATCGACATGACGCCCGCGCAGCTCGCCGCGGTCTTCGGAATCCCGGGCGACCTCCATGTCGGGCAAATGCGCCTGCGCCATCTGGAGCCGGCGCTGGCGGAGATGGCCGAGCACGTCACCACGTTCGCAGTGACCCTCGACGAGGATAAGGTCGGGCGAGCCGTGAAAGGCTTCTCCCTGCGCGTCCGGATGCTGCCCCCGACCCGCATGGAGACCGCCGCGGTGCGTCTCATCGACAAGGGCGATTTCGAGTTTCTGCACGCCCATCCCGATGTCCCGGCGTACCGCGTGAAGGCCTCGACGCTGGTCAAGCTGGGATCCGCCCTGACCAGCCGGATCCTGAGGGCGGGCCCCGCCGGCACCAAGCCGAAGCCGCTGCTGAACTCCGAGATCCACACGCTGCACAGGCTGTGGCTGGTGGCCCTGCACGAGGCCGTGACCGGCGAGGCGGTGACGCCCGGGATGACCGATCGAGCGCACCGCGGGGCCTCACTGCTGGCGTCGATCGAGAGCAAGGGCCCGGACAGGGCTTTCTGGGCTTGGGCGATGGACGAGGTCCAGAATCCGGATCTCGTCCCTGCGATGGAAAACCGGTTCCGCGATGTCGCTGCGGCCGACATGGCTCGCCGGCATCGCTGGCGTGCCTACGAGAAGGAGCGGTCGAACGAGCGGCGTGTCGCCCTCGCCGGCGCGCGCAGGGAGGGCGATGCGGCCCCTGCCATCCCGAGGCGACGCAAGGCCGGCAAGAGCGTCCGCGTTGTCGAGGCGCCTATCACCGTGGAAGCCCCCCCGGGGGTTCAGGTGCGCTCCCTGGAGGACAAGATCTCGGAGCGGGACAGGATCGCCCGCGAGATCCAGGCGACGCCCGAGGCCAAGGCCGAGGCCAACCGTCTGTGGAAGGACCTCGGCCTCGCGTTCGATTTCCCGTTCCTGCATGCGACCACGACCATCGGCCGGATCCACGACCGGTTCGCCGAGGACTACCCGCGGCTGGCCGAGGGCGATAGGGCGGTCTTGGGAATGTACTGCGCGAACCTTGGGGCGCTCATGAAATTGAGCCGCGAGCAGGTGCCGATCGAAGACGACTACTCGCACTACATCGCAATCCTCGCCCGCTCGCCGTTGGTCGGCATCATGAACGGCAAGCCGGGTCCCGTAGTCGAGGGCATCCGGAACCTGTGGGCAATCTATGTCCGCGACCGCAAGGCGGCCGACGAACGTAGGGACGAGGCCGCCAGGCGGTCGGCAGGGCGCTACGTCAGGGGGCAGGCCACGAGCGACACGGAGGATCGCGACCTCGCCGCCGCGCCGATCTTCAACGTTGTGGAGATGGCCGACATCCGGAGGTACGCGCTCGCCGGGCCGCCGATCAAGAGGCACCCATCCAAGGCCGCGCCGACAACGACACCCAACGCCCCGACAGCGTTTAAGAAGACTGTCTAGAGCTGTTGCCGTTCAGGTTGGGTCATAAGCGTCGTATCCTGCGGCGGTTATG
>NZ_JAAHTB010000078.1 GCF_010692745.1 Methylobacterium sp. BTF04
GAGCGCCGCAGGAACGTCGCCAGACGCCCGACATCGCGGATGTAGTTGCGCTGCGGGTGGGCGAGGCAGCTGCGACGACCTTGGCCCTCGTCGTGCACGAGTTGGCGACCAACTCCCTGAAGTACGGTGCCCTATCGGCACCCAGCGGCACGCTCGACGTGTCGGGCTCTGACCATGGCGAAAACCTAGCCATGGCCTGGACAGAGCGGGGTGGGCCGCCCGTCGTGCCATCGACCGGTCCCGGTGGGTACGGCAGCAGGGTGCCGGACCGCGCCACGACGCACCAGTTGGATGGTTCGGTCTCCCGCACCTGGGACGAGGCCGGCGCCATCGTCATCCTCACGATGAACAAGGCATTCCTGGCCAGGTGAGACAACGGCCTCGTCCTCGTACGGGCTCGACCCTGCTGTGCCTGATCCGCCCAATCCGGCAAGAACGGTGAGGAATGGAACGACAAGGAATGATGGCCACCCGTCAGGGAGAGCGGCCCACCGTTACCGGACGTATCGGGATCAAGCCATATCCAGAGGCATGTCGAGGGTGCAGACGACACCGGCCGGCTCGTACCGCATATCCACCTCGCCGTTCAATTCCGCCGCCAGCCCCCTTTCGATCATCCGGGAGCCGAAGCCTTTTCGCGATGGTGGCGTCACCTGTGGACCGCCACGTTCCTCCCACCTCAGGCCAAGCCTCAGCCTGGCGTCCGATTTTGGACCATCCATGTAGGAGAGCGCCCATGACACGTCCACGGTACCGGTAGCATTCGAGAGCGACCCGTACTTGAGCGCGTTCGTCGCGAGTTCGTGCAGCATCATCGCCAGGGCCAGGGCGACGCGCGGGGTGACCCTGACGGGATTGCCCCGCCAGCTGCACCGGGTCCCGTCACCGGCATGAACGCGGAGGGCATCGGCGACGATCTGGGCAAGGTCGGCGCCCTCCCAGCACTCGGCGGTCAGCACGTCGTGTGCCTTGGCCAGGGCGATCAGGCGGGCGGTGATGGCCTCGCGCGCTTCCGGCAGGGACGCGGCCGTGCGAAGCGACTGGGTCGTGAACGCCTGTACCGTCGCCAGGGTGTTCTTCACCCGATGGTTCAATTCGTTGATGAGGAGCTCACGGTGCTCGCTCGCACGGCGGGCCTCGGTCAGGTCCCTCAGGATCTTCAGGAAACCCGCAAGCCCCCCCTCGTCATCGCGCATGGGCATCATCAGTCCGTTGGCCCAGAACCGAGTGCCGTCCTTGCGCAGATGCCAGCGGTTGTCGTTTGCCCTTCCATCCTCGACGGAGAGCCTCATCTCCTCCTCGGGGACGGCATGCCGGTCGTCCTCCGGAGTGAAGATGATGTTTGCTGGTTGTCCGACGACCTCGTCTTCGGTCCATCCAAGCAGGTTCTGCGCGCCGGAATTCCAACCCGTGATGCGGCCGGCAAGATCGGTGGTGAAGATGGCGTAGTCCGTGGCACTCTCGACCGCGAGGCGGTAGCGTGCCTCGCTGGCGGCTAGTACGGCCTGACGCCCTGCCAGGTCCGCGTGAGCCTGCTCCGACCTGACCGCCCGCGTCTGTTGGAGAGCCACCTCCGCGCGTGCCTCGGCGATCTCGCGTTCATGTTCAATGGTCGAGGAGGACGCGCCGGCAGCCGCGCGACGCACGGACTCGTCAAGGGCTTTTCGCAACCGGACGACTTCGGCCTCAAGCGCCGCCTCGCGCGCGACGCTGGATGAGTTCTCGGTTTGGCGAAGCGTCAACGCGATGTTCCCGTAAGCATGGATTTTGAGCCGAATCGGCGCGAAACGCCGGCTCGCACTGTGAAGGTTGGCGGATGCGTCGTGTCAGGGCCCGGATATTCCGGCGGCCGGACTCGGTATATGACTTGCCGCATGACGCGGCTGGCCCAGGGGGCATGGATTGAACGCAGCTTTCAGCGGAAGCCTAAAAGTCGCGTCCGTGTCCATGTCCCGTACCGTCGAGATGAGTTCGGACGGGATGAACGGCTTGGAAAGGAATTGGACCCCGGATGGCAGGTCGCCCTCTCCCGGGCGCACCCGCCCCGAACATACGACGATGCCGACTTGCGGCCACCGATGCCGGACGTGGCGGGCCAGCGTAAGGCCATTGAGTGTTCCAGGCATTTCCACGTCCGTCACGACGAACCGTATGTCGGGCCGTGCCTCAAGCACGATGAGGGCATCGTCGGCGTTAGGAACCTCGATGACCCGGAAACCGGCCTCGGTGAGGACATCCTCGGTCACCAGCCGGACAAGCGGGTCGTCCTCGACCACCAGAACGAGGCTTTGCCGCTCCATTGCGTCCGTACGATGCTTCAGCATGCGCCCTGATCCAGTCCCGATAATGATGGGTGTCACTCGGGACCGCCTGAGCCGTTTCCGGGGCAAACAGACGAATGAGAAAGACGTATGCGATGAACCGCCTTCAGAAACACAACATAAGATCTAGTTTTAAGTTCGCTTCGTAAAAATATAAATCATATGATGGATCGAGATGCTGCCCAGGGACTTATTGATCGCTATCGTTCAGGCGCTCGCGAAATGATCCAGAACGCACTGACGCGAAAGCTGGAGAGCTTCGAAACGCTGTCCGACCTTGACCGGAGCGCCTTGGATACCCTCGTGGACAAGGTCAGGAAGGTCGGTCCACGGGTCGATTTGATCAGGGAGGGTGATGAGCCTGAGAGTGTCCACCTCATTCTCGATGGTTATGCCTGCCGCTATAAAGTCCTGCCCGATGGCCAGCGCGAGATCGTGGCGTACTTCGTGCCTGGGGACTTCTGCGACCTAAACGTGTTCATCCTCGACCGAATGGACCATAGCATCGGCACGATCACGAAATGTCAGGTCGTCGATATACCGCGTACGTCCATTGACAAAATCACGGCTAGCCATCCGCGCATTACGCGGGCCTTCTGGTGGTGTGGGCTGGTCGACGAGGCCGTGCTGCGGGAATGGCTAGTCAATATTGGCGCCCGCGAGTCTACGGAGCGTATCGCCCATCTCATCTGCGAGTTGTTGATGCGTCACGATGCGGTCGGCTTGGCCAGCGACAACAGCTACGCGTTCCCCTTCACGCAGGGTGATATCGCCGACACGATGGGCCTTTCGGTCGTCCATGTGAACCGCGTGCTCCGCGAATTGCGGAGAATGGAATTGATCACAATCCGGAGAAGGGTCTTGACCGTCCTCGATATCGATGGACTGAAGGCATTTTGCCGGTTCAATCCCAGCTACCTTCACCTCGAAAACCGGCGCTGGGCTGACCTCCGTTGCGCGGCCAGGCATGATCGCGCCATGCAAGGGTAAACCCATTTGCGTGGTTCGTGTTGCGGTCGCATCTATGCCGCCCAGATTTGGTTCCGTCCGATCTGCTCGACTTCGCGAAGCTTGTTGTACGCCTGTTTCACCAGGCTGCTGCTGCCAATAAATTCGGTAGCCTTTTCCGCTGATAGCGGGCGACTGATCAGGTAGCCCTGTACGTCCGTGCAGCCTTCCCGGTGAACCTGCTTAAGCTGTTCATCCGTCTCGACGCCTTCCGCCGTCACCGTTGCGCCAAGCTGCGTCGCGATGCCGACGACGGCACGGACGATGGCTGCGGCGCCGGGATCGCTGATTTCGCTGATGAAGGACCGGTCGATCTTGATCGTGTCGAAGGGAAAGAGGCGCAGGTAGCTCAGCGACGAGTAGCCGGTTCCGAAATCGTCAAGCGCGATGCGAACCCCGACGCTTTTCAGCCGGTGCAGACAAGCGATCACCGCCTCGGCATCCTGGACGAGGATGCTTTCGGTGATCTCCAGCTTAAGGCGATGAGGCGCGAGACCTGAGGCGGCGAGCGCCGACATCACGCTCTGCTCCAGTCCAGGCTGCTGGAACTGAATGGCCGAGACGTTGACCGCAATCCGCAAGTCGTTTGGCCAGGACGCAGCCTCGCGGCATGCCTCCTGTAACGCCCAGGAGCCGAGCGGGATGATCATTCCCGTCTCCTCGGCCAGAGGGATGAAGGTGCTTGGAGGGATCATCCCACGCGTCGGATGAGGCCACCGCATGAGCGCCTCGAAGCCGACAATCCTGTGGTCGGCCAGACGCAGCACGGGCTGGTAGTGCAGGGCGAAGCCGCCGCACATGACGGCCTCGCGCATCTCGAATTCAAGCTGCATCCGTGCCTCGACGGCTGCATCCATGCCAGCCTCGTAGAAGCGGTAGCAGTTGCGCGCCGAAGCTTTCGCCCGGTAGAGCGCGAGGTCCGCATTCTTGAGCAGGGCATCCGGTAGGTTGCCGTTGGCGGATGCGACTGCGATGCCGATACTGACGCCCACCGTCACGAGGTGCCCATTAAGATCGAGCGGTTGACCCACGGCATCGATCACGCGCTGCGCCAGCGCGCTGGCGTCATGCGCATGGTCGAGGTGCGAGATGATGATGGCGAACTCGTCGCCACCCAGACGCACGACGACATCTCCCTCACGTACCGTTGCCTTCAGACGTGCCGCGATCTGGCAGAGTAACTGATCGCCGGCGGGATGGCCGAGCGTGTCATTGACGGACTTGAAGCGATCGAGATCGAGGCAGAGCAGAGCCGCCTGGCCCCGGCCGCGCCTGACCTCGGCAAGCCGGTGTTCCAGATGCTCGTGGAACACGGTGCGGTTGGGTAGGCCGGTGAGCACGTCATGACGCGCCATGTACGCGATGCTCTGCTCATATGCCTTGCGCTCGGTGATATCAATGTAGGTGCCGACCATGCGCAGCGATGCGCCTTGCGCATCTTGCGACACCACCCTGCCGCGCGACAGAACCCAGGTGTATTCACCTGATTTCGCCCGCAGGCGATGCTCGCAGATGTAAGCGGCCGTGATTCCCTTTAGATGCTCTGCGAGCCGCGTTTGCGTGTGCTTGAGGTCGTCCGGATGTACGAGGTCGATGCAAGCGCTGATGTGGGGTTTGATGTCTCCTGGGGCGTAGCCGAGCAGGGTAAGGGCGCGGTCGGAGTACCAGACGTGACCGGTGGCGACGTCCCAGTCCCATAAGCCGTCGGTGCCGCTGTCGAGGGCAAGGGCGAGGCGCTCCTCGCTGGTGCGCAGGCGGCTCTCGCTGTGAATGAGGGCGTCCTGTGTCGTGCGCCGCTCGGTCACGTCGAGGTTGAGGCCAACGACGCGCAGGGGTCGGCCGGTGGCCTCGTCACGGATGATGCGGCTGAAGCCCATCAGCCAGCGGTAGGCATCGCCCCTCTCGGTTTGGCGGACGCGGAACTCGACCTTGTAGGTCTCCCCATCGCGTAGCGCTGCGGCGTATGCAGCCTGGACCGGGGCCAGATCGTCGGGATGGACGTTCGCCGACCAATCCGCGACGCTGACCTCGACCCATTCCGTCGAACCCGGTGCGCACGGAAGTCCATGCATGCGCGCGCTCTCGGGCGAGTTGCGCACCACGTCCTCGTCGAGGTTCCATTGCCAGACGCCCGCTCCGGCGGCCTCTTGCGCGAGCCGCAGCAGGTCGGTCGTTTGCTCCAGCGTGTCGCGGGCGGTGACGATATCCTCGATGTCGAGAGCGGTGCCAAGCCATTCCACGACCGTCTCGTTCCGACGGACCGGGATCATGATCAACTTGTGCCAACGGTGGATGCCGTCGTGGCGACGCAAGCGCCCTTCGACCACATAGGTGTGCTCGTCCGTGATGGCGCGCCGCCAGACCTCCGCCATGTGCTCGGCATCGGCGGGATGATTGCGGGCGATACGCTCCTCGCGCTGCGGACCAATGGCTCCGTAGTAGCTGCGGAACCGCTCGTTCGTGTAGATGGCTGCGCCATCCGAGCAGGCCATCACCCAGACCATCTGGGGCAGGCCGTCCGCCAACGCGCGGTAGCGCGCCTCGCTCGCGGCGATTTGAGCTTCTGAACGTATACGGTCTTCCAGCGCCGCTTCGAGCAGGAGGCGTGCACGATGTAGCTCGATGTGGGCAACGACGATCCGAGCGAAATCTTGAAGCTGGGTCTTCTGCAAGTCCGAGAAGCTTCGCGGTTTCGTATCGATGACGCACAGGGTTCCGACCCGGATGCCGGACTGCAAGACGAGGGGCGCCCCTGCGTAGAAGCGGATGCCGGGTCCACCCATCACCAATGGATTGTCGGCGAAGCGCGGATCGGCCGTCGCGTCCTCCACCACGAGGACATCGTCGCGGAGGATGGCGTAGGTGCAGAACGCGAGTTCACGCGGTGTGCCTTCGACATCGATCCCGCACTTGGCCTTGAACCATTGCCGGTCGCTATCGACGAGAGAGACGAGGGCGATGGGCAAGGAAAATAGGGCGGCGACGGCCTTACACACGGCATCGAAGTGAGCTTCGGCTGGAGTGTCGAGGATGCGCAGATCGCGCAACTCCGCGAGACGCTCGGCCTCATTCACGGGTAGGGGCGGCCTATGCGCTTCCACTGCTCCAAAACGCCCTCTTTTGGTGCTGATGTCACTGCAGCGGGAATAGACGTTATATGTTAACAATGCATCACGGCAGCTTGAGCGGTGAACCAATCGAACTTCAGACGGAGATTGGTACACGGGTAGGCAGCCGGAACGAGCATCGGTGCGGACGCCCCAAGCCGTTTCGGATACGATCCGACCCATCTCACCTCGGGACTGAACACATAATCCAGGCGGCCCGACGTTATACGTGGAGGCGGCGTCGGGCCATCGTGCGTTTCAACGGACCCGGATCAAGGCGGCGATTGCCCTTGATGGGTCGCTTTACGGTCTCCGCATGCCACCGAGCGTCACCACGATGGATAAGTTCTTCTACTATCTCGTCGCTCTCTTCGAGTCCGGCCTTGGGGTCTTCGGCGTGCGGACCTTCTACGATCAGCCCAGGTACACGGTCATCGAGCGTCTCGACCGTGGCGTCGAGGTCCGAGCCTACGAGCCACGCCTCGCCGTCGAGACCGACGTGCGCGGACAGGGGGATGGTGAGGAGTTCGGGCGGCTCTTTCGCTAAATCACCGGCGCGAACCAGCGGGGCGACCGCATCGCGATGACCGCGCCCGTGGAAACTAGAGGTCAGCGCATCGCGATGACGGTTCCGGTCGAGCAGTGCTCAGGGGGAACCATGCGGTTCTTCCTTCCACGCGACGTAGCCGAGGCCGGAGCCCCGGAGCCCACCGAGGCGGGCGTCCGTCTTGTCCGCGTCCCGGCCGAGAAAATCGCCGCCCCTCGCTTCTCAGGCTCCATCACGCCTGTGGCTCGGACCGAACAAAGCGTATCCTGACCGAGGTACTGTCCACCGCTGGCCGGAGGACCAGCGCTCCCCCCGTCTTCCTGGGCTCTGACCCATCCTTCGCGATTCCATTTCTCCGACGGAACGAGGTGGCCGCACGACTGCCTGCGCCCTGACCGGCCTAAGCTGCGATACACATCGCGGACAGTCGGCATCTAACCCAGGTTGCCCCCAAGACGTAGCAGGCCGGCTTCGCTAATGGGACATGACCTTCTGATCGTAGGGCCGCCCGTGAAGCGACTGCTTCAGGCTGTAGAAGAGCCTCTAAGTGTCTGTTCGGCAACAAATTGTGTGATTTGAGCAGGTTGTGATTCAAGCGAGGGCTTGAAAGGGCCCTTTCTGATGTGGACGACCGAGAACCGTGCTCGTTATGACCGGAGCGCCTTGCGCTACGCGAGCGACCTGACGGATGCGGAATGGGGGCTGATCGCGCCGCTGATCCCGCCGGCCAAATGGGGTGGGAACAAGCGCACAATCGAGATGCGGGCCGTGGTGGACGGCCTGATGTACGTGCTGAGCACGGGCTGCCAATGGCGGGCGCTGCCCACGGACCTGCCGGCGCGCAGCACGGTCTACGGTTACTTCGACCTGTGGGACTACGATGGCACGTTGATGCGCATCCATCACGCGCTGTTCGTGCAGTGCCGGGAGAAGGCGGGACGCGAGGCGAGGCGAGCCCGACGGCGGCGATCATCGACAGCCAGAGCGTCAAGGGCGCGGAAAACGTATGGCCCGCCCCGTCCGCAAGTGGCTTATGATCCGCTGGTCTGAGCAGT
>NZ_JAAHTB010000079.1 GCF_010692745.1 Methylobacterium sp. BTF04
CCCTTTGGCACCATCCTCAAAACCGTCGGCGCCTGAACCTCACGATTACGGGGGTGGGTAATTACGCTCGCAGTGTCGCGGACGTCAATCGCAACCTGCAGTCGCTCGCCTCGTGAATCAACCTCCTTAGTATTGGCTATGGGCGGATGCGGAGTTTTCGGCCGCCTATATCTAAATAGATCAATGGCTTACAAATTAGATCGGTGCAAAAAACGGATGCAGGATAATAGTTTTTGCTCAGGCCGGTCACCTTTTTTCTCACGGTGGGATAAGCATTTTGGGAAAGGCACTGTTACTTAGTGTCTGTCCGGAAACCTGCCGTTGAAATCATTGAGCTTTCAGTAGGACTCAAATCGCCGTTCGAGACGTTCCGCTTGGGAAGGCGGCATTTTCCGCTAACCAAAAACGCCGTTTCCCTCTGCGAAATGTTTCCGGACAGACACTTAGAGGAAATATTGGCAGAACAGGTCGAAAGTGGCCGATCCGTTAGTAAATAATGCAGAGTAATCTCGTTGAATGAGATTGAATCGAGCTGACTATGCAGACCACCGAACACGTCACCCCTCTATCGGCTTCATCCACCGTCCCGTTCGACGGCTTCCGTGATCCAGAGCTCGACGCCGTATGCCAAATGGCAGCTGCGCTCTTCAGCGTTCGCTCCGCCTTCGTCTCGCAGCTGGACGACACGTGTCAGTGGTTCCTTGGTCGCGAGGGCCTGATCCTTCCGGGCACGCAGCGGGAGATCGCGTTCTGCGACCACACGATCCGCGGTGAGGCGCATGCGCCGCTGATCGTCCTCGATACCCGCCGCGACCCGCGCTTCGCCGCCAATCCGCTCGTCACCGGAGCGCCGTTCCTGCGCTTCTACGCAGGCATGTCGATCAACCTCGGCGACGGGACGCATGCGGGCACCGTCTGCATCGCCGACACCGTTCCGCGCGACGGATTCAGCGCGGCCGAGGTCCGGCGCCTGTCGGACCTCGCCCTGTTCGTCGAGGCGACCCTGCGCGGGCGTGCCGCCCAGTCGGAGGCACGGCGTGCCCACAACCACGGCGAGGCGTCGGACTCCCTCCTCCGCACCACCCTGGAAAGCATGGACCAGGGCCTGCTGATGACCGATGCCGAGGACCGGGTCCGGATCTTCAACCGCCGCGTCGCGACCCTGATGGGCGTGCCGGAGGAGCTCCTCTACGACGGCGCGCCCTTCGCAGCGGTCCGGGCCTACCAGGCGGAGGCCGGCGAGTTCGCCCACCTGCCCGCCGCCCTGCGGGCCTCGTTGGAGCGCGGCGCGCCGGAGGCCCGCATTTCCGATTACGAACACGTCCGCCCCAACGGGATGGTGCTCCAGGTTCGCACCCTGCCCCTGCCCTACGGCGGCCTCGTGCGCACCTTCACCGACGTGACGGCACGGCGGGCGGCGGAGAGCGCCTTGCGGGCGAGTGAGGCCCGCTACCGGTTGCTGGCCGAGAATGCCAACGACGTCATCGTTCTTGGCGATTTCAACAGGCGTCGCCTCTACATCTCACCGGCCGCCCGCATCGTTTTTGGCTACGAGCCGGAGGAGCTCGTCGGTACCAGCTTGGACGAGTTCTGCCATCCCGAAGACGCGCAGGCCCTTGCGGAACACTGGTCCCGGATGACGACAGGCCAGGAGAGTCGGCTCGTCACCTGCCTCCGGCATCGGCACAAGGATGGACACTACGTCTGGATCGAGGCGTCTCTTCGCGTTCTGCCGGACGCGCAGGCCGGCGATGGAGTCAGCTACGTGGCCACCCTGCGCGACGTCAGCGCACGCCGCGAGGCCGAGGAACGGGTCCGGCACATGGCCCTGCACGACGCCCTGACGGGCCTGCCGAACCGGACGCTGTTTCGCGACCGCCTGGATCAGGCCATCGCCCATGGCCGCCGGGCCAGTACCGGTTTCGCGGTTCTCGCCTGCGACCTCGACCGCTTCAAGGCCGTAAACGATAGTCTCGGTCACCCCGCCGGCGACGCGCTACTGCGCGCCGTCGCAGAGCGGATGCGCGCCGTCCTGCGGCCCTACGACACCATAGCCCGGCTCGGCGGCGACGAGTTCGCCATTGTGCTCACCTACCTTGACCACCCCCGGGAGGCCGCCGGCCTCGCCGAACGGCTGATCGCGGCGGTGAGCGAGCCGATCGACCTCGACGGACAGAGCGTCGAGGTGGGCGTTAGCATCGGCGTGACCGTCGCGATGGAGCGGGATCACGATCCGGACGAATTGTTCAAGCGAGCCGACATCGCCCTCTACGAGGCCAAGGCGGCGGGCCGGAACACCCATCGGGAATTCGAGCCGGATGCGGGCGCGCGCATCGCCACCCGCGGTCAACTTGTCCTCGACATGAAGGAGGCGATCCGCCGCGACGCGTTCCACCTCGCCTATCAGCCCGTGGTCGACGCCGCGACGGGGGTGGTACTGAGCTTCGAGGCCCTGATGCGCTGGCGCCATTCGGCCAAGGGCGACGTCGTCCCCAGCGCCTTCATCCCCATCGCCGAGGAGACGGGGATGATCGTGCCCCTAGGCGCCTGGGCTCTGCAGGAGGCCTGCCGGGAAGCAGCGCACTGGCCCGGTTCGATCCGCGTCGCAGTGAATGTCTCGGTGGTGCAGCTGCGGCGCCCGGGCATCGAGGCCACGGTGCTGTCAGCCCTGGCCGCGAGCGGGCTCCCAGCGAACCGGCTCAAGCTGGAGGTGACCGAGAGCGTGCTGATGCAGGATGCCGAGGCGGTGATCGCCTGCCTGCACCGCCTGCGCGCTCTAGGGGTGCGCATCGCCCTCGACGATTTCGGCACTGGCTACTCGTCGCTGAGCTACCTGCGCCGTTTTCCCTTCGACCAGATCAAGATCGACCGGGCCTTCATCCGCGACATCGCAGACCCCGATGCCGCCGCGATCGTGCGCGCGGTGGTCGGCATCGGCGAGCGCCTCGGCATGAGCATCGTCGCCGAAGGTGTCGAGACCCGGGAGCAGCTCGACCTCGTACGCCGGGAAGGCTGCACGCAGGTCCAGGGCTTCCTCTTCAGCCAGCCGCTGACACCGCAGGAAGCGCGGGCTTACGTCCAGACCCAGGAAACAAAGGTCGCATAGGCGTCTAGCTCATCAGAAATCTTGATTACTTCGCCCTCCAGCACTGCCTCTATTCTTGTCGATTAAAAATCCTATATATCTGTTTATAAATATGAAAACGTAAGGATAAAATCATGAACGTTTTGTCAATACAATTGATCGTCTTCACCATCAAAAACTACTAATTAATAATATTACTATATAGGAATAACGACAGATAACATTATACGTCGCCACATGTCCGAAAAACGACTGCTTTCCGGACATATCGTAGCGGACGCTGCGTGACTGTCTGATAGTAAGACCCCTGCCACACTTGGCGGGATAGCTCGTCCATCTGCGCAAGCCTCGACGCCGGCATTGAAGGCGGCTTGCTCGCGTGAGGTCATGCTGCTGGGTCCTCGAATTTAATCCGCCTCAGTGCGTGCGCGCTGGCACGTCAAGAATTGATTGGGCGCCCCATCTTAGTTTCAGGCAGCGAGAAACAGACCTAATCCTAGGCTGGAGCTGCAAAGGAGCTAAGTCATCAACATGAAGACCCGTATCGCCGCCATCGCCACCGCTCTTGTCCTTGGCGTTGCTCCGATCTCGTCCGCGATGGCTTTCGAGAGCCCCTCCCGTTACACTGCCTTTTCGCCTTACGATGTCGAAACCACCGGCTCGCTCGACGGGCGTGGCGATAATTTCTCCCGCAACCCGGCTAACTGTCCGATGAGTTCGGCGGCCGAGGGCAACGCCAACCAGCAGAATTTCCCGGTCAAGCAGTACGGCCAGACCTCCGGCGGAAACCGCTGCTGATTGGCTGACAGGATCGCACTCATGGGGTTGAAGATCTTCAACTACGCGATAATCGAGCCTTCGCCTGCAGTTTGGTCGCGACCGCTGTTGGCTCGGCCAACGTGGCGATGGGGTTCTGAGGGCAGATGCATTGAAGGAATTCCGAGGTTTGAGCAGCGGGGCGAAAGCCTTGCCATTTCCGTGTGCGGGATCATGAGCGCCACCCCGGTAGGCCAGCCCAGGCTTCGCTGAGGATGACTTCGCGATGGTCAGCCTTGCACGGCGCCTGTTCGCGGATGAAGGCCAGCGCGTAGTTGAGGGCCTCACCGCCCCCAGCCTGGATCAGATCCTCGCCCTTGCGGCGGATGGCCTTGAAAAAGGCAGTCGCTGCAAGGCTTGGAGCTATGGCGTGCTCCATCGCAACGACGAGGGCCAATAGCACCGAGACGATCGGCGCGAGAGCCGGAGTATCCGGCGGGGCAGAGGTAGTTGTGCGAGGCATCATTCTGTCCTGTCAGGCTGCGCGGGATCCGCCCGCGATCGCAGCTGCGAGGAGCGACGGCCTCCTGGCGTGTACCCCGACGCACTACGTGACCAAACACCTGCAGCAGGGCATCGAGAGCGACCACTTCCGGGTCAAGAAGAACATGCCCCGGATCGGCAAACTGTTGAAACGATGCGCGTCGAGGCTCGAACAAGCTGTTGGCGACACTCGGGAAAGAAATATGATATACAAGAACAATATGGAGTTAAAAATCAATTAACTATGAAATAGGAAATTGAGGCGGTATAAGCATGCGTGAAACCTCCGATCACTCAGCTCAAAGCTGGGCTGGTGGGGGGGGGCTAGGCTCGAGCCTCCGGGTGTTCCGCATAATACAGAAATAAATCTCAGCAGACCCAGATTAAAAAGTTAGTAAAACGACCATATTACCGATATGATACGCCTGCAACGTACGGCCCATATTGGATATACGGCTATGCATGATGGGCCTGCTCTTTGCTACCCTCGATCATTGAACGGATGCGTGCAGCCATGTTGTCCATCGCGAACGGCTTGGTCAGCACCCCCATCCCCATTGGAAGCGTCCCGTTGCCGAGGATCGCGTTCTCCGCGTAGCCGGTGATGAACAGCACTTTGAGGTCAGGCCGGCGCGCGCGCGCTGCGTCTGCCATCTGCCGCCCGTTCATCCCGCCGGGCAGGCCCACGTCCGTCACCAGCAGGTCGATGCGCACGTCTGATTGCAGTACCTTGAGGCCCGTCGCGCTGTCACCAGCCTCGATGGCCGCATAGCCGAGATCTTCGAGGATCTCAGTGATCAGCATGCGTACGGTCGGCTCGTCGTCCACCACCAGCACGGTCTCGCCCTGCTCAGAGCGGGGCAGGTCGGAGATCCCCTCGACTGCGGTCTCGTCTTCGACCGCTCCATAGTGGCGCGGCAGGTAGATACGCACGGTCGTACCCTGTCCGACTTCGGAGTAGATGCGTACCTGCCCACCTGATTGCTGCGCAAAGCCGTAGATCATGGACAGGCCTAAGCCCGTACCCTCGCCGAAGGGCTTGGTGGTGAAGAACGGCTCGAACACTCGCGGGATCACCTCGGGCGGCATACCGGTACCGGTATCGGTCACGGAGAGGCTGAGGTACTGGCCTTCCGGCAGGTCGTGCTGACGTACCGCGCGTTCGTCCATCCACTTGTTGGCAGTCTCGATGGTAATGGTACCACCATCCGGCATCGCGTCGCGGGCATTGATGCACAGGTTGAGCAAGGCGCTCTCAAGCTGCGGCGGGTCTACCAAGGCAGGCCAGCAATTGGTCGCACCGACCACCTCGACCAGGATGCCGGGTCCGACCGTGCGTTGGATCAGATCGTGCATGCCCGTAGCGAGCCGGTTCACGTCCGTGGGCTTCGGGTCGAGGGTCTGGCGTCGCGAGAAGGCAAGCAGGCGATGCGTCAGGGCGGCCGCGCGCTTCGCTGCCCCCTGTGCGACGGTCATATATCGGTCCACGTCCGTGAGACGGCCCTGCTGCATACGCGTCTGCATCAGTTCCAACGAGCCGGAGATGCCCGCGAGGAGGTTGTTAAAGTCATGCGCGAGCCCGCCAGTAAGCTGGCCTACCGCCTCCATCTTTTGTGCCTGTCGCAGCGCATCCTGCGTAGACGCCAGTTCAACATCTGCTCGCAAGCGGGCCGAGATGTCCTTTGCGTAGTGGAAAGCGCCGATGATGCAGCCCGCACTATCTCGTAGGGGTGAGTAGGAAACCTCCCAGCAGGGCTTCGCGAGGTTCGGGTCGCCGAACTCTTCAGTGACGGTGTACACCTCGCCTGTCAGTGCACGCGTCATGAACCCGCGCATGACCGAGGATTGGTCTGATGGAAACAGATCGGGAAAGATGTCGCCGATCTGCACCCGGTAGGCAAAAATGCGATAGAATTCATCTCTATGAGCGCGATTAAAAGCGATCA
Source organism: Methylobacterium sp. BTF04 (assembly GCF_010692745.1). Taxonomy (GTDB): domain Bacteria; phylum Pseudomonadota; class Alphaproteobacteria; order Rhizobiales; family Beijerinckiaceae; genus Methylobacterium. The sequence continues at coordinate 6,331 of NZ_JAAHTB010000079.1, forward strand.
GTCGATAATCCGTATCGAACGCACAGATGGGGTCCGCGGAGGACTGAACAATATACTGCGAGATTTGAAGCTGCGCTGTCCGTTCCTGTACCTGCTGTTCCAGCGTGGTGTTCAGATCACGCAACTCGGCCTCCTTGCGTCGCAGGTCTTCCTCCGCTTGGACCCGCGCTGTGGTTTCGGTGCAGGCGCAGAACATGCCGCCGACGGAACCGTCCTCGTGGCGGACGGGTGAGTACGAGAACGTGAACCAAACGTTCTCCTCGAAACCATTGCGCTGCATACGAAGAAAAAGGTCTTCCATGTATGTCGCCTCGCCGGCCATAGCCTTCCGGACCAGCGGATCAATGTCTGACCAGATCTCGGACCACACCGCGTGGAAGGCTTGACCGAGGGCATGAGGGTGCTTGTCGCCGAGGATCTCGATGTAGGCGTCGTTGTAAAGGAAGCCGAGTTCATCGCCCCATGCCACGAACATAGGGAATGCCGAGCTGAGCATGAGACTGACGGTCGTGCGCAGGGGCGCTGGCCACGTCGCCGGTGGACCGAGCGGCGAAGTTTTCCAGTCGTGGGCACATATGAGCGCACCCATCTGTCCTCTGTCCCTGAGAACCCCGATAGGCTGGCTTGTCAGCTCAGCCATCGATCGCCTCATGGCTCACAGCGGAGCCCTTGATCGCCAAGAGGGCTGCGGCCTCGTCGCGCTCCAAGAGGCGAAGTGCCAAACGGAGGACTTCGCTGACGCTGCGGTAACGCCCGGTCGCGAGGAAGGCACGCAGGAGAATGTCCTGTTCCGGGGTAATCGAGACGGTGACGGAACGGCGCACGGACATGGGGAAGCGATGCCCGATGATGTTTGTTCTTACAAGCGTCCTAACGCCACAGCTGCGTGATTTGGCTGCCTCTAAGTCCCTGACCGAACTGCCATCAGGAACGTCAGCGTTCCATCGCAATGAGACGGGCGTCCTATCGACCTGCATGTCTAGAAACCGATCGTTTTTCGGACAGGCGGAGCAGGCGCGTCTGCAGCCGCCTCAAACGGCTCCGTTTCTGTCGGGAAAATATGACCGGTTTTCTATTGCGGATTAAACGCGGCTGAATCACTATCCCGACATGCTCGTCGGATATGCCCGTGTTTCTACGATCGACCAGAACCTCAACCTTCAGCGCGACGCGCTGACCAAGGCAGGCTGTGAGCGCCTGTTCGAAGAAAAGAAGTCCGGGAAAGCCGGCACCAAGCGTCCAGAGTTCGAGGCCGCCCTCGCTTACCTGCGCCCGACCGACGTGCTGGTGGTGTGGAAGCTCGATCGCCTCGGGCGCTCCCTCGTCGAGATGATGCGCACCATCGACTCCTTACGTTTGAAGGAGATCCATTTTCGCAGTCTAACCGAGCAGTTCGACAGCGACACAGCCCATGGGCGCTTCGCTCTTCAGATGCATGGCGCCATGGCCGAGTACTTCCTCG
>NZ_JAAHTB010000080.1 GCF_010692745.1 Methylobacterium sp. BTF04
CGCCTCGATACGCCGCCCTCAATCCACCGTCGTCACCCACTTTCCCGCATAGCTCTGGCGGCCGTCAGGGCGGCCTCGTCCTCGGCCAGGACGGCGACCTTGCGCTGGGTCGAACGATGTTGGCCGAGGACACGACAGGCGAAGCGTTCGGACACGCCATGCTCGGCAACGACGAAGTCGATACATGCCCGGCGGCGAGCCGGGCTCAGATGGGGTATTCGGGGTGCGTCGCGCGGCGGAAGCGGCATGATGGTGCTTCGATTCGAACCGGAGCCCTGCCATGGACCAGCAGCACCACGTCGGCCTCGATGTTTCCGTGAAGGAGACTGCGATCTGCATCGTCGATCCCCACGGCAAGGTCGTGCACCGCGCCACTGTCGAGAGCCATCCCGAGGTGATCGGCCAGCACTTGATAGATCTCGGCCACAGCTATGCGCGGGTCGGCCTGGAGGCGGGGCCACTTTCGCCATGGCTCTACGCGGGCTTGGTGGAGGCCGGGTAATTACCCACCCCTGTGATCGCTAGGCTCAGGCGCCAACGGTTTTGAGGATGGTGCCGAAGGAGCTGCTTCCGGTGAGGCGCGCGGTATCGACGACGGTGCGGATGGCAGCTTCGCCCTCAGCAGCCCACATCGCGCGGTAGCCGTTGGTCATCTTCCGCTGGATGACGGACGGGCGCAGCAGCCGCTCGCTGCCATTGTTTGTCGGCTCGACCGCGCCGGGATGAGCGAGGAAGACGAGGAGCTGACGGCGCGCCCGGCCGATCTTGGCCTGGAGGGCTCTGGTCAGGTCGCAGCGACTCGGCGTGGCGAGGATGACGCCGAGCTGTCGATCCAGGCTCCGGCGCTTGGCGGCAAGTGTCGCGGTAGCCAGATCCGTGACGCGCTCGGCCACGGCGAACACGGAGGCCAGCCAGAGCTGCAGTCGCCAGGGGACCGGATCGTCACTGACTTCGAAGACGTAAGCGACGTCGCGGGCGAGATGCGCGAGGCAGGTCTGATGCGCGGCTGCGTGCCCCTGCTGGGCGGTGTAGCGGTCCGAGATCCACACCGCCGGCCGGTGGCCGTCCATCATCTCGCGCACCACGATGGCGCCCCGCGTCGGGGAGGCCGTATGCACCACGGCTTGCGCCGAATGGAAGACCCAGTGAAAGGCGTTGCTGCCCTCGATACGCACGCCGGTCTCGTCCGAGGCGACGACGGTAGCGCTTCGTAACGTCGAGACGGCCTCGTCGCGACCGGAGCGGAATCGCCTCTGTGCGCGCTGGAGCAGGTTCATCAGCCCGCCCTGGCTGAGCGTGAGCCCGAACAGGTCGGAGAGCGCCGCCTGCAGCCGCTCGTAGGACAAGGCCTGGAAGGTCTTGAGATACGTCGCCACCGCATGCAGCCGCGGGCCGAAGGGTGTTCCGCGCGCCGCCTCCGGAACCGGTGCGATCACGCGCGTCCCGCAGGTCGGGCAATGCACGGCCAGTCGCCGATGCTGCGTCACCACAGGGGCGACCTCCGGAAGTTCGATCCGCTCGGAAACGCTGACGACCTCCGTCGGAAGAGCGGTGTGCAGGGCGCCGCCGCAGCATGAGCAACGGTCGGCACGATGATCGACCACCGTATCAGGATCGTCGCTCATCACCCGGCTATGGCCCTTGTGACCAGGTTTGGCACCGCCGGGCTTGGATTGCTCCCGACGTTCCTTGCGATCCGTCGCGGGAGGCTTCGACGAGGTGCGCGAAGTCTTCTCTGGACGCTGCAACCGCAGCACCAGCTCAATCAGCTCCTCGCGGCTTAACCGCTCAAGATCGATGCGACCCATCCCGCCAAGGAATCAGCGAAACCCGACCCGCGCAAGGGGGTGGGTAATTACGAGGCCGGACTGCCGGCGATCTGCGTCGAGACCCGGCACATGCATGCCGCCCTTTCGGCGCGCATCAACAAGACCGACCGTAACGACGCCATGGGCATTGCCCAGATGATGCGCGTCGGCCTTTTCAAGCCGGTCCACGTCAAGACGCCCGCCAGTCAGCAGCGCCGCCTGCTCCTGACCTCGCGCAAGCTCCTGCAGCGCAAGGCCTATGACATCGAAAGCGACCTACGCGGCCAGCTGCGCAACTTCGGCCTCAAGGTCGGCGTCGTGGGGGCTGCCGGGTTCGAGCAGCGCGTGCGCGACCTTGTGCTTGATCTGCCCTTTGTCGCGGCCGTGGTCCTGCCGCTGCTGGAGGCGCGGTCCGCGCTACGGACCCAGCTCGCCAAGCTCCACAAGATGCTGCTGGACCAGGTTCGCACTGATCCGATCTGCCGGCGGCTGATGACTGCGCCCGGCGTCGGGCCGGTAGTCGCGTTGACCTATCGCACCTGCGTCGACAACCCGGCTCGGTTCGGACGGTCGCAATGCGTCGGGGCGCATTACGGTCTGACGCCGCGGCTCTACCAATCCGGCGAGACGACGCGGATTGGACGGATCTCAAAATGCGGAGACACGATGATGCGTGCCGCGCTTTATGAGGCCGCACTCGTGCTACTAACCAGCCCGCGTGGCCGGTGGTCCTCGCTGAAGGTCTGGGGGCTGGCCGTGGCCAAGCGTCGGGGCATGCAGAAGGCGCTCGTGGCTGTCGCCCGCAAGCTGGCGATCGTACTGCACCGCATGTGGCGCGACGAAACCGACTTCCGCTGGTCGGCGGCAACCGCCACGGCGGCCTGAGGCTCGCACACCGGCATCACGTAACACTGAGCTCCTCCGGCGTGGAGGAGGTCCCTGTGGGGACGACGGGAGCGGGTGAGACCGAGGAAACTCGAGCGTCGGTTCTGCCGGACGCGCGGCTTAGATGGCTCCACCCACTCCCTCTGATCCCATCGTGAGGCGGCACAGGCCGACCTCGGAGAGAAGCAAGAGCTCCACAGGACCAATCACGCGCTGATCAAGGATGCGCACCAAGGGAGTTGACCGATGAACCCCGAATAGAGAAGAAGTTTCCCGAGGCGGCCTCCTTCAGAATCAGCTTCTCCAAGGTCAGGTCGGAGATCGCTCGACGGAGGCGCTGGTTCTCTGTCTCCAGAGACTTCAGCCGCTTAACCTGGTCACCCTTCAGACCGCCGTACTCGGAACGCCAACGATAATACGTGACTTCCGTCACCTCGATGGACCGGATTGCTTCGGCGACCTTGCGACCCTGCGAGACCAAGACATCAACCTGGCGCAGCTTGGCGACGATCTCTTCAGCCGTATGCTTCTTCCGTCCCATGACAACATCCTCCACATGGCTCAAAGCCATATGTGGAACGGCCCTGCGGACAAGAGCGCTCAGCAACAGATCCCCCACCGAGAACGGTGCAGTCATATGTCCGGCCTTTTGGCGCGGTCAGAGACCGCTGGCCTCGATGGAGTCCGCGAGGTGAGTGGCAGATCATACCTGCGCGCTCGAAGGCGCATCGGCTTTGGAGGCCTGTCTCACTTCGGGGTGACGTCCCGTCGGGTCTCATCGCTGCTGTTGCACACCTTATCCCTGCCCGGCAGCGGTCCGCCGGTCAGCTCTGTCTGGTCTATGCCGTCACGCGCCCATTGCGCTCGATGCAGCGAGACCAGGATTCCGATAATGGCTACCCTTTGTGAGGAGAGCCCAGACGATGCGCGCCGTCTTGTTGGCCAGCGCAACGGCGGCGACCTTTGGAGGACGACGCGACAGGAGCGCCTGCAACCACGGTGAAGCTTTCCCGCCATTGCGCGCATGGCGCAGGACCGTGGTCGCGCCCAGGATCAGCAAGGTTCGCAAGGTCGGATTGCCCATCTTCGAGATCCGGCCCAGACGCTCTTTGCCTCCGCTGGAATGAGCGCGCGGTGTCAGGCCAAGCCAGGCTGCGAAGTGCCGTCCGGAGACGAACCCACTCGGATCGGGGACGAGGGCCTTCAGCGACGCTGCCGAGATGGGTCCAATACCAGGGACCGCCGTCAGCCTCCGGAGGTCCGCGTCCTCCCGTGACCGGGCCACGATCTCGCGGTCCAAGCGGTGAAGGCGTTCGGTCAACGCTTCGATGTGATCGGACAGATCCACAAGGACCTGCCGTGCGATGACCGGAAGCCGCGCGTCTTCAGGGTCACGGACAATCCCGATCAGACCCGCCACCCGGCTGACTCCCGTGCCGCTCACGATGCCCAACTCCGACAGGTGAGCCCGTAACGCATTAATCGCTTGGTTCCGCTGGCGTACGAGCAGGTCACGTGTCTTTAACACCATGGCGGCGGCCTGCTGCTCGGCTGTCTTGACCGGCACGAAGCGCATCGTTGGACGGCTCACCGCCTCACAGATGGCTTCCGCATCGCCGGCATCGGTCTTGCCGCGCTTCACGTAAGGCTTGACGTAGTTCGGCGGCATAAGGCGCACCTGATGGCCAAGCTTCGCAATCTCACGCGCCCAGAAGTGAGCGCCACCGCACGCCTCCATCCCGACGAGGCAGGATGACAGCTTGGAAAAGAACGTCAGCACCTGCGAGCGACGCAACTGCCGCCTCACCACTACGGCGCCCTCCGAGGAGATCGCGTGCACTTGAAAGATCTGCTTGGCCAGATCGAGGCCGACGACGTGAATCTCTGACATGTTCGGTTCCTCCGCGTTCGAGAACTGATCCGGAATCAAACCCCAGATCAGCGCTGCCGCAAGCAGGGCCGTTCCACACCATCATACCTTAGGGAGGACCACTTTTCAGGGGTCAGGCCAGCCAAGGATGCCCTCGGCGCCCATGCCAGGGATGAACTCGGCATCTCGGAGTTCACCACCGCGCGCCCGATCCAGGCGGCCCTGACGTCGGCGGCGACCTTCTCCGCCGGGGCGGCCCTGCCGCTCCTCGTGGCCGCGGTCTCGCCGACAGGCCTCGTCGTCTACTCGGTATCCGCCGCCTCGCTCCTGTTCCTGGCCGTCCTCGGTGCGCTCGGGGCCAAGGTTGGCGGTGCCCCGATCCCGAAAGCGACCGCGCGAGTGGCATTCTGGGGGACCGCGGCGATGGCGGTCACCGCCGGCATCGGCCACCTCGTCGGTAAGGCCGTCTGAAAGTCAGAAGCAGCTTAAGGCATCCGCCGGTCGATGCCCAACAGGCAGGCCCCTGCTGCGATGATAGCAATGTAACTCGTACCCAGAACCAATCGCCCGGCGACTATAAGTGCCATACCTACGCCTGCCGTCGGGGGCTGAGTGGGGAAAAGTCGATTGTCGTTTGTCGGTATTCCGACTTGGGAGCCCTGACAGCACGTCTTCGCAACGGCCTGGAACGAGGGCGTCCGATCCTTCTCCGGCAGGGGACGGATCGCGTTCACGGTTTCCTCCCCCGAGGCGGGCCATCACGGTCCAACCATGCTCCTCGTGACGAAACGGTGCCGGATGCTCGTTTCCCGGGGGAGGACACCGATGACACCATGACCCTCCGCCCTGCAGATCGGATGGCGGCGACCAGCATTCGGCGTTCATCGCCTCCTGATCGAGATATGCAAGCTCATCGGCGTCGAGCCGCACGCCCGCCTCAGCGACGTCATCAGCCGCATCGTGAAGGGCCACCCGTAGCACCGTCTCAACAACCTGCTGCCATGGGCCTACCCGACCATGTCAGCCCTCAAAGCCCAGGCCTGAAAACAGCGCTTACCCTCCAAGGTTCAGGATGCCCGAAAAAAGTGCGCTCGGCGCGGAGGGGTTCGGAGGGTCATGCGTCGGCGGGAATGGCGAAAACGATCACTACAAGCGCGAGCGCTGTAGCGAGAACAAATAGCAGTGTCCGCACAAAATTACGTTGAAGCCATGCGGATCGAGCCGCCTGAATGGATTGCAAGGCATAATATGCGACAAACGCTTTGGAGGCATAGGTGATGATTTCGTAGATATTCGCCACCCAAACGATACTGATCGCCGCGAGAGCGGTTATCAGATGACCGACGTTTGAACTGAGGCGCTTCCCGAGACTTTCTGAAAGCAATCCCCCCGCACCGTTCGTGTCCGCCACCGCCGCTGACAATTGTGAAGCCAGTGCGGCCAAGATTATCATCGGTCCGACAACAAGTCCCAACGGCCTGAGCATATCGATGATCACGGTTTCTTCCCCGTTCTGAGGCGGGGTATCGGTGAAATAGCGCGTGATCAGAACTATGAAGACGATATAGATCGCTGTCGAAATCCACTGCGCTTGTCGCATGGTCGTAACACGTGTTTTCCAGTCATAGGCTTCACCGAGATAGCGCGACGTCTCGAAGCCTTGCACCAGCACGATTAACCCGAGTAGCACGGAGAGTTCGCGATAACCGCGTGGATGATCGAGGACGGGCCAGGTGACGCCGCCTTGCGTAAGGTCCGAAGCGGTCGTTGCGGCCAGCACCACCAGGACCGCGCCGATCAGGGAAAGTTTGAGCCCGACCGCTCCGAGGGCGAGGCGTTCAAGTGCGTCAAGTCCACCGCACAACCCCAAAATGCCGATACCGCCTAACACGCCTGTCGCAATGCTCCTTATCCAGAACACATCGTTGACGCCGGTCAGTCTCAGGCCAAAGGCCGCAAACAAGTTGATGTAGTAAGCCACCGAGATGAAATAGGCGAAGGCCAACACGACATCCGAAACCCGTTCGAGCAACGCCGTAATGACCGGCGGTTGACTGGCGAGCAGCGGCTCGACATGCTGGATATTGTGCCGGATCGCCGCCCCGAATAGGTAGCCGAGGCCGCAAAGACCAGTCATGGCCAGCCAGGCTTGTGTGCCGGCAGCGGCCGCCAGAATTGGGCCGACAACCAGAAATCCCGAGCCGATGATCGACGCCAACGGCGTGACCACGGCCTGCCAACGCTGCGAACGCAACAGTCGGGGATTGAGGAACACGCCGGCCAGCACCAGCGCGGCGCCGATGAGACCCAAGCTTGTCGCAGTCATGAGGGCACCGCGCCGTTTAGTTGGCTCACGATGCTCATTCCGCGAACTAATTTGCAAACGTCGACCGGCGCAGGGACCTCGGCAAGTAGCGTGTCGAGTAGGCGGCGGCGGTTGGCCGCGGAGAATGTGAGGCTCACCTCTAGCCGGTCGCAAAGCGCCATCAACTGGCTTGTTACGCTGGGTTGGTCGCGCTCGCCGCACACGGCGTGTCGCGGTAGTCCGGGTCCATGCGCACCCTCTCGTACGCTAGATACCGCTTCCCCCGTAAGCTTATCCAAATGGCCATGTAGACGAATCTGCGTTTCACGCTGAGCTTTCGTGACGTCGAGTTGACGCTGGCTGAGGTGGTCCCGCCTTCCTGGACAGTTTGGCGGCTGAGCTAAGCTATACCCCG
>NZ_JAAHTB010000081.1 GCF_010692745.1 Methylobacterium sp. BTF04
ATCACAGGCGGAGTCAGGCCGTCAACGACAAGGGTTCAAACTGATAGATGCTCAGGCCGAACTGCCTTGACGATGCGCCTTACCACCGCACGTAACCGGCACCGGAGCTTTCGCGCTGGATCTCGCAGCTGGCGCCTACAGATTCTCATGGAGCCGATAGGTTGAGTTTTATCCGCAGCGGCCTGGCTTCTATTGGCCGCATCCGCTTTCCTCCAGTGGTGATCAGATCCGTCCTAGGTTTGCCCGAGCGGCTCAAGTTCTGTGGTGTGGCCAACCGGTCACGAACAGACGTCGACTGCCGCACCTGGAGATCCACACCGATGCGTACTCACCTTCTCGCCGCCGCCTTTGCAATCATCCTCCCCACCTTCTCCGCGCAGGCCCAGGATGCGGCTGCCGGCGAGAAGGTCTTCACGGCCTGCAAGGCTTGCCATGCACTCGGGAAGAATTCTGTCGGGCCAAACCTTGTCGGAGTCGTCGGACGCAAGGCTGCTTCCTACGAAGGCTACAACTATTCCACCGCCCTCAAGGAGTCGGGCATCACGTGGGATGAGGCCAATCTTAAAGAGTGGCTGACTGGTCCTGCCGCCAATAAGGTCAAGGGCACCAAGATGGTCTATCAAGGCCTCAAGGATGACAAGAAGGTCGCGGACGTCATCGCCTACCTGGCAACATTAAAGTAGTCACGGCCAAAGCCCTTGCTGAATGTCTTCATAGTCGGAGACTTCGGAAAGGTCGGCCTCCGGCTTGCGGTCCTGCCGTCAGATCGCTGCATCGCAAGCCGGAACAGGCCGAGGGCCTCGCTGCCTCGGGAGCGATGGCGGTTCAGGGTGACCTGACCGAGATATCCATCGATGTTCTCGCCGCGCTGATGGCCGTGGGCATCCGCGGGACCTATGAGGAGCCGCGCTATGCGGTCGTCGAGCGACTCGACCGTGGGGTCGAGGTGCGGGCCTATGAGGGACGCGTTGCCGTCGAGACGGATGCCAGGGGAACGATGCGGTTCTACCTGCTGAGGATGGTCGTCGAAGCCGGTGCGCCGGAGCCGACCGAACCTGGTGTGAGACTGGTTCGCATCCCTCCGGAACGGTTGGCCGTCCTGCGCTTCTCCGGCACCGCGTCGCCTGCGGCGAGGGACGAAAAGGCTCGCATCCTGGCGAATGTGATGGAGACCGCTGGACGAAAGCCGGCGGATCAGCGCTTCTTCATGGGCTACGATCCGCCGTTCTCCGTGCCGTTCCTGCGCCGGAACGAGGTCGCGCTACGGCTGCCGTCTCCCTCGTCATGAGTTGCGCTACCGGATCGCCACGCGTTCAGACAGCTTCGACTGGGCCGGGTGGCTGAGGGGTCGGTGGCTCCGCAGGCGGATCGATCTCAGGTACCCGAGGTCCGGGAGAAGGGTCGCCGATGGGCGGGAGGGGATCGTCTCCGGGGCGTGGAGTGTCGGACTGCATCGTCTGGCTTCCTCTTCGTCCCGGCACCGCGCGGCGCCGGATCCAACGTGCATGGTACGGGATGGTCCCGTCCGCACCGGCAGCGTCCGGCGGGACAGCCTAACGCGGGAATTGGGTCGCCGTCTGCGAGGACGAAATCAGGGTGTTGTAGTCGTTCACGATCCAGGTCGTGTCGATACGGCCGCGGCGTGCGTCGCCCTTCGCGCGGCCGAGCTTCTCGCGAAACTCGCGGAGATTGCCAAGCCAGGAAGCCGGTCGGCCCTCGAAGCCTGAGAAGGAGCCCGGCTCGGCTGCGGCATACTCGTCCATGCTCCTGACGGCCGAGGCATAAGTGGCGAGTGCGGCGTCGAAGGCCGGCAGGTCGACTACGGGCTTGGCTTCGCGCGGGAGCAGTTCCACCATCGGACGCGCTCGTAGCATGACATTGGCGACGACCCAGCGGGCCTTGCGGCCTTCCTGCTTTTCGATCAGCGCGAGCTCGGCCTCGTCGCTCTTGAGCTTCTCCCGAGCGAAGAGCGGTTCGAGCTTCGCCCGTTCTTCCAGGAAGGCTCTGCCGGCCGGCGCGAGCTTGGCGTGCAAGGTCTTCCCCTCCGCCATCTTGTCGACCTTGTAATCCGCCCGCTCGTAATAGCCGTTCCCCTGCGCAATCAGCGGGGCGAGCGTTTCGTAGGCCGCGACGTACGGCGGGATGGCCGCGTCGAGCTCCGGCATGCGGGGTTCCGCATCCACGGCCGCCTTCGCCTTCGCGATCTCGTCGCGCACGTCATAGAGTGAGTAGAGCCCGTACACGATGCTCTCACGACCTGTCGGGCCGGTCCGCATGTTCACCCAGCTTGCGTAACGCGTCATCGACTCCGAGGCGCGGAGCGTCCGGTTCAAGAGCCCGACGTAGGCGTTCAGCTTGCTGATGACGGCTTGCGAGGCAACCGTCTCCGGACCAGCCGGGACCGAGGTTTGTGCGAAAGCTGGAACGCAGCCCATGATGACGGCCAGGAACACGGCGCGACGCGTCGGGAAGGTCATTGGATAGCCCCTCGTGATGAGGCGGATGGGTAGCATTCCAGCCGCACGACTGAAAGCGACCCGACTTTGCCGTAGCAACTGATTTGGGTCGTGCTTAAAAGTGGACGGTGATTGCGCTTTCTTTCAAAAATCGGAACCGAGACGCTGGCGTCAAGACGATCTCACTTGCCTCACCGCAGTCCGCTATCTGCCGCCAGTGCCTTTTCCGCCTGTCCGAAGCCGGCGACTATCTTCATCATCGGCTCTCTCACCTCTGTCAGGGCGGTGTTCACCGATCCGGCATGGTAAGGCCGATCGGGGTCGTACTCGCTCATGAGCTGACAGCACTCGGCATAGGTTCGGTCGCGCAGTTCCGCGACCATGGTAAGGCCGAAATCGAGACCCGCGGTCACGCCTGCCCCCGTGATCCGGTTGCGGTCGCGGACGACGCGCGCGTCTGTCGGGATCGCGCCGAACCCGGCCAGCGCATCCCTGCACGACCAGTGCGAGGTCGCCCTGTAGCCCTTGAGCAGCCCTGCGTTCCCGAGGATCAGCGAGCCGGAGCACACGCTGGTCACATATTTCGCGCGGCTTCCCCGGTCGACCATGAAGGCGAGCGTTGCTGGGTCGGTGGCCGCCTTGATCGTGCCATCCGTGCCGCCCGGCGCGAATAGCACGGTGAGGTCGTGCGGGCAGGTGTCGAAGGTCGCGTTCGGCGTGATCGTCACCCTGGCATCGCTGGTCACCGGGTCGAGCGACTTGGCGACGAGATGGATCTCGGCCCCCATCATCGCAGCGAACATGCTGTGCGGCCCGATGAGGTCCATGACGGTCATGCCGGGGTACATGAGCATCGCAATCCGCTCATCGCCCATCCAGTGCACCTTCGGATCGTAGCCGGCCATTTCGTGATCGTGGCCGACAACGGGTGCGGGGGCGTCGTTGGCAGCCGTATTCTCCGCGTGGGCGGAGGACAGCAGGAACGGTATGCCGGCGAGCCCGGCGGCGGCGAGGCGGGTGCCTCCGCCAATACGGAGAGTTCCGACAGCGCCACCGTGGCAGGCGTGATCGTGGAGGCCGGGGCGGCCCAGGCATTCCCCGTACCCGCCAGGAGCAGGCGCCTCGCGGAACCAAGCAGGTGCCTTCACCGGCACGTTCCAGGAGGTCGGACGTCGAGGCGGGACACGGACGCTCCGGGATCGACGTTACGGCAGACGTTCGTTGCACGCCCGGAGTATGAGAAACATACGTCAAGCTCACACCGTCCGATCGAGCCGGCCGATGTTGCAGGTTGTCCTCAGTCGCCCCCAGTCTCACCGTGCGCATGGGCATGATCGTCGGACTCCACGCCGCCTTCCGGAATGAGATGCAAATGGCCATGGCGCACACCTCGCTGGGTGGTGACGCTATCGGCGAAGGACTGCATGGCGGCCACCGATCCCCGCAGAACGGCGACTTCCAAGCAGTCGTCCCGCGTTAGGTCGACATGCACGCTGGCGACCGAAACACCATGGTGATGCCCCTCGTCGGTCAGGCGTCGCGCAAGGTCGCGTGTGCCGTGGCTGTAGACGTAGCTCAGCGCACCATAGAATGGCGTGTCGCCGGCAAGCGCTGCTTGTGATGGCGCGACGATATCGCGAACCGCCTCCGAGCGACTGCCGTAACCGCGCCGCTCGCAAAGCTTGTCGACGGCAGCCAGTAAATCGTCGTCGATGGTGACCGTGATGCGCTGCATGCCCGCTCCGTCCGCTGGTCAACGGCTTTGGTAAGGGCATCGAACCGAGAGTAACACTCAGCCCGGAGGCAGCACGGCCGCTGGCGACGTCATCAAATCGTTCCAGACGGGTGGTTCACCACGAGGCTCCAGGAATGGCGCGCCATCGAAACCCGATACGAAAAACCGCTTGCAGCTTCATGGGCTTCTTCTGCCTCAATGCTGCGAGCGATCGGATCAGACGCTAACAGGCCCTCGGCGAACGCTCTGAACATCGTCGCGCTCTTCAGGTCCCCAGTTTCGTCATCGGCCACCACCTTGATCGCCGCGGCGCCAAGCATCCGGCCGGACATCGCCTCGACTTTCTTCAACGCCCCGCTTTCTGTCGCTACTTCCTCGCGATCAACTTGTGCGAGCCGCTTTCTTCGAAGCTAGTAGCCGGTTCGATCTGTTGCAGAATAGCATCTGTCGAGTTTTGCGATCTGCCAGTCCGGAAAGATGGCGCCCATGGGTTCTCAGGCGGTTGCGAGGCAGTCCCGCAAGCAAGAGCCCGTATCGGGTACCCACGAATTAACGCTGTCGTTAATCCAGAATGGAATACTTCAATCTTACTTTTGAATATTTCCATAAGATAAATCTTTGCTCGATGGCGAAGGCGGTGTCTATCGCATTACGCCGCCGTGACGCGGCATCCCTCACGGCCGTTTTCTGTGACGTGCGTCGAGTTGAAGGCTATAAGAATGAGTCAATGTAGGCGCGGCGTTCGATTTTATCTGTGCCAGTACACCCTGCGCGCTTCTTTATATACGGTATTGCTGTCCACGACGTCTTGCCTGATTTTGACGACGCCAATCATGGCTCAGGCAGGACCTGCAACCGACATCGAGCTATCCGAGTTGAGCGTCACCGGTGAGGGGGCGGGGAAAAGCCTTGGCGGCAGCCTCTACGGTCCTGGTGGTGCCCAAGGCGGCGTGCCGGGCTATGTCGCCAGCCGCAGTACCGTCGCTACTAAGACTGACACGCCGATCCTAGAGACGGCGCAGTCGATTTCGGTGATTGGACGCAAACAGATCGAGGACGGGAACGCGCTCTCGGTGAACCAAGCGCTTCGCTACACCCCCGGCGTCACCACCGAGCAGCGCGGCGGCGCCGGATCGACCCGGTTGGAGCAGTTCCTGATCCGCGGCTTCTCGGCGCCGGTCTTCCTCGACGGCATGGCATTGCTCGGCGGGCGCGACGCCAATGCAACGGTAGATCCCTACCGCCTGGAGCGGATCGATGTGATCAAGGGGCCGGCCTCTGTGCTCTACGGGCAGTCCGGGCCGGGCGGCATCGTCAACCTCGTCTCGAAGGTCCCGCAATTTGTCCGGCACGGCGAGATCTTCGTGCAGGGTGGCGGCTTCAACGAGGTCCGCGGCGGCGTCGATATCGGCGGGCCGGTCCAGTCCGACGTTCCCTGGCTCGCCGACCAGTTCGCCTATCGTCTCGTGGGCGCCGGCTGGAACGGCGACGGTCCTGTCGACACCACGCGGGTCGAGCGCGCGCTGATCAACCCGAGCGTAACGTGGCGGCCCTCCACCGATACCCAGCTCACGATCATCGGGAACTACCAGCGCGATCCGTTCTCTGGTTTCTACGGCGGCTTTCCGGCCGTGGGCACGGTCTTCCCGCGCAACTTCGGCAACGGCGTGATCGGCCGCCTGCCGGTCAACTTCTACGACGGCGACCGCAACGTTGAACGCTCCGATCGGACCCAGGCCTCGGTCGAGTACCTGTTCGACCACCGATTCAACGAGAACCTGCGCTTCCACTCGGCTGGACGATACCTGCGCACGCAAGGGGATTATCGCAGCGTCTACAGCGCCTTCAATGTCCTGAACGGTCCGACGGCCAGTGGCCCGCTGCTGCCCCGCGCTGTCATCGCCACCAGCGTCGCGGCGGAAGCCTACACGATGGATAGCAACCTCGTGGCCAACTTTGACACCGGCTTCATCGCCCATACCGCGTTACTCGGTGTCGATCATCGGACGTTCAGCACCCGGACGAGCGCTTCCCCGTTTCCGAACGCGCCGGACCTCAACGTCCTGATGCCGAACTACGCGATGAATATCCCGATCCCTGCTTTCAACACGACGTCGCGTGTCGATGCGCAGCAGACCGGCGTGTACTTCCAGGACCAAATGAAACTCGATCGCCTCGTGCTGACGCTGGGTGGTCGTTACGACGCCGCACGCCAGACGGGGCCGACCCGCAGCTTCAATCGTACAGCCGGGACCAGTACGCTGACGCTGCAGGACGCGCAGGCCGACGCCTTCACCGGACGGGCGAGCCTGCTCTACCTGTTCGATTCGGGTATCGCGCCGTACGTCTCCTACAGCCAAGCCTTCGAGCCGATCGTCGCGGGCCGGGTCTTCGACACGGCGTTCGGCACCGTAGGTCGAGTGCCCGACCCGCAGCTCAGCGACCAGTACGAAGCCGGCATCAAGTACCAGCCCCCCGGCACCGACATCCTGTTGACCGCGGCCGCCTTCGACATCCGCCAGTCGAACCGCACCACAGCGGACCCGCTGCGCCAGGGCTTCGTCGTGCAGACCGGAGAGGTCGGCGTGCAGGGCATCGAGTTAGAGGCACGGGCCAACCTGACCGAAGGTGTCACCCTGACCGGCGGCTTCGCGCTCCTCGACATCCGCAACGTGCAAGACGGTGGAACCACCGTGAACGATCTGACGAATCGCGCGGTCCCGCTGCAGGGTCGCCGCCCGGTGCTGGTGCCGGACACCACCGCCTCGCTGCTGGCGACCTATCGCTTCACCGAGGGACCGATGCTCGGCCTGGAGATTGGCGGCGGCGTACGGTACCTCGGGCCATCCTGGGGCGATGCCGCAAACACCTTCAAGGTGCCCGAGAGTGTGCTAGTCGATGCCATCGTTTCCTATGACCTGAAACACCTCTACCCGACCCTTCAAGGCTTCCAGTTGCAGGTGAACGCAAACAACCTCCTCGACGAGCGCTACGTCAGTGGCTGCAACGGCTACACGAGCGTAATTGCTCAGGTGGTCAGAACGAAGCTGACACTGGGGTGAGGATTGGCAGG
>NZ_JAAHTB010000082.1 GCF_010692745.1 Methylobacterium sp. BTF04
GGCCTCGGTTGCCCCGTGCGCCTCGCTCTCACGGCAGGCCAGAAGGGTGACGCCCTGATCGACGACCTGCCCACCGCGTTCGTCATGGCCGACACAGCCTACGACAGCGACCGCCTGCGCAAGACCATCGCCGACAAGGGCGCGATGGCCGTGATCCCGAACAATCTCTCGCGAGCGAGCAAACACCCGCTCGACACGTTCGAAGCGCCCGAGCTTCTTGATGTCGATATGGATCAGCCCGCCCGGCCGCTCGCGTTCGTAGCGCTGGACGGGCGCGGGTGGTTCGAGGTCGTGGATGCGGCTCAGGCCGTGCCGGCGCAGCACCCGGCTGACGGTGGCCGGCGAGACGGCCAGATCACGGGCGATCTGCTGGCCGGTCAGGCGCTGCCGACGCAGGATCGGGATGATCTGCTGCGTCTCGGCCGGGGTTGGTCGATGCCGGGTATGAGGTCGCGACGAGCGGTCCTGTAGCCCGGCAGACCCCTCGGCTTCGAAGCGGGCCACCCACTTGCGCACCATCCTGGCGCACACCCCCATCGTCGCGGCCACTGCCGTCAGAGCGAGCCCGCTGCGAGCCAGCCGCACCAACCGCTCTCGACCCGATGGCGTCAATCGTGCATTCCGATGGATGTTCATCCGGTCCCTCTGGGTAAGCTGAGGCCTCGCAACTCCAGCGTCCTCGGTTCAGACCGGATGGACAACCTCCTGAAAGCTCACAACTAGACCTCTCGGCCATAGGTAATATGAGGCTGTCTTAGCCTTCAGACATCTCGATCCGCGTCCAGCTGGCGCATCAGCTCGGCGAGACGGGGATCGAGGGCCTCATCGATGATGGGCTCGTAGAGGTCCTGGAGATGCTGCCCGAGGCGCAGTCGCGTCATCTCCGAAAGGGTCCGCTGGGTTGGTTCGGGCGGGCGCCATCCGGGCTTGATGTGATCGTCGTTGAACATCATTAACAAGATGGCGGACGGCTTGCTGCTGACAATGGGCGAAGCCCAGCAATAAGAATCATTTTTTGCCCTCATTAATCATGCTTCAGGCAGCTCTCGTCTGGCCACGACAGGGGACGGGTGCCGCGGCTTTAGACAAATCCGGAAACAGGTCTCGAAAGTGCCGAACTTTAAGTTAATATTATTATACATCAATAAAATCAATGATTAATTCAATTATTGGAAATAATAACTGAGATGAGGGGCTAGTTAGGGCACCCCGCTTTGCTGCCGTGCACGGACTTGAGCGATACCGTCCGACCATTGCGTGACTGGATTCATAAGTGCCGGTTTCATTGCGCTGATATTTGATTTGCTCAGTCCGACGGTGCTTGGTACACTAGCGCTCGCGACACCTCCAAGTGAATGCATGCTATTTCCTCTTTTTAGTTTCATATGCATCGATTCGTGAAAAACTAGATTGGCTATCACGGCAGCACTTTGTGGACGAGTGTAGACCTCTGCAATGCAGGGCCTGTCTCCCGCTCCGATAAGTGTTCGACCATCTGCTCCGTCTTGTACAAAATCACCGGTTGGATCGTACATGTATGCTACGCTATCAAATCTAGAAGGCACCATATAAATCAAAATATCGAGTTTGCTTGGCGTTGGATCCCAGTACCACCACCAAGCTCTCATAACAGGTTGGTTTTTAGTGGAACATTGCGCTAGGTAGCCATTCAATATTTTTGCAATATCTGCCTTCTTCTGAGGTCCGTATTCTTCCCATAAATCTAACAGGTACATCTCTGGCATGATGAGCCTCTATAGGGATTTAGGGATCAAGCAGGCAAATCACTTCCCGGTTTGCATTGACGCTATGACGTCACTTGACTAGAGATCAAGACATATTCCTAGGAGCGCTGGTAAAATCGATTGTTATTGAGAGCGGAGCTTCTAAAGCATTCCCTAGCTCTGGTTTCGTTGCCCTCCGATAAAAGGCGATTTTCGAAGCGGAATTGCGGACATGGCAAATGCCGCTCTTGGAAAGTGCGCGACGGTAACCGGCGTATGGGTTGAGTCTGAAATTCAATTGGCTCTTAGCGACGTGGCCGTGCTCCAGCACCGTGCCACAAAGAGCTGCCGCCCTTGTCGCGGTCCCTTTAAGATCAATAACTTGGCGGTCCGCTTGTCAAATCCTTCCCTGGGCACCAGCCACCCGTTAAGTGGTTATTCCGAAAAAGGCATCTGATTGATAAGGGTTCAACGCAGGCTCGCTGTACAACAGCACTGTGCACCATGGCCCTCCAGATGCTCCGTCCGATAAAGCACCCCCGCTCAAACTTGCATCAGCTCGTCCAGCGCATCCCCGCCGATGTTGCTGGCAAAGCTGTTGGCAGGACGCTCGCCATCCCGATTGGCGATATCACCACTGAAATCACTATCACGCTGAACCTCGGCACTGCGGCCATTACCTCCTACTGGCTCGCGGACCGGCAAATCCTAGTTGACGTTCTCCGCACTCAGGTGCTGACGCCGGTGGTGAAGCCGGGCGGGAAACTTATGGTCTGGCAGATCTTTCGGTACATCCGCGAATACCGGGGGCTATCGACCGGGTGCACTACGATTCACAACCCCATCGCAAGTTCCTCGTCGATGTAGACTGTGAGCGACCCCCGCGCGGGCTTGGCGAGTTCGTCCTCACCTTCGTCGAGGACATGGCAAGCTACTGTGAGGTCAGCGATGCCTTGTATCGCCCCATCCCGGTCTATTCCTGCAACATCGTCCACCAGCACCTCTTGCCGCTGACGCGGGACGAGACGGTAATCCGGTTTAAGGTAAAGGATACGCTCTTTGGACGGCGGCCGAGCATCACGGCTTCTGCGGGATCTAGATCCTGCGCGCCGGGCTGGTAGGGTCGATCATCGGAGGATTGGTTAAAGTATGGAAAGGCCGGCCACCATAGAAGCTTGCATTTGGCATACCAGACGCAATGATATGCGGCCTTCCCATGGGCATTTTCCTACGTGATCACCTTACACCCGCGCGGAGTAATCCGAGGCGGGTTTTTCGTTTGCGCAGGCACCGCAGGTGAGCGCTCGGTCTGAGCGGTCAACTTGAACTTTCGCAGCGGTGCAGTAGGACTTGGCTCATGAAGCTCCCTCATCTCATTCAGAAGCTGCGCCCCGCCTCATCGGAGGTCCGCATGCCGGGCTTCGATGAAATCTATTATCGCTACTGGTATCGCGATGTCGGCCAGTTCCCCGGCACCCCGCTGCAGCACTACCTTAAGCACGGATGGAAGGAAGGCCGCGACCCGAGTGCCGGCTTTAGCGGGGACGGGTATCTCGCCGCCAATCCTGACGTCAGAGCCAACAGCTTTAATCCGCTTGCTCATTTTTTAGAGTTCGGCTTGGCCGAGGGTCGTAAGGGGTGGCAGAAGGACCCAGCATCGCCTGCGCCCCTTGGAAGACTCATTGCGAGTACCGAGCCACAGAAGCTGCTGGCGCCTCCACAAATGGACTGACGCTGCACGCGCCCGAATCAATTGAGACGGGTTTTCTTCGCAATAGGTATCGTGACCACCGTTCTTGACTCATACATGCATATTCCCGGATGAATTCGAGGCCCTCGCATAGAGACGAGGTGAGGAATCCAGCCAATGAAAAACGTCCGTCGTCCGCTTGTTTGGGAAGCTCTTATTGCTCTGTGCGGGTTCGTTTTTTTGGGAAGCGGCAGCGCGTCCGCGCAAACGGCAGGAGACTGGATCCTCGGCCGGTATAAGGGTGGTGCGCACTGGTACCCCGGGATCATCCAGAGTATTTCTGCCGACAAGATTGTCGTCGCTTACGATGACGGCGATCGCGAATCGATGAGCTTAAGCAATGTGAAGCCCTACGCCTGGGCAATCGGCACGCCGGTCGAGTGCAATTTCCAAGGTGGCGGAAAGTGGTTTCCGGGCGTGATTGCTTCGCTGGCCGGCGAGTCTCTTGGCGTAAAATACGACGACGGCGATAAAGAGAAGACTAAAACAGGCCGCTGCCGTTCAAAGTAGCTCGTCGCGTCGCAGGGAATTTTTTTGCTATCGAATCGGCTCACCCGCCCGGCTCCCGCCAGGCGGGTTTTTCGTCTCAAACCAAGTCTACTGCATCGCCTTAGACATGGCTTCGCTTGTGGGCACTTTCGGGTTAGCCTTGCAGAAGGTACGGACCTTGTTGTCGAGATCGGCGGCTTGGGGGTCGGACTGCATCGCAGCTTTGTCGGCCGGGCTCATTCCCGCCTGCATCTGCGCATCGGCCTTCAGATAATCGGCGCAGCTCATGTCTGCCTGGGCAAAAGCAGTGTACGGCAGGAGAACGAAGCCGAGAGCGAGAGCCGCGCTGCGAATCTGCGATGAACAATACTGACGCATGAGAAAAGGTCTTTCCTGCGCTCGGCGGATCCAGATTTTGGACTGCGGGTAGCGCAGGATGGAGAGCATACGAGCTGCGCTTAGAGTCAAGCACGTCCGAGTACTTGGGTTGCCACTCAGCCTCCCTTCCGCACGGAGCATTTCCACCCGCTCGGCTCCGTCCGTGCCAGCAGAATCGCCGTGCGCACCGCAGCAAACTAGTGCAGTGACTCAGACGGATGGTTCAGGGTTTCGGGTAAGAGCGTCGAAGATCGCAGAGGCGGGTTTGGTCCAGATGAAAGGCCTTGGGCTTCGGTTGTGCTCGGCGATGTCGCGATTGATGGCCGCCTGAAGATCGACGACGCCGGTGAAGGTGTCCCGCTGTAGGCGCCGACGGGTCAGGGCAGAGAAGAAGCCCTCGACGGCGTTGAGCCATGAGGCTGAGGTCGGGGTGAAGTGGAACGTCCGGCGCGGATGGCGGGCAAGCCAGGCACGGACCCTCGGATGCTTGTGGCTGCCCTAGTTGTCCAGGATCACGTGGACGCGCTTGCCGGCCGGAACGGCAGCCTCGACAGCGTTGAGAAAGCGGATGAACTCGCCATGGCGATGGCGCTGCCTGCAGCGGCCGAGCACGGTGCCGTCCAGGACATTGAGAGCTGCGAACAGGGTCGTGGTGCCGTGGCGGGTATCGTCGTGGGTCTGAGCGGCTGGGTGCCCTGAACCGAGAGGCTGGTCGGGGCGGGTGCGCTCCAGGGCCCGGATCTGGGACTTCTCGTCGATGGACAGCACCACGGCGTGGGCGGGCGGCTTCATGTAAAGGCCCACGACATCCTCGACCTTCTGGGCAAAGGCCGGGTCGTGCGAGCGCTTGAACGTCCGGATCCGATGCGGTTGCAGGCGATGCTCCTGCCAGATCCGTTGCACGGAGCGCAGTGAGATCCCGACCCGCGCGGCGATGGCTCGGCCGGTCCAGTGTGTGACCTCGTCGGGTGGCTCCGAGCAGGTCAGTGCCAGCACCTTCGCCACCGTCCGCGTGGAATGCGGCGGAGTGCCAGGCGGGCGGGTCTTGTCGCGCAGCAGGCCCTCGCAGCCCTCCTCGGCGAAGCGTTGCTGCCAGCGCCAGACGGCGGGCCGACTGACGCCGGCCTGCCGAGCCACCTCCCGCACAGGCAAGCGCTCGGCTGAAAGCAGGACGATGCGCGCCCGCAGGATGTGCTTGAGGGGTCGAGATCGGTCGCCGGCGATCGCGGCAAGCGCTGACTGGGTAGCGTCGTCGAGGAGAACACAGGCGGTCTGAGCCATCGCTCAGACTCGCATGCATCACCCGACTCGTGAATCCTCCGACCGCGTCACTGCACTAGCACGACCTGGGCCCTTGTAGGTGTAGTGATGCGTTGTCTCTCGTCAAGATGGGTTGGGGGCGGCGATGGATCAGGATCGGGAGAGGACGGACGGGCTCGATGCGTGGCTGGCGCCGTTCCTGGCGGCGATGGGGCACAAGACCCGGCGGACCTGGGCGCCGCTCTCTCTCCGGGGCCTGCCCGGGCCGGGGGATCGCAAGAGCCTGCAGCCGATGGCGGCACGGCTCGGGCTGTCGGGCCACGACCAGCTGCAGCACTTCATCGCCAGCCCGGCCTGGGACGACGGGCCGCTTTGGACCGAACTGGTCCGTCAGGCGGATCGGCTGGTCGGCGGCCCCGATGCCTGCCTGGTGATCGACGACACGGCCCTGCCGAAGAAGGGCACCCGCTCGGTCGGGGTGGCGCGACAGTATTGCGGTGCGCTGGGCAAGCAGGCCAACTGCCAGTCTCTGGTCTCGCTCACCCTGGCGCAGGGCGAGGTGCCGGTGGGCTTGGCGCCTGTTCCTGCCCGAGGCGTGGACGCGCGATCCGCAGCGTTGTGTGCAGGCCGGCGTGCCCGAGCCCGCGACCGCGCCGCGGAGCAAGGGTGAGATCGCGCTCTGCGAACGCGATCGCGTGAGAGCGGAGGGGCTGCGCTTCGGCACGGTGCTGGCCGATGCGGGCTACGGCGTCAGCGCCGCCTTCCGTCACGGCCTGGATGCCCGGGGCCTGCGCTGGGCGGTGGGCATCGTCAGGATCCAGAAGGTCTACGCGGCCGACGGGCAGCTCGTGCCGCCGACCGGTCGCGCCCGTAAGCGTGTGCCGGACCGAGAGCCGCTGGAGGCCGAGGCGGTGCTGGCCGACCTGCCCTGGCGGCGCGTGGCGTGGCGCCAGGGCACGAAGGGCAAGCTCTCGGCCCGGTTCGCCGCCATCCGGGTGCGGATCGGCGACGGTGCGGTCTGGGGCAACAACCGGCACCTGCCCGGCGCGGACGTCTGGCTCATCGGGCGAGTGGCGCTCATCGGGCGAGCGTAAGTACTACCTGTCCAACCTGCCGCCCGACACGTCACGCCGTGCGCTGGCAGGCACGATCAAGGCGCGCTGGGTCTGCGAACAGGCCCACCAGCAGCTCAAGGAAGAACTCGGCCTCGATCACTTCGAGGGACGGTCCTGGACCGGGCTGCATCGACACGCGGTGATGACATGCATCGCCTGCGCCGACCTGCAGCACCTGCGCCTCGCCGAGCATCGTCGGACGGGGCAGGGAAAAAATGACGACCCGCCTTCCGGGGCCACCGCCGTCACCAAGTCTGCCCGCCGTGCGGCAGGCGATCATCGGGCAGCTGTTCGCCAACCTCGTCCCGCCCGTCCTGTGCCCCCACTGCCGAAAGCACTTCAGGCTGCCCTCTGACATCACAGTGCCCAGGTAGCGCTAGGGTCTGTTAGCGTCTGAACAGAGTTCGCGCGGCTGAGTTTTTCCTTCGATGG
>NZ_JAAHTB010000083.1 GCF_010692745.1 Methylobacterium sp. BTF04
AGAAGGCGGGACGCGAGGCGAGCCCAACGGCGGCGATCATCGACAGCCAGAGCGTAAAGGGCGCGGAAAAAGGGGGCGCTCGATCGATCCGCCCGGCTACGATGCGGGCAAGAAGATCAAAGGCCGGAAGCGCCACATCCTCGTCGACACCCAAGGTCTGCTGATGCACGCCCTGGTGCATTCGGCCAGCGTGCAGGACCGCGATGGCGGCGTCTGGGTGATGGCCACCTTGTTCGGCCTCTATCCGTTCCTGCTCAAGCTCTACGCCGACGGCGGCTACCAGGGACCGCGCTTCCAGACCGGCCTGCGCCGGGCCTGCCGGCGGATCGAGGTCGAGATCGTCAAGCGATCCGATCAGGCCGAGATGCCCGCGCCGAAAGGCTTCACCGTATTGCCCAAACGCTGGATCGTCGAGCGCACCTTCGCTTGGCTGAACCGGTGCCGCCGGCTCGCCAGGGATTGGGAATGCCACAGTCGAAAAGCCCTGGCCTTCCTCCACTGGGCCTCCGTCCGCCTCATGATCCGAAAGCTCTGCCAGACCGAATAATGATCCCGGACAGACTCTGAGTAAAAATGCGCGAATGAGGAACACTCATGAACCGTTGGTACCTGACGACCCTCGCTGGCGGCGATAGCGGACAGGATCATGGGCCGGCTCCAGGGCAGAGGCGACAAACTGGTCAGGTATAGCTAATAACCCGCAAACGATGGCCCGGTTGCGTTTACGACAGGCCCTACCAAGGCATAGACCCAATTTGATGGGGTGCCTTGGTAGCGTCAACCCTGGCTTATCTACAGCCTATGGATAACCGCCCAAGCTCATCGCGCGCCTTGAGCTTGGTTCTGTATCGTCTCCGCTAAGGTCGACATTCGCAGCGACAGCCAAATCAGCAGTTAAGCGAGCTAATTCTTCGATAAGCTGCTTAGCTGAAACGGCTTTGCCCCACCATGAGAGACCGGTTCCGATCAATGCGCGGGCAATCTCAACGTCGCTGGCACCACCTGCCTTTGCCTCCGTCGCGCCCTGCTCGAACGACTCGGCAATCATTTTTGCGATCTCGGGACGGTCTTGCATATGTTTCCTAGGTGTTGGTCGGTGGGTGAAATAGGGACTTAGGCGAGATTGAACGAGCGTCTAGAAATTGCGTGATCGCGCCCCGGGGTGGAATACGGCCGAGCAGTGGGAGGCGCAGACCGCCCATCTGCGTAGCGGGCCATCCACTGACTTGAAAGCGCTTCACGATCAATGTCCTGCTGAAGGTGACGAATACGGAAAGGCACAACCCAAACCGGCCCGTACCGCTTCACTGTCCGGACTTTGACAGGGCTGGAAAGGAAAAAAGACTCGATGAAACGCGACATGGAACTTGTGCGAGATCTGTTGCTCAAGCTGGAGGCGTTTCATGCACGGCCGTTAGCAATCTGGACCTTCGCCTTCGACGATGCGGACCTCAAAATTGAAGGGCGTACGACAAGCGAGGTGTGGAGCACCTTGGAATTGATGATTGAAGCTGATCTCATCCACGTAGCAGGAAAAGGGTTTGCTTCTGACGGGATTCTGCGGTTTCAACGCTTAACCTGGAAAGGCTGCGAGTACCTCGACGACATCCGCGATCCTGAGGTCTGGATGCGTACCAAGGACGCAGCATCAATCGTTGGTGGGGCCAGCTTCTCACTCATGAATAGGATAGCCAGGGCGTATGGCAATCAGATTGTGAAGAAGCGCCTTGACTTAGATCTCTGAAGAGACCTGAACCGTAGTCGCCCAAATCTATGCCTACTGAGCGTAGTAAGAAGCTGCTTTAATCGTAAGCTGTGATCGGATTAATGATGCTTAGTTTTAGTTCAGAGTCGAAGAATGGGTAATTAGGCCGCCGGTCGCGATTTCATGTAGCATAGCTTCGTGCTGTAGAAGAGCCTGACCAACCTTTAGGGCGGAATTGTAATCAAGGTTCATGACGCATTCGTCGATTTTAGCAAAATATATAGCGTAGCTCTGCGCGGCATTTATCAAATCGACTGCCCGGCGAGTTAGCTCAGGCTCATATGCGGCATGGCTGCTATCGTCGTGGATATGTTGGAGTAGCGCGAAGACTCGGCCACACGCCGTATCAGCGCTACGATCGATGTCTATTATATTTTTCTGCTCATCCAGCATGACAGTTGAGCCCGCGCAGCTACCGTAATTCGACGCGCCTCAAATTACGTATGTATCGTTAACGAAATAATAACGGCCGAGGTTTCCCCCGGCCGCTGTAGTCGACGAAGCTAATCCGCTTAGCGGAGGAGCTGCAGGATGCCCTGCTGCGCTGTGTTGGCGAGCGACAGCGCTGAGATGCCGATCGACTGGCGGGTCGAGAGGGCCTGCGAGTTGGCGGCTTCCTCGTTGAGGTCCGCATTCGTCAGGTTGGCTGCACCGGTGTCGAGGATGTTGATCAGGTTCTTCGAGAAGTCCTGACGGTTCTGCACGATGGAGAGATTCGAACCGAAGGTCGAAGCCTGGGCGCGAAGCTGGCTGGTGGCCTGGGTGATCGAAGTCAGCGTCTTGTTGATCTCGTCATCCGTCTGGAAGCCGCCGGTCACGGCCGTGAGGCCAAGACCATCGGAGTCGAGCTTGGAACCCGTGATGCTCAGGCTGGAGGTGCCAGTCTCGTTGAAGCTCACCTTCAGCGAGTTCTCTTTTGCGTCGTCGCTAGCGCGGTAGAGTAGGTTGATGCCGTTGTAGCTCGAGTCCTTGGCCTGCTGGGTGATCTGGTTCAGGATCTCGTTGAACTGCTTGGACAGCGACGTACGGGTCGAGTTGGTCGAACCCGTGCTGTCCTTGCCTGTCACAGTGACCGCAGCTGAGGCCGAAATACCCGCTGTAGCAGAGGTTTGAACGCCTAAGCCGATGTTGGTGTTGTTAGCTGCAGTCGCGCCCTGAGCTGCCTGGATGGTGATCGACTGGGCGCTGCCGGCCTTGGTTGAGCTGATGACGAGCTTATTGTCGGTTCCGAAGCTTGCTGTCACATTCCCAGCCAGACCGGAGTCGGCAGCGATCTGAGTGTTGATCGCGGCGGCAATGTTGTCCCTGCTAGCAAACCCAGCCACGCCACCAGCAGCAGTAATGGTGGTGGCATTCAGGTTGATGGTCTTGCTGTTGCCGTTACCGAGCTGGATGGTGAAGTTACCGTTCTTCGAACCACTGAAGTCAAGGCCGCCAGCAGTAGCCGGGGAGCCGGTTGTATCTGATACGGTCACGTTTCCGGCAGCAACAGCTTTCGCCGATCCATCAGTCGCGTCGGAACCGGTAGCTGAAAGACCAGTAACGGCAGAGCCGGCCGCACCGGCAACGAACACGCCGGTAGCGGTACCCGTTGCGGCACTGAAACCGATATCGACCTGTGTCTTACTGGTCGGCGGTGCCTTCACGAGAACACTGACAGCAGCACCGGACCCAAGATCTCCAGACGTAAAGGTGACCTTGCCGCCAACGTCACTTGCAGTTACCGAAGAACCTGAAGCCTTAAGCTGAACATTGAACGCATCCGCAAGATTAGCTGCGGATGGCGACGTTCCAAGAGCAGTTCCGTCCGCCTTCAGTGAGGTCGAGTCTACGGCGAGATCAGTGCTGTTCACACCATCGCTGACGGTGAGATACGAACCCGCGGTAGCGCTGAAGGTCGTAACTGCAGAAGCGGTGGAAGCTGTAAGCGTTGCAGCTGTAGGTGCGGTGGTCGACTTACCAAACCCAATGTCAAGCGTTGCGTTGGTCGAACCTGCGACGGATAGCTGCTGGGTGGCTCCGGCGCTCGTGGTGGCAAAGTTGATACGGCCGTCAGTGCCGACCGATGCAGCAACCTTACCCTTTAGCGCGCTGCTGCTGCCAATCTGGCTGTTGATCGCGGACACGACCTGATCGGCAGTCACCTTGGTGAGATCACTGACCGAACCCTTCAAAGTTGCTGCGTCGAGACGGATGGTCGTATTCGTTTTGCCGCCATCGAGAGAGAGGTCGACCGAGCCGTCCTTCGCCAGAGACGAAAAGTCCTGGGTGCCGTCTGCAGTGCCCGCGAGACCCTGGAAGCTCTTGCTGCCGCTGAGGGTCGCCGCAGTCGCAGCCGTTCCGCTGGAGAGGGCGCTCTTGTCGGCCAGCGCCTGGTTGGCGGTGGACTTGGCCGTGTCGACCAGCTTCTGGATCGAGGTGATGCCCTGGTTGGCAGTCTGGATGGTCTGGACGCCGTTGGAGATGCCGTTAAGAAGCGAACCGAGATCGCCCGAGCGGCCGGTCAGCGACTGCGAAGTGAAGAAGCTCGTCGGGTCGTCGAGGGCCGAGTTGACCTTCTTACCCGTGGAGAGGCGGTTCTGGGTCTGCGTGAGGAGGTCGGCCGTGCCCTGGAGCGAGAGCAGGTTCTGGCGGGTCGCAGCGGTAAGGGTGATGCCGGAAGACATTGATACGATCCTAACTGATCAAGACGCCATCGTTTTTGATGACGCTGCGAAGACACCACATGCTTGGTTTCCGCGGAATTAAGATCCCTTCACTTGATCCGACAATGGTGAAAGATCATTAATGATTCATAGGTATGATTCAAATAACTTCCAAAAGGGTTGTCTTGGTCATGCCTCTTAGAATTACGCTGAAGCCGTTCGAGCGGCTGATTATCAACGGGGCTTCAATTCGGAATGGCGGCCGAAACGCGGACTTTCTCATCGAAACGCAGTGCCAGTTCCTGCGCGAGAGCGAGATTTTGCATGAGAGTGAGGCCGACACCGCCTGCAAAACGCTGTGCGTCACCCTACAAGTGATTCACCTGTCTGATGACCCGTCCGATGCTAAGGCGCTTCTGATGGAGCAGGCCCTGCGTATTCTCGCGGCTGTCCCCAGCATGGCTCCGCATCTCCTCGCGATCCAGACTGCCGTGGATGAAGGCCAGACCCATCGGGCGATCAAGCTCGGCAAGGCGTTGGTGGCCTATGAGCGCAGCCTTCTCGACTACGTGCCAAGCGTCTCCGACGTCGCGTGATTTTGGGCGCGATCAATGCATCTATGTCACTGTCCCACTCTGCCGAGATTGTGCTTTTATTTAGGAAGCGTAAACCATATCAAATTGTATTCCCACTGCATTGGGTTCTAAAAGTTGTGAGCGGCGTTCTCGTGGTAACCTTGGCCATTAGCAGGGTGACCCGATATGCATGCGCTTCCAATTTCTGTTGCCGAACCGCAGACCCATCAATCAGATGCCCCCTTATGAAAGGGCGTTTTCTCGCCTCGAACGGGATTGAAGGCTCGTGTTCCGTAAGAATGCTCTCAAGCGAGAGAGCGGAAATATTTTCCAGTAAAAATCTGACAGGTCTTGATGAGGGGCACATCGTCAATTGTCATATTGACGAAATCGGATCTATATCTGGAATTATTGGAGAAATAAATTCAAATTTTATGACGATAGTAGTGCAGGTTAGCGCGCCCAGGAGGGAGCGGATTAATGCTAGACTAAAGTGGATAAAATCTCGTGAAAAATATACATCTGAGCAGCGGTTAAATCAACGTATATTACCGATACAGATAGATACACTAGTACACTTTCATAATATTCGAGACGTAAAAGCTCAAATAATCGATCTTTCAATGTCTGGAGCTTCTCTCGCTATTTCCATCAAGCCAGATATTGGCTCGCTCGTGACTGTTGGAAAACGATTTGCAAATGTAGTGCGTCATACTGATGAGGGGTTTGCTGTCTCGTTCCGTCTTCCATTTAGTCCTGTGACATTCAATGAAAGTGTTATTTTGTAAAATAACTCGAATAAAACTCCATCAAACTTTCAGTAATATATAACATATTGAGGACTCCTGGTCATGAAAATTTAGCCAGTTGAGACCAGCCATGGGGATCGATCCATATCAAGGCATTTCCGGGAGGGGAGGCTGAATGAACCCAACATGCTGCGGTTCATGGAGGACATGAACATGCGTCCTGCGGTCGCCCGCGTCGGAAGCAAGCAGTACGGCAACCTCCGCGTTGACGCATCGGACGCTCCAAAGAGGACGAACAGAAATCCACCCAACTAAGACATTCGTCCTATCAGCCGCGATGTCGGGTATCCGACCGTTTTCCCGACGCTCAGAGGAGGCCAGCCTTCGATCGCCTCAAACGGCTCCGTTTCTGTCGGGAAAACGTGACTGGTTTTCTACTGCCAGATAAACGTGATTCGATCACTATCCTGACACGGGCTTTGGATCTGCGTGCGTCCCGCCCGTCAATCAAAACCTCGACCTCCAGCGAAGCGCGCTGATCGAGGTCGACGGCGAAGGTTTAGCACCCGAAGGCGATATTGCCCCAGCCAAGCACCTCAGGGTGCACAGGTGTGCAGAGAATATTTGGAAACGTTTCAGAGCATTCCAGAGCGATCTGAAGCGTGGCTACCAGCTTCATCCTGCTTCGGTTCGCTTCGGGATGTCGACCCGCTGCTCAGCCTTCAGGTTATAGCTTGAGTGGTAGGCCAGGCGTAATTCGGCCGTGACCGACGGGCTCAATGCGATCCGGACGCTTCTCGGCAGCTTCAGTGCGTGTGGTGTGATGCCCCTGCTCCTACCGTGCTTCTTACCGTACCGCTGCAGTGCCCTACCGCCCTCTGCCGTCGACATACCGTTGCCTGCATAGGCTAGAACGAACGAAACGGCGTTCCTGATACGCACAAGCGGACAAAGCGTGAACTCACGCGGCTCTGAGGAACGGGGTGGGAG
>NZ_JAAHTB010000084.1 GCF_010692745.1 Methylobacterium sp. BTF04
TGCCACAGTCGAAAAGCCCTGGCCTTCCTCCACTGGGCCTCCGTCCGCCTCATGACCCGAAAGCTCTGCCAGACCGAATAATGATCCCGGACAGACTCTTAGATATCATCATCAAGGGTGTGATCCAGAATTCTAAATCAAGGATCGCGAGCGAACGTCACAGTGAAAATGCACTGCTTGCTCGACTCAGGCGTAAGTTCAACAAGAACAAGGATATTTTACTTAGGGCCGTTGGTGCCGAAAATCTACCGGAAAGGGGACCAGGTTTGGCTCGCGCTCGTCGCGATCTTGATAAATTAGAAGACGCCGGCATCCTCATCGATCGCTCGGGACTCGATCCTGCTCTTGCTAGGCAACCGATAAGAAGCCGAAATATGTAAATTCAAAAATCGTCTACTAACCGGCAAAACGTGGGGTACCTACAGGGAGGTACCCCATGAAAACCCAATACAAATCTATCGCGAATGCTTTGCCCGAATATCAACGGTATTACACCGTGCCGGAGGCTGCGAGAGCGATCGGTGTCCCCAGCTACAAGATCCGCCGCGCTGTCAAGCTCGGCATCATCCCGAGCTATGGGGTTCTTGATCGCCGGCAATACGTCCGGATCAAAGACATTCAGGAGGCTATGGCAAGCCACAGCAACTCCGTGAACGACCAAAAATCGCTTAATCTTTCTGACGTTGTTGGATTGCTGGGAGGTTCTCTGTGAACCATTCCATCGACGACCAAAAAGATACAAAGGCGAGCAACTTTCGGACTCTCGCGCCACTATATTGGGACCGCGCCTACCGCGTCCTTCCCCTTGAGCTGGGCGCTAAACGCCCCGCCAAAGAACTCAAAGGCTGGCAAGGCTACGCATCTGGCCCGCTCAGCACTGATAAGCGTGCCGAGTTGATCAGCCGTTACTCAAATCGCGGTTTGGGCATCCTTACTGGTACCGAGCTATCGGAAAGGTATCGCCTTGGCGCGATCGACGTCGATCAGGACGCCTTCGTCGCCATGGTAGAAGTCGTGCTCGGTGCCGTAACTTGCGCAAAGCGAGGCAAAAAAGGCCTCACGGCTTTCGTTCGATATAGCGAAGACCTTAAGTCAACAAAAGTCGTCGATTCTACTAGTGGTGGTGCTATCGACATCCTATTGGGCGGAAAATTCTGCGTGCTGCCTCCGTCAATACACCCCGAAACACTTATGCCATATGAATGGGTCGGTACTCCACTGCTCGAAGCAGATCATGAATCGTTGCCGGTGATCGATCGCGAAACGCTGAGGTTGTTGAAGACCATAGTCGGATCACCGCATGCGCAGTCGCTTACCTCTGGGACCGGAACACACGATGCCGGTGTCGCGCTTACAGCGCAACTCGTCGCGTACGGCTGCGAGGACCAGCAGATCACCGCCATTGTGATCGCGCTGCTGCCCGCGGGTTACGATGGTAATTCATTGGCCGAATTGCCTGAATGGATCGAGAGCGCCCGCAAGAAAGGATTTGCCGACACCGCCAAGAAGGATGGCGGAGGGCGGGGCGATACTACTTCTGCGGCGGAGGCTCTTTTAGCAAAACTAAAAGAGTGTGGAGTCGAGTTGTTTCATGACGATCGGGGTCGAGGATTTATTTCTGTACCGACCAAAACGAATGGTATTCTGACGTATCTTCTTTCCTCGTCAGCCGCTGCATCGATGTTTCAGCAGCTGTATTATACCGTCACTGGAAAGGCACTGAAGGAGATGGCATGTACTGAAGTGACCGCTTTGCTCCAAGCTCGTGCCATGTTCGATGGCCCGTGCGAAAAAATCTTCACCCGCATCGGCCGCTTCGGATCTGATGTTGTCATTGATCTCGGCGGATCAGATGGAAGTGTCGTTCACATCACTGCGGGCGGCTACCAGGTCCTATGCCGTAGCCCGGTTCGGTTTGTGAGGACGGCTGGGATGCTTGAACTCCCTAAGCCGACGAGCGGCGGTGATCTCCGTCAGTTCCAAAAGCTGCTTGGCTTGTCTGAAGATACTTATATTCTGGCACTTGCTTTTCTGCTTAACGCCCTTCGCCCCGGGGGGCCATACCTCTGCTTGCTCGTCGAGGGAGAGCAGGGCAGCGGTAAGAGCTTCCTCAGCTCAGTTCTCCGCAAATTGATCGACCCGAATCAGGCAGAAAAAGTTCGTCTACCTGAAAACGAGCGCGATCTTATGGTGATGGCCGACGCTCTATTTCTGCTGGTGTTCGACAACTCCTCCGGTATGAGCGCCAACGTATCCGACGCACTTTGCTCTTTGGCGACAGGTGGCGGATACGTGAGCCGTAAGCTCTACACCGATGGTGAGCTCTACATGACCAATGCTACGCGGCCATTTATCATCAATGGCATTAGTGATGTGGCGACGAAATCGGACCTCATTGAGCGTGTCATCCCCGTTGAGATGAGACGCATGGAAGATGAGGCACGAAGAACAGAAGCCGAGATGAACGACGAGATCGAGATCATACTGCCCGGTCTTCTGGGGGCTCTTTATACGGCCGTTGCATGCGCAGTGAAAAATGAAAATCAGACTGTGGTTTCGAACAATATTCGTATGGCGGATGCGGCGCGATGGCTAGCTGCTGCTGAGTCTGCCACGGGTATGGCAGAGGGCACGATCGTGAATGCATTGATACACTGCCAGACAGAACGAATCATCGAACGCACTAATAACGATGTTGTTGGAGCGCCACTTAAAGATATTCTTCAGACCGGTCCCTTTGAAGGAATAATAGCAGATCTTCTATTGAGGATAAAGCCAGAGCGTCCACCAAGATATTTTCCGGACACGCCGCTCAAGCTGTCTAAACATCTTGACCGCATTAAGACTGGTCTAAAGCTGACTGGTATTCATCTTGAGCGAGGAAAACGAAGCAAAAAGGGCCAGGTTATTCGAATTTGGATGGAAGGCCAGGAAAATGAAAGGTCGATATCAGCATCTCCGCCCGGAGCGCCAGTATACTGATCCAAGGTGTAGAGGGTGACGATGATGTAGGTTCCCACCCCTTTCCTTTGAAATAATGGGTGGGGGGGGGAGGGTCTCCTCCCCTCTTGAACGGCGGCTTGCGCGGACCGTCTGTCGTCTACACCATCTGCATCCGCGACATCGAACGATGACAGAACTGCCGCTTCACAAGCATTGGTTCGCGAGACTAGGCAATCAACCGGCGGTATTCCTATGAACTGTGGAATACAAGCCCTTGTATGTCCGGGCTATTGGGCTGTCTGCGCGCTTATCGTGGTTACAGCTGTGGTTACAACAAATTCTCTCTCCAGAGATCTGCTGCGCTTGTTCGAGGTGAGGCGATGAATTTACTCCGTTAACTGCGGCAAGTGGCGAATAATTGTCCGTCTTGTAACCGCATGTTTTTCTTTTGTTTGCGTTCCCTGGAGTTCTGGCGATGACCACTTCTTTCAATATCAATGTGACAAAGCGGGATCGGCATCGCAAGCTGCGATCTGGTGAGGTCGTGACCAACACACGGTGGGTGCTGAACTACAAGGATCCGAAGTCCGGCCAGCGTGTCCAGCTCTTCTTCGAACGCCAGAAGGAGGCCATTGCCAAGCGGAACGCGATCCAGGCGGCCGTCGAGACGCGTACCTACGTTCCTGCGCGTGAGATGATCACTGTCGCCGAAGCCGTTGCACTTTGGCTTGAGGGCCGCCGTGGCGAGGTGAAGAATCAGACGCTTCATGGCTATGAGCAGGGCGCACGCTACATTTCGGAGCCGCTGTTGGTCGGGGCGACACCAGCACAGCGCCGGGCCTATACGGAGACCGGGCATATCCCTGTGGGCGCACTTCTGAAGCCTACCCTGGGTGAAATCAAAATAGATCGTCTCGGTACGGCGGATATCAGAACCTGGCACAAGATGCTGTCGAGGGAGGTTGGTCCGTCCTCGGCGAGCCGGGCGCGGAAATACCTTGGGAGCGCTCTCGCCCTCGCGGCGGAAGACCTTGGTATACGCCCGCCGACGATGCCCTCCCGACTCAAAGGGGCGCCAAAGGTCAAGAAGGCAATCCTCACCTCGAACCAGATCGTCGAGCTTCTTGCCATCGCGCAAAACGACCCTGAGAAGGGCGTCTACGTCGCCTTCCCATTCTTAGCCGGCACGCGTCCCAGCGAACAGCTTGCCCTGATGTGGGAGGACGTGGACTTCGAGACGAACGTTATTCTCATCCGGCGGATGCAGGAGATGAGCGGCGTCGTTTGTGAGGTCACTAAGACCGAGGCTGGGCGCCGCTCAATCCCGATGCCGACCCGGTTGCGGTCCATGCTGCTCGCGTGGCGGGCCATTTGCCCCTGGCGCGAAGGAGAACCCCGTCGCGTCTTTCCAGGTCTCGGTGTCCGCAGGACGTGGCCCCAGCCGCGTGTCGGGGGTGGCGGGACACTTCTCTACTCAAACTTCCGCTCGCGAATTTGGGCGCCGCTGCTGAAACGGGCCGGCGTGCCCTACGTCACGCCGCACTCCGCCCGCCACTCGTTCATCTCAATGCTACAGGCGGAAGGCGTTGAGGTTGGTCTTGTGGCGAAGATCGCCGGTCATGCCAGCCCGGCCGTAACCCTCAGCCACTACACACAGGCCGTCCGTGGCGGTGAGGTTGCGCTCGCCGCTATCGAGCGGGCTTACGCCGCGTGACCTAGGGCTTCGTTTCGCGCAGTGTCGAATTCTTTCATGTCGGATTACCAATTGGCGGGCCAGTTTTCGTTAAGTACGCTAGAAGGTGATAGATTCCGCAACAAACGGCCGCATGTTTTGATTTTCTGGACTTTAAACCGGAAACCAGAGGGCGTGCGTCATGTCAAAGCAAAATCTCTCTGAGCCTAGAGTTGCTACGGCCCGCGGCGCGGTCCACAATTCCATTTGCTTCAATCTTGCTGCAGCTCATCTAGAAGCGGCCCGGCAACACTCCGCCGCCGCCGACGCCCATGCTTTCGCGGCCGAGTTGCACTTCGAGGCTCTTGTGCCCGAAGAGGACTTTGACCCGAGTGCGCACCAGGAAGCCGTGAGTGCGAGCGCCGATGCGGCGATACAGACAGATACCGCGACTGAATCGACTGCGTTGACGGGCGATGCGATCTGCAATCCGCACGATGCGCAGCGTGAGGCAAACGATGCGTTGCGCCAAGCCGAAGACGGCGAGGATCCGCGCGACAGCCACGCGAACGCAGCAAAGCAGCACGCCTCGCTATCCGCCCATCATGCCCAGGCGACCCACGACTTCGCACCGAACAGTCAGGAAGCCCAGGAAGCGGCCGCAGAGGCCAACAGTGCCGCGATGCGGGCCGAGGACGCCGTGACGGCGGCAAAAGTTCCTTGAAGGGGCTATTCGCGATAATCCGCGCGCTCATGGGGCGTAGACCACCGCCGGTGAAAGTCATATTCGAGCGTTTCGTATATTAATCCTGCTCAGCCCCAAACGCGTAGGATGTGTTTTCTTCAGTCGTGAACGGTGGCCGGGTCGCGGTATGTCTGCCGCTGGGACATCGCGCGTCGGACCGTTCTCGGCATCGACCCGGTCGATAACGGTGAACAGTTCGTTCCAACCAAGGCTTGCCGCCGCGGTGCAGGCTTTAGTCGTGATGGCGTGCTTCGGCCGGACTTCAGGACGAAAGCCACGTGACCGGAGCTGAAATCTGATGATGGGCACCACCCATTGCTCAATAAATGCGGTCAGTAATTCGATTACGAAGCATTTGTCGTAATGCGCTGAATAAAAATATAATCTAGACTGATGCAAGTGGGGTCGCGCGTCTGTTCTATTTTGTGAAAGTACTTTTTTGTCTCTGTTCAATGCGCGAGTGAGGGTGCGTCGGGGCGTTACAGGTTCATCGCTCAGAGTCTGTACGGGATCATTTTGCGGTCTGGCAGAGCTTACGGATCATAAGTCGGATTGAGGCCCAGTTAAGGAAGGCTAGGGTGTGAACCGCATCAAGGCGTTGCTCTGGCTTAGGTTTTGTGATTCACGGCCGTCGTTTACAGCCTGGAGGCGACGATGGCGGACCTGTTTTGGCTCTCGGATGAGCAATGGGCGGTGATCGAACCGTTCATGCCGAAGAACCAGCCCGGCCCCGAGCGCAGGGACGACCGACAGGTCATCTCCGGCATCGTGCACGTGCTGACGTCCGGCTGTCGCTGGCGCGACTGCCCGTCAGCGTATGGCAAGCGCACCACGGTCTACAACCGCTTCAATCGCTGGTCCCGGCGCGGCTTCTGGAAAGCGATGCTGGCGGATCTGGCCAAGGCTGGATGGGCCGGTGACGCGGCGGCCATCGACAGCAGCTACATCAAAGCCCATCGCTCGGCGCACGGCGGAAAAGGGGGGCCAAGGCGCAAGGCATCGGCCCGTCGCGCGGTGGCCAGACCACCAAGATCCACGCCCTCACCGACGTCCTCGGTCGCCCCGGCGTCCTCCT
>NZ_JAAHTB010000085.1 GCF_010692745.1 Methylobacterium sp. BTF04
GGGTCTCCTCCCGCTGCCCCCGCTCTGGAAAACATAGAAACTGATAGATGGTCAGCCGGACAGACTCTAAGACTCGATCGGTATTACACAATTTCCATGAGTATTTTTCGTTAACAAAATTCATATATATCAAGCGATATTTTTCTATTGGATAACGATCATGCCGCTTAGCCTGAGCATTGGCACCAAGTTAGTGACCTCTTCGGCGATTGCTGGAGCACTGGTATGTGGAATGGTGTACAATCAGTGGCGCAGTAACGATCAAATCACTCAAGCGACGGAGGTCGTCATGAGCGAGCAGGCGATCCTCACTGGGATTTCTGGCGCACAGATCGCCCTCATGCGGATGGAAGTGGGCTTCAAAGACGTCGACCTCGCCCGCTCAGCCTCGGAAGCCGATGCGGTGGTCACTCGCCTGCGGACTGAGGCGCAGACTGCCTTGAAGGGGCTTGATCGCCCAATCATGCTCGCCAAGAAGCCCGACGTCTTGAAGGAGACCCAGGTCAATCTCGCGCGATACGCCGACGCAGTTGCAACCTTTGCGAAAGTCGGTCGCGCGGACCTGCGGGGTGAGGCTGTCAATGCAGCGTCCTTGAGTGCTATGCGTAAGTCCGCAGCTGACATTTCGACCGGTGCCGAGGAGACGATCGAGAAGGCTGTCAAGAACGCTAACCACTTTACAAACGAATCCACGACATCTGTCATGCAGCAGATCGAGGCGGCAACATCGCTGGGCTTGTTTGTCGGTGGAATGACTTTGCTGATCTTGGCAGGATCGGCAGTCTATCTTCTGTTCAACATCAAGCGCCCGCTGGCCTCCCTCGTGCGGGCTCTGCAGCGCATGGCCGAAGGTGACTTGACCGCCTTCATTGCCGAGGCTCGCCGTCGCGATGAGATCGGCGCGGTGGGGAAGGCTGTGGAGGCAATCAAGGTCAAGGCCGAGGAGAAAGCGGCCGAGGAAGGTGCGGCCAAACACGAAGCTAATCAGCTTGCGGCCCGTGAGCGGAGTATCGAAATGCAGGCGATGGCCAATACCTTCGAGACATCCGTCGGCAGCATCGTCACTGCGTTGTCGACCTCGACGTCGACCCTGCAGGTCACGGCCACGACCATGACCAGAACAGCCTCTGAGACCAGCAGCCAGTCGACAAACGTG
The DNA here is from genome assembly GCF_010692745.1 of Methylobacterium sp. BTF04. GTDB lineage: Bacteria > Pseudomonadota > Alphaproteobacteria > Rhizobiales > Beijerinckiaceae > Methylobacterium. The sequence continues at coordinate 1,157 of NZ_JAAHTB010000085.1, forward strand.
GCAGCCGCCGCTGAAGAGGCAGCCACCAACGTCACGATGGTCGCCTCAGCCGCCGAAGAGCTCGGCGCTTCCGTCTCGGAGATCGGTAGGCAAGTAGATGGGTCTGCCACTCTCGCCACCGCTGCCGTGGCGCAGGCGACCGAAACGGCCTTGTTGGTTCAGGCTTTGAGCCATGGAGCCGCCAAGATCGGAGAAGTCGTCGGCCTGATCTCCGGCATCGCCAGCCAGACGAACCTGTTGGCCCTAAATGCGACGATCGAGGCGGCTAGAGCCGGCGAGGCAGGACGCGGCTTTGCCGTCGTCGCCACCGAGGTGAAGGAGCTGGCCTCTCAGACGGCGCGGGCCACCGAAGAAATCTCGCGTCAGATCGGCGAGATCCAAGCCGCGACGGGTCAGGCCGTCACCGCGATCAACGGGATCACCGCGCGGGTCCAGGAGATGAGCGTCGTCACGACGACCATTGCGGCCGCCGTCGAGGAGCAGGGTGCGGCAACGCAGGAGATCGTGCGCAACGTGGCCCAGGCCGCGAAAGGCACGAACCAAGTGACCTCGAACATCACCTGCGTGGCTGATGCAGCGGCTGGTACCGGTGCCGCGGCCCGTCAGGTTCTTGCCTCAGCCTCCGAGCTGTCGCGGCAATCCGAACATCTCAATGCCGAAGTGACACGCTTCCTTGCCATAGTGCGGGCTGCCTAAACGAACGCTCGACCTCAAAGACTGTGCATAGGGCTCGCCATCGTGGCGGGCCCTATGCGTTATCGCTTACGTCTACAACAAATACGCGCGCCTCATATGGCGATGAATATGCCACTACCATACTGAGGCATATCGAAAATTAATTTGGTCGTCCCAGATCTTATAAAAACTTTTTGATCGTTTATTTTTTCTAGAAACTCTATTTTTTTCGTGCTTCGCGATATCAGAAATAACTATATTAATAATAACATTTGATATTTATTTTCAATTATTATGTAATTTATTTATCAATTAACCAAAGAATAAGACAGAAAACTGAATATCTGAATTAAAAATTAAATTAACGAAAAATTATAATGACAATAGAACAATATACTACTCGATCAGCGCGCTTTCAAGTGAGACATGTACATGGGCCCGTCAAAAGGTGGTTTAGAGCCTATCGGCGCCTGGGCAAGTGCCGGCGGAGACGTGATCCAAGATGCGCTCGTAGCCATCCGGAACCATCTCGGCATGGAGGTGGCCTACTTCTCGGAGTTCATCGGCGGCAGGACGGTCTTCCGTCGTGTCGATGCTCCAGGTCTTGAGCACCTGATTAAGGTCGGAGACTCGCACGCCCTCGACGACGTCTATTGCAACCACATCCTCGCAGGCCGCTTGCCGGAGCTGATCGCTGATACATCACTGGTGGTACTGGCACGCGAGATGCCGATCACCGCAGCGGTGCCGATCGGCTCGCATATCAGCATCGCCATTCGGCTCCTCGACGGTACCCCGTTCGGGATGTTCTGTTGCCTGAGCCCACGGCCGATCCCGTCCCTGAACGAACGGGACCTAGCCACGATGCGGGTGTTCGCAGGTCTTGCGGCAAGACAAGTCAACGCCGGCCTTCAGCAGCGCCGTGATGCTCAGCAGATCCACGGCCGCATCACAGCCGTCATCGCGGCTGAGGAATACGACATCGTCTTACAACCCATCTTCGACCTGCAGAGTCGGACCGTGATCAGCTGCGAGGCCTTGTGCCGGTTCAGGGCGCTTCCCTACCGCTCGCCAGACAAGTGGTTCAAGGACGCAACCGATGCTGGTCTCGGATGCGAGCTGGAGCTGGCCGTGCTGAGGACCACCCTGGCTGTTTTCCCGCTGCTGCCTTGTTCCATATCGCTATCCGTCAACGCCTCGCCGGAGCTCGTGATCAGCGGACGATTGTCGGACCTCATCCCTGCTCAATACGCGGACCGCACGATCATCGAGATTACCGAACATGCCTCGGTGTCGAGCTACGCCGAACTGCACGCCCAACTTGCGCCCCTGAAGCAGCTTGGTGTGAAGGTGGCCGTCGATGACGCCGGTGCCGGGTATTCGGGTCTCCAGCACATCGTGCAGCTAGGCCCCGACATCATCAAGATGGACATGAGCCTGACGCGAGCCATCGACACGGATCCGGCCCGACGGGCTTTGGCCAGCGCGATGGTCTTCTACGCGCGCGAGATGGGCTCGCGCATCGTGGCCGAAGGCATCGAGACGACTGAAGAGCTAAGCACGCTCAAGCTCCTCGGTGCAGATCGCGGCCAGGGCTACCTTCTTGGCAAGCCCGGAAACATCGCGGCATTGGGCGCTGCCTGCACCGCAACCCACAGAGCGGCAGCGTAAACGCGTCTGCAAACAGTTGAGGTTCAGGTCCGCACACGACGATCCAACAAGACCGATTTCTGTGCTGACGCAATGACAAATGTCAGCCGTCAATCCGTTGCAGTCGGTCGAGGGTGAGCAAATTCTTCAAGGTATGGCCTCTATCCTTTTACAAAACCGGATCTCGGCAGAATAATGGGCATCAGGGAACGACATGCTGCCGCTTCCAGTGAACGAACCTGAGCGGCTGAAAGCCCTTCGTGACCTAGGGATCGTCGACACGCCCCGCGAGGCCTGCTTCGATGCGATCTGCAGCACCGCAGCAGCACTGTTTTCTGTTCCCGTATGTCTCGTCACGCTGGTGACTAGCGACCGACAATGGATCAAAGCATCGTGCGGGACCGAAGCTCAAGGTACTCCCCGCGATGTGGCCTTCTGCAGCCACACCATCCTGTCTGATGATGTGTTTGCAGTCGAGGATGCGACCCGCGATCCCCGGTTCCAGACGAACCCCTTGGTCACCGGCCCATCAGGGATTCGCTTCTATGCGGGCGTGCCGCTTAGTTTCGAGCCCGGCCTCAGGCTTGGTACGCTCTGCCTCATCGACACCAAGCCTCGGAGCTTCTCCAGCGAGCAGGTCGCCCAGCTCCAAGCTCTCGCGGAGGTAGTCACGGCTCTGCTGCGCTCACATGAGGCGAAGAATACAAGGGATCGAGCGTCAGCGGCCCTGTTGAATACGGGTACGGCTTTGCGCGACAGCGAAGCTCGCTACCACTCCCTTGCCGACGCTCTTCCCCAGATGGTTTGGGTCGTCTCGGCTAAAGACCGTATTACCACCTATAGAAATACTTGTTTTCGTGCCTATTACGGCGAGAATCAAGGCCGGCACAAGAGATCGAGCAGCCGTAACCATCCCGATGATATCGAGCGCATGCGACAGGCTTGGCATGAGGCTGTCGAGGGCGAGCACACCTTCGAGATCGAGGGCCGTCTTCGGCGTCATGATGGCCTTTATCGCTGGCACAGGATCGTCATGATCCCGATCCTCCACGAGGGGATCATCACGGAATGGCTAGGCACGGCCCTCGACATCGACCACATCCTATCGGCGCAGAAGGCGCTGGAGGAAACCACCGATCTGCTGCGTTTGGCCCAGGAAGCGGCTGAGGCCGGCGTCTGGGAGTGGGATTTACGCAGCGACGTCGTGCGACTCTCACCGATGAGCGCACGCATGCACAACCTGCCCTATGCTCCAGATCAGGCTGAGGTCGAGATTTCCGTGGAGGAGTGGAAGGCTCAAATCGTTTTGGATGATCAAGCCATAGTTTGGTTGATTGGAGAACATGCGCTTCAGCATCGCTCGACGTTCACCAGCGAGTTCCGGATCGTTCAACGCGATGCTGAAGGCGCCCCGCGCTGGATACAGTCGATCGGCCGCTTCGTATTCGACGAGAGCGGCGAACCAATCCGTTGCGTGGGCCTGGAGATCGACATTACCGCGCGCAAAGGCACTGAGCAGCGCATCGCCCATCTGGCAAGTCACGATATCTTGACAGGTTTACCTAATCGCGCCGTCTTCTACGCGACCTTGGAACGTCGGTTAATTGAGCTTCAACGCGACGGCGGTCGCGCGGCTGTTCTCTATCTCGACCTCGATCGTTTCAAGGCCGTCAACGATACTCTCGGGCATCTGGCCGGCGACAAGCTCTTACGTGAAGTCGGTCAGCGTCTCCGGATGATGGCACGTGACACTGATACGATCGCGCGCCTTGGGGGTGACGAGTTCGCGATCATCCTGAACGACCTCGACGAAACGCATGACGCAGGCACCATCGCTCAACACATCATCGACGCGATCGATCAACCAATCGATCTCGGCGGGCAGACAACAACGATCAGCGTTAGCATCGGCATCGCACTCGTGCCTGACCATGGAACTGACGCGGATGTCCTTCATTGTCGCGCTGATCTTGCCCTGTACCAAGCCAAGGCCGCCGATCGAAACACTTTCCGATTCTACACCGACGGCATGGATGCGGCCATCGAGAGTCGTAGCCGACTTGAGTTCGATATGCGCCAGGCCATACAGCATGGCGGCTTTGTCCTCAATTATCAGCCTGTAATTGATCTTAATACAGGGCGAGTGACTAGTTTCGAGGCTCTTCTGCGCTGGCCTCACGAAACCCGCGGGCTGGTCTCCCCGATCGAATTCATCCCGATCGCCGAGGACACTGGCCTCGTTGTCCCGCTTGGGGCATGGGTGCTGCGGCAAGCCTGCCGTGAGGCGGCTAGCTGGCCCAAAGACGTGAGGGTTGCCGTCAACGTCTCGGCCGTACAGTTCCAGCGACCGGGCCTGGAACAGAGCGTCATTTGTGCTCTGGCAGGCTCGGGGCTCGATGCGTGGCGGCTCGAACTGGAAATCACTGAAAGTATCCTGGTTCAGGATGGCGAGGCCGTAATTGCGTGCTTGCACCGGTTGCGAGCCATGGGCGTGCGCATCGCCCTCGACGACTTCGGTACGGGATATTCCTCTCTGAGCTATCTGCGACGCTTTCCGTTCGACAAGATCAAGATCGACCGCGCCTTCATCCGCGACATCGCTGATCCGGATACAGCAGCCATCGTCAGAGCAGTCGTGACCATCGGTGAGCGCCTGGGGACGGCAATCACGGCTGAGGGCGTCGAGACGGAAGACCAGCTTGCGCTCGTGTCCCAAGTAGGCTGCACTGAAGTTCAGGGCTTCCTGTTCAGCAAACCCTTGTCATCGACTGCGGCAATGCACTTACTCGAAGCCTGTAAGGCAAAAGTCGCCGCTTAATGCCCTCCACTACATGAATCACGCCTTGGTCAGGCGGCAGCTCTCCGTGCCAGCCATCCCTAGCCCGTCTTATTCATCAGGCTGTTGCGGACGGTGGGTTCTGGGCTGATGGCG
>NZ_JAAHTB010000086.1 GCF_010692745.1 Methylobacterium sp. BTF04
CATTTGCGAGCATTTCGAAGCATGGCAGTCCGGTTTAAGCGGCTTCGGGATGCTTTGATCTGTTTCGGTTCGCTTCAGAATCTCGGCGCTCTGCACTTCGATTTGCGAGCGGCGGCTTAGGTGGTAGGCAAGGCTTGATCCGAACGCAGGCGACGGGTTTGGTGCCATCCGAGGCCTGCCGACGCTTCAGTGCGTGTGGTGTGATACCCCCACTGCTACCGTCCTTCTTACCGTATCTCTACCGTGCCTTGCCGCTATCTACCGTACTAATGTTAGACCTACCGTACTCCTGCCGCTACACCCAGTATTCGGCGGCACTGTCAGCGGCGGCGGCGGGCTCATCCTGGACGGACAGTCGCCCACCGGGCCGATCGAGATGGTGAGCGAGAACCTCGACGCCCTGGCGGCTTTGCAGGCCATTGGCCGGATCTGGAGTGCCATCGTCGCTAGCCTCACCGCATAGGACCTTGCCACTGCGAACAGGACGTGAAGTGGGCCAGGGGCGGAGCTACGACGCGAACAGAAGATCGAGATCAGCCTGCGTCATCGCGAGTGTCGGTGCGCCATCGTGGTCGAACAGCGATTGGGCCAGCGCGCTCTTGCGCTCTTTCAGGATCTCCATCTTCTCCTCGATCGTCCCGGTCGCCACGAGTTTGTGGACGAACACCGGCTTGGTTTGTCCGATCCGGTAGGCACGATCGACAGCCTGATCCTCAACGGCAGGGTTCCACCACGGGTCGTAGAGGATCACGGTGTCGGCCGCGACGAGGTTGAGCCCTGTCCCGCCTGCCTTAAGGCTGACGAGGAAGACGCTGACAGCTCCCTCCTCGAACACCCGGATCGCCGCCTCGCGGTCGCGGGTTTTCCCCGTTAGGAGCGAGTAGGAGATCGCTCGAGCAGTGAGTCGTGCCTGGATGAGGCTCAGCATCGACGTGAACTGCGAGAACACGAGGATTCGGCGCCCCTCGGCGAGCAGCTCGACCAACATCTCATCCAGCCGGTCGAGCTTGGCTGAGCCGGCATCAACCATTCGCCGCGCCGGCTTACGGTCAGTGATCTTTCGCGTCGGACCGGCTTTGCCGTCGGCGCTGCCCTCACCGGCCTGCTTCAGGAGGCGCGGGTCGCAGCACGCCTGCCGCAGCTTCAGTAGGGCGTCGAGGATGATGATCCGGCTGCGCGCCCAGCCCCGTTCGGCGATCGCGGCGCTGACGCGCGCGTGCATGGAGAGCCGGATCCCCTCGTAGACGTCGCGTTGCGGGCCCTGGAGGTCGATGCGCTCGATGATCTCGGTCTTTGGCGGCAGCTCGCGGGCGACCTCCGCCTTGGTCCGGCGCAGCAGAAACGGCTTCACACGGCGGGCGAGGAGGCGGCTGCGCTCACGGTCGCCCTGCTTCTCGATCGGGCCGCGCCAGATCCGCGCAAAGCTCTTGCGGTCGCCGAGCAAACCGGGACACGCGAAGGCGAATAGCGACCACAGTTCGTCGAGATTGTTCTCCATTGGGGTGCCGGTTAGGCAGACGCGGTGATCGGCCTCGATCCCGAGCAGCAGCTTCGTCGTCGTTGCATTTGGGTTCTTAACTGTCTGCGCCTCGTCGAGGAGCAGTAACGGCCATGTCCGGGCGGCCAGCACGGCATGATCGCGGGCGATCAGCGGATAGGTCGTCAGCACGAGGTCGTTGTCGGCAATCTCGCTGAACCGATCGGCGCGGTCGTGCCCATGCAGGGTGAGGACGCGCAGGCTGGGGGCGAAGCGCTCCGCCTCCCGACGCCAGTTCGCCATCAGGCTAGTCGGCGCTACGACCAGCGCCGGACCGTCGAGCCGGCCTTGGTCCTTCTCGATGGCCAGAAGCGCTAGCGCCTGCACCGTCTTGCCGAGCCCCATGTCATCGGCAAGCACGCCCCCGAAGCCGACTTCGCGCAGGAATGCGAGCCAGGACACGCCTTCGTGCTGGTAGGGCCGCAGCGTCGCAAGGAAACCAGGCGGTAGGATTGCAGGCGGGATGCCGCCGGCCTCGCCGAGCCGGCGCCCCATCTCGCGAATGCGCTCGCCGCCGGACCAGACAGCATCAGGTATCGCCGCTTCGAAGGCCGCAAGTCCAGCTGCATCGGCACGACTAAGCCGCAGCCGGCCCTCGCCGGCCCAGTTGCCAAGCGCGAGGTCGCGGATAGCGGCGACAATCGGTTCGAGCCGCTTTGCCGGAAAAGCGAGAACGCGACCATCGCCCAGCGGCACGTAGGCGGCTTCGTCGGTCTCCGCCGCCGCCTCGACCATCGCGAGATCGAAGCCGGGTGCAGCGATCATCGCTATGATCGGACCGATAAGGTCGATCCGCTCGCCATCGACCATGACGCCAAGATGAAAGTCGAACCAGTCGATGCCCGAACTTTCGTGGACCTCCGCCTCGACGGTATCGCCGGCCCGCAATAGCCGTCCCGGGAAGTCGTCCGAGACCGCGATCTCCCAGCCCTCCGCCCGAAGTTTGGGCAGGACGTGGTACTGGACGTCGAGCCAGGCGAGGTCGTCACCGTCGGGCACGAAGTCGCGCGTGTGCGCGGCCGGGACCCGGGCCCGATGCTCGGGCAGCGGGGCGAAGCCGTTGGCCAGCAGCGTGGCGACAGCGCGTCGTTCCGCGTCGGCATCGCGATGGACCTCGATCAGGCGTCCGGCACTCAGGCGAGTAACCACCGGCTTGGCTTCGCCCAGCGCGGTGACGACGGACTCGTAGCGGAAGGAGAGGCGCCCTAGCCCGATCCGTTCGAGCACGGGTGGCACGCCATAGCCATAGTAGCCGTAGGCTGGTGTCACCTCAGACGGCAGATCAGCGGCGAATAAGCGGAAGACGGGGGTCGGGAGAACCCCGAGCATCCGTTCTCGCCTCGGCTCCGGCGCCGCCAAGGCAGCCAGGCCGGGGACGCGCTGTGTCAACGCGCGGTTGAACTCGGCCACCGCCTCGGCAGGGACCTCCGGAGCGGCCAGGAGTGTCGCGGCGACGCGTGGTGGATAGGGCGTCTCGACGACGCCGATGAGGCCTTGCTCGGGATCGACGTAGACTGGCGGCGTCGCGCCAAGCACGATGCCTTGGCCGTCGAGTTCGAGCCGCGGAACGAAGGCAGTCTCGCCGACTGGTTGCCAAACAAACCGGCCTGAGCGTGAGGGACCCGTTGCCAGCACTGATCCGTTGATGTCGAGCCAGCGCGCCCGCCCGGTCGCCAGGATATCGGCCAGAACGACGGCGCCGCCGTCATGGGCGAGGCTGTCGGCCGCCCCACTCCCATGGGTACGCCGAAGTAGCATCGCCGCACGGAGGATCCGTAGGTCCGAGGGTCTGAGGAACTTGGCAGGGTTTCCCGACAGGGCCGCGCCGCTCTCGTAAGGTCGGCTGCTATTGGAGAAGCGGCCGTTTTTGAGTAGGCGTGCAGACAAGGCGCGAAAGCCAAGGCGGGGGACGCCATGACCGAATGGCATCGGACTGAGGACGTAGACGAGGCGTTGGGCGAGACCGGCGGGATAGTCCTCCTCGGCCATGGCGTGGGCTCGGTCGAGATCGTCGAGCCATGCAGCCAAGCCCGGCATTGGCGCTCCGCGGGCAGGCGATGCGATGGAACGCGGTGCTGGCGCTAAGAGGATCTGGGCGACGCGCTCCTCCGACGAGGGGGGAGCGAATGCCTTCGCCGGTTGGAGGCCTGATAAGAGGACAGCCGCAACATGCTTGCAATTAAAGCCGACTGGGCAGGTGCAATCTCCGAAGATAGTCACGCCGCCGCGCACGGCTTCGATCGTGATCGTCTGCTCGTAGGGCCGGCGTGCCGTGCCGAGCACCTGTCCTGACACGACGTCGTCGTCCTGCTCGAACGTGAGAACACGGCCTTCACGCACATAAGCTCGTGCGGCCTCGAAGGCTTTCCCTCCAAATTCGCGGAGGATGTCTTTCTCGCTGTAGCGCTCCATGGGATCGCGTGCGGGGCCTTCTCAATTGCTGAGGTCGATTTCCATTCAAGCGGGAGCGATCGGGGCTCTGTCAATCATCGATACTCGCGCCGGCTTCCGACCAGCGTCGAGGTCTGACCCGGCATTGATGAGGTCGAGAGGTCCGGAACTGGAAAACGCTTTCAATGGCATTCCAGAGAAAAACCGTTCGTTTTCGGAGAGTCCTACCTCTAGATATCAAACCGCATCGCTTTGATTCATAATGATGATTCGCTCGGTAGGAGGGAAACATGGCGATGCTATCGTGCAAGGCCTGCAGTGTGAATAGGCGCCGTAGCGTGACCCCTGTGAGATGAAGCGTAACCTCCTGTTTGTTGTGCGGAATTTTTGACTTAGGTGGGGTCATGATCGGCGCCGATCGTGACCCCACCTTAATTAAAAAATCTTAATATATTACAGAAGCTTAAGCTGGTCTGCGGGAGGGGTCGCGCTTCAACGCTTATTCACACTCTAAGGCTCTGATTTTCTATTGGAATATGAAGGCGAGGCGGGGTCATTCTTGGAAGCTTTTTCACATGCAGCCGTTGCTGCGACCCTTACATGGTCGACCGCGCAAGACGCTGGGCTGGAGAACACTGGCTGAGGCGCTTGACCAATGCCTCGCGCAGATCGAAAAACACGGCATTGCGACGACCGGTTGAATCCGCCCAGTATACGAGCGAACCGTTCCAGCGCCTCATGGCGGATCACGGTATCACCTGCTTCATGAGCCGGTCCGGAAACGTCTGGGACAATGCCGCGATGGAGAGCTTCTTCTCGTCCCTGAAAACCGAACGGACGGCTCGAAAGACATACCGCTCGCGAGACCAGGCTCGGGCCGATGTGTTCGATTACATCGAGCGCTTCTACAATCCGAACCGCCGGCACTCGACCCTCGGCTACGTCAGCCCCGTCGAGTTCGAGAAACAGGCCAAATTCGCTTAGGATCGTGTCCACGGAACCGGCAGCAGGCCATATGCTTAAAAACGCGTAATCGAAGGCGCGTTCGCGTTTGCGACAGGCCCTCTGTGGCATGCTTGATCCAGTCTTGTCAGCGGAACAATCGCAACCCCGCGCCAGCAATGGTGAGGCCACCGACGATGAGGAGGCCAGCCACCCACTCGAATGCGGGCCTGCGATTTGCGATGGCTGCTAAAACTCCGCCCACAATCAGAAATAACAAGCTTAGAAATAATACCACTGTAGATAATTTTCTCAGACCTGAATGGTCTGGCCTGTACTCGCCAGGCGCCGGAAAAGTTTCACTGCGGAGATGGGGATGCACAGTCCTATCGGGCCTGTCGCAAACCCGCGACGTTTACCCCGTGTTGACCATACGGCCCGCATGGCGCCTCCAGTCCCGGAGGCCGTCCATGATCCTGTCCGCCATCGCCTCGAAGCTGAAGCAGCGCGCCAAGGCCGACTTCAAAGGCCGGCACTACGAGGCTGCCCTGATCGTGCAGGCCGTCTCCTGGTACCTGCGCTACCCGCTCAGCTACCGCGACATCGAGGAGCTGTTCCTGGAACGCGGGGTCGAGGTGGACCACTCCACCCTGAACCGCTGGGTCTTGGCCTACGCGCCAATGATCGAGAAGCGACTGCGGCAGTTCCGCAAGCCGCACTGCGGCTCGATCCGCATCGACGAAACGTACATCAAGGTGCGGGGTGAGTGGCGCTATCTCTACCGGGCCGTCGACAAGCACGGCAATCCAGTCGATTTCCTGCTCACCGCCAACCGGGATCTCGATGCCGCCAAGCGCTTCTTCCGCAAGATGCTGCAGGATCAGCCCCTCCTCGCCCCCGACCGGATCGGCACTGATGGCGCCGGCACGTATCCGCCGGCCATCACCGAGAGTCGGAAGGCAGGCCTGCTGCCACGCACGCCGATCCACTACGTCACCAAGCATCTGCAGCAGGGGAACGAGAGCGACCACTTCCGGGTGAAGCGATCGATGCCGCGGGTCGGCGGCTTCCGCTCGTTCAACACGGCGCGGCGTACGATCCAGGGCTGCGAGGCCATGCTCTGGCTGCGCAAGGGCTTCGGGTTCGCTGGCGAATGGACGGTGCGCGAGCAGAACCAGCTACTCGCGCTCTGCTTCGGACTTCCCCAGGCGAACAAAGCGTGAAAGTGGGACGGAAAAGGTTGTTCCGCGTCTCAGATTCAAATTTGCGACACGCCCCCGGCGCTCGAACTCCCTGTAGAGATCGCAGAACCGGGAGTAGCCGTAGCCGTCCGGATGGGTCTCCCGGTACTCCTCCCACAGCACGGTCAGGTTGACCCCGGACCGGCGCATCTCCCGGATGACGGAGGGCCAGTCCGGCTCGGGCAGGCGGCGCATGCCCTGCTTCACCCCGGCCCGGGCAAAC
>NZ_JAAHTB010000087.1 GCF_010692745.1 Methylobacterium sp. BTF04
CTCGACTTCCGCCACGCCTACGAGACCGCCGTCGGGGTTGCCGCCTGAAGTATACCGCGCGGCTCGCTTTAGAGGAGCGAGCCGGGTGAGATTGAGGCTTGGCGTTTGATCGAACCTTGCCGGACTTGGTCCGCGGAGAACGCCTTGGTGACGAGGCCGCCAGGACGCCGATGCTTCAGCCTTCGAGCGCTAGCCCGAGGCGATCTGCCAGGGAGACGAGCTCGACGAGTTCCTGGTCGCACTGCATATAGGCGCTCGTGGCTGTGCCATAGTCCTGCTTGGCCAAAGCCGAAACGACCAAACGTGCGTGCTCGAAGGCCCTTGACTCGCTTGCGAGGAGGTCTGTTACCGTGGCAGCATTGCCGCTGGGACCGGTCCGCACAAGCTCCACAGCCTGGCGCAGGCTGCGTCCATCGAAGAGGTCCGTTACGGCCTGGACCGGCTCCAGCCCTACGAGCGACGCGGCGAGCTTACGCTTCCAGGCAGCCGTGTCGGCGGCCACCCGCATAAGCACGAAGCGAACGTCGCCAGCCTGTGCCTGCGCTGTGAAGCCGCGACGCACCTGCGCCTCGCCCGCCACCAGGCCCGCGTTGATCTTGTCGATCTCCTCTCGGGTTTTCGCCGCCTTCTCGGCGATGCCTGAGATGCTGGCGGAAACCTCGTCCGTGGCGGTGCGTTGCTGGTCCAGCACCGTCGCCAACGCCCGGATCCGGTCTGCGGTGCTGACGATCTCGGAACCGACGTTCTCGAGACTGGTCAGCGCGCGGTGAGCCGTGGCGTCTCCCTCCGACACCGCTAGCGTGCTTTCATCCACTGCGCCCCGGATCACCTTCATCTCCTCGACGAGCATACTGATGCGGTCGCGGATCTGCTGCGTGGCTTGTGCGGTCTGGCCCGAGAGCGCCTTCACCTCGGCGGCGACTACGCTGAAGCCCTTGCCGGCCTCACCTGCGCGTGCCGCCTCGATGGTGGCATTGAGCGCGAGAAGGTTGGTCTGGCGTGAGATCGCATCGATCGAGGAGGTCATAGTGCCGATTTGCGTCACAGCCCCATCGAGTACCTTGAGGCACGCGCTGATGCGGTCGACGCGGCCTGCAATGGTCGTCATAGCCTGACGGCCCAGCTGCATCTCGGCCATGCTCGCACCCATGGCATCGCGCGCGCGTTCCGCGGTCGACGCGCTCGCTTGAGAGTTCTCGGAGAGCTCGGCGATCGAGGCGGCGAGTTGCTCGATGGCGGCCGAGATCGAGCCACTCAACGAGGCGACCTCACGCACATCGTGCACCATCCAACAAGTGTTGGTCGATGCATCCGAGGTGCTGCCGCCAGCGGCGGAAGCCAGGCGTAGGGCCTGCATCTGTGCGGAGGCGAACCTTCCCTGGCATTGAGCGAGGAGTGCGGCATCCTCGACCAGCAAGTCCGGCGAGAAGACAAAGGCGCCCGAGCGGGCAATCTCACTCAGGGCTGCTCGCAGCGCTGTAAACCGGATCGTTGTGTCGCCCACTACGAGGACGGAGGTCGGTACCTTGGCTTGACGCCGCCGGAAGACATGCATGGGGTTACCTGGAGCGGACGAGGGTTAAGAACAGCTTAATATTAGAGAAAATTCGGAAAATTTCTGATCTTCACTTAAAGTGCAGGCATCGAAAATCTTGTACGAGTTCGGCCTCAATGGGTAGATTGTTCTGAGCTTCACTGTCGCGTATCTCGGCAAAAAGCTCAATCCGCCCAGATATTAGTGACCCTGTTCCATTTAAGTTTGGCGCCGCCTATGGAAACGAGGCCATCGGAGGGACATCACGCCAGCCGGCGTGCCGCCTGCGCCATTGTAGTGACGGAGTTCCCCACTTCCTGCGCCGCTGCTGCAATCGCGCTCGTATTCTGACGGACCTGTTCAACGCCGCTTGCCGCCGTCTGCATGTTGGTGGACATATCCCGCGTTACGGCCGCCTGCTCGGTCACCGCGGATGAGACGCTCAGGGATATCTCACTCAGGTGCCGAATGGTCTTTGTGATGGTCGCAATGGCCTGAACCGCCTGATCGGTAGAGGACTGCACGTCCGCGATCAGGCCGCCGATCTCCTCCGTCGTTTTTGACGATTGGCTCGCTAGTGCCTTGACCTCAGTGGCCACTACGGCAAATCCCCGCCCCGCATCCCCAGCCCGAGCCGCCTCGATCGTTGCGTTCAAGGCCAGCAGGTTGGTCTGGTCGGCAACCGCACGGATGGAATTGACGGCATCGCCGATCTTCTCGGCGGCTTTGGTCAAGCTTGAGACAATCAGGCCGGCTTCCTCGGCTCGCCGGACGGCATCATCGCTGGCATGCTTGGCCTCCACAGCGTGCCGACTCAACTCCTCGATTGAAGCAGAAAATTCCTCGGCTCCGGCGGCCACAGCCTGGACATTGGCCGACGTTTCCGCAGCAGCATGAGCCGTCCCGGCAACCTGGGCGGATACGGCCGACATCGTGCGATCGACTTCGGCAAGGCTAGCTTGAATGCCTGCCTGGGCCTCGGCTCTCTCTCGACGCTCCTGAACGAGCTCGGTGATATCGGAGGCATACTTGACGATTTTGACTGGCCGCCCGGCGGGATCGAACACGGGATTGTAGATGGCTTGAAGCCAGAGTTCTCGCGCGCCTTTCCCAAAACGCTTGAACTCGGCGGCCTGGACTTCTCCTCGCTGCAGCCCTTCCCAGAACTGCTTGTAGGCAGCACGCCCATGTTCCGACGGATCGACGAAGATCCGATGGTGCTGGCCCTCGATCTCGTCAAAACGGTACCCGACCAGCTCTAGGAACTTGGCGTTCGCGTGGACGACCATTCCAGACAGGTCGAACTCGATTGAGGCCCGGGATCGATCGAGCGCTTCGATCTTGCTGCGGTAGTCGGCAAAGATGCGCTTCTGCTCTGTCACATCGGCGGCGAACTTCACAATTTTGACAGGCTTGCCCGATCGACTGAGAACGGGATTGTAAGTCGCCTGCAGCCAGATCTCCCGCCCGCCTTTGCCAATCCGCCGGTACTCGGCAGCTTGGTACTCACCCCGAGCGAGGGAGGCCCAGAACGCCTTGTAGGCCCCGCTATCTTGCTCGGCCTGATCGACGAAGATGCGATGGTGACGGCCTTGGATCTCGGCCAAGCTGTAGCCGACTGCTTTCAAGAAGTTCGCATTCGCATCGAGAATCGTCCCGTCGAGAGCAAAGTGGATGACGGCCTGCGACCGATCGAGGGCTTGGAGGAGGGCATCGGTGTCGCGACTGACGAACCACATGAACGATACCGGGTGCGAGGAAAGCAGGCAAAGAAGATTGATGCGGCGGTCGCGCCGCTGTGCGCTAAACACCTGTTTTGACAGGCATTAAGTTCAATGCATCGTTGTTGAGATCAATAAAATAACCGATAATATCTTAACAATGCATGACGTACTTTTAGACCGGCTTCAAAGTTTGGTAAATGCTCACGGGGTCTGGATGCCGCTCAAGCCGAGGCGCAGATTGTCTGGCCTTTCAATTTGAGGCGGATGGCGTCGATGGCGCGACGGGAGCGTCGTCGGGCAGGTCGATGACGGACCTGATGTCGGCGTAGCGTATAAGCGCCCCACTCCTGGCGGAAGCCGTTCGTGATTTTACGGTAGACCGCGCAGGGGCGCAGCGCCCGCTCCGACCCATTGTTCGTGGACTCCAGATCGCGGTTCTGGACCAAGACGAAAAGGGGGCGTGTCGCAAACTCGGATATGATGCGCGGAACGACCTATGCCGTCCCGCTTTCACCCTTTGTTCGCCTGGGGAAGCCCGAAGCAGAGTGCGAACAGCTGGTTCTGCTCGCGCACCGTCCATGCGCTGGCGAACCCAACGGTTCAGGGTGCTGTGATCGACCTCCAAGCCGCGCTCCAGGAACAGCTCCTCGATATCACGGTAGCTGAGCGGGTATCGCAGGTACCAGGAGACGGCCTGCACGATCAGGGTCGCCTCGTAATGCCGGCCCCTGAAGTCGGCTTTGGCGCGCTGCTTCAGCTTCGCGGCGCTGGAAGACAGGATCATAGACCGGCTCCAAGGCGGAGGCGGCAAGGTGAGCGGGTATGGCTAACGACCCGTAAATAACAGTGGGATCTTCGAGCGTCTGCGCGACTAGCACGGTTACGGCGGCGGCTACACGGCCTTGGCGGATCACGTCCGGATCGCACGCGCGAGCGGGCGGGAGACCTTCGTGCCGTGGGCGCGAAGCTGCGGGCCGATGCCCTCGATCTCGACGAACGGGGCGTAAGCGCCCTCGCCGGCGAATTCTATCGTCACCTCGTCGGCCGCGACGAACGCAATCCCGGAGACCCGAAGCGTTGGCAGATCATGCATGCCTGCGATCGGATGGCGTTCCACTACCTGCCGAAATCGGCGACGTCCAAGAATGTCGTCCTCACCAATCAGCTCAACCTGTACAGGGAGATCCGCACATTCCTCCTGGATCGCGGCTTCAGACTCCGCCCGGCATGTGCCAACGCCTTCCTCCACGAGGCCGCCCGGGCCCGCCTGCTCGCAAGTCTTCGTCTCGAAAGCCTCGCCAGAAAGAGGTTCGGGGAGGATCCGAACGCGACCGCCTTTCCCGCTGCCGAAAGACCTCGCCGACGGACCTGGGACGTGCTGTTCGACGATTACGCCGCCGAGAAGCAGCTCGCCGAACGGACGAAGCGCAGCTGGAAGAACAATCTCCTGAAGCTCATGGTGTTCGCTGGCGTCGACCACCCTGCGGACCTCGTCTTCGATCACGTCGAGAGGTTCCGCGACCATCTGCGCGCAAGCGGCACCGTGTCGAATCACACCATCCGCTTCGGATACATCGGCGCGGCGCGGGCCTTCCTGAACTGGTGCATCGCTCGCGCCCATCGGTCGGCCGACAATCCCGCGGCCGCCGTCATCGTCTTTCCCGAACCCAGGCACGTCCTGCGGGAACCGGGTCTGTCGGACGAGGAAGCGCTCGACGTTCTCGCCGCGACGCTCGGCCCCCGCGCGCCCAACATCTCCGACCGCACCGCGGACGCCCGTCGATGGATCCCATGGCTGTGCGCCTACACCGGGGCGCGCATCGACGAGATCGCGCAAATCCGCCAGGAAGACGTCAGGCAGACGAAGTACAACCCGCTCCACCCCGATCCCGTATGGTACATCGACCTCACGCCGGAGGCCGGACACATCAAGACCGGCGTGTTCCGGCATGTGCCCATCCATCCGGATTTGGTCGAACTCGGCTTCCTGGAGTTCGTCGGCAGCCGGGAGGGACGCCGCCTGTTCGTCGACCCCGCCTCGGTCCGCTCCCGGGACGATCTGCGAGGCGTGACCGCTTCGACCTCGAACCGCCTCGGACGATGGATCCGTACCATCGTCGCCGACCCCGCGGTCCGGCCGAACCACGGCTGGAGACATCGGTTCATCTCCCTGGCATCGACCGCCAAGGTCGACCGCGAGAAACGCGACATCATCACCGGGCACTCCTCGGAGTCCCGGGGCGCGCGCTACGGATATCGGCATCCGGCGGAACTCCTCGACGAGTTGATGAAGATGGTTTCGCATCTGCAGTGGCTGCGTCACCTCCGACCGGAACTCGTGGACGACGCCGTCGCGAGGCGTTCGGACATACGGCAACCCGCCGTCCGGTCGAGGCGCCGAAAGGATGCGGATCCGATCCCATCGCCGGCCATTCCCGTCGGCGCGTCAGGCTCCTCGCCTGGAGGGGTCGGGAGCGATCGGGCAGCCGGGAAGAAGACCGCCGGATGGCGACGCTCTCGGACTGCCGGGACACGGCGGTCCCGGGGTGCGGATGCCGATCCTTCGGCCGCCGTCAGCACGCCGGGGCGTCCGCCCGGGGATGACGAAGCGCTCGGCCGGGGTGAACGATCCGATCGTGATCGCGACGCCGCAGCGTTTACGAACCGTCGGGTTGCTCGCGGTCGCCCCTCTGCCGGCCGTGCTCCATCCGTTGGCCCGATCCCGGCCGTTTCTTCGACCAGCTTGCAAGCGGACCAGGGCGGTGGTATACAAGATCCCTCCTTCGGCTCGAATTCGTCAACGAAAACAATGACTTGAAAGTGGTGGAGTTCGATTCCCTCCGTCTCCGCCACACCTAAGTCATTGAAATCATTGACGAATTAGACTTCGGCGGAGACGCATCCGTCACAGTGCCCCGTCACAGCTTGGGCTGAGCCCAGGCTTTTGTCGCGGGGTAGGCATGCACTGATCCTCCCCCGGTTCCACGGTTCTCCGCAGTTTGCGTGGAAGGGTCACGGCGACGCGGCGTCGATGGGCTGATTCACGGCAGGGATGATTCTGTCCT
>NZ_JAAHTB010000088.1 GCF_010692745.1 Methylobacterium sp. BTF04
CTCCGCTTGAATCACAACCTACTCAAATCAATCAATATGTTGCCGAACAGACACTAAGTGTCGCGCGTAGAAAGAGAACGTTTGATCCGAACACATGTGTCCGCGATACCTGGATGCGAATTCACCCTCACGCCTGCCCCTGCGCATCCCGGCTGTTCCTGAACCGCTCCAGGAATGCGCCGGCCGTATTCTGCACCGCCAACATGCGGGCGATGAACTGATCCGCTACGGCGTCGTCATCGGGGATCGCACGCACCGCGTCCGACAGGGCGTCCACCTCTTCGGACAGGGCGTGCAAGGCGCTCAAGGTGGCCTGCCTGTAGATGGGCGTGTCGCAAAGACTTTTGCCGCGGAAAATTCGTAATTACCCACCCCCTTGCGCGGGTGGGATTTCGCTGATTCCTTCGTGGGATGGGCCGAAGCGATCTTGAGCGGCTGAGCCGCGAGGAGCTGATCGAGCTGGTGCTGCGGCTGCAGCGTCCGGACAAGACCTCGCGCACCTCGTCGAAGCCGCCCGCGACAGATCGCAAAGAGCAACGTGAGCATTCCAAGCCCGGCGGCGCGAAGCCCGGTCACGAGGGCCACAGCCGGATGATCAGCGATGATCCGGATGCGGTCGTCGACCATCGCCCTGAGCGTTGCCCGTGTTGTGGCGGCGTCCTGCACGGGGATCTTCCCGCGGAGGTCGTCAGCATGGCGGAGCGGATCGAGCTGCCGGAGATGGCGCCGATCATCACCCAGCATCGGCGGCTGGCGCTGCGCTGCCCCTCTTGCGCGACACGGGTCGTCGCGCCCGTTCCGGAAGCGGCGCGAGGAACGCCGTTCGGCCCACGGCTTCATGCCGTAGCGACGTATCTCAAGACCTTCCAGGCGCTCTCCTACGAGCGGCTCCAAGCGGCGTTGAACGACCTGTTCGGTCTCATCCTCAGCCAAGGCGCCTTGATGAACCTGCTCCGACGGGCGCAGGGGCGTTTCCGCTCAGGCCGCGAGGTTGCGGTCTCGGCGCTGCGCCGCGCCGATGTCGTCGCCTCGGACGAGACCGGCGTCCGCATTGAGGGGAGCAACGCTTATCATTGGGTCTTCCGCTCGGCAGAGGCTGTCGTCCATCAGGCCTCGCCGACGCGGGGCGCCATCGTGGTGCGTGACATGATGGACGGACACCGGCCCGCGGTGTGGATCTCGGATCGCTATACCGCCCAACAGGGACACGCCGCCGAGCATCAGACCTGCCTGGCGCATCTCGCCCGCGACGTCGCCTACGTCGTCGAGGCGAGCGACGATCCGGTCCCCTGGCGCCTGCAATTCTGGCTGCACTCCGTGTTCGCCCTGGCTGAGCACGTCACCGATCTGGCCGCCTCGACGCTGGCCACCAAACGCCGGACTCTGGATCGACAGCTTGGAGCCATCCTTGCCACGCCGAGCCGCTGTGACCTGACCCGCGACCTGCAGGCCAAGATCGGCCGAGCCCGCCATCAGCTCCTGGTCTTCCTCGACCACCCCGGTGCGGTCGAGCCGACAAACAACGGCTGCGAGCGCGCCCTTCGCCCGGCCGTCGTCCAAAGGAAGGTGACCAATGGCTACCGCGCCATGTGGGCCGCCGAGGGAGAGGCAGCGGTCCGCACCGTCGTCGATACCGCCCGCCTCGCCGGCGCCCCCATATTCGGCACCATCCTCAAGACCGTCGGCGCCTGAACCCAACCATCACAGGCGTGGGTAATTACGAAAATTCTGCTCTCGGCACGAGTGCACCTCAATCCGCCGGGGTGGTTCCGACCCCATCAGACGGCTTCACCGACCTAAATGAGGCAGGTCATTAGGCGGTGAACAGGCACCCCAATGCCCTGATGGAGAAGATTATTTCGGCTGTTGAACGTTTGCGACACGCCCGTTCTAGTCGCGCAACGCTCCGCGTAACTCCGGTACCGCAGCCATGTTGACCGCGATCCGGCGCGCCTCGTCCTTCGTAATGCGGTTCGTTCCGTTGGGTCGCTGCGGGTCTTCCCCGAACAGGACGTAGGCCAACACGAACCCGGTAGCGTCCTCGATCTGGAAGGAACTCTCGCGCTCAACAACGGTCCAGGGCGCGGGGAAACGGCGGAGGGTCGGCTCGGTCATGAGGATAGCATCTCGTAGATACTGATTGGATATCTCTGAGAGATCTTTCGGAGATCGGTCCAATTTTGGACCGATCTCTATCCGGCATCCCGTGCCAGCTTCTCGGCGATGGCCTGGAGGATCCAGGTGTTCCGAGGCAGGCGGACTACGCTGGCCTTGCGCGCCACTTCGAGGCGGTCGAACAAATCGGTATCAGCCGGGAACTTGAGAGGGTGCTGCGCGCCCTTGGCGATTTTCTCTGCGGCCACCGCCTCGGCCGGCACTGAACCGCCCTTGCTGATGAATGCCTCAACCGGATCGGCGGCCTTGGCGACTGGCCGGGTAGGCTTTGCACTGAGGGCCATAGCTAGATGCCTTCCTGATTTCCGGAGGATATCCGCGAGGCATCGAAGAGATGCCGGAACAGGGCGCCGACTTCCTCGGATGCCTTCGGGTCCTGCTGGCGTAGCTCGGTGACAGAGAGACCGGCCGCCGCGGCGTGCGCAAACGCCTTGCGAGCCCCGAGGCTGGTCGTCAGGAACTCGAGTCCAGGTTTGGAGCGAATCAGTTCGGCGGCCTCGGCATTCTCGCCGCCGCGAGCCTCGGCCCGGTTGATGAAGGCCAGGGCCCGCAGGTCTGGGTTTACCGCCCGGGTTTCCTCCACGAGCTCGGCCACCTTGTCGAGCGTCCACACGTCGAAGGATCGCGGCGCGAACGGCACAAGGTAGGTGTGGCAGATGGAGAGGGCCGCGCGCTGGCTTACCGTGTCACGGCCGCCGGTATCTATGACGACGTGTGCGTGCTTCGGGGCGAGCCGTTGCACCCCAGATCGAACGGCCGCTCCGGTTAGGGCGATGCAGGTGTAGCCGGCGCCGCCGGGCCGGGACGCCTCGCGGAGGTTCGTGAAATCGGTAGCGGTCTCTTGGTCGTCCGCGTCCACCAGGAGCACGTCATGCCCGGCCGCCGCGAGCATGATCGTGAGGTTGGTGGCGACCGTACTCTTGCCGGAGCCGCCTTTCGTTCCGCCGACGACGGTGATCATGGATCTACTCCTGGCATGCGCCCGATATCGCGAGGATATCTAGCGGGTCTCCGGTTGGCATCCGGTTAACATGCTGGCGGTATCGGCTGGAAGCCGAATGGAGTCGATGGGGCAGAGGAGGGAGACGAGGCGGGTCGAATGACCTTTCGCCGTGCGGTACGGCGAAATGGCCTTGCGGGCGCCGCCGTCCTCTCCCCGCAACGTTGACTTAACCATGCCGGCCGGCCGACATACCATGTCCGGTCGCGCTCGTTCCAACGAGTCGGACGGATGTCAGGAGAGATCACCGCCGCGAGATAGACCCTGAAACGACTACGGCCCCCCAGACGCCAATCTGGAGGGCCGCGAAATCGAGTGGTCTGTGAGGAACCGAACAATCCCTCACAAGCCATATGCCCCCCTCGGGTGTCAAGCAGGACCGCCAAGTCTTGCACCGATGAGTCGTGCCTGGACCCCTGCCTGCGGCCCGTAAGGGACCGAGGACGATGCATGTTGAGGACATGGCTGCGGCCATAGGCCGGGCGCACGGTGCTGCGCTCGATGAGGTGACGCGCGCGCTCTGGGCGGGTGTGGCGGCAGGGGAGATTGGCGACGAGGACGCGGGGCGGCTGGCCGAGGCGATCCAGGCCCGGCGTGCGATGGGCAGGAGTTTCGCGGCCTGCCCGCAAAACCTGCCTGTGGGTCAGGTTATGGTTCTCCCCCGACCTGGGGAGAACCCAACCATCAGAGTAACACGAACGGTTGCTCGCAAGCCGCAACGCCCCCCTGTCCGATCCGAGGCGATTGAGCGCCGCCGGCGGCTAGCCGCGTCGGGTCCTATGCCGCCGGCCCTCGCCGCACGGTTCACCACTGGCGAACTCGCCGTGCTGCGCATTGTGGTCGACGAGGCCCAGTCCCGCGGCGCGTGCGTCCTCTGCCTCGATGCCATCGCAGCCCGTGCCGGCGTGTCCCGCACCCTGGCCAAAAACGCGATCAAGCAGGCCCGCCGCCTGGGCATGGTCGAGGTCCGCGAACGCCGCCGCACAGGCGCCAAAAGCCTGCCGAACGTGGTGACGGTGATCGACCAGGAATGGCTCGCGTGGATGAAGCGGGGGCGGATTGGTTCCCCAAATCGGGGGGATCAATCCAAATTTGGATCGATAAGGACGTCGGCCCAAAACTGGGCCGACATTATAGGGGGCAGAAAATCGACCACCGCGGATACAAAAGGTTTACGAGAGGGAGGAAGCGGGTTGGTTCAGACCTCTAAATGCGGGGCAGGCGCTGATAAGCGGTCGTCCTCTGCACCTACCTTGAGGTGCAAGCCAACCGCGCGAAGCCTGCCAGCATGAGCGAAAAACGAGTTCGGATTCGGCGCAGACAACGCCTCATTGCTGAGAACCCGTACTGCTGCCTGTGCGGTGGTGGTGCAGCCTCGACGAGCGAGGATCACATTCCACCTCGAGGATGCTTCCCTCCAGGAAAACATCCGGAGGGTATAGAATTTCCGGCGTGCGACGACTGCAACCAAGCAACCCGGCCGTACGACGATATATTCGGGTTCTATGCAATGGCTCTCGACTTCAACCCGGAAAATCTAGAGGAATCTGCGTTCCATAAGAAAATATCTGGAATATCAAACAACTATCCGGGCGCTTTACCAATATTTGACTGCACAGCAAACCAGAAACGATCCGCTCTCAAGAGGATGGGGATGCAGCGCCTTCCCGGCCAATCTCTCTCCGACATTGGCGTGTTTACGCCACCGGCGGAATTACTCATGGCCGCACGCATTGTTATCAGAAAGATGACCTGCGCTATTTATTTTAGAGAAACGGGGAAAATACTTCCTCGTGAATATCGTATCACTGGTAGCTGGCAGCAGATGCAGGATACGCAGCGCGCGCCACTAGTTCGCTATTTCAACGAGCTGCTGCCTGAGTATAGGCAGCCTATGAGAGGCAATATCAGAAACTACGGCATGCGCTTATGTTACAAGTTCGGCTATCTGGAGAGTGAGAACTTTTTAGCCTTCGTTGCTCAGATCGGAGATGGAATCATCGTCAATGGTATGACGATCGCTCCGAATGCATCGCTGCCGTCGCCGCTGAAGATGCCGGTTTGGCAGGTTGGAGCACCATGGGCTGACTAGCGTCAGCCCTTCTGCGCCCGCCGGGCCCGGGCCTCAGGTGAGCGGCGGTATCGGCTCGCGCCGGCCGGGCGAGGCTCGACAACGACCTCCTCTGGCTCCCCGCGGCAAGCGAGGATGAGCGGGCGTGTCGCAAACGTTCAACAGCCGAAATAATCTTCTCCATCAGGGCATTGGGGTGCCTGTTCACCGCCTAATGACCTGCCTCATTTAGGTCGGTGAAGCCGTCTGATGGGGTCGGAACCACCCCGACGGGTTGAGGTGCACTCGTGCCGAGAGCAGAATTTTCCGTGGCAAAAGTCTTTGCGACACGCCCACTAGAACGAGCGGTCCTGAGAGCTTGAAGGCACGGACATTGCCTCGCCCCATGCCCATTCTCAGCGAGCGTATATGGAATTGTCATTCAATCCCTTCTGGCAGGGCGTGTACGCCTTCAATGACGGATCAGGCCTGGAAGCCTGTCCGTTCCCTCGCGGTTCGAGCGAAGCCTACTTCTGGCATGAGGGTTTTGACCTCGCACACGCCTTGGTGAATGGCAGGGACGCAAGGGCGCGTGCGTAACCGGCAGCGCAACAGGAAGAGCCTCCCATTGGCTGCCGGGCCGACGCTCGATCGCATGGGAGCAAATGAGCGTCAGCAGAAATGCCAATCGCATTGCTCGTGCCACTCGCACGAATTCGTGCGTCCAGGATGGTGGAAGCACCTGACCGGCTGAGGTAGACCCGCCGCCCCGACGGGCGGGGCAGGGGACAGCATGACCATCACGGGCCAGCGCACCGCCGAGTTCCTGGCCGTGGTCATCGAGAACGCCGAACTGCGGCAGACCCTGGCCGAGGTCCAGGACCAGTGCGTCGAGCTCGCCGTGGATGCCGGGGAGATGCACGCCGAGAACACGGAGCTTCGGAGACGTTTGGCCGAGGCAGAGCGGGAGCGCGACGCGTGGCGCGCGGAGGCCGAGCGGGTCCGGCGCACGGGCTGAGACCGCGACTATGCGGCCAGAACGAACGAACCGGCCCACCTGATACGCATAGGCGGACAAATCCGGAAC
>NZ_JAAHTB010000089.1 GCF_010692745.1 Methylobacterium sp. BTF04
GGCTCATAACCTGAAGGTCACAGGTTCAAATCCTGTCCCCGCAACCAAAACTACAGACCAAATCACACACAACACAAACGGCGGAGCCTCCAAGCTCCGCCGTTTTTGCGTTGTCAGATGTGAGGCCAAGACATTGCACGACCCATTTCCCGTCAGGGGAGGGGACCCAGGAGCTTTCCAATCCTCTACCGTCAGGTCGCAGGGTCATACGCTACCAAGCACCCACCGCATCGGTGTGGCAGCCGCTCGCAGCTTTGGCGTGAGCGGGTTGGCAATTTGGCGGTAGTCGTGAACGAGCTCGGGGGGCATCCCGAGGTTGCCTCAGGCCGCCATCGGCCGGGCTTCGATCCAGGAGAAGCGCTTGAGGTTGTAGGCGAGGTTGGCGAGCCCGATTCTGGTTCGGGGTCGGGCCAGACCGATGGTGCGCACGAACAGGTCGAAGCGGTGCTTCCGGCCGGCGAAGACCGTCTCGACGGCCGAGCGAACTTTGGAGCGGGCGCGGTTGGCTTTGCGCTGCGCCGGCGTCAGGTCATGGCCGCGCTGGCGCCGGAAGTGGATCTTCGAGCGCTGGCCATACTTGGCCAGATGGGCTTCGACAGCCTATCCCGCATTTGGAAATCCGTGGCGTCGTCGACACCGTGTAGAGCGTCTGAAGGATCACGATTTTGAACATCAGCACCGGGTCGTAGGGCGGGCGGCCACCCTTCGATCCATCGGAGCGCTCCAACGCGGTCGCCCGCTTCGGTCGGAACGCCGCGAAGTCGATCAAGGCCGCCAGCTTCACCAGCGGGTCGCCGTTCTCCGAAAGACGCTGATAGCGCTCATACAAATCGAGGAACCCTGGCTAACCCATCCGAGCCTCCCAACGCCGACAGCATCAAGGAATCCCGACAGCGCCCCACACGGAAGGCGGTATTTCGAGGTGTCCGGGCGGCGGTGACATCACTGCCGCCCGGTGCGCACAGTCAATCGACGGCGACCATGACGTCGGAGGCTTTGACCACGGCGTAGGCGTCGCCGCCGACGGTGAGCTTCAGGGTATCGACCGCCTCGTTGGTGATCGCCGCGGTGACGATCTGACCGGCTGCGATCTCGATCTTCACATGGGCCGTGGTGGCACCCTTCTCCACCGAGACGACCTTGCCCTTGATGACGTTGCGTGCGCTGATCTTCATCGTGTTCTCGCTAATTTGCTGTGCCGGTCTCGATCAGGCCGAAGCCCTGGGCCTCAAAGAACGGCTTGGCTGCCGCCCCCTTGAGAAAGTCGAGGAAACGCGCGCCGCCGTCGCCCTTGGCCTCGGCTGTAACGGCGAACGGATACACCACGGGCGGGTGGCTGTCCGCCGGAAACACCCCGACGATCTTCACACCCGGATCGGATTTGGCGTCGCTCTCGTAGACGACACCGAGGGGCGCTTCGCCGCGTGAAACCAGGGCAAGGGCAGCGCGGACATTGTCGGCTTGAGCGAGGCGCGGCTGGATCGTCGTCCAGAGTCCGAGCGTCTCGAAGCCGGCCTTGGCATACTTGCCCACCGGCACCGAATTGACCTCGCCTGTCGCAAGCCGTCCTTCGGTGCCGAGCGCCTCGGTGAATCCCGCATTGGTGAACGCGAGCGTGACGATCTTCGCGTCCTTCGGTGCCACGACGACGAGGCGGTTGCTGAGGAGGTTCACGCGGCTGCCGGGGCGGATGAGGTTCTTCTTTTCGAGGTAGTCCATCCATTCGAGGTCGGCCGACGCGAAGAGGTCGGCCGGTGCGCCGGATTCGATCTGTCGGGCGAGCGCCGAAGACGCGGCGTAGCTCGCCTTCACGTCGATCCCGGTTTGGGCGGTGAAGGCTTTTCCGGCATTGTCGAGGGCGTTCTTCAGGCTCGCCGCGCCGAACACGACGGTGGTTTCGGCGGCATGCGCCGCGCCAATCCCGACGAGGAGGCCGACCGCGACGAGGGCACGAGTGAAGTTGCGCATAGGGGGGCGATTCTCCGAAGCGAAGCGATCAATCAGGACCGGAAGGCTGAGGCCAGGCTGCTTTCGGCAGCGAGGCCATGTCGATGACGAAGCGGTATTTTACATCGCTCTTCAACATCCGGCCGTAGGCCGTCTCGATCTCGGCGATCGGGATCATCTCGATATCCGAGGTGATCCCATGCTTGGCGCAGAAATCGAGCATCTCTTGTGTCTCGGCAATGCCGCCGATGAGCGAACCGGCAAAACTGCGTCGGCGCCAGATCACACTGAAGACGTTGACCGCGAGCGGCTTCTCCGGCGCACCGACCTGGCACAGGGTGCCTTCCCGCTTCAGCAGCCCGAGATAGGCATTGATATCGTGGGTTGCCGCCACGGTATCGAGGATGAAATCGAAGGTCTCGCCTTGGGCCGCCATGGCGTCGGCATCCTTCGAAATCACCACCTCCGCGGCGCCGAGCCGCCGGGCATCGGCCTCCTTGCCAGGCGAGGTCGTAAACAGAACCACGTGCGCGCCCATCGCATGGGCCAGTTTCACGCCCATATGGCCGAGTCCGCCGAGGCCGACGATCCCGACTTTCTGGCCAGCCTTCACGCCCCAATGGCGCAGGGGCGAGTAGGTGGTGATGCCCGCGCACAGGAGGGGCGCCACTCCAGCGAGATCGAGGTTTTCGGGGATCCGGAGAACGAAATGGCTGTCGACCACGATGTGGCTCGAATAGCCGCCGAAGGTATGCCCGCCGATCTGTGGTTCGGGTCCGTTATAGGTGCCGGTGAAGCCCGGCACGCAATACTGCTCGAGGCCCTCGCGGCAACTGTCGCATTCACGGCAGGAATCGACCATGCAGCCTACGCCGGCGAGATCGCCCGGCTTGAAGGTCGAGACTCTGGCGCCGACTCGCGTGACTTTGCCGACGATCTCGTGGCCTGGGACGCACGGGTAGAGCGTATTCTGCCACTCGTTGCGGGCGGTATGCAGATCCGAATGGCAGACGCCGCAATAGAGAATCTCGATCTCGACGTCGGAGGGACCGGGATCGCGGCGCTCGAAACTGAACGGTGCGAGAGGCACTTCGGCACCCTGCGACGCATAGCCGATGCAACTGAACATGCAGGTCTCCACGCTGGTCGATCGGCGGCACCAGCAGGCAGGCACCGCCGCGACACCTCGCACGCTATATACGCTCCTACACAGCGCAAGCCAGAGGGGTATGACCAAGAACGATGGTCCGGGTGATGCGTGACGATTTTCGGAATTGCCGCGTTTCATGGTGAAACGCAGCGCCCGCACCCGGACGACGCGGTCTTGCGAGTGGCACGAGGCAGGCAGATGGCGCACCTGAGCATCCGGATCGATCTCGGCCCGGAGAACCGCGTCGGGCCGGGCAAGATCCAGCTCCTCGAGATGATCGCCGAGCATGGCTCCATCTCCGCGGCAGGGCGGGCGATCGGCATGTCCTACCGGCGGGCGTGGATGCTGATCGAAGCGTTGAACACCGGCTTCGGCCAGCCCGTCGTCGCGGCGCAGATCGGCGGTAAGAGCGGCGGAGGTGCCAAGCTGACTGCGTTCGGAGCAGAACTCGTCCAGCATTATCGTGCGATCGAGCGCGCGGCCGCCGAGGCCGCCGCGCCGTTCCTCAGCAGGATCGCGTCGGGGACCGGCGATTCGTAAGCGGCCTCTCGAAAAACTTTGCGGTTCGGCCACTGGCCAAACACAGGGTGATCCGACACATTGGCTATATCTGAACGGATACAACGACTGTCCGGAGACGCATGGTGTCGCAAAGCCCGCATTTTGCCGGGGCCGCCCTGAAGGCCCTCGCCTCCGGCCAGACGATCGCCCCCTTCACATTTCCCGAGCCGCCCTCGGCCGAGAAGGGACGGGACCGGATCTGGGATCTCTCGCCGAATCTGCATTGCTCCATCGTTGGCACCTGTCTCACGACGGCCGACGCACGCCACCTGCTGGCCAAGCTCGGCGAACACGATGCACGCACCATGAGCGAGCATCGGCTCCACGGCCAGATCGTCCACATGGCGGGCCGTCGCGATGGCGGGGGCAAGTTGCTGCAGAAGGCCCTCGACCGCCGACACGAGCGTGAGATCAAACGATTTGCCGGTGCGGTGACGCAGGCGGACGTGCGCGCTTTATGGCGCGAGTCCCTCGACCGTGGCGAGATTCCTGGGGCCTACTGGGCCGCGATCACCCATCCGGCCACCGATTGGGCGCTCGTCCAAGATATCTTCGGCGAAGTCCACATGCTGTCCCATCTCGTCGGGCAGTCGAACCGGGCGGACATCCGGCGCCTGCGGCAGCATGAAATCGATCTGGCCGAGCAGGATGAAACCATTTCCCGCCAGGAGCGGCGCATTACGGCATTGATGGAGGAGCGCGACGCCCTGTCGGATCGCAACCGCGCGATCGAGGCGGTTCAGGGCCGTATCAGCGCTGCGGGGCCGATCCGGGATCAGGTCTGCGACCGGGACGCGACGCGAACCCTGGAGATGCGCCTGACGCGAGAACGGGCCCATGCCGAAGCGCTCGACGAGAAGATCGCGACCTTGATGATGGCCTCGGGTCGCCTCAGCGTCGCGCTCGAATTGGAGATCGCGGGACGGCGCGCGGCGGAAGCGGAAGTCGCGGCGCTGGAACGCGTCGTATCCGCTCAGGCCAGCGGCACCGAGATCGCCGCGACCGGTACCGGCGACACCCTGCGGCGCCGCACGATCCTGTATGTGGGAGGGCGACCGCGTCAGGTCGCGAACCTGAGGCGATTCACGGAATCGCGCGAAGGGTGGTTCCTCAGCCACGATGGCGGTGTGGAAGAGAGCGTCGGTCTATTGGCTGGGCTCATCGGCCAGAGCGATCTCGTCGTGTTCCCGGTCGACTGCGTCAGCCACGAAGCGACGATTCTGGTGAAGCGGTTCTGCCAGGACACCGCCACCCCGTTCCGGCCGGTTCGAAGCGCCAGTCTCGCGAGTTTCATCCAGGCGATCGCGCCGAGCCCGGATACGGTCGGCGACTGATCGAAACGGGGCCGCTATCGTCAAGTCCGGCGGTTTGACCGGCGGCCCCTACAGGCGTTTTGCGAAGTTGGTCAGGGCGCGCGGGACGGAGGGATTGGCCCGCCCGGCCTCCGGAGCGTCGGCTGCGGTCTGGAACAGTCGCGCGATCTTGGCCGGATCGATCAGATTTCGATCGGATAGACAATCGGTCAGAACTTCCAGGGCGTATTCGAGGGCAATGATGCGCGCCTCAAGGTGTTCACGGTCATCCATGATGGTGCAACTCTATTTTTGAGATGCGCGATCAATATAGTTCCAGAATTTATGGGCAATGACTGTTTTTGCTGGTCTGGTATCATTATTTTGCAACCCAACCCGCGGATTGATCGCCGTACTCATGCGACTTGGACGCGAAAGCCGAACCCGTTCGCGCCGGACCGGCCGCCGCCGCCGCGCATTCGCGTTCTCGGCCACGCTGAAAAAGGATCTTGCGATGTCGGCGGTGATGGGTGCGATGTCGTGTCTCCGTCCCTGGGAGGCATGACGCAGGGTGAAGCCGATCCTCGCGCTTCAAGGCGCTTCGAACCTGATCATCCAGGGCGCTCTCGCGTCGTGTGTCGCGCGGTGGTCCGGACCCGATACGCGGATCGTCGGCGTCATCGAGGTGCGGGACGAGGCCGCGCGCGATCCTGCAGCCCGCGACCGTCTGCAGGACCTTCGCACTGGGGTGACCTACCCGATCTACCAGGATCTCGGACCGGGCTCGACCGCCTGCAGGCTCCACACCGACGGGATCATCGCGGCCTGCGAGGCGGTAAGACTTCAGATCCGGTCCGGCTGCGATCTCGTGGTCCTGAGCAAGTTCGGCAAGCTGGAAGCGGCGCGAAGTGGCCTCTCGGCGGCCTTCGCGTCGGCGGTCGAAGCCGAAACGCCGATCCTGACGGCGGTGGCGCCGTTGTTCGTGCCGGCCTGGCAGGCCTTCGCCGGTCCGCTCGCCGAGATGGGAGCGCCCGACGCGGAGACGCTCGATGGCTGGTGGCAGGCGGTTCGCCGCCCACGGGTGGATGGCCGACCGAGGCCGGCCGGACCTACGGCTCCTTGAAGCCGTATTCCGGCACGCCGTCCTCGGCGTCGTAGTATTT
>NZ_JAAHTB010000090.1 GCF_010692745.1 Methylobacterium sp. BTF04
GGCTGTGTGGGAACGCATCTTTGGTCTGTAAGGACCTGACAGCGTGTTGATCCTCCCCCGACCTCACGGACACGGGGTTAGCTCGCGTTCCGTTCGGCTTGCTCGGGCGTGATGTAGCCGAGCGCCGAGTGGAGACGCTGCCGATTGATGTCGCCTTCGATGCAGGCGAACAGATCGCGCCGGGCCTCGTCCCGGGTCACCCATCGTCGCTGGTGGGCGAGTTCGACCTTGAGGGTATGGAAGAAGCTTTCCATCGGGGCGTTGTCGTAGCAGCAGCCGGTCCGGCTCATGGAGGGCGTCGCCTTCATGTCGGTGAGCTGCTTGTCGTAGGCCTCGGCGGCGTACTTTCTGCCGCGATCGGGATGACAGATGAGGCCGGCCCCCGGTCGCTGCCGTTGGGCGGCCATCATCAGGGCGGCCGAGGTCAGCTCGGTCCGCATGTGCTCGCGCATGGACCAGCCGACGATCTTTCGGGTGGCGAGATCGAGGACGGCGGCCAGGTAGAGCCAGCCCTCTCCGGTGGGGAGGTACGTGATGTCGGCCAGCCAGACCGTATTGGGCAAAGCGGCGGAGAAGAGCTGCTTCAGGAGGTTGGGCGCGATCGGCAGATCGTGCCGGCTGTCCGTTGTGCAGGACCGGAATCGCCGTCCTGCCAGGGCTCGTATGCCATGACGGCGCATCAAGCGCTCCACCCGCCCGCGGCTGACCGATCGTCTCTCTGCGCGCAGGACGGCATGCACCCGAGGCGAGCCGTAGCGCTTCTGATGCCCGACATGGATTCGGCGGGCGTCGTCCATGAGTTGACGGTTGGACGTCTCCTGGGTGCTCTCGCGGCGTGATCGCCAGCCGTAGTAGCCGCTGTGAGAGACGTCGAGCACGCGGCACATGAGACGCACCAGCCAGGTGCCCGCATGCTGCTCGAAGAAAGCGAACGTCACTTCGGCATCTCCGCAAAGATGCCGACCGCTTTTTCTAGGACGTCGCGCTCCATGCGCGCTCGGTCAAGTTCACGCCGCAGAAGGGCAATCTCGGCTGCCCGGTCGGAGGAGGAAACCACCGGGCTCGCGAATGCAGTTCCCGGCAATCCTGCTGCCCGCTATGGTGGGGATCCTCCCATCAGCGTCTTGCGCCACTGCCTCAGCATGAAGGGCTGGACCCGCGTTCGGCCGCGATCTGCGTCGGCGGGCGGCCGCTGCTCTCCAGCAGCGCCACCGCCTCGCGTTTGAACGCGGGTGTGAACTCGCGTCTCGTCTTGGCCATCAAACACCTTCCCCGCCCGCAAGGAGCGTATCAGAGATGTCCGTGAAGTCGGGGGAGGATCAGGTGATCTCCGAAATGACCCTAGAGAAGCTGATCTTGAAGGTGGCGGGCTCGGGACCCGAAGGAGAGCGCCAGTAAGATTTCTCAGTCCGGCTCGCCGCCGGGCTTGCGTCGACTCCGTCGCTGCCGAGCGTCGCGTGTCGGAACGCTTCGCTTGTGGTGTCTTGTGTCAACATCGCTCGACTCAGCGCAAGGTCGCCGTCCTGGTCGAGGACGAGGCCGTTGTGACGGCTGCGATCATCGGGTTGGCCTTCCTGTAAGGGAGCGACGGCTACCGTCGGATCACGGCGCTGCTCCGCCGCGACCGATGTAGGGTGAACGCGAATCTCGTGAAGCAGCGGTTCTCAGCCGTGCTGCCCAATACAATCTGGCTGGCAGGCATCACCCGTTTGCCTACTGGAGACGCCTGGTTTTACCTAGCCGCCGTGCGCAATTTCGCCAACGCAACATCGTCGGATGATCCATGCGTGATCACATACGGGAAGGATTGGCGTCGGCCGCCCTGATAACGGCTAACCGACGTCAGCGATAGGATGCCGGCCTCATCTGTGACTCGAAGCGCGGCAGCAAACACACGGTCGCCGAGGCCTACGACAAGCAGTTCGCCGGCATGCAGGCGATGCCCTCCATAAGACTGCCGAGCCGCTGTTACGACGACGCCCGGACGGAAAGCTTCTTCCATACACTCGAGGTCGAACTCGCCCACCAACAACAATGGGCGCCCCGGGGGAAAAGCCCGACGCGATCTCTTCGCCGACATCGAAGGATACTACAATCGGCAGCGCGTCACTCGACCCCTCGCTTACATCACAGCTGAGCAGGCCGAGCGGAACGCGAGATGACCCCCCGTGTCCGCGAAATCGGGAGGGGATCATCTTCTCCGCCTTGCGACCGTGCGGACGGTCGAACGCTCAGAACCGATAGGTGAAGTTCCCCTTGACAGCGTGGTCCTTGACCCGGTCGCCGACCTGTCCGGTATAGGCGGCGCCCAGCGTCGCGTTGGGCGCCACGTGCAGGTCGAGGCCGGCTTCCGCCACCAGCGCGTCCCGGGCGATCGGGATACCGGCGCTGAGGAAGGCCGGGCCGCTGCTGAAGGCGAGCAGCGCGGTCGGCACCACGTCGCCGAAGGCGCGGCGGTAGCCGGCGAGGCCGTGGGCCGAGAGTGGTAGGCCGAGGCCGAGGTCGATTGCGGTCTGCGCGCGCAGGCCCGCAGTGACCGCGCCGACATCGGTGGTGCGGGCTGAGCTGGTCAGCGCGGCTGCGCCGCCGGTCTCGACGAAGCGGTCGCGACCGATCGAGACGTAGGATCCGCCCACGAACGGTTCGATGTAGCCGCGGGCGGGGGCGGCAAAGCCGTCCTTCGAGACCAGCGTGTTCGGTCCGCCACCGAGGACGATGCGGTAACCGAGCTCGCCGAAGCCCTGCACGGTCGAGCCGCCGTAGCGGCCGGTGGCGTTGTCGGTGAAGCCAGCGAATGCCACGGAGCGGCGGGTGCGGGTGTCGTTGTCGGCGTAAACCGCGCCGAGACGAATCGACAACGGCCCGACCTCATAGCCACCGTAGACGCCGCCGAAGCCGCTCTCGACAGTGGCCGATTGCAGGCGGCCGGCGGTGTCGAGACTGGCCGAGGTGTAGCCACCCGCGACGCCGAACTTGAACCCGCTCTCCAGCCGGACGTCGGCGCCCATGACGAAGCCGGCGATCTGACGCGTTAAGCCGGCGGCGTTGCCGTCGCTGCGGGCATCACCGAAGGCGCCGAAGCCCTGGCCCCAGAGGCCGAACACCTTGGGGTCGAGGATGCGCACGGGCACGCTCGCCACCGGCCCGGCGCGGCCTGGCAAGTCGGCGGTGTAGGCGGCCGGCAAGGACCCGTAGTCGCGGCCGTCATCGAGCCCCGAGCCGGAGGTGACGCCCCAGCGCAGGCGGTCGAGGATGGCTTCCCGCACGAAGAAGGCGGTCGCGGATTGGGTCGAGACGGTGCTGGCGTGGACGTCGCCGGCGAGCGTCTGGAAGGCGCCCCGGGCTTCCGGCGTCGTCAGGCCGACGGTGCGGTCGTACACGGCTGTCCCGGCGCCCCCGACCTGGATCGCGGTGGCGACCGCCGCCTGGTTGCGGTTCTGCGCGATCGTGGCGAAGGCGATGTCGTTGCGGGTCAGCGTCAGGTCGACTTCGGTGGGCTGGTAGCGCAGCGTCGGGGTCAGGAAGGCGAAGTTCGACGTCACGCCGGAGAACTGCCCGGCAACGCCGCCGGCCGCGTTCAGGATCGCATAGCGGGTGCGCGGGTCGTAGGTGCCGTTTTGCGCCAGTACCTGCACGGTGCCGCCCGATAGCGTAGCGGTGCCGGTGGCCGCGATCCGGTCCGATTGCCCGGCGGCATTGGCCTCGACCTGATAGATCGAGCCCGCCGCGAAGGCGACGTTGCCCGAGACATTCAACGTGCCGATCGAGTTGCCCGGCGCGACGGTGCCGCCGGACAGGGCGACGATCCCG
Organism: Methylobacterium sp. BTF04; assembly: GCF_010692745.1. Taxonomy (GTDB): domain Bacteria; phylum Pseudomonadota; class Alphaproteobacteria; order Rhizobiales; family Beijerinckiaceae; genus Methylobacterium. The sequence goes on from NZ_JAAHTB010000090.1 coordinate 3,811, forward strand.
CCTACCGTGCCGTTGCCGCCGAGGACGCCGCCGGAGCCGACGGTGACGATCGAATTGGCGAGGCTGCCATTCACGGCGAGCCGCCCCTGCGCGATACCGGTCGAGCCCGAGAACGTGCCGGTGCCGGTAAAATCGAGTGCGCCCGCGCCGGTCTTGATCACGGTGCCGGTCCCGGAGATCGCGTTGGCGAGGCTCCCGTCCGCGGACTGGTTGAAGACCAGTGTGCCGTTGTCGACGATGGCGCCCGAGCCGAAGCTCGCCGACGAGCCGACGAGGGTGCCGCCGGCCACAGTGGTGCCGCCTGCGTATGTGTTGGTGCCGGTCAGCGTCAGCATGCCGGTGCCGGCCTTGGTGAGCGAACCGGTGCCGGAAATGTCGTTCTTCCAGCTGTCGCTGGCGTTGTAGCCGCCCTGCGCGGCGTCCATCGTCACCGTCACCGCGCCGTTGAAGGCACCGTAGCCGTCGTTGGCGGCGTAGAGGTTGAGCCGGCCCCAGCCATCGTAGGTGTTACCGCTCAGGAGCGGATAGCCCGACGGCAGGCCCGTCGTGGCCAGCACCTCCCGGCGCTGCGCGTCGGTGAGGTACGGGAAGCGGGTCAGCAGCAGCACCTGCGCCTGGAGCGGCACCTCAGCGGCGGTCAACGCCGTGCTCGGGCCTGTGGGCTGGAAGCCGTAGGTCAGGCGGGCAGTGTAGTCGGCCTTGTTCTGCGCCCGGTTGGCGAAGGCGTCGGCGGCCCCGGAAGCCGCCGCCGCGGCGAGGCAGCCGTTGACGCTCGTCGCACCGCAGCTTGCCGCGAGATAGGCCTGGGTCTGCTGATAGGCTTGGTAGACCGCGTAAGCACCGGCATTGGCCGGGTTGGTCCAGTCGAGCCGGTTGCCCTGCGGGTCGTAGAGCGCCGCGTAGATGTTGGTGGCCGAGATCGCCAGTGCTTGCATCCGCCCGCCGATGACGTCGAAGGGCGAGTGCATGCCGGCCAGGATGCGGTTGTTCCCCAATTCGGAGGCTCGGGTCAGGAGCTCCTGCCACCGTTGCGGTACGAGGAAGCCGACGCCCAGCGTCTGCAAGTAGCCGGAATTGGTGTGCCCGCTCGGATAGCCGCTGTCCGCGTAGGCGTTGGTGCTGTTGATCCGCGGATAGAGGGCCGTCGGCACGTCCACCGCCGTGGAGACGCGATACGGCCGCGGCGCGGTCCCGATCCCCGGAACGTACTCGCCGACGCGGAAGGTGGCGGGCGTGAAGATGCCGGCGGCGCTGAAGGTCCCGACGTTCGGTGCCGTCAGCGGCTGCCCGCCATTGGCATCGACCATCGCCTGGGTGACGGTGAAGCCACGTACCCACCGGTCCGTCGTCCCGTAGACCGCCGGCACGGGGAAATTCGACAGGTAGCTCGGCACGACCAAGTTCGCCGTGTCGTTGACCGACAGGGCGGTCCGATTGGTCGCGGCGCTATAGTCGTTGAAGCGCGCGTCCAGCGGATTGATCGCCGGATTGACGCCCTGGTACCGGCCGAACACTCGTTTCGGCGGTTCCGTCGAGGCGTTGCCGCGTGCCGTGTTGTCGATGAACCCGACGGCCGCAGCGAGCGGCGTCGCGGTTCCGTTCCCGAAGGTCGCCGAGCCGGCATTGGCGTTCGAACCGGTGTTGAGGTTGGCGACGTAGTCCGCCAGCGTCGTCACCGCATAGGTCGTGGGCGTCAGGCTGGTGGGCCGCGTGCCCGTGAAGGTCGACCCGGTGCCGGTGAGATAGGCGGAGGTGAGCGGCCCGAGACCGTTCAGGATGCTGTAGGCCTGCCCCGTGCGGTCGTCGTGGAAGGCCGCCAGTGTCTGGTCGGCGGTCCGGCTCTGAGTCAGCGTCACGACGGTCTGATAGTTCTGCGTCAACGCCGCGGGATTGTTGGCCAGCAATCCGACATAGCTGTCGAGGACGCGGGTGATGACGGTGCCTGGGTTGACCGATGTGCTGTTGGCAAAGCCGATCGGCGGAGAGGTCGGAACCTGCTGCGCCGCCGCACCGACAGGCAGGAGGCAAGTGGCGGCCAGCAACGTCGTCTTGAATTTCGCGGACATGATTCCCCTCACGCATTCGCGGTGCGGAGGTGCTCTAGCTTGACCTTATGACGCAGGGGTGACTGTTTCTGGATCGTTTCCCGACAGCAGGTCCACCTTGCATAGAGGACTCCTACCGTCTCCGGCTGATTGACTCGTCGGGGATTCCCGGCGAGCGAAGTGATGTTTAGGGTCTGGGCCATG
>NZ_JAAHTB010000091.1 GCF_010692745.1 Methylobacterium sp. BTF04
TCACAGGCGGAGTCAGGCCGTCAACGACAAGGGTTCAAACTGATAGATGCTCAGGTCTGTCCGGCGTCATATCGTTTTCTGACAGAGCTTTCGCGTAATGAAGCGAATGGAGGCCAGGAGGAGGAAAGCCCGTGCCGTGCGGGTTTTGCATTCCTAATCCTCGGCCAGACGCCGGCAGCGGTTCAGCCATCCGATGGTGCACTCGACGATCCATCGCCTGGGCAGCACGGCATAGCCTTGGCCTGATTGGAACGCTTGACGATATCGACCGAGATCTGGCGGCAGACCCGGCGCAGCCCGGCTTGAAAGACCGGTCCTTGGTAGCCGCCGTCGGCGTAGAGTTTGAGCAGGAACGGATAGAGCCCGAACAAGGTGGCCATCACCAGCACGCCACCGTCGCGATCCTGGACGTCGGCCGGATGCACCAGGGCGTGCATCAGAAGACCCTGCGTGTCGACGAGGATGTGGCGCTTCTTGCCCTTGATCTTCTTGCCTGCATCGTAGCCCGACGCATCGATCGAGCCCCCCCCTTTTTCCGCGCCCTTGACGCTCTGGGAGTCGATGATCCCAGCTGTTGGGCTGGCGTCCCGCCCGGCCTGTTCCCGGCAGGCCACGTAGAGCGTGTGATGGACCCGCGCGAGCGTCCCGTCATAATCCCACAGGTCGAGATAATCGTGCACCGTCGAGCGCGCCGGCAGGTCCTTCGGGATCGCCCGCCACTGGCAGCCCGTGCTCAGCACGTACATCAGGCCGTTCACGACCGCGCGAAGATCCACGCTGCGCTTGCCGCCACCGCGCTTCGCCGGCGGACTCAGCGGGGCGATCAGCGCCCACTCTTCATTCGTCAGATCGCTCGGATAGCGCAAACCACTCCGATCGTACCGAGCACGGTTCTCGTTCGTCCACATCAGCAGCCTCCAGAGAGAGGCTGCCTTGAATCACAAATCCCTCACATCACTCAATATGTCGCCGGACAGACACTTAGGGTCGTGTCCACGGAACCGGCAGCAGGCCAAACCACCTCTGTGAAGCTGCCGCTTGGTACTTGGACCGCCAGGGAATGCCCGCTTAACATTTTCCCGTGATAATGCCCCCGCGGCTGCGTCCGACCTTCTCGTTCAGCAACGCTGGGAGCTCATCGTGTCGTTCCGAAACCTATCTATTCGCGCCAAGCTAATTACGGCTTTCTCGGTCCTGACGCTGATTGCCATCGGGTTAGGCTTGCTGGGCGTGATCGGCACGCAGCGCATGCGGGAGCAGGCCCTCAACATCGAGACGAACTGGCTGCCGAGCATTCGCCTTCTCGGCGAGATCGATACTCTCACCGCACGGACAAGCGCCTTAGTCCTCCGCCATACGCAGGCCAACGACCCCGCGCTCGTCGCCAGCATCGAGAAGGACATGGAGCGCTTCGGTAAGAAGCTCGACGAGAAGAATGCCGCCTACGAGCCAATGATTGGTTCTCCTGAGGAGCGGGCGCTCTACGAGACGTTCACGCGTGAGGCCCGGAACTTCGAAGGGGTACGCCAATCCATTCTCGAGCTCTCGCGTGCCGGTCAGAAGGCTCAAGCCTATGAGCTCTACGAGAGCAAGGGCATCATTCCTCGCCGTGCAGCCTCGGCGGCCCTCGACAAGCTCGTTGCCATGAACAACGAGGGCGCAAGTGCCGCTCAGGCCGAGAGCAAGTCTGTCTTTGAGACCACCTATACCTGGGGGCTCATCGCCATCGCGCTCTGCCTTCTCATCTCCACCGTCTCTGCAACCCTGATTGTGCGCGGCGTCACGCGCGGCATCGGAGCGATGGTCCAGCCCATGCAGGCCCTGGCCGGCGGAGATCTCTCCGTGACCATTCCGCACCAAGGCGCCCGGACCGAGATCGGCACCATCGCGGACGCCGTGCAGGTGTTCAAGGATGGGCTGATCCGGATGCGGGCGCTGGAGGAAGAGACGGTTCTGGCGCGCGCGGGGGCGGAGGTGCACCGCAAGGCAGCGATGCGGGCCTTGGCCGACAGCTTCGAGGGCGCAGTAGGCGGCATCCTCACCATGGTGACGAGCTCGGCCACCGAGCTACAGGCCACCGCCCAGAGCATGGCCGGCACCGCCACCCAGACCGCCACCCAGACGACCAGTGTCGCTGCCGCGGCGGAAGAAGCCGCCTCCAACGTCAACACCGTAGCCGCCGCCGCCGAGGAGCTCGGCTCCTCCGTGCAGGAGATCAGCCGCCAAGTCAGCACGTCCGCCACGATGGCACATAGCGCTGTCCAGGAGGCCGCTGAGACCGCCGAACTGGTGCAGCAGCTCAACACGGCGGTGGCGCGCATCGGCGACGTGGTGACGATGATCACGTCCATCGCCGGCCAGACCAACCTGCTGGCGCTGAACGCCACCATCGAGGCGGCGCGCGCTGGCGAGGCTGGCCGCGGCTTCGCGGTGGTCGCCGCCGAAGTCAAGGAACTCGCCAACCAGACTGCCAAAGCCACCCAGGAGATCGGCGGGCACATCAGCCAGATCCAGGGCTCGACAGCGCGCGCTGTCTCGGCGATCGGTAGCATTACCGCACGCATTCAGGACATTAGCGGTGTTGCAACGACCATTGCGGCCGCGGTCGAGGAGCAAGGTGCCGCGACCCAGGAGATCGTGCGCAACGTCGCGCAGGCAGCGATGGGAACGAGCGAAGTCACAAGCAACATCTCAGGCGTGGCGGGAGCCGCCGAGGAGACCGGCGCGGCCGCAAGCCAGGTGCTGGGCGCTGCATCCGAGCTATCGCGGCAATCCGAGCACCTGAACGCCGAGGTCGGCCGGTTTCTCGCAACGGTGCGAGCGGCGTAGATGCCTAATAGAGCGCCGAACGGTTCAATCATCTGCTAACTACCAACGCAATTCATTCGTCCTATTGATCCATTTGCCGGGAATCCGATTGTTTTCCCGACACTTCGTTCCTACCGTTAGGAGCCCGACCAGAACGTTTCGCATTTTTCGGGAAAATGTGTCGGGCATTTAAATGCCGGTAAAACGCTCGGTCAGGCGTGCATGTCTGCTTCAAGCCACGGCTTGCAGAAACTGGACGGGAAGCGTTCTGCCAGTTGCTGACAACCGAGGTGCTACCGAGTGCGGCAGTCACCAAATTTCATCTAATAATCTCAACAACATAGGTGTTCGCAGTTTTATTCTGCATGGCGCGCCCTACGGGATGCGACGCCAGACTTCACGAGCCTTTATTTTTCAACGACTTACACATCCGAATAAGGACCATGTTATGCATGATGTGCCACGCTCCGCAAGGTGCTTCTTACCGCAGAATACGTCATGTTTGCGCCACATGACGAGAGTGGCTGCTGCTCAAACGTGCTTCAAAGGCATATTGAACCGGCTTGGATACCAGGCCTGCGCTTTCATGAGGTAGGCAAAGTATTTGGCAGGCCCGGCAGGACTCGATTTTCTGACGAAGAATCACAATATTTTCAAGCACTTAGCCGTTCGTCGACAAACGAATGTTATGCACTTCTGATTACACGCACAAGCCCCCTTAAAACTGCAATTCTTGCGTGCAACTTGGAGCAGTCAGCCTCACATACCAGTTGGCCTTGATGAACCGGCACGCAAAAGCTTCATCGCGTACTTGCGATGCACACCGGTCACCGCAACGAATTCGTCGAGGATCCGGCTGCGTTCCGTACGGTGGCTGCCCGCATATCTCGTGGACAAAGCCGCCACCAAATCGTCCCGCGTCGTCATGCAGACTCGCCCCATCGTCGCCTCTCCAAACCACTATCGGTCGGGAGCATCTCAGATGAGGCAACACCTCAAGATCCGGGAGCATTTCAAACGAGGCAATGCGTGGTTCCAGGTTGGTTGTCGCAACCCGACCCTACCCGGCAACCGCCGATGACCACCCGTCAGCTACCCCACCGCCTGGGACACGACCACATAAACTAACGTAAGGGCTGGAGTTCTCAGCGTACCGTGATCTTCATGGATGCCGAGGGACTTTGAGGCGAAGTAGCACAAATGACCTATGACACCACCCGCCTGGCTTCTTGGATTGCGGAGCACGCCACTGCTACCGACGATGAGAACGCGCTCATCGAAGGTCTCTGCCGCGGCTTGACAGAGATGGGCTTGCCACTCTGGCGTGTCAGCATCTCGACGCCGACCATCGATCCGGTACACCGCGGCATCTCCCTAAACTGGCACGCTGAGCAAGGGGGCTCGCGCGTGCTTGCCCCTCACGGAGCTGAGCAGGAGGCAGTTTGGCTTCGCAGCCCTATCATTGCCCTCCTTCAAAGCGGAGAACAGTTCGCGCGTTGGAGACTCGACAAGCTCGGAACCGGGGACGATTACCCGCTTCTGCACGAGTTGCGGATGCAGAACGGGACCGATTACGTCCTATTCCTCATCGGCTTCGCACCGGGCACAGCGCTCCGGGGCGTTGCCTTTTCGATGACGACGCAGCGTGCGTCGGGCTTCGATCAAGCAGAGATTACCGCGGTTGGATCACTCCTTCCTGCGCTCGGGTTAGCCATGGCAAAGCTAAGCCTTTCACACACCTTGCGCGAGGTGCTGGCGACCTATCTCGGCCCTACGACGGGCGGGCGGGTGCTCAACGGTCAAATCCGGCGCGGACAGGGTGAGAAGGTCCCGGCAGCAATTCTGCTCGTGGACCTTCGCGCTTTCACGAAGCTGTCGGATTGTGCTGACCCAGCCGATGTCGTGCGCTGGCTCGATGAGCACTTCGACGCCCTTGGTAAGCCGGTCGCCGATCATGGGGGCGAGATCCTCAAATTCCTGGGAGACGGCTTCCTGGCAGCATTTCCTGTACCTGATGCGAGCGCGCAACCCTGTACTGGCTGCGGCTTGGCGCTCGCCGCAGCAGCTGAGGCGTTGCGCGCCAACGAAGCCCTCAACGCACTGCGTAGAACCACGGGCTTGCCAGCACTGGAAGCTGATCTCGTGCTTCATTATGGAGAGGTCATCTATGGCAACGTCGGCACCAGCCGACGGCTCGATTTCACGCTAATTGGCCGCGCCGTGAATGAGGCGAGCCGGATCGAGGCTCATTGTGAGATCTTAGGCCACGCACTGCTCATCTCCGACTCCTTCGCCGCCCGATGCGATCAGTCCCTGGAGGAAGTTGGCTCGGTAACATTGCGTGGCGTCACGAGCCCACAGCGGGTTTGGACATCACCTTTGAATTACTAATCAGCTTTAACAAAGCGCTTCACCTAAATTCACGGATATATTTATAGGGAGATCATAAAATATTCGGCGAGACCGCCGATGTTTTACTAATGAAACATACGGCTGAAGAGATTGTTGCCAATTTACGCCAAGTCGATGTTCTGGTCTCACAAGGACGGAAGACTGCTGAAGCAATCTGATTCATTGAGGTGACCAATGTCACGTATTATCGCTGGCGTTCCGAGTACGGCGGCTTGAAGGACGATCAGGTCAAGCGATTGAAGTCTTTGGAGACGGAGAACCTGCGTCTTCGCCGGGCTATCTCGGACTTAGAGCGTCTAACGAAACCGTTCATTGGTTCGTTGTCAGCGCACGGCGCCTCACCTCACCGCAACCCGGGAACAAGTGACGCGACGCGCGTCGATCCGGTCGGAGCCTTAGGGCCGAGGTTCAATCCCAAAGCCCGCGCAAGCAAGAATGCGATTGGCGGACCTTTTCCCGTCGGCGCCGTGGCGCCGGGATCGACCCAGAGGACTACCGAGGCGACGTAACGGTCGGGTGCCTCCCGGATTGCGCAGAACAAACGATGCTCTGGGTCGTCGTGAAGTATCAGCGGATCGTTCCGGTTGATCGTCCCGCGTGTTCGTTTCCGCTGAGCGTAGTCTGGAACGTTCGTGTAAATGAACTCATTGAGTGCGTCCGGCAGGAAGAGTTGGCACGATAGAACGCCCCGTCCCTCGATGATGATCTTCGCGTGGATATGTGTGGCGCGGCCCTCGTACCAGCCCGGATAGGAGAGTCCTACCTATAGATATCAAGCCGCATCGCTTTGATTCATAATGATGATTC
>NZ_JAAHTB010000092.1 GCF_010692745.1 Methylobacterium sp. BTF04
ATGCTTTACGCTACGCTCGCCGCCTCAGATCCACTGCCCTCATGAATAAGACGGGTTAAGATCGCCGCAGATGTTACGGAGCAGCACGCGGTTTACATGGACGCGCGGAACAAGTTGGCTGCTATCGACCGCTCCCGCGCGTCCATCGAGTTCGATCTTGCAGGAACCATCCTTACGGCTAATGCAAGGTTCTTGGATCTGATCGGCTACCGCCTTGACGAAATCGCGGGACGAAATCACAGCATCTTCGTGGACAAGGCCGAGCAGGGCAGCGCAGCCTATAAGATGTTCTGGGACAAGCTGCGGGCAGGCGAGTTTCAGTCCGCTGAGTTCAAGCGGTTCGGCAAAGACGGCCGCGAACTCGGGCTTCAGGCCATCTACAATCCAATTCTCGATGAAGACGGTCGGCCGGTCAAAATCGTTAAATACGCCACGGATGTAACAACCGTAGTGCGGGCGCGCTTGGAGCGAGCGCAAGCCCAAGTGGCGATTCAGGTCAACCTCGATGTGATCGATCAGAGCCTTGCAAGCGTCGCGACCCAAGTCTCCAGTACAGCGGATGTCGCGGCCGAGACCTCCGCCAATGTTCAGGCGGTCGCAGCGGGTGCCGAACAGTTCGCGGCTTCCATCGAGGAATTGAGCCGGCACGCCATCGAAGCCAAGACCGCAAGCGACAGGGCGGTTCTGAGAGCCGAGGAAGCTGGGACCATCATTGGCGGCCTGACGAAGGCCGCCGAGCGCATTGGGCAGGCGGTGACTGCAATCCGAGCAGTGGCCGACCAAACTAATCTACTTGCCCTCAACGCCACCATTGAGGCAGCACGTGCCGGCGATGCGGGTCGCGGCTTTGCAGTGGTGGCCACCGAGGTTAAGGCTCTGGCCAACCAATCCTCCAAGACGACGGAGGAGATCGGAACCTTGATCGCAGATGTGCAGAGTTCGACCCTTCAAGCCGTTGAGGCGATCGGCACCATCACGGAAGCAATCCGGTATCTAAGTGAGATTTCTCTCAGTGTCTCGTCAGCCGTGACAGAGCAGGCTGCAGTTACGCGGGACATGTCGCTGAACATGCAGACGGCCGCCAGCGGAGTTGAGCGCGTTCGCGAGAACACGCGTGCCATCGCCGCAGCGGCTCAAGACGTCGGTTCATCGGTTAGCACCATGGCGCAGGTGGCACGTAAGCTGGCCTAATACTAACTCTCATTGACCATAACCCAATGGTAAGCGCTCGGTGGAGGCTCGGCATTATTCCGGGTGCGCATCGTTTTCCTCAAGGCCGGACGACCGCGGGGGCAAACTTGCGCTGATCTGGATTCTCTTGCGGTGACGGTCTGCTTTTCTGGCCCGACGTCGTGCTGCGGCGGGCTGACGTCATGCTGACAGGGAAAGGATCAATGGCAAATCGGCTTGCGCTTTCAACCAAGCGCCCTGCGTCCACACCAGAATGAGCATCGGACGGGCTTCTAACTTTCTGGCTCACCCGCGACCCTGATGGTTCCTCTCACCGGAGCCGAACCCATGGCCGACGACACCGACGACGACCTCCCCGAGATCCTGATCCGCCGGAAGCGCAAACACGCCAGAGCCCAGGCCAAGAGTACCGCCCGGCGCAAAGCCAGGAACGCGCCCCGCCGGGACGACTTGGCACGCGGCGCCTACTACGTGCTCCTCCTGACTATGGATGAGGCTGAGAAGCAGGGCGAGATCGAGCGCGCCAACCGCATCCGACGCCGCATGCTCCTCATGATGGAGGATGCCTTGTTCGACCAGTCAGCCTCCGCCGTGGCCTTTGATGGACATGCCGACACCGTGTTCCAGGACGTCGAAGCCTGGGTCGGCACGGGCAGGTTCGCGAAGCGGAGGGAGGCTGAGGCTGGTCGGCCAGCCGCTGATACGAAGTAACGGGGGAGTACGAGGGGTTGACCTCAGCCGCTGACGATGCGGCTCAGGTCGATCCCCCTCGGAAGAAAGCGGGTGGGCATCCAGCCCTCATCTCCGAGTGATGGCAAGGAATTGCCGTACGGCCCTTCGGGTCAGGCGGCCTGAGCGAGGCCCATGAGCGGGATCCAGTTCCAGGGCAGCAGGTCGCCCAAGCGTCTGGCTGGATGGTCGGCGATGCGGGTGAGGACGTCCCGCAGGTAGGCCTCGGTATCGAGGCCGTTCAGCTTGGCCGTCTCGATCAAGGTGTAAAAGGCGGCCGCCCGCTCGGCGCCCCGATCCGAGCCGGCAAACAGATAGTTCTTGCGCCCGACGGCGACGCCGCGGAGCGCCCGCTCGGCCGGGTTGTTGTCGAGCCCGATCCGGCCGTCGTCGAACACCCGCGTCAGCGCACGCCAGCGGGTCAGCATATAGCGGAACGCTTTGGCTAGATCCGAGGGGCCGGAGAGCTGCGGCAGGATCGTCTCGGCCCAGGTTCTCAAGGCCTCGGCCAGCGGCCGGGATCGATCCTGGCGCCGTCGCTGTCGCTCATCGGGCGACTGGCCGGCGATCACGCGTTCGATAGCGTAGAGGGCGCCAATGCGCTCCAGCGCCTCCCCGGCGATGGCCGAGCCGGTCTTAGCGTGCACGTCGAAGAACTTGCGCCGAGCGTGGGCCCAGCACGCCGCCTCGATCAGGGCACCGCCGGTGCGGCCACCCTCGTAGAGGCGATTGAAGCCGGCATAGCCGTCGGCGTGCAGCACGCCCCGGAACCCGGCCAGATGCGTCAGCGGCCGCTCGCCCCTGCGGTCGGGGGAGGCCAGGAACACGGCGGCCGGCGGACGCACGCCGCCATGGGGCCGCTCGTCGCGCACATAGACCCAGAGCCGCCCGGTCTTCGTCCGGCCCAGGCCCGGCGCCAGCACCGGGACGGGGGTGTCGTCACTGTCGAGAACGTCCGAGTCCGCCAGGACGTCCCGGCGGAGCAGGTCGACCAGCGGAGAGCGCGCGGCGGCTGTCGCCCCCACCCAGCCCGACAGGGTCGAGGTCGCCAGATTCACGCCGTCCCGGGCATAGATCTCGGCCTGGCGGTAGAGCGGCAGGTGATCGTCGAACTTGGCCACCGCGATATGGGCCAGCAGACCGGCGCCAGCCCGTCCGCGGGCGATCGGGTGATGCGGGGCGGGTACCTGCACCATCCCCTCGCAGGCTCGGCACGCGAACGCCTCGCGCACGTGCCGAACCACCTTGAAGCGGCCGGGTACGTAATCGAGGGTCTCCGTCACGTCCTCGCCGATCCGGCGCAGGGTCCCGCCGCAGGACGGGCAGGTGCAGGGACCGGGATGGATCACGCTCTCCCGGGGGAGATGATCGGGCAACGGGCGCCGGGCCGGCCTGGTTCGGGCGGCCTCGACGGCGTCAGCCACGACCGGGGCGGCGGCCAGGCGCTCGGCCTCGTCGACCTCCAGCGCCTCGATGGCGAGTTCGAGCTGTTCGACGCGCGCCTTCAACTTCTCGGACGAGACGCCGAACTGCGCCCGCTTGAGCCGGGCGAGTTCGCCGCGCAGCTTCTCGATGAGCGTGTTGGCGTGGACGGCCTCCCGCGCCATGCCGACGATCATGCGCTTGAGCGCATCGACATCATCGGGAAGTGAGCCAGGATCGAGAGCCACATCAACAGCTTACGCCGTCATGCCCAGCACGCAAGCCCGTTGACGACACCCGCGCGTCAGCCTGCGATGCGGGGCCGGTCCGTACGCACCGGGGCACGCCAGTCGATGCCTTCCAGCAGCATGGCGAGTTGCGCCGGCGTCAGCGCGGCGGCCGCCCCCGCCGTCGCCGGCCAGACGAAGCGGCCCTTCTCCAGGCGCTTGGAGAACAGGCACAGGCCCTGTCCGTCCCACCACAGCACCTTGATCAGGTGCCCCTGCCGACCACGGAACACGAAGGCCTGTCCCGAGAACGGATCACGCGCGATGTGATCCTGAACGAGGCTGGCCAGGCCATCGAAGCCCTTGCGCATATTCGGTGTGGCCGGTCGCCAGCCAGACCCGCGAACCGGAGGGGACCGGGATCATCGGCCCAACAACATCGCGATCACGCCCTGCAGGAGGGCGACCTCCGCGCCTGCCTCGGCCCGAAGCCGATGACCGCCAGCCAGCTCGATCTCAATGGCGCCGGGACGGTTCGGCTCTTCCCGGATGGCGGATGGGGGCGCTGGCAGCGCGAGCGGAACGAAGCTCGGACGGGACGACGTCTCCAGTGCAGAGACGCCTGCCCGCAGGGCACGCCGCCAGCGGAACAGCAGGCTAGAATGAAGCCCGTGCCGACGCGCCACCTCGGAGGCCGTCGTCGTCGGATCATCCGCCTCGGTGAGGATCGCCCGCTTCTGCTCGGGCGACCAGGTGCGTCGCGTTCCCGCGACGACGACGTGAGGCGTGCTCGTCATAGATCCAGACACAGGGCCGATACAGCGCGATCCCGCGCCATCACCTGTATCCAGACCCAAGACCTATCCGCACAAGGCAGCCGTCACCGAGCGCTTACCCATCAGCGCATCGGGAGCATTCTCGAATGAGGCAATACGCGTCACCATCCTGATTGTCGCGCTACACGGCGGATATGCTTAACGACCCGTAAACGAACGCGCGTTCGCGTTTGCGACAGGCCCCCTTCGACACCCTGTGGCGCGCCATCGGCGACATCTGCGGCCTCTTTGAGCCCGACGAGTGCTGGAACTTCTTCAAAGCCGCTGGATATGCGTTCAAAAAAAGTCCGATGCTCTAGGTCGTGAACTCATAACGGGTTTTGGATCGGGATCGGGATCATCGGGTTTTCCTCTCTGGAAGGAGAATTCGATGGCTCGGTTTGATCTGACGGATGCGGAGTGGGCGGTGATCGCACCGGTCCTGCCGTCCGACACACGTGGCGTCGAGCGGGTGGACGACCGCCGTGTGCTCAACGGGATTTTCTGGCGTCTGCGCACGGGGGCCCCCTGGGCCGACATCCCGGCGCGGTACGGGCCTTACACCACGTGCGGCAACCGTTTCCGGCGCTGGCGCAAGGCCGGGGTGTGGGATCGCCTTCTCGACGCGGTGTCAAAGGCTTACGATGGCGACATTCAGATGATCGACGCCACCAGCGTGCGGGTGCATCAGCACGCTGCCACCGCCAAAAAAAAGACGACCGATCCCGTTGCATGGGTCGCTCGCGCGGCGGCCTGACCACCAAGATCCATGCCCTGGTGGATGCCGAGGGCCGCCCCATCGCCCTCAAGCTGACCGAGGGCCAAGCCCATGACGGTCGCTCCTCGGACGACATGCTCGGTGCGCTCGGTCCGGGTCAGACCCTGCTCGGCGACCGGGCCTACGACAGCGACGAACGGCGAGACCGTCTGGCCAAGCAGGGGGCGTGGGCCAACGTCCGGCCGATGCCGAACCGCAAGAATGTTCCGGCTTTCAGCCCGTTCCTGTACCGCTACCGCAACCTCGTCGAACGCTTCTTCAACAAGATCAAGCACTTCAGGGCCGTCGCAACACGCTACGACAAAGACCCGGCCAACTCTCTCGCCAGCGTCAAACTCGCAGCCATCCGGATCTGGCTCCGATCTTATGAGTCTACGACCTAGAGTGAACGGGACGCCAGAACGCGGCGCGATCTCGTGGGGTGCATGTGCCTTAGACATCGCGTGTTCCATTTGCTCCGGTCCGCCCTTGGAAGGGGCAACGCCAAGCCTCGGACACTGCCCGTCCACTGTACTGGCGCGCTTCCGAAACCTCGCCGTGACGGGCCAGCATCGGGTTCATCGATCCGGCGTATGCCGTGTCGCGCTCGAGGATCGAGGTCCGCAACTTCTCATAGCGGTTGGCCTCTCGCAGGGCCTCGAACTGAGCATGGAAGTTGAACACCAGCACCGGTGAAGAAAAGCGACGTGCCGGCCGGCTTGCCCGCGGGTGAAGCCCCACGATGAAAAACGCTTCGCCGCCAAAACTCAGGGAAAAATGCGGGCTCTCGGGATCGCTCGCCACGCGCTGGTCCCACGGTTGGCCATCGGATCAGCTCTTCCCTGCCAAGGCCGCCTGGCTGCGCGCTCGGGCCTGAGG
>NZ_JAAHTB010000093.1 GCF_010692745.1 Methylobacterium sp. BTF04
GAACCAGCGCGGTCGAGGAGACCCGCCCAGCCCGCTTCTCGCACGGCTCCAGCGGAACCGCCGGCAGGGAACGCAGGACGCCACGATCGGCGACCAGCCGCTTGCCGATGCTCTCGGCATGCTGTCCGGCCCGCTCATCCTGCCGAGCCTGACAGCGTCGCTCCAGATCCGCGTTCAGCGCCTCGAAGGAGGCCGCCTCCGGGGCCGGGGTCATGAAGTTGGATCGGGCGTACTTGACCAGCCCTTCGACCTTGCCCTTGTCGTTGCCTTTGCCTGGGCGGCCAAAGCGGTCTGTGAACAGGTAATGGCTCACCAGCTCGGTGAAGGCGCGGGTGCGCTCGCGCCGGCCGTCGCCGCAGATCTTAGCCACCGCGATCTTGGTGTTGTCGTAGAGAATCGATAACGGCACGCCGTCGAAGAACTTCATGGCAGCGACATGCCCGTCGAGGAACGCCTCGGTGGTCTCCCGTGGATACGCCTTCACGAAGCAGGCGTCGGAATGCGGCAGGTCCATGCAGAAGAAGTGGATCTTCTGACGAACACCGCCGATGGTGGCGACAGCCTCCCCAAAGTCGACCTGCGCGTGACCCGGCGGGTGCGCCAACGGCACGAAGGTCTCACGACCACTCGCGCGTGCAATCCGGACATGGTCCTTCACGACCGTGTAGCCGCCAGCATAACCGTGCTCGTCACGCAGCCGCTCGAAGATCCGCTTGGCCGTGTGCCGTTGCTTGACGGGTGCGGTCCGGTCCGCCTCCAGGATCGCATCGATTACCGGCAGCAGCGGCCCCAGCTTCGGCTTCTCGACCGGCTTCGTGCGCGTGTAGCCCGGCGGCAGGGAGAACCGGCACATCTTGGCAATCGTCTCGCGGCTCAGACCGAAGACCCGGGCTGCCTCACGACGAGAGTTGCCAGCGTTGAAGACGAACTGCCGAACGGCCGCGTAGACTTCCACGGCAAACATCCCAGGCCCCTCCCGAAAGAGAAGCCTCTCAAACTGGCCGGCTTTTACGCCGCCCGCATCAGCACCCCGCCAACGCTCCAGTGGATGGTTTTGTCACCGCCCTACACACGCGCGCGATGGGAGGAATGGAACGCGCCGGCTTCGACCTCAGGGCCGATCGCGTGACGCTCGACATGTCGCGATGCCGCGACACCGCGAAGTTCGAGAAGCAGCTGGCGATTTGGACGCGCATCGCCCGGGCGCAGCTTGTCGAGGAGGAGGAGCGCGCCGCCGCAAGGAGGCCGCTCGCCGGCGAGGCGATCGCCGAGGTCCAGGACGGGCTTTCCCGGCTACTCGACGAGGCCGAGTGGGCGTTCAACAAGCGGGTGGATCTCGTACGCCAGTTCGCCCAGGCCCTGACGTTGACGCGATGCCAGTTCGATTGGGCGCGCGACATCCTCTCGGGCGCACGGTCGGCCGTTGCCGCGGTCGACGCCCGCCTACTGACGGAGGCCGGCGCCGACGCCATGGAGCGTGCGTATGACGCGGACGTCCGGGAGGCATTGCACGCGGCGTGCAGGCATCTGTCCGCGCTCGACGAGGACAGGTGCCAGGAGGCCAACGGACAGGGGTGGGGCGCGGCGTCCAGCGCTGCCGGTCATCGCCTCGCCAGCCTGGAATCCCTTACGGTCCTTCAGGCCGCACATGCTTGGTCAATCGTCCATCCGCACCGGAAGCAGCTAACCGACGATTTGCGGAAGCGCCTGTTCGGGGACGGTCCCTAGCCGCTACAGCAATCCGCTGGCGGGACGACGCATCAGGCGGGCTCAAGCGATACGATGGCTTAAATTTCCTAGTATTCGGTACGCCATCGCGCGTGAAAAGGCCCTAACCCGTGGCCGGCTTAAGCGGGCTGGACGGTGTATATCGGCGGCGTTGAGGACGGCATAAAAACGGCGTTCTATCCCGATACTTTGATGAGATTTGCAATATCCATCAGTAGTCTACCGTCATATGCGACAGTTTTGATGAATCTTGGTCTATCATTTGTTTCACCAAATGATATTCTTTTTGACCATTTCCTTTCGAAAGGAATGGTAATGTCAAACTTTACACTCGATTTATTCCCAAATTCGTCATTTTCAAATACTTCGATGCTATCTTCTACTTTGATCTCAAGATTTGGATGTGCGCGATCAAATTTTGCGGTTACATACCTGTTTAAAAAATTGCGTCTAATTATTTTACCGAATTTATCCCTTTCAATTGGCTGACTGAAGAGGTTTAATTCCGGCACCCAGAAATAGTCTGGCGATTTTATAAGATTTTCTAACGCATCTATGCTAGTATTTGCATCATAAAGATGGTCGAACTCAATATTAATTCCAGCTTCTCTTTTTGAAATTCGCTCTTCCTTTGCCAAGTCGTCTTCTCGGCGGTAGCCAGGAAGGATTTTAAGACTGCCATATTCAGCAATTAGATTCGGGCCAGCACTGGGAGAGTCGGTTACCATCGTAGCGAGAACGATCATAGCCGCATCGCGAGGCGTGACGCGCGCCGCCCCAACTCCCTTCCTTCCTTCAGAAATTAGACCGGCTTCACGCAGCTTACGCGCGTAGACTTCAAGAGTTCGCCGCTCGGCCACCCCGAACTCCGTCATCAGGTCGAGCAGGGCGGGGAGACGTGCCATTTAAGCTCCTGCACATAGCGTCCAACATACCGTATTGCCTTCGATCCGACAATACGGTACGCTGGACGAAACGGGTAAGCGAACGCTTAACCCGCGATAATTTCTCATGTTTCCGAAGGGCCCTTTCGAGGGGAGCGGCGAAGCTATGCCCGATTTCAGGATTGCTGCGCCAGCGACAAGCCAATCAATCACAGGAGGCACACCGACTAAATGGTCATGAACGAAAAAACCCCCGGCGCAGGGCTGCGCACGAGGGCTTCGATGATGTCTGCTGTGGCGGCTGACTTCATCGGGGATACCTCGAAGCCCGCATATTTTCAAGCGTCTAGGCTGTGCCAGCGCTTCAAGATTGCCCCTGCGCTTGCAGAGGCGATGGCTGGCCTTGCTTGCCCTGTCTCGGATGACTGGAGGGCGCGCACATGAGCGGGTCCCAGACCGTCGCGACCATCCGCAAGAATGCCGTGGAGGAGGTCAGAGTCGCCCTCACCAACTTCAAGGGTCACGACTTGGTCGGAGTGGGCGTGTTCGCCAAGTTCAACTGTAGGGTCGGCGAGAGGAAGCTGACCAAGAGGGGGGTCGGCCTAAAACCGCGAGAGGTTGCCCGAGTTGATCGCCGCTTTGCAGGCGCCCGAGGAGGCGGGACGTTGAAAATGGCATCCCGCGCCGGTCGCCAGCAGCGCTCTGGAGCCGCCCTGGCCCGATCGCCCCATGAACTCAGCGGCGGGACGCAGTCATGACGGTGGATGCGTCGACCCACTACGTCCCGACAAAGGTCGGGAAGCAAATCGTCGTCGGGAACGAAGTTAAGATCCTCGGTGCACTCGGCATCAACTGGAATACCGACCGCCGCGGCCACAGCCACATCACGTGTCCCTATCCGACCCACGGGGGCGTTGACGATTGGAGGTGGGATGAAAAGAAGGCTAAGGCGTACTGTACCTGCCAGAATGGCAAGGCCGACAGCATTTTCGACGTCGTCTCCAAGATAAAGGGACTGAATTTCGAGGGCGCCAAGATCCGGTGCGCCGAAATTCTTGGCGAAAACGATCTGATCCACCCCAAGGCAACGAGCGGATTGCGCGGTGAATTCCAGTTGACCGACGCCCGGTCCCTTCTGAACGCCCCCGCCGAGCGCCGAGACGATAGGCTGCCCGCGAATTACCTGGGCCACCGTCTCGGAATCGATGCCGATGCGGTGTTGATGCCGAACACGCCTGCGGTCGGTTTTGTAGCCCTAGCCTATTTCGACCCGCCGAAGGAAAACGGCAGCAAACCGGTGAAGGTCGGGGATTTCCCCTGCGCGGTTTTCGAAACGCAAGATGCAGCGGGCGGTACGCATGCCCACCGGATCTACCTCGCAGCCGGCGGGGCCGGGAAGGCCGAGCTCGGTGCGACAGCTGGCGGCAAGCCTCGAGATCCGAAAAAGAGCGCAAAGCATATCGGCGACGACAGCACGGCCGGCCGGTCCGTGCTTTGGGGGGACCCTGCCGTCGCGACATGGTGCATCGTCTCCGAGGGGATCGAGACCGCCGCAGCCGTGGCTCAGGCTTTCCGACCCGAGATCGAGCGGGGTGAGGTGCTGGTGGTGTCCGCCATCAACGCTGGGGGGATCGAAGCCTTCAAGCCATGGCCTGCCACCAAGCGCGTCACAATCGCGGCCGATCGCGATGAAGAGGTGAAGGAAGGTAAGGCGATCTCCACGCGCCGGGGCGAGAACGCCGCTCGCACCTTTGGTGCGCGGAACTGTGGCCGGCTGTCCGTTGCGATCGCTCTCCCGGGTCCGCCGGATTCAACCACCGATTGGCTCGATGTCTATGCCAAGCAGGGGGGCGAGGCTGTTCGCACCGGCATCCTAACGGCTGTTCGGTACACCGCCACATCTGAGGAAGTTTTTGCTGAGCCGAAGCGGGTTGGGGGGGATGATGAGCTTCGGCGCATCAAGGCCGACTACCCTCTCCCCGAGATGGACACGCTCAGCCTGGAGTACCGTCGGTCCGCGATTGGCAAGATCCGCGTCCACCGCCTGATCACGGTTGGCGATGACACGGTACTGGAGCCGATCTGCTCTCCGTTCGGCGTACTGGCCCGGCTGCGGTTCGTCGATCAGGGCAACGTCTATGGCCTCCGGGTGGTGGTCGAAGGCTTGAACGGCCAGCGTCGTAAACTCGACATCGAGCGTGCAGGCTTCGCGACGCAGGGGGCCACCGAGACACGCGCCATGTTGTTGGCGGTGGGCCTTGTTATCGTGGCCGAAGATGGCGAGCGCGTTGCCGTCCGCTGCCTGAAGGCGGCGGAGCCAACGGACGAGATCGCCGTTGTACGGGCGCCGGGTTGGCACACCCTCGACGGCGTCGATGGGCAGTTCTTCGTGTGCCCGTCTGGCAAAGTTGTTGGTGCTGAGGACGGAGTGGCGCTGGAGCTGTCAGCGGCCTCCTGCATCAGCGAACGAGTCGCCGCCGGTGGTACCTTCGACGGTTGGAAGGCAGCTGTCGCTGCAGCTGCCGGGATTGCGGGATGCCCGCATTGGACCCTCGGAGCAATGGCAGGATTCGCCGCGCCGCTAGTCGCGCTCTCCGGGCTCGCTACCTGTGGGATCAACTTGTCCGGCAGGACCAGCGGAGGCAAGACCACGACCCAGCGCCTTGCGGTCTCGGCATGGTCTCGGGCCGCCCTGGATCAGCCTGATAGCCTGCTTCAAACGGCGCGGGCAACGGCGAATGGCGTCGAGGCGATGGCGGCCCGTTCGAACGCGACCATCCTCGCTCTCGACGAACTCGGGCACGTCGATGGCAAGGAACTGAAGAATATCATCTATTCGCTCGCCAGCGGCGTCGGGAAGAGCCGCATGAATGCGAACGTGGAATTCAGGAATAGCCGCACCTGGAGCACTTTCATCCTCCTCTCGGCCGAAAAGAGCATGGAGGAGAAAGTCCGAGCCGAGGGCGGCGGTTGGACTGGTGGCATGACCGCTCGCATCCCAGACGTCGATATCACCGGCGTCGATCGCAACGTTCCCCCTGCCGCGCTGACGCAGGTCCACTCCGTAGACCAGCATTTCGGACACGCAGGGCCGGCCTTCGTTGAAGCCTTGATCGCGAATGGGGTGCACAATCAGGTGACGGAACTGCGGGCTGGCATCATGAACGCGGCCAATGTGCTCGCCGGGGAAGGTGCCGACTCATCCTTAGTTCGAGCCGCGTTGCCCTTCGCGATCCTGACCTTCGCGGGCAACCTGGCCAAGAAGTTCGAGATCCTGCCGGACGTCGTGGATGTTGCGGGCACAGTGCGCTGGGCATGGGCCAAGTTCCTAGCCCGTCTTATTCATCAGGCTGTTGCGGACGGTGGGTTCTGGGCTGATGGC
>NZ_JAAHTB010000094.1 GCF_010692745.1 Methylobacterium sp. BTF04
AAAAGCTGGACGTCGACAGACCTCGGAGCAAGGCGGCCTTCGCCGGATGCGCACGGTTCTTCGATATGTCCTATCGTTCATCCCAGAACTCTCTTCAGCCCCGCCAACACCGCCACGCGGGACTCTTTCGCTTCTGGCTTCAACTTCGTCAGAATATGCGCTTTACGCTGTAGCGCGGCAATCAGGATAATGACGCGTGTTGCCTCACCGAATAATGCTCCCGGGGGGTGAGCCGGTTGCCTCACGCATATGTTCCCGAGATCGCCACCGTTTGCGGCTGATTCGGGGTACCGAACACCAACTGGCAGGCGATCTCGCTACGCCAGATCTTGAGGCTGCGCGGTACCGTTCGGAGCAGTCCGTCGGGGTGCGGTCGGGACCTGAGGTCTGGAGGCGCAGGAGCAATTCGTTCCCGGTCTGCGCTGGATCCGCCTCGAACCAGGATCGCAGGTCGTCGTTGACTGCGATGAGCGGATCCGGGCGGCGGCGTCCGCGCTTCGACTTCAGGATCGGTTGTGCGGTGGATCGAACCTCACCCATCCGCCAGGCGGTGCGCAGCCCTGCCAAGAAGTCGGCGACCGGGATGGGCGCAGCCGGCGCGTCGACCGGCAGCGCGAGGGTGCTCTCGGTGATCGCGACGAGGGCTTTCTGCCCGCTTCGGATCTCCGCCAGGAGCCGCACCGGGTCGAGGTGGACGCGCACTGCCTCGACCCGATGACGTATCTCTTCGGACGTGCGTGTATCGGCCAACAGCCGGTCGCAGGGTGTCGCCGGCGCGTGGTAGCGTTTGCGCACCCGCGCTCCGTCGCGTTCCTTCTCGGCGAGCTTAAACGATGGCTGGAAGGCGTTCACGAACAGCCGCGTCCGCGCGTAAAGAGCAGCCAGCTCGCGGGCGGCCGCCAGTCCCTCAAACCGCCGATAGCCGACGATTTGGCGCACGATGGCGCCGTTCTTCTGCTCAACATGGGCTTGGTCATTCTTCCGATAGGGCCGGCAGCGGGTGAACACGATCCTCTCGGACAGGCAATAGTCCCGCACCACCTCGTTGATGAACACGCTGTCGTTGTCCGAGTCGGACCCGAGCAGAGAAAACGGCATCGGGGCACGCACCTCGCGCAGCACGCCGATAAGCAGCGTTTGCTCCCGGACCAGGAGCGGGGCGCACTCGGTCCAGCCGGTGGCGATATCCGTCAGCACCAGCGTCTGGATGAAGGAGCCTGAGGCGACCGGACCAGAATGCGCGACGAGGTCAACCTCGATAAAGCCGGGCGGTGGATCGTTCCAGTCCGAGAACGTCCGCACCGGGATCGAGCGCCGCAGCACCGAGGGCGACCAGCGGCGGCGCTTGCCGCTTCCGGAACGCTCCCGCTGTGGAGCGAGAGCCCGGTCGATCGTGGCCGAACTCATCGCGAACAGCGTGGCACGGATCTCCGGGTCGAGGTCGAGATGTCCATGGCGTTCCATCGCCGGGAGCAACGTCGGGATCATCGCCTTCAGCCGCTTGCCGGAGATCCGGTCGGACGCTTCCCACAGAACGATCAGCGCCTCGCGCACCGCCTCGACGTATACCCGCCGGTCCGATTAAGAGGTCGGCGCCTGTCCTGATGGGCCGGCCCGGAGCAACCGCATTGCGTGTTTACGGTGATGGCCCGTCACGGAGGCGAACTCATCTAGGATGCGGGTCTTCTCCGCATGTCCGCCGCCCGGGTACCGAGCTGCCAAAGCTGCGAGCAGTTCATCGCGCGTCACCATACTCACTCGCCTCATCGCCACCCCCGCCACCAATCCCGCGTCGGGAGCAAATCAGATGGTGCAACGATCCGACATCCGGGAGCATTGCAGGCGAGGCAATGCGCCCAAGGCAGGCCGATGGCGGCAAATCTAAAGATCTTGATGGCATCAAGTAACGGCTAATCTGTCTTGGTCGATGCCTCATTTAGTAAACCCTGTCATAAACGGATTACGCAATACGGAATGATCCGTCGCCGTGAATTACTCTGTACTCGACACTATAAGAGGTTGAGGAATTTGGTTTCGCATTGGTCTTCCCCGCCATATTTACATTTTGGCGGCTTGTGATATTTCTTGGCAACTTTCCGCTGAAGTGCGAACAGAGCGCACGCAAATACGTTCCTCGAAAAGTTCATATGCTACAACCTAGGGTCTGAGACAATGTATAGATCCTCGGCCCCTGGATATCGTTCCAAAGGCGGCCCTGCCTTCCATCCAGAGAAGTTCAATGTATCGCCCCGCCAATGAGTGCCATAAATCGCACGTAAGACTTCAACAGAGATAGCATCAGCTTCATAATTATAGAATGGGTAATTATCTACTGTTCGGTAGGATACCTTTTGGAAGCCTCCTGCCCGAAACATTTCTGCGAGTGCGGGCGGTGTGAGTTCCCGATTATGGCGTTGGTACACTCCAGATAGATCTGGTGGGCCGCGATATTGCGGAGCCATGCTCGGAGTTTGAAACTTCAGAGCTTTAACTGCCGATTGCAGGCTGCACGCATTTGGGGTTGAAACAAAGAAGATACCGCCGTGCCTGAGAACTCTGTTTGCCTCGAAGAATACGTGCATAGGATCCATTGCGAGATGCTCAATCATCTCACAGCTAATTATGAGGTCAAAGCTCTCATCTTCATACGGCCAACGATCAAATTCGACATTGAAATTATCTTCTCTAAGCGAAAATGACTTGTTGCCGACGCTGATATCTAAAGTTGAGTGCTCGCCTAATTTTCCGAAGCTTGCCAACGAAAGTTCGTCGAATAAATTCACGACTATGGCTGCTGTCATGCCATATGGATTGGCGGCCAGTTCAAGCGCGCGCGTCGATCTCGGCAAATCCGCAATCTCGTTTAAGGTATTTACGTACCTTTGAACGAACAGGCGATGGTAGTTTCTAATAACGTTCTCGCCTTTGTCAGGAAATGGCAATTCTAGACTATCGAGTAGATTGCTTATATATTCATGAGTAAATATCATCGATCGGTCCGCCATCTTCGTCTTTAGTCATCGGAAGTCTATTTGTGCTATGATTAGCATCGATTTAGGGCCCTGGATCGCTACGAGATTTGTCCAGGTTTCTGCTCGTGGTTATCTCTAAGTGCAAAAAATATAAGCCGCAGAGCCAACTGCCGAGTATCATCAGCTAATCCAAGTTCTAAGGCGGACCACGTCTTGGGGTACTCGAAATGAACGGCCAGTGTTTCGAAATCGTCGACGCCATTGAGCGGCAGTTCAATCCATGCGGCGCCAATCTGATGGCCCGGAAATCGAACATCACGAAATTCTTTGCCGTTTACCGAAATCGTAATTGGGATGTTTTCGACGCCGTCGGGTTGGTATTGCATCCCATATATCTGAAGCTTAAGAGCGCCACCATTGTATATTCCATTAAGTGGGACGGACACGCTGGAATGCGAGGCATTGGACCAAACGCCGCCCACTTCAGGAGAAGACCATCCTTCCCTTAGGCACTCTATCGCCGGAAGCCTCTCCGAAAATTCGACCGCCTCATCTTTTCCAAACCGTTTGATGGCGTAATGGCCCGCCGCGGGATCGTTCCTCCTGGCGCAAAATTCAGGCGACCAATGCCGATAGATCTGCGTGCTCCTTCCTCTGTTCGACATGCATGCATACATAAGCGTCGGCTTAAGGTAGCCAAAGTCAATGAGATTGTAATCGGTATCGGAAATGCGATCTATCAGGTCTCGCTCCTGATCAACTTCTGGATTAAAATTGTACCCAAAATGCCTTCCGAAAATAGCGACCGCTAAATTTCCGGCTGCGAAGAATTTTTCGAACCCAAAATTGTCAATCAAACAGGGAAGTATGTCCTGCGCTCTAATCCCTTCATTCGCCTCCTTCGAATTATCCCAGTTTGAATACTGCGACTCGAGGCGTCGTAGGCAGTGATTATACTTGAATTTGTCCGGTAATTGCTGCCAAAGAGGGTCTAAAATCGCTAGTGCTTCAGGCCACAGCATATGACCATTCCGCCCGATCATATCCGCGGAAATGAATATCCCATGGGTGCCAATTGCTCTTGAAATAGAGGAAAATAGTCCCTCTAAATCAACTATATGATGAAGAACTTGGTTTGCTATGACGACGTCTGCGGGTTTGTCGAAAAGAGACTCGTATATATCGACCCTCAAATCGAAATCGGTCGAAATGGACATTTCGACCGCGCGCTGTTTTCCGCGCGCGACAGCCCCTTCAGCGACATCGACGCAGTCAAAACGAATATTGTGACAACCGCTCTCGATGACCCGTTTATAAACTTCAAGTTCGATGAAAGCATCGCCGCACCCGAGGCTCACCGCTCTGAGTTTTTTCTCGGGATGCTCCTGGCAGAGATCTATGATGCATTTTGCGTAAAATGCTTCGACGTCCGGCGCCCCCCAAAGCGAAGACATGATCCTGCTGACGTATTTATCCGTCCAATAAGAAGTCGACCGCGGGAGCGCGCCATGTATGTCCTCTGATAAGGAATATAGTTTTGCAGCTTGTTCGGTCGCGTAATCAAGGTCCATGGTACCTCCGTCTCTCTTTAGTTATACTCAAATCAGGATTGATGTGCCATCAATATATCCAGGCGCATCGCCAGCCAGTTCAATTTCTTCTTGTCCGCCACAAAGGTTAAGTACGCTTAGGTGATGAATATCATAGCGCTTTCCGCGTCCAATTCCCTCGATAACGTTCTCTGTAGCCTGTACCGAGCCGCGAGGAAAGCAAGTTAAGAAAGCGCCTGAGAACGCTGGGCTTTCAATCAACTTAACCCGGTTTGCCTCAAAATAGAGATGACCATACTGAACAAATAAATGGCGAGCGCAATTTCCGGAGATAGTGTACTCCGCCGCAAGAACTTGGACTATCGACTGGCTGTCATGAATCCATATGTGGCTTTCTTTCGTCATTCCGAAATCAACGCCTGTCCCTACTGAAAATAGCGTCTGGTATTCCACTTTGATTGCATTGCCGTTAGGCGCTGATATTTTCGCGTTTTCGAGCTGAATTTGCACATTGCCCACAAGGGACGCGAGTAGCGTATCGCCGGTCTCGCAGATGAATTCAGTAGGCGCGCTATCCGCACCTCGTAGAATCAAACGGCCTGCGTAGCCGAGCGGCCCGATCTTGATGTTCTCCGAGAAGGTTCGTGGGCCATCTTCGTTCCCGGCTTTAAGCCACACGGTGCCCCGCTGCACATCTGAGCGGCAAAGGACATCAATGCCGCGCTGCCAAGTGCGAAATGCCCCAGACGGGCTGTCTAAAGTCCCGTCGTTTTCGTCTGAGCCATCCGTGCGGACGTACAGGACTCTTTCGTATCCACCCGTGTGCCGGGTAATTGGGGTTATCACTCGCGCCTCGTTTTTGAAGGGTTGCCTGCTCAGAACCCGCCTAACGCCTCAGGGTTTGTAATGCCACTTCCGCACGCGGTAGCAAACTGGTAGTTGGGTGTTGACCCGGAGCACGGCCCACTCAGAGCCGACGAGCGCTTGGGCCGATGAGCGATGGAAAACGGGCGCATAGCCGCTGTAGGTGACATTCAAGCGCGAACGTTCCCTCAACCATATGCCTAGTGAGTTGTGCGAGTCTAACATTTGATGCCCGCGCTTTGCGGCGTGCATCCTGCTGAATGAGGTCGGTGGTGGTGGCCTGCCCCAATTCGGTGGCCCAGGTTCGAAGTGAACCGCCCCGGGTTTCCCGGAGGCTCCAGCTCTTGAGAGGATGGAGCCATGACGAAGCGAACAGC
>NZ_JAAHTB010000095.1 GCF_010692745.1 Methylobacterium sp. BTF04
ATCATAACCCAGGCCCGCAGAGAATCCCTCAACAGCCAATTTCCAAACGGCCTCTCAGGAGCGCTTAGCACCTATGGCGCAATTCAAACCGCTCAAACCGGCGACCATTCTCGTGGTGGAGGATGAGCTACTTGTCCAACAAGACTTGGCGCAGTGGCTGAGGGAGCAGGGTCTGGACGTGCTTACGGCTGACAACGCCGACCAAGCAATTATTCTGATGGATTGCTATCCTGAAATTGCGTTCCTCCTGACGGACATCAAAATGCCGGGCTCGATGGACGGCATCCGCCTCGCCCATTACGTCGCCGAGCGGTGGCCGCCGATCAAAATCATTGTCCTGTCAGCACTTTTCAAGACGCGGCTCTCCGAGCTTCCTCAAAAGAGCCTGTTCATACCCAAGCCGTATGAACCAGAGGCGCTCTGGGGGGCCATCTCAAGTTCGGGCCCGGACGCCTAGCGCCAGCGGCACCGCGTCGGCTGACAACAGGGGCCGTCATCTTCAACCAGCTTCACAGCCTCGGAAGGATGGAAGCGGCAGGGGGTGCGGTACGAATATCGGACGCAAAAGGGCCGCGATCTTCGACCCACTTCACAACCTCGGAATGTGAAATCCCACCGCGAAAAACGCGATAATTACAACCGCTGCCGCGACCGCCAATATGATCAACCCAACCCGTCCAATCCCGCGTTCCTTGCTTTCTAGGTTTTGAATATTTGGCTCATTGTCAGATTTGATCGGAGACTTCATTGTTCCCACATTCTTGTGAATCACGCCCTGTGTTAGGAACGCGTAAGCTTCGACTAATTTTGTGAAAAGTCTTGAGCTCTTGTTTATTTAGAAATCAACACACGCGCCGAAAGAATTTGGGCGTGAAGCATGGCGACCTCCTTTACCAGACGCGACGCGATGGCTTGGTGACGCGGATCGGCCATCAGGAAAACGGTCTCGATATTCTTGTTGAGCGCGTGGTTTATCGCCGTCATCTGGATCATTCTGCCGTCTGCGAGAGGCGCTATAGCCTCGGAATTTACTTAGACGTCCCCCATAGGCCGCATAGGAACCGACGGGGCGTCGTGGCGACCATTGTGTTGAGGAAATTTATGTCGCCACGCATCACTCTGGTTATGAGAACCCGCTAATCTACATTCGATACCGAACCGCGTATCCGGTCCTTCATAGTATGGAACCGGGTTTTCTGGTGGGCAAGCTAGGCGGGCTCTGCGACGGGGAGCCGATCGTAGTAGCCGTGGAACGCGTATTCATATGCGCGGTCCACGGCTACTGTACCGTCGTAGGCGGGACTGTCTTTGACCTGCTGGCGTAAGACATCGAGATAGACCATCCTACTCGACCAATCCGTTCGTTTGATGGACCTTGGCGAAATCAGGACCTTCTTTGCTGGCCACCAATTTTTGGTGTCGACAACCAGATAGTGGACGCTCCAGTCGCCGTCTTCCATCAGGAAATCGGCTACGTGACCGATTTCTCCATCACGGGCATGTATGTGGTAGCCCGTTACTTCGGTGATACTTCGCAAGTGACGGTCGCCTTGCACAACACCTTCACCCGAGATCTTCCGATCGTTAACATTTCCAGCGTGGAAACCAAGGCCAGCGCCTAAGAATCCTGTCCCCAATGGATAGCCGTATCCTCCCATGTAAAACCCTGTCGACCAGTAGGGACTCCACCCGTAGAAATCGTACAGATTGGTCTCCATCACCCGGGAAACCGGCTGATCGGTGCGAATGTCGGGGCTATCTTTAACGGTCTGTTTTGTGATGCTAACGGCGAGTTCCCCACCCATGTGATTGACGTGGCTAAGCGCAGACGGCGGCAGCAGTACTTTTCGGCCAGGCAGGAAAGCTCCGGTGTCGACGACCAGCCAGCGCACCAACCATGTGATATCATCGAACAAAAAATCGACGATGGTGCCAATCGGCCCGTCGGTGGCGTTGATACCGTAGCCTTCAATGACGGATGCGTGCCTCAACATGACGAACCTCTCCTGACTTTCCCATGCGGGTCTCATCGTAGTCAGGGCGGGTGGGGCAGGTAGGGGCGGAATATACTCAGGCGCAAAGGCCTTCACCGCCCTTTATCAAAGTGGCCTTTGAATAGGCATTCATTCACAATTTCCGCGAAGTTGTGAAAGGAGACGGTCACGCCCTCTTAAGATTGTGCCCTGGTGCGGGAGTCCACGCCCAGGCGGTCAGTTGCGCTACCGTCAGATCTAGCGGGGCATGGCGCAGCGACTTCAGCGTCACTTTCTATTTCATCCCCACTCTCGACGTCTGTCGTGATGAGCAGGCTGGCGACGTCGGCTTGCCATGAGCCCCCCGCTCGTTCCCTTGCGAAATATAGGCCCATCCCCAGCTCGAGGAGAGCGACAAATGATGCAGTTCCCCAACCGGCAGCTGTGCAGAACATCAGGGTAAGAAACGATAGAGACACGACAGTGGACAATGTTATATATCGCAGTACAATCATGAAGTCATGATAGTCTCGACGGTGAGCGCTCACATTCATTGAGCTGTGGACTGGGAGATAATCGATCATTCTGGTTGTCATGGTCGTGCACTCACAACAGAAATATCTGCTGTGACTCATAAATCATCGAAGGCTGACTGAGGTAGCTTCAGAAAATACTCAGATCATGGCTTCGACAATCAAGGTGTGGTCTCTGAAGCGCTCATCTGAATCATGTAATGGTCTCCGCGATATCCTCGTGATAGTCGAGCCTCAAACTTTTTTGGCTCATCCCTGAATTTCTAGTTATCGGTTGGAGCATAGAAATAGAGTAGTTTCCGAGGCTGCTGACGCCCAAGCCGCACGTGCTACCTTTGGTCTTATCCCGAGCCTGATCACTTGGAACCACGACAAAATGTTGTTCAAGCGCATCCTTATCGCCGTCGATGGCAGTGAGGTATCCGCCGATGCGGGGAGGGTCGGGCTCGAGCTTGCCGCCGCTCTGGACGCTGAGGTTGGTCTTATCCATGTGATCCGCCCGGCGATTTCCGCTGGGGCGTGGTACGCGGTCTCCTCCCCTGAACTGAAGCAGCCCGTACCGGAATTGACTGCGGATATCTTCTCGAGTTTACACGCAAAGACACCTATCCCGAAGGGCTCCCCGACGTTCCTTCCCCTTGGAGAGCCCGTGGCTGCCATCGTCGAAGCCGCGCGAGAATGGTCGGCAAGCCTCGTCGTTGTCGGCAGCCACGGACGTAACTGGCTGGACCGCGTGATGCTGGGCAGCGTCGCGGAGGGTGTATCGAGACATGCCCCATGCCCGGTCATGGTCGTTCGCAACTTGCTGCAAGCCTAGTGGATTGATGCCGACATAAGAGTCCTTGTTGGGATTCCCATAGGCCTAGCGTCGTGCGAGTCTTGGGGATGCGTACTGGCGTCACCGTCCATCTGAGCCCGACCGATCGCAAGCGCCTTCTGGCGATCGTCGATGACCGCAACAGCCCGCAGAAGCACGTCTGGCGCGCTCAGATCGTACTGGCCACAGCCGATGGCCTGGGCACGGTGGAGATCATGCGCAAAGCCGACGTCAGCAAGACAGCCGTCTGGCGGTGGCAGGAGCGGTTTATGGCCGAGGGCGTTGACGGCTTGCTGCGCGACAAGACCCGGCCCGCTCGGGTTCCCAAGCTGGCCAACGATGTCGCAGAACGCATCGTCGCTCTGACCCTGGGTGATCCGCCCGGCGAGACCACCCACTGGACCGGCCGGGTCATGGCCCAGGTCGTGGGCGTCAGCCTAACCTCGGTCCAGCGCATCTGGCGCGCCCACGGCCTGGCGCCGCACCGCATCCGCGCCTTCAAGCTTTCCAACGATCCCAAGTTCGCCGCCAAGGTCCGCGATATCGTCGGCCTCTATGTCGATCCGCCGGCCCACGCCGTGGTGCTCAGCGTCGATGAGAAGTCGCAGATCCAGGTCCTGGATCGCACCCAGCCAGGTCTTCCCATAAAGAAGGGACGGGCCGGGACCATGACTACAAACGCCACGGCACGACCACCCTGTTCGCCGCCTTCGACGTCCTGGAACGCAAGGTCATCGGCCGATGTATGCAGCGCCACCGGCATCAGGAGTTTATCCGCTTCCTGAACGCGGTCGAGCGTGAGGTCCCGGCCGGCAAGACCGTCCACGCCATCCTCGACAACTACGCCACCCACAAGCACCCCAAGGTGATTGACTGGCTGGGCCGCCATCCCAGATGGGCGTTCCATTTCACGCCCACCTCGGCCAGCTGGCTCAATGCCGTCGAGGGCTTCTTCGCCATCCTGACCGCCGCCTCAAGCGCGGCGTTTTCAAGGGTGTCGTCGACCTCCAAGCCGCCATCAACCGCTTCGTGGTCGATCACAACCAGCAGCCCAAGCCCTTCGTCTGGACCGCAGACCCCGACAAGATCATCGCCGCCGCAGCACGTGGGCACCAAGTGTTGGATTCAATCCACTAGCAAGGCTGGCCAACGCTGGAGGTTCCGGGCACTCGCCCGAAAAGGTGTTGCAGCCATCAACCCGATACTCGGAGGCCAAAGGTTCTTCACAGGCTACCCGTCCGTCGACGACACCATCTACACCGCCCGGGACCAGGCGTCGGGCGCAATGCTTCGCAGCTCACTCGTCCAATTCTGAGACATCCGGTCAGATCAGAACCCCCGAACTTGATCGGCTAGGTACATTCCGATCCTTCATTCGCAATGTGGAAATCACTATCAGGAATTGGGAGTGACGGCCCTGCCCGTGAAGCAGAATATTCGCAATACGGGTGGCAGGCTTCGTCCCCCCTTCTGGACTCGCTGGAAGGGCCAGTTGTTATCTTGCAGAACCCATCGCCAGCCGCGCGATGGGCGCCGCGCGTTAGAGGATTGATGAATGACCCACCCGTTTTGGAATGATTGGTATTTCGGCTGGGGCTGGCTGCTCTGGATGGGATTCGTATTCCTGTTGTTTTCGGGTCTCGGTAACTGGGGCTATACGTACCGCGCTCACCGGAAATATGATCTGGGCGGGCCAAAGAGTGCACTCGACATTCTCAATGAGCGATACGCTCGTGGCGAAATTACCCGCGAGGAATTTACACAGCTCAAGTTAGATATCTCCGCGCGGTAATGGCCTTCCACTGGATCGGGTTCAGCCGAATTCCCTCGGCGCGGACTTTGGCGGTCGCGCACCCTGCCCCTCAGCTGAGCAAAGCCTGGCGACATACACCAAGTAACCACGCAACTGTGGCGCACACGGCAACAGTTTGCGTGCCCTTGTTATGGCTCTTGAGGACCTTTCTCTGGTTGCAGTCGAATATTTAGAAATCGCACCAGGCGAAGTCGTTGTCTATCAACTCGCAGCCGACACCGGCGTTGTAAGAAACCACCATTTCAACAGGGAAATCTCAACGGACAGAACTATGATTTTGGAAAGAGGAAAAAATGGAGCTAGAGTCAGACGAGGCGTTCTATCGACGCGCTGTGCAGGAAGAGGAAGATGTGGAGCACGCAATAGAGCATAAGCTGGATGAGCAGTTAATAGGCGGTACCGACAATGCCCGGACACCTTAGAGTCTGACTCATAATGTTTCTGATGGATATCATGGGTTTGCGATGCGGCGGGT
>NZ_JAAHTB010000096.1 GCF_010692745.1 Methylobacterium sp. BTF04
GCCTCGATACGCCGCCCTCAATCCACCGTCGTCACCCACTTTCCCGCATAGCTCGTGACCGGACTGCCGCGGGGGGAGCCGGCCACGCTCCACGATCATCGCCATGGCGAGGGCGGGCTCGACGGGGCGGCGGTGGACGCCGCCGGCCTGATCTGGTGCGCGCGCTGGGGCAGCGGCTGCGTCGATGCCTACAGCCCCGACGGAGACCGCGTGCGCTCGGTGGCGGTGCCGGCCACCCGCCCGAGCTGCCCGACCTTTGCCGGCAACGACCTGACCCAGCTCCTCGTCACCAGCGCCTACGAGGGCATGGACGACGACGAGAAGGCGGCGGACCCGGAGCATGGCCGCACCTTCCTGATCGACCTCGGCGTCCGTGGTCTTCTGGAGCCGCGGGTGCGGCTGTCCGGGGCCTGATCCTTGGTCATGTCTTTCGGTCTGAAGACGCCGCCGGCGGTCCGCATCGCGAAGCGAGCGGCCGGATTTGGTATGATTTCCTCGCCAGAGCGTTGGCGCAGGTCTCCCTGCGCCTGGCTCGGTACTGCGACGGATAAGGTCCCGGGGACGGCCGTTCAGGCTTGCGGCGCCAGCGTCTCCTCGAACACCACCGCCTCGCCCCGCGACGGGCCGACGAGTTCGCCGTCCCACATCACGCAGGCGCCGCGCACCAGAGTGCCCACCGGCCAGCCCGTCACCGTAACGCCGTCGTAGGGCGTCCAGCCGCATTTCGAGGCGATCCATTCGTTGCGGATGGTCTCGCGCCGCTTGAGGTCCACCACCGTCACGTCGGCGTCGTAGCCCACCGCCAGACGCCCCTTCCGGGCGATGCCGAACAGCCGCTTCGGTCCGGCGCTGGTGAGATCGACGAAGCGCGCCAGCGACAGTCTCCCGGCCGCCACATGGTCGAGCATGATCGGCACCAGGGTCTGCACGCCGGTCATGCCCGAGGGCGAATCCGGATATGGCTTGGCCTTCTCCTCGAGCAGGTGTGGCGCGTGATCCGAGCCGAGGATGTCGGCCACGCCCTGGGACAGCCCGTGCCAGATGCCGTCGCGATGGCTCGCATCGCGCACGGGCGGGTTCATCTGCACTAGGGTGCCGAGCCGGGCGTAGGCCTCGGTGCCGTCGAGGGTCAGGTGATGCGGCGTCACCTCGCAGGTCGCCAC
Source organism: Methylobacterium sp. BTF04 (assembly GCF_010692745.1). Lineage (GTDB taxonomy): Bacteria > Pseudomonadota > Alphaproteobacteria > Rhizobiales > Beijerinckiaceae > Methylobacterium. The sequence continues at coordinate 1,164 of NZ_JAAHTB010000096.1, forward strand.
GTCCTTGGCCTGCGCCAGATACGCCATCTCCTCCCGGGTGGAGATATGCAGGATGTGGATGCGCGCGCCGGTGGCGCGGGCGATGCGCACGAGGCGCTGCGTCGCTTTCAACGCGGCCTCCGGCGAGCGCCAGACCGGATGCGAGGACGGATCGCCCGGAACGCGCAGATCCTTCTGCGCGCGCAACATGGGCTCGTCTTCGGCGTGGAAGGCGGTGCGCCGGCGGGTGCGCTTGAGGATTTCGGTGACGCCGGCATCGTCCTCCACCAGCAGCGAACCGGTGGACGAGCCGACGAACACCTTGATTCCGGCCGCCCCCGGCAGGCGCTCGAGCTCGGCCACCTCATGGGCGTTCTCGTGGGTGCCGCCGACCCAGAACGCGAAATCGCAATGCATCCGGTGATGCCCGCGGGCGACCTTGTCGGCGAGCGCCGCGGCGCTGGTGGTCAGCGGGTTGGTGTTGGGCATCTCGAACACTGCGGTGACGCCGCCCATCACCGCCGCGCGCGAGCCGGATTCGAGGTCTTCCTTGTGGTCGAGCCCCGGCTCGCGAAAATGCACCTGGCTGTCGATGACGCCGGGCAACAGGTGCAGTCCGGTACAATCCCGCGTCTCGGATGCCGCCGCGCGCGACAGGTCGCCGATGGCGGCGATGCGCCCGGCCCGGATGCCGATGTCGGCGCGGTGCTCCCCGTCCTGGTTCACCACGGTGCCGCCGGTGAGGAGAAGGTCGAAGGGCTGGTCCATCGGAGTGACTCCTGTCGGAAGCATTGAGGCGCGGATGGCGGCGGCTTATGTCAGGCGGAAGTGGCACGCAACGCCGCTGGACACTCAGGAGCCGCCATGCCGATCGCCCTGCTGCCGGACCGCGCCCTCGTCACCGTCGCGGGCGAGGATGCGACCAGCTTCCTGCAAGGCGTCGTGACCTGCAACGTCGAGACGCTCCCCCCCGGCGAGGCGCGGCTCGGGGCGCTGCTGACGCCACAGGGCAAGGTGCTGTTCGATTTCCTGATCTCGAAGATCGGGGACGGGTTCCGGCTCGACGGCGTGGCCGAGCGCGCTGCCGACCTCGCCAAACGTCTCGCCCTCTACCGCCTGCGCGCCAAGGTGACGATCGCCCTCGATCCGACGACCAGTGTCGCTGCCGCCTGGGACGGGGCCGAAACCACGATCGCGACAGAGGCGGTGCAGGACGGTCGCCTCGCCGCCCTCGGCACCCGGATCTACGCCGCCGAGGGCGCGTTCTCGACCGATGCGACGGAGGCCGGTTACCACGCCCACCGCATCGCCCTCGGCATCCCCGAGGGCGGGCGCGATTTCACCTATTCCGACGCCTTTCCGCATGAAGCGCTGATGGACCAGCTCGGCGGCGTCGACTTCAGGAAGGGCTGCTACGTCGGCCAGGAGGTGGTCTCGCGCATGCAGCACCGCGGCACCGCCCGCACCCGCATCGTGCCTATCGTCGCCGTCTCGGACGGTGGTCTGGAAAGTGCCGTCGAGATCACCGCCGGCCAGCGCAGCCTCGGGACCATCGGCAGCGTCGCGGGAACGCGCGGCCTCGCCACCCTGCGGATCGACCGGCTCGCCGACGCGCTGGCGGCCGGTGAACCCTTGCGCGCGGGGAGCACCTTGATCGGCGTCGAGCGGCCGTCTTTTGCCACCTTCGCGTTTCCCGAGCCGCTTCTGGCGGGGTGATCCCAATTGCGTTTGTTCTTGTCCCGTTCTCAAGCTAAACCAGCCCGATGTCTGCTGATGCCACCGGCCTGATCCACCATCCCGACGGCTGCGCCCGCTGCTGGTGGGCCGGGCTCGATCCGCTCTACACGGCCTACCACGACACCGAATGGGGCGTGCCCGAGCGCGACGGCCGCGCTTTGTACGAAAAGCTGATCCTCGACGGTTTTCAGGCCGGCCTGTCCTGGATCACGATCCTGCGCCGCCGCGAGGGCTTTCGCCGCGCCTTCGCCGACTTCGAGCCGGCAGCCATCGCGCGGTTCACGCCCGCCGATGTCGAGCGGCTGATGCAGGACACCGGCATCATCCGCAACCGCGCCAAGATCGTCGGGACCCTCGCGGGCGCCAAGGCGTGGCTCGCCATCGAGGCGCGCGGCCCCGGCTTTTCGCGCTTCCTGTGGGATTTCGTCGGAGGCGTGCCGATCCAGAGTGCCGCCCCCGATCGGCAGGCCATCGCCACCGAGACGGAGGTGTCGCGGACCATGTCGCGCGCCCTCAAGGCCGAGGGGTTCAGCTTCTGCGGGCCGACCATCGTCCATGCCTTCATGCAGGCCACCGGCATGGTCAATGACCATCTCGTCGGCTGCCACCGTCATCGGCCTTGCGCGACTCTCGGAGCGGTCCGATGAGCGGTCCGCCACGCGCGTGGCAGCGCATGCTGTCGGGCCGGCGCCTCGACCTGCTCGATCCGGAGCCGGGCGACATCGCCATCGTCGACATCGGTCATGGTCTCGCCCGCGTCGCCCGTTGGAACGGGCAGACCGCCGGGCCGCACGTCTTCTCGGTGGCTCAGCATTCCCTGCTGGTGGAGGCGATCGGCGCCGGGCTGGAGCCGACCTGCACGGCGGGTCAGCGTCTGGAAATGCTGCTGCACGACGCCCCCGAATACGTGATCGGCGACATCATCTCGCCGTTCAAGGCGGCCATCGGCGATTCCTACAAGGCGGTGGAGCGACGCCTCCTCGCGGCGATCCGCGCGCGCTTCGGACTCGCCGACCCCACCGTCTCGGAGGCCGGCCTCGTCAAGCGCGCCGACGGAATCGCGGCCTATTTCGAGGCGACGCGGTTGGCCGGCTTCGACCAGGCGGAGGCCCGTGCGCTCTTCGGCGAGCCCGGGCCGATCCCCCCCGAGGCGGAGGCCCTGCTCGATCCCTGGCCGAGCGACGTCGCGCAACGGCGCTTCCTCGCCCGCTTCCACGCCCTCACCGCCGCTCTGTCGGACCCCTGATCATGCCCTCCATCCATGTCTGCCCGCTGTCGCGCCTGCCCGAGACGCTGGCCCAGACCGGGGCCAACCGACTGATGACGCTGATGAAAGTCGGCACAGCCATCGCGCGGCCCGACGGCATTGCCGCGGGGCATCATTGCGTGGTCGAGGTCAGCGACATCGTCGCGCCCCTCGACGGCCATGTGCTGCCGGACGATGCGCATATCGGCGCCATCCTGGATTTTTCGCGAAGCTGGGACCGGGCGCGGCCCCTGGTGATCCATTGCTACGCCGGCATCAGCCGCTCCACCGCCGCCGCCTACATCGCCGCCTGTGCGCTGGAGCCCGAACGCGACGAGGCGGCGATCGCCGATGCGCTGCGGGCGGCCGCACCGTCGGCCACGCCCAATTCCCTGTTCGTGGCGATCGCCGACCGGATGCTGGCGCGCGACGGGCGGATGGTCGCTGCGATCGCCCGGATCGGTCGGGGGGCCGAGGCGTTCGAGGGGGAACCGTTTCGCCTGGATCTGGCTTGAGAGCGCTCTGGGGCCAGTCCGCTATGACGCAAGCCTGCAACGAAATGGCGTGCAAACGCAGTGTGACCCAAACGACGCCCTGCGCGCCGAAGTGCGATGGCGAGGGGGTGGCCGGGTTGCCGGCCGCCGCCGGACGGGCTTAGACCGACAGAATCAAGGGATGAATCAGGATGACCGTAGCTCGACCCGCCGTTGCGCCGACGGCGTCAACGACCGGCGCGCCCGGCGCCGCAGAGGCCGGCTTCGAGCCGAGTCTGCCGTTCGAGAAGGCCCTCGAAATGCTCGAGGACATCGTTCGCCGTCTTGAGAAGGGCGACGTGCCCCTCGACGAGTCGGTGGCGATCTACGAGCGCGGGGAGGCCCTGAAGCGCCATTGCGAGGCGCTTCTCCAGAAGGCCGAGGCGCGGATTCAGAAGATCACGCTCGGCGCCGACGGCAAGGCAGCCGGCACGGCGCCCCTCGACGTCGAATAGATGAACGGCCGCGTCTCAAGCGCGGTGGCCGGTGCCGTCGGCACTGAGTCGCGATCGCAGAATAATCATTTGCCGCAAGACTTTGCGCGCATGTCTTCCCTCCGGGCGTGAGGTTGATTCGGTGTCACGGATAGAAACCTCGATTCTGGACGGTCTTTCGGAGACGTCCGCATTGCGCCTGTTGCCGGAGAGCGACCTCCCGGCGGTGGCGGATGCGGTGCGGGCGGAGATGA
>NZ_JAAHTB010000097.1 GCF_010692745.1 Methylobacterium sp. BTF04
TCACAGGCGGAGTCAGGCCGTCAACGACAAGGGTTCAAACTGATAGATGCTCAGGGAGGCTTCTCTCCGTTTCGCGCCTTAGACTTGACGACGGAATACGGTGGAGCCGACACATCAAAGGCCGAAGGGATAAGTCTCATCCTCGCCGGCGGTGATCGTGGTCGGTAAAGGTGTCACCGCCGTCGTCTCGTCAAACCATACGAAGGCGTCATACTGCTCGGGAAGCGTGGCGAAGGCGTAATGGCTCCCACGCTCGGTCTCGGGCCGGTAGATCACGCCAATGTAGCGTTCGAGCCGAGGCTGGGCCAAGGCGTGACGGAGATCGTCATGCCGCCCTGTCCGCAGGTCCAGCATGAAGCGCTCGACACCGACCTCGTGGCACAAGGCCTCGTAGCTGTCCGGATGGGATGGTCTTACGGTCTTGATCTCCATCGCCCCATCCCAGTCCGTCGCTGCCGCGACGGTGCCTGAATGGGTGCCGAAGCCGATAAGCGCAGCATCGCGGCCATAAGCCTGTCGACATAGCTGGCCGATGTTCAATTCACCGCGCTGCTTCCCCATGTCGGTGAAACGCGCATCGCCGATATGGGAATTGTGCGCCCAGATCACGGCTTTCCTGACGGGCCCCGGTCGAGCCAGGATGTTTTGTAGCGTTTGGAACATGTGTTGGTCACGTTGATTCCAAGACAGGCTTGAGCCGAAATACATGGCCCGGTAGTAGACTTCGGCGTCAGCGACGAGACGGGCGTTCTGCGCGGCGTCGAAAAACTGTGAGCTGTCACTCTTGGCGTATTCGAGTTCCTTCTTGAGCAGATCGACGAGAGTGCGGGTGACCGGGATCTCGCAGAGTGCATAGCCTTCGGTCAGCGATGCCTGGCCATAGGCCGCGGGTTTCCGCGACCATGGCGTCAAGCACGCATAGCGCTCCCGAGCCACCACCGCGGCAGCGGGATCCACCCGGTCCAGATACGAGAGGACGGCAGCCATCGAGGCTGACATGCTGTAGAGATCCAGGCCATAGAAGCCGACCTTCTCGTCGGCGGACTTGGCCGCGTTATGGCTTCGCAGAAAGCCGATGAAGTCGGCGACATCGGTGTTGCGCCACATCCATGCCGGGAAGCGGGTGAACGGCGTCCAGCCCTTCGGTGAAGGCGGCTGGACCTGATCATTCCGAACGGAGCGATTGATCGCGGCGGCGTCCGGCCAGTCGGCCTCGACCGCAACGATCGTGAATCCGTGCTTTTCGATCAAGCGACGGGTGATGGCGGCGCGGGCGCGATAAAACTCGGAAGTGCCATGCGAGGCCTCTCCGAGCAGTACGACGCGGGACTGCGCAAATCGATCGAAGGCCAGGCTAAAGTCCGAGTCGTCCAGCGCGGGTAACGGCTCGGCGCACGCCCTCAGCACGGCTGCCGTCGACATCTGGATCGGGGGATCGGCGAGGTCCATTGGACGCCTCCTTGAGTCATAGGGCGCGGTATGCCGCCGCCACGATTTGTGGTCGTGGTCGCCTTGGGGATGCGGACCTTGTCGCCGTCGAGGCCCCGGCCGGGGAGGTGATGCGATCTGTCGGCGCTTCCGTTACTAGGCCCGTCGCCGACGTACGCCCTCAAGCGAGTTCGGATATCCGCTATGCAAGTCTGCATGCAGCCAGACGGAGCTTGCCCGGCGGGTCACCCGGCCACGGTCCGGATTTCCTGTTCGCTTGAATCGATGGGTTGAAGGATCGAGGCGAGTTCACGGATGCATTCGGTGATGTGCGTCAGCACCACCCGGATCCGCGGGGTATCGCGGTTGTCCTTGTGGACCAGCAGCAGGATGTCGGCGCCGGGGGGCTCGGTTGGGACCGCGATCCGGGTCAGTCTCGACTCCTCGTCGCCGCGGAAGCGAGCCAGGCAGGCCAGGCCGCCGCCGTTGGCGGCCGCGAGCACGGCGGCCTCATGGCTGCTGGTCTGCAGGACCACCGTGGCCCTTGAGGCCAGGTCGGTGAGCCAGGCGGACTGGGTCATCTCCTGGGTGTCGTCGAGCTGGGTGATGAGGCGATGCCCGGAGCAGCCGTCCTCGACGTCCAAAATGCCCTGCTCCCTGACGTAGTCCGGCGTCGCGTAGATGCCGAAGCCGATGCCGCCGATGCGGCGCACGACGAGGTCGTGCTGCTCGGGCTGCCTTAGGCGCAAGGAAATGTCGGCCTCCCGCATCGCCAGGCTGAGTTCCCGCGGGTTGGGGATGAGCTCGATCATGATGTCGGGATGCTGCTGGTGCAGCCGGGCGAAACTCGGCGCCAGCACATGAGCGGCCAGAGTCTCTGCGCAGGTCACCCGAACCAGGCCCCGGAGACGGGTGTCGCGCCCGGTCACGTCGCGTTCCAACGCCAACGCCTCCGCTTCCAGGCGTTCGGCCTTCTCCCGGACATCGGCGCCGGCCAAGGTCAGCACGTAGCCGTCGGGGGTACGATTGAGCAGGCGCACCGCGAGGGTCGCCTCCAACGTGTTCAGGCGCCGACCCACGGTGGACTGCGAGACATGCAGCACCTTTGCGGCCGCGGAGAGGGTGCCGTGCCGCGCGAGGGCCAGGAAGAACCTCAGGTCGTCCCAGTCTAACATGCGCTGCCCGCAATCCATTTTTGCATTTCCAGTCGTCATTTTTGATAATAAAATGCAACAAAATGCAGTCTATGCTTACGCGCGATAAATAACCACGGCATAATTGTTTTCATGGCTTGAGAATTTTGATGTCGCCGGACCGTGCGCAAGAGAATTCCATGGCACTGCCACCAGCGAGACCTAGCCCGACGGGCCCCGCATCCATCGACAGGCGCGAGCTTCAGGCCGTCATCGACAAGGGAAAGGCCGATCCGACCGCCGTCCGGACCCTGCGGTGCCGGACGGTCGCGCAGGGACGATTGAGCCAGCTCAACTACATCCGGAACCTGCCGCCGCAGCCGGTGATGGAGGACGAGCCCGAGGGACTCCTCGGCGAGAGCACCGCGCCGAACGCCTCCGAGGCCCTGCTCGCCGCCCTGGGCTCGTGCCTGTCCATCGGCATCCACGCCAATGCCCTGGCGCAGGGCATCCCGATCCGCTCGCTGGAACTTAACGTCGAGGCCGACATCAACATGACCTCGGTCTGGGGGAGCGGCGACATCCATCCGAAAACCATCGGGTTCGAGAGCATCCGGGTCGCGGTGAAGTTGGATGCGGACGCCTCGCGGAAGGTATTGGCGGCGCTCATCAAGCACACGGTGCTATGGTCACCGGTGGCCAACACCCTGCACAACCCGGTCCATCTCGACGTCGCCCTCGCACCCGCCGTTGCCAACGCCGCGTGAAACGAAACCGGTCATGACCGACACTTCGTTTCTGCACACGAGCGGACATCATCGAACAATGCCGTTCGGGGGAAGAAATGGGGCAGATTCCGTTCCACGACCCCCAGCCTGATATATCCTCGACCCTAGGGCTGGATGGAGTTGTGATCCTCGACCGTCTCGTAACGGAAGCGAAGACCCACGCGGTGGCACTGGCCATGAGCGAAGAGCGCCTGCGCTTCACTCAGGAAGCCGGGCGAATCGGATCGTGGACGCTCGATATCGCGACGATGTCGCTCGATGCATCGGAGGGATGCAAGGCGAACTTCGGTCGTGATCCCAAGGCCGCCTTCACCTACGAGGCCTGGATCGAGGGAGTTCATTCAGATGACAGGACGCGCATGAAGGCGGCGGTCTCGGACGCCATCGCCGGGCAGAGCCACTACGACCACGAGTTCCGGATCACGTACCCGGGCGGCGCCGTCCACTGGATCCATGCCCGGGGCCGCGCCTCCTACCAACCGGACGGCACGCCCCTGACCATCGCTGGCATCTCCCTCGACATCACCGACCGCAAGCGCGTCGAGGATCATCGGGACCTGCTGGCGAAGGAGCTGGCCCACCGGGTCAAGAACACCCTCGCGACGGTTCAGTCGATCATCCGCCATACCCTCCGAACCTCAGCCTCCTTGGAGGACGCCGAGGCCCTGCTTGAGTCCCGCATCGTTGCGCTCGCGGCCGCCCACGAGGTGCTCATCCGCGACACCTGGGAAGGCGCGACCCTCGGCGATGTCGTCGCCGTGGCGCTGCGTCCGTTTGGGGCAGAGCAGGCGGATCGCTTCACGTTCGACGGACCCGTTGTACAGCTGACCTCCCGGGTCGCACTCGCCTTCGCGATGGCGCTGCACGAACTTGCAACCAACGCGGTCAAGTACGGTGCCTTTTCCACGGATGTGGGAAGGGTTCTGCTGATGTGGGACATCCTCGACGGGGTCGGCTCGGACCGCCTGCGCTTCCGTTGGCAGGAAACCGGCGGTCCTCCGGTCCTGTCGCCAACCCGGACCGGCTTCGGAACCCGCATGATCGAGCGCGCGCTCGCGGTCGAGATCGGCGGAGCTGCCGACATCGCGTACCACCCTGCCGGCATCCACTTCACGGCTGTGGCGCCGCTCCACGGAATTTCCGGGGACGTATGACCGGAGAGCGTGCGTCTCGGAAACCAGGCCGCGCAAATCTGCGGGTTCCGGTCCCCGTATTTGGTTCCGTTCCTTGCCGTCGCAGGCGCGTTGTCCCGATGCGGAGCCTGAAGTCGGCAGCTCATACCGCGAGGTAACGATGTCCGAAGCCGATGCGTATTCCGTCCTCGCCAGATCGGTCGTGACCGTTCGTAAGCGGGAAGGCGACGGTCGTGATTGGGACGACAGGACGGTCCGGTTGGCTGCCGGGGTCCTGCAGCGCGCCTTCAAGCTCGACGAGGAGGCACGGAATGCCTTCCTCGATCTCGCCCGGCACGCGGAGCGGATGCAAGCCACCGAACGCTGGCGGGGACGCTGAAGAAAGACCCTTTTAGAATATTCGCCAAGCCCGAACCGGAAGGACAGTCCCATGTCGATCCATTCATTGCCGGCTGGTCTCGCGACCTATCCACCTATTCCGCTCGCGCACCTGAACGATGGCGCCGGCAAGATCCGTCTCATCAGTCTGGCTACGGCTCTCCCATTGGCCGAGCGTGATGCCATGGAGCCATTGAGTCGGCGGGTTGCGCTAGACCAGAAGGAGACCCTGTACGGTCAGGACGAGCCCGCGGTCTCGGTCTTCAACGTCACCTCCGGCGCCCTTCGCCTCTATCGCCTGCTTCCTGACGGACGCCGCATGGTCACCGGATTCGCCTTCCCTGGCGACTTCCTCGGCCTTTCCCTTCTCGACCGGTTCGCCGTCT
>NZ_JAAHTB010000098.1 GCF_010692745.1 Methylobacterium sp. BTF04
TATCCGCCGCATCATGACGAAATAGGACCCCCGCGGTCCACGCCGGATGAATACGCAAACGCCGCCTTGGGGAAGACCCGGAGGCGGCACTTGCCTCGACCCGGTTGGTTCCCATCTTCGACCGCCACCGTGGATACCGCGGACGTCTTGAATGTGCCTGATACCTCGTCGGATGGACAATTAACTGCCGGGCGGCACAGGCCCGATCTGCATGCTCCCGTTGATGTGTGGTGGCAGCAACTCCATCCGGTAGTCCGACGAGACCGCCTCATAGGCATGATCCGCGCCCCAGGTCAGCCGCACCGCGATCTCATGGCCTGCATCACCGAAGATGTGCGCCACGTCCTCGACCATCCAGCGGCGGGCGCCGGCCTCGAACGCGAGGACCACGCATTCCCCCATCCTGGGAACGGGTTCGCCCGCAGCGAAGGAGATGGTCCGGCGGCGGGTGTCGTCGAGCCACCCGAGTCTGCCGGGCGCGAGGAAAACCACGTTCAGATCGGTCATGTGCTTCATCCCTCAGCGTGCGGCGGGAAGTCGTCGTGGCAATAGATACTCTGCCATGAGGCCCGCCAAGCTTCCCGCGACCGTCGCGCAGGCGAGGTCCTGTTCTCGGGATGCGTTTCCGAATACGCCGACAGCGCCGATCAACAAGCCACCTCGCCTCAATGGCAGGCCGCCCCGTTCGTGGAAAGCCGCGGTCCCTTCGCCTTCGACGACGGAACAGTAGAGGTCATCACCGGGCGGCGGCATGATCTCGCTTGGCTCGCCGGAGATGGCCGAGGCCACGGCCTTTCCGATGGCCCTGCGCGCGTCCATGCAACCCGCGCCGTCCATCTTTGAGAACGCTACGAGGCGGCCCTCTCCGCCGCAGACCGCCACGCTAACCAAGATCCCAAGGCGGTGAGCCTCGGCGATGGCACGCCCAACGATTGCGGTCGCCTCATCCAGCGTCAGGACGCCGGCATCCATGATGGAAACGCGAGCTTTCATCACCGGTCGTCCCGGGTCAGTATCTCGCGACCGAGCGCCAGCAATTGCCCATCCGTCGCGGCGGAGAGGTCGACATTCACGGTCGCCACGACGCGTCCCTGCGTCTCGTGATGGTGCTCCCGCAGTCGGTCGGTCAGCACGGACATCGCGCTGCTCTTGCCGGTGCCATGACCGACGATGGCGATACGCGGCGCATTCCTGACCGCCGCGACGATCCCCTCGTAGAAGCTCAGGTCCTCCGGGGCGCGCTGGCCGCGATAGTTCCCATCGTCCTTGTGGGTGAGATGGTGGATGTAGCCGTGGGGGTCGTACGGCCGCAGGGTGGATTCCGTCGCCCCCTCGACGGTCTCGGGATCGAGGCGGTAGATTCGCGCCTCGTGGTGATCCACGACGATCAGGGCATCGCTCTCTTTCGCTGCGGGGGTTGCTGCCAACATCTCCGTGGAAAAGGCGGATAAGCCGGCGTCCTCCATCAGGTGCCGCAGGCGCTCGACCTCGCGGGGATCCATGTCCTTGTGGTGCGGTTGGGGGAAGGTCCACTCACGACCGCCCAGGCTCAAGGTCCACTTTCCGTCGGACTTCTCCTCGGCGCTTCCGAACCGGTCGACGAAGGCCACCACCTTTCGCCATTCCAGGTTATGGCTGGTCGGATGATTGAAGATCTGGGCGAGGGTCGTCCGGTCGTGGCCGTGGATCTGGTGATGGATCATCGAAAGGGTTTCCTGAAGGAGGCCGTACCGGGCGATCCAATCGGACCGCCCGGTGCATCGACGTGAAAGACCTGCTCAGACGACCCTGATGTTGTTCTCGACGGTGGTGGCGCCGGGCGCGGCCCAGGCGGTCCATCCGGCCATCTGTCGGTCGTACCAGTTGTCCACGGTCCCGGTCAGACGGACCGTGCCGCCGCTGGCCGTGACGTTGATGGTCTTCGGGTCGTACCAGCTCCGATGCAGAGCCTCAGTGATGTCGGCACCGATGTTCACCGCGTTCGGCCGCTCCTTGATCTTGATCCAGTTGGAGATGCCGACCACGCCGAGCATCCCACGGATGTCGTGCTCGGCCGCTTCCTTCTGGAACTGCCAATCGACCTGGCCGGTGAGGGTGACCCAACCCTTCTCGACCTTGGGCTGGACGGCCTTGTCCGGGACCGAGACGTTCCAGTCCAGGCGCAGGAGCAATGCAGCTGCGATCTCGTCGTCGTTCTTCTGAGCGTGATGCGGAAGGCGGACCTCGATCTCCTCGGCGACGGCGCGCACGCCCTTGACGCGGCCGGTGGCCTTATCGGCAGCGTACTTCTCCATGTAGTTCTCGACATGGCCGGTCAGGGTCACGATTCCGTCCTTGGCGGTGACGCCGATATGCGCGGCGTTGACGCTCGGCTCCCAATCGAGCTCGGCAAGGACATTCGCCTGCAAGGTTTTATCGGTGGTCATGTTTCTCTCCCATTTTCGTCAATCTCGATGACCAGACGTCTTCGTCGCGATAAATCGTGGCGGACGCCTGAAGCCATCGAAGGGAGAATTTTAAATTCTGCTCGGAGGCACTTCTTTGATCTGGCGCAAGACAGATCGATTATTTTGAGCGGATGCTTCGGCTAGCGCTTGATTGCATCCCAGGGGCATCGACACCCCGATTAGGACACCCCAAAATGGCTCGTCCGCTGATATTCGCCCTCCCGCTGATGGGGACGATCCTCATGGCCTCCATCGTCCAGGCCGCCACCGCCGATGGGAGCCCACCCGGGACGAACGGTCCCAATATGCCGGTGGCCAGCGAGGTCGTGCCGAGTGACATAAGGGCTCCCGAACCCACCGCGACCGGAAGCACGTGGGATCGTGAAGTACACACCGGTCATTCGGGGGTGCACTCCCGCTGGTATGGCATCCATCCGAATCCGCCTACCCCCACCGCACGGTAGCGGCATATAGCCATGAGCTATCATTTGGTTTTAAAACCGCTTCGCCTAAGTCGTTAGTTCACACTTGCAAATATTTTTGAAAAATCACTGAAAAGGAAATCTGACATGGCGAGTGACACAGACAAACACCATGAATTGCTTGCTGCGCTCAAGGGCGCTCAAGGAAAAAGTGACGGTCACTTCGAACAGGCTCTCATCAACGCATTCGAGCACGTCTTCAAGCATTTGGAGCAGCTGAACACGATCAGCGATCCCGACGAGGAACGCCGCCTCAAACCCGGCGAGGCTTCGACACTGCGTTAGTGGGCTAATGAAAAATCCGGAGACGGTATCAGCCCCTCTCCGGATCCCAATCTTTGTTGTCGATTTGCTATGCAGAAAACCAACCGTAAGGCTCAAATTCTATAGCTTTGAGAAAATTTATTCGGACTCTAAAGTGCCGTTCCGCCTCATTGATATTCTCATCTGCCTGCCAGGATCTGCACTACAGGGTGCTCAATGAAATGGCATCCGTCGATCTCCATCGACCGGATGCCGTTGTCACTCAATGAACAAGGAACGGATAGTCGGTGTAGCCGTGCGCGCCGCCGCCGTAGAGTGTTTCCCGATCCATCATCGCGTTGAGGGGGGCATCCTTGCGCAGGCGCTCGACCAGGTCGGGATTGGCGATGAACGCACGTCCGAACGACACCAAGTCGGCGCGCCCGCTTGTGATGGCGTCCATCGCCATCTGGCGGGTGTAGCCATTGTTGACCATCCAGACGCCGTCGAAACGCGCGCGAAGTTGCGCGTAGTCGAAGGCGATGCTGTCCCTGGCGCCCCCGGTCTCGCCCTCGACGACATGGACGTAGGCCAGGCGGAAGCGGTTGAGGCCGTCGACGACATGATCGAACAGGGCCTGCGGGTCGCTGTCGTGGGAATCGCCGGCGGTCGAGACCGGTGAAATCCTGATGCCGAGGCGGTCCACGCCAATGGCCAAGGCACAGGCCTTCGTGACTTCGAGCAGCAGGCGCGCCCGGTTCTCGATGGAGCCGCCATAGGCATCGGTGCGATGGTTCGTGCCGTCGCGCAGGAAGGCATCGAGCAGGTATCCATGGGCGCCGTGAAGTTCGACCCCGTCGAAACCGGCGTCGATAGCGCAACGCGCGGCATGCCGGAAATCGGCGATGATCCCCGGGAGTTCGTCCAGCCTCAACGCCCGCGGCATCGACACATCGATGAAGCCCTCGCCGGAGACGAAGGTCTTGGCGTTCGCGCGGATCGCGGAGGGTGCCACGGGAGCTTGGCCGTCCTTCTGGAAGCTGGTGTGCGACATCCGTCCGGTATGCCAGAGCTGGACTACGATGGTCCCGCCCTTGGCGTGGACGGCGTCGGTGACCTTCCTCCATCCCCGGACCTGATCGTCCGTGTAGCATCCGGGCGTATGGGCATAGCCTTGTGCCTGGGCCGAGACCTGCGTGGCCTCCGCGATGATCAATCCGGCCGAGGCGCGCTGAGCGTAGTATTCAACTGCGAGCGGGCCCGGGACCAGGCCAGGGCCGGCACGGTTTCGCGTCAGGGGTGCCATGACGATCCGATTGGCCAGTCGAAGGGCTCCGACCCGAATTGGTTCGAACAGCGTATGCTGCTTCTCGAAAACCCTACCGGGAGCGAGTGCAAGATTCGATTTGTTCATGGCCGGAACCTAAAATGGAGGATATTAACCTGCCTCCAACCTTGCGTCTTCAGCAATCCAGTCGCTAAAAGATCGCGCAAGATTTAAGAGTTTGCGATTCAAGCCATAGCGTTACATGATAAGATCCGCTTTGACTGAGATCAATTGCACCAGCTGTTTAGTGCGCCGACAACCGGTCTAGGCGCGTCTGGTCGATGAGGCGGACGCCGCCCGGAACGATGATGATGCATCCGTCCCGGTCGAGGCGCGCCAGGGTCCGGCTCACCGTCTCGATGGTGAGGCCGAGATGGTCGGCGATGTCGAGGCGGCCCATGGGCAGTTCAAGGGTGACTGATGACCGGCCGATCCGGACGTAGCGCTCTTGAAGTCCGATTAGGAAGGCCGCCACCTTCTCGT
>NZ_JAAHTB010000099.1 GCF_010692745.1 Methylobacterium sp. BTF04
TTCGAGAAACGCAGCGCTACCCAAACCGCTCTCCACTAAACCGAAGCAAGTCCAGCCTCGCCCTGCTCAGTTTCGTGGCGAGCGGTTGGCTGTCGGTGAATCCGAACCGCTGGTTCTCCAGTTCCGCTCCCACACCCGAGATGCGGGCCAGATATCAGGGAGAAGCCCCCCTGTCCGGCCGCGACGCGCTGCTGCGCCTCGCGGCCCTGAGCGCGGACCTCGTCGAGATCCGCTTCACCCAGGTGGGTGGCCGTAGCGTCCTCATCGCTGCGGATACGCAGGGCCGACGCCGCGTCGAAGCCGAGGGCGCGCCCCTCTCGACGGCCGCACTCGTCGCGGCAGCCAGCCACATCCTGCCCGACATACGTCTACGGGGAGGCGCCCTGCTGACGGCATACGATGCCTACTGGTATCCGCATCATGACGCACGGGTATTGCCAGTGCTGCGGCTTCGGTTCGCCGATCCCGCCGGCACCTGGGTCCATCTCGACCCGGAGACCGGTGAGTTGCTCAACCGTCTAGACCGCAGCGGCCGGGCGAACCGCTGGCTGTTCGACGGCATTCACCGGCTCGACTTCGCGATCCTGTTCCATAACCGTCCGGCCTGGGACGCGGTTCTGTGGACCCTGAGCGCACTGGCCGCCGTCATCGCGCTCACCGGTGTCGCCATGGGATGGCGACGGTTGAGGCGCTGATCCAACTCGACGATCCGAATTCGTCAGGCTGGTGGCGTGCCGACCAGCGTTGGGCTCGGCGTGGTACGCTCGGGGAAGAAGCGCTGCAGATCGCGCACCTTCGGGGCGTCGTTGGCGGCGATGTACGGGTTGCCCGGATGCAGCGCCATGTAATCCTGGTGATAGGCCTCCGCCGGGTAGAACGTCGCGCCCGGCTCGATGGTGGTGGCCACCGGCCGATCGTAGACATGGGCCGCATCGAGCTGGCCGATATAGGCCCGCGCCACCCGCGCCTGCTCGGCATCGGCCGGGAACAGGGCCGAGCGGTACTGCGTGCCGCTATCCGGCCCCTGCCGGTTCACTTGCGTCGGATCGAGAGCGACGGAAAAGAAGATCGTCAGCAGGCCGTCATACGAGATCACGGTCGGATCGTAGGTGACGCGCACTGCCTCGGCGTGGCCGGTCGCACCCGAACTCACGGCCTTGTAGGTCGCGTGCGCGCGGTCGCCGCCGGCATAGCCCGAGACGGCCTGTTTCACGCCGCGCACATGCTGGAACACCCCCTGCACGCCCCAGAAGCAGCCGCCGGCGAAGGTCGCGGTGCGCAGGGAGCCCTTCTCATTCGCTTGAAGCACGGCGTCCGGCAGACGCTGACCGGCCTCTTCGGCCTGGGCGAAGCTGCTTTTGCCGGCAAGGACCGCGAGCAATCCCAGCCCGGCGACCGCCGACAGGGTGAACAGGCGGGGAGAGAGACGCTGGATCATGGAATGGGTCCTCCGTCGGAATCAGGCGGCCAGAAAGCGCAGGGCGGCGCCGTTCATGCAGTAGCGCTGGCCGGTCGGGCGCGGGCCATCGTCGAAGACGTGTCCGAGATGGCCGCCGCAGCGCCGGCAATGCACCTCGACCCGGCGCATGCCGAGGCTGCTATCGGTGGTCGTGCCCACCGCATCGGGCAGGGTCTCGAAGAAGCTGGGCCAGCCGGTCCCGCTCTCGAACTTCGTGTCCGAGGAAAACAGCGGCAGGTCGCATCCCGCGCAGACGAAGCGGCCCACTCGCTTTTCGCCGTTGAGCGGGCTCGAGCCAGGACGCTCGGTGCCGTGGCCGCGCAGGATCGCATAGGCGGACGGGCTGAGCGCGCCACGCCATTCCGCGTCGCTCCTCATGACCGTGAAGCTCTCCGCCGAAGCCCGACCACCGCTGCGCAATCCTGCGAGCAGGGCGCCGACGGCGATGCCGGCCGAGACGATCTGGCGGCGGTTCATAGCGATACTCCGGTTCCCAATGGTGTCCGAGACTGTCGGTTCGCCCACTGTCTCTCTCGGGTTACGTGGGCCGCTGCAGATTTTTGTCGACGGGTTGTCGCCGAGTCGGAGCGACGGGTGCCCGGCGCACCCGCCTTGCGTGCGCTGACGATGTGACCATCTCATGCCGAGCACAGGAACAGGCAGCCCATGCCGCCGGATCGAGGGTAGACGACGTGAGCATCGGGTTGATCGCACTTCTGGACGATGTCGCCGCGTTGGCACGGGTGGCTGCGGCCTCCCTCGACGATGTGGCCGGCCAGGCTGCCAAAGCCGGTACGAAGGCCCTCGGCATCGTCATCGACGACGCGGCGGTCACGCCACGCTACGTCGTCGGCTTCGCAGCCTCCCGCGAACTGCCCATCGTTTGGCGGATCGCCGTCGGCTCGCTCAAGAACAAGCTCCTGTTCCTGCTGCCGGGGGCGCTCCTCCTCAGCTTCCTCGTACCGTGGGTCATCACGCCCCTGCTGATGCTGGGCGGCGTCTACCTTTGCTACGAGGGCGCCGAGAAGGTGCTTCACGCCCTGGTTCTGCCCAAGGCTCACACGACCGATGCCCATCAGGCAGCGGCGGGCGCCGCACCGCAGGATGCCAAGGCCCAGGATGCCAAGGCCCAGGATGCAAGGGCCCAGGAGGATCAGCGCGTCCGCGGCGCGATCCAAACCGATTTCATCCTCTCGGCCGAGGTCATGGCGCTCACCCTGGCCTCCCTCACCACCACCTCGGTAGTGACTCAGGCCGCGATTCTTGCGGTGGTCGGCATCGGCGTGACGCTGCTGGTCTATGGTTTCGTCGCCCTCATCGTGAAGGCCGACGATGCCGGATTGGCCCTGGCCGGGAACGCGCTGCCGGCCTCGACGCTCCTCGGCCTGCGCGCGCGGCCCCCAGGCACTACGCCGTCCGGCGCGGACAAAGCGCTCAGCGCCGTGACGCAGGCCTTCGGCCGCGCCCTCGTCGTCAGCATGCCATATTTTTTGAGCGTGCTCGCCATCGTCGGGACCGCGGCGATGCTCTGGGTCGGCGGTGGGATCATTCTGCACGGGCTCGAGGAATTCGGCGTGAAGGCGCCCGGCCACCTCGTCCACGCAGCCGCGCTCTGGGCCGCAGGGCTGATTCCGGCGATCGCCGGGGCCACGGAATGGCTCACCACCGCCACGCTCTCCGGCCTGTTCGGGCTGATCTTGGGCGCCGTGGCGATCCCGATCATCCATTCCCTCATCGCGCCGGCCGCGCTTTGGCTGAAGGGGGCGTTCGGGTCGCGGGCCCCCGACGAGACCGGCCGGCCGACGCCGCTGGCCAAGGACACCGCGGCCTGACCGCAGAGTCTCGCAGTGGAGCCGAGCGCCGCCGCGTCCCACCGGTCCCGGACGGAATAAATCGCAAATCCGCGCGTTAGCGAGGCAATGCCCCCCGTCCGGAGCCCGTATGCCAGCACCTGCCATCCGCATCTTCGACGCGCCGCGCTGCCATCTCGGAGAGGGGCCGTGCTACGTGCCGGCAACGGACACCGCCTGGTGGGTCGACATCCTGGAACGACGCCTGTTCGAAGCCCCCTTCGCCGGCGGTGCCGTGCAGGTGCACACTCTGCCGCTCCTGGTCAGTGACGTGTCGGTGATCGATGACGATCGCCATCTGCTCGCGGCCGAGGACGGCCTCTACATCCGCAGCGTCGCCGACGGACGGCTGACGCGGTATTGTAGCCTTGAGGCGGAGGATGCGCGCACGCGCTCGAATGACGGCCGAGTCCATCCCTCGGGGGCCTATTGGATCAGCACGATGGGTCGGGAGGCCGAGGTCGGCCTCGGCACGATCTACCACGTGATGGGAACCCGTGTGACGCAGCTCTATGGCGGCCTCACCATTCCCAACGCCATCGCGTTCTCGCCCGACGGAGCCACCGGTTACTTCGCCTGCACCGAGGATGGACGCCTGAAGCGCGTCGCCCTCGACCCCGTGACCGGAGAGCTATGCGGGATTTTGGGTGACGGAGGCGGTCAGGCGGCGCGGTGATCTGGGCTTGCGATGACCTCGGTCCCGTCGCGGAAGGTGACACCGGCCACGACCTTGGGCAACTGGTTTTCGCCCTTCAGCCGCCGCCAGGTCTTCGCGGCGGCCATGACGAGCTTGAACACCATCAGCTTTGCGGTGATCGGCGAGAGCGCGCCCTTGGTCCGCACCGTCCGGTGCCGCACCGTGGCGAACACGCTCTCGATGGGATTGGTCGTCCGGAGGTGGTCCCAGTGCTCGGCGGGCATGTCGTAGAAGGCCAGCAGCGCCTCCCGGTCCTTGGTCAGGCAGTCGGCGGCGCGGGCGTACTTGGCGCCGTACTTCTCTACGAAGACGGCCATCGCCGCCTCGGCCGCCGCGCGGGTGGGCGCGGCGTGGATCTCGCGCAGATCCGTTTTCATCGCGCCCTGCACGGATTTCGGGACCTTGTTCAGCACGTTGGCGGTCTTGTGGACCCAGCAGCGCTGGTGGCGGGTACCGGGGAAAACCTCGTCGAGCGCGCGCCAGAAGCCCAGCGCCCCATCGCCGACCGCGATCTCCGGTGCGATGGAAAGACCGCGCTTCTTCACGTCGATCAGCAGCTCGCGCCAGCTCTGGGCACTCTCGCGTACCCCCACCTGGAAGCCGACGAGTTCCTTCTTGCCCTCGGGCGTGGCCCCGATCAGCACGAGTATGCATTCAGCCTGGTCCTCCATCCGCGCCTGGAGGTAGATCCCGTCGGCCCAGACGTAGACGTAGCGGCGCGCCGAGAGGTCGCGACCCTGCCAGCGGACGTACTCGTCCGCCCAAGTCGCGGTCAGTCGGGTGACCACCGCGGGCGAGAGGTTCGGGGCATCCTTGCCCAGCAGCGCCGACAGCGCCTCCTGGAAGTCTCCAGTCGACACGCCGCGCAGGTACAGCACCGGCAGCAGCGCATCCAGGCTGCGGGTCCGCCGCGCC
>NZ_JAAHTB010000100.1 GCF_010692745.1 Methylobacterium sp. BTF04
CGCGGCCCGCCACTTTCTGTGGTCTTCACGCTCTGGCTATCCAGCACCGCGGCGGGTGGGTGACGCGTCACGACCGACCCTCTCTCGGTCGGCCATGACGAGGTGGTGGTTGATCCGGCCGAACAGGCCGTCGTCACGCCAGCGCGCGAAATAGCCAAACGTCGTGCTGCGCGGAGGCAAGTCTTTCGGGATCAATCGCCACGCGATGCCACCGCGCAGGACGTAGAAGATCGCGTTTAGGATCTCACGCGGCGTCCAGACCGGTGGACGACCGCACGCGGCTGGTCCCGGCATCAGCGGTGCGATCACCGCCCACTCACCATCGGTCAGATCGGTTTCATAGCGCAGGCTGGCACGGCTATGATGCCGGCGGGTGGTCGGGGTCCACATGGCGCTTCCACGTCAGGCTTCAGCACCCTCTTGGAATCACTGCCATCCCGGCCACTCAACCCATCGCGGACTTATCGGACGGGCTCTTAGCTCGACTTTGGCCATTTCGCCATGTCGCGGAACGCGCTGGGTGACGAAGCGGGCGTGATGGATAGGCTGATGGTGTCCCTCGCCAGAGACGCCTCATGCCGCACCTGCCTGCCCGCTTCGCCGGGATCATCCAGTCGTTCGCTCCGCTGTTCGTCCGCCGGTCGTGGCGGCACGCTCAGGCCCTGCTGATCGGTGCGATCCTCTGTCCGGGCCGGCGCACGGTAGCGAGCGTGCTGCGGATCACGGGCCGGGCGCGGGACCGCCATTTCGTGAACACCCACCGGGTGCTCAGCCGCGCGGCATGGTCTCCCCGCTCAGCAGCCCGCACCCTGCTTCGGCTGCTCGTCGAGGCCTTCGTCCCACACGGCCCCGTGGTGCTGGCGCTCCACGACACGATCGAGCGGCGCTGGGGTCGCCGCATCCAGGCCCGCGGGATCTACCGTGATCCGGTGCGTTCGTCCGGCGCCCACTTCGTCAAGACCAGCGGCCTGCGCTGGATGAGCCTGATGCTGCTCACACCCATACCCTGGGCGGGTCGGGTCTGGGCGTTGCCGTTCCTGACTGCCCTCGTTCCGTCCGAGCGCGCCTGCCTGAAACGAGGCCATCGGCACAAGACCCTGCTCGATGTCGGACGGCAGATGGCCCTGCAGGTGCGCCGCTGGTTGCCGGGGCGCGACCTCGTGCTAGTGGGCGACAGCGCCTTCTCGGCTTTGCTGTTTCTCGACGCCCTGCGCCGCGGCGGCGTCACCGCCATCACCCGTCTACGCCTGGATGCGGCGCTCTACGATCCAGCGCCCCCAAGGCTTCCCGGTACGATCGGGCGCCCGCGCAAGAAGGGTGTGCGGCGGCCAACCTTGTCCAAGATCCTGACCGACCCGGGTACCATCTGGCAGCAGGTGAGCGTGCCGGGCTGGTACGGCATGGGCGAGCGCAGGATCGAGATCGCCACGGCCACCGCCGTCTGGCATCATTCCGGTCTACCAGCAGTGCCGATCCGCTGGGTTCTGATCCGCGATCCCGAGAACCGCTTCGAGCCGCAAGGGCTGCTCTGCACCGACACCGCACGAGACCCTACGCAGATCGTGACGTGGTTCGTCCGGCGCTGGCAGGTCGAGGTCACCTTCCAGGAAGCGCGTGCCCATCTCGGCGTCGAGACCCAGCGGCAATGGTCCGACAAGGCCATCGCTCGTACGACCCCCTGCCTGCTCGCCCTGTTCTCCATCGTCACCCTGCTCGCCACGCGGCTCTCAGCACGTGAGCGGCGGCAGATTGCCGTGACTGCATGGTACCCCAAATCGCAGCCGACCTTCTCCGATGCTCTCGCAGCCGTCCGTCGAACCATCTGGCGCGAGGAAGCTTCTTCGATGTCAGGCCGCAGGCGCGACCGCAGGAAACGTCGGTTCCGTCTTCCACCAGCCTGGGCCTACGCCCTATGCCAGGCGGCCTAAATGGCCAAAGTCGAGCTTAGGCCATCGGGACGGAAAAATGCAAAACCGCTCTTCTTTCCGCCACGAAGCTCAGGCAAGACACTCTTACTTACTAAATATTGGATATCGCTATAAAGTCAAGCATATATTTTATTATCACTGAAAAGTAAAAATACTACTGACAAAACTTGCTGTAAAAACAAATTAAAATTTGATATTATTTAGCTGGCAAATAAGCTCTTAAGTGGAAAGCGCTCATCGGTCGATTTCTCGGATACGCCCCTCCGATCTCCGCATACGATTAGAAGTTTGGCCGGTTGCGGGTTTACGCAAAGCGTCGACGATGGCCGTAAAACGATTTGAAATTTTCCGCTCTGCCTCGCGCCCCATGTGGCCGAGATGCCGAAGTAGCAATCGGGGATGAGCGCTGAACTGCATTAGGACTGCCCGCAGAGCCCGACCGGCTTCGAACTCATACCGTGGGTCGAGAGCAGCTTCCCTCCTAGACGGCGGGATCTTCCCAGTCAGTACGAAGGCCGCGCGGTCCTCTATGTGGTCGACCACGTTGACCTTTTCCGCGTACCGCCGCGACTCGACGAACAAACGTTCATGCAGCTCGGCAGTACACGGTTTAATTCCGGCGTCGTTCCGGCGAAGACGAACGCTCGTCTCAAGTCGCTCGCGCTCGACGACAAGCCATACATCCTGGGTGTGGCGGGTCAGGCCAACGTAGAGCTCGCGCGCGTCGCTCGCGGTTGCCCCATAATAGACTGACGCCGCTGCCGTTTTTCCCTGAACCGAGTACGCCGTCCCAGCCCAGGCGTGGCTGATTCTCGGCAGTGTGGCAGACTTTTGTCTTCGCCTTCCAGGCACCTGTTCCCGCACCATAGTTCCATAAGCGTCCTCGACGACCCGCCCGTCGTCGAGTCGCACTCTGAGCTTGAGGATTCCTTGCTCGTCCGCACCGACTGCCTCGATCGTCGCGCGCGTGCCGTTGCGGATGCCGTGCCGGATCAGACCTTCGCCGAATCGGATCCGATCGCCTTGGGCGAGCGACAACAGAACCGGCTTGTTCTCGCGGTCCCGTGCCTGCACCTCGACGTCGGGTCCGGTGATGACACCTTCCGTCCTCAGGACCTCGCGCGCCGCGCGGTTCAACGCCGCCGCATCGCGGTTGCGCCGGGTGACGATCAGGACCTCTGTATCACCGTAGCGAGCCCGCGCCTCGCTCCAGAGCGCGATGGCGCGCGCTTGAGAGGTGGCTGCCCCCGAGACAAGTTCGATCCGGTCGTGCCTTGCATAGGCCCGCAGACCCGCCTCGACGTCACCGCGGGCCATCAGGGTCGAGGCGGCGCGCTGCCAGGGCACCTGCTGCCGGCGGACCTCAGCGAGGGTTGCATGACGACCGAGCACATCGACCACGGACCGCAGGGCGCTGGCGCCGGCGACCGAAGCCAATTGTCTTCGATCACCCAAAAGAATGGCGCGACCGCCACCGTTCGGCGCCGCCGCCACGGTCGAGAGAACGAAGGCCAGATCATGGGTGCCGATCATCCCGGCCTCGTCGCACAGCACGACCGTATCGGCGGAAAGTGGCGGGATCCGTCCGTGTTCGAGGTCGTAACGCCATTTGGCGATGGCGAAGGTCTCGATGCCGGTCGAGGCCTTGAGTTCGTCGGCAGCGGTCCAGCTCGGTGCCAGACCGATGACGGTCAGTCCTGATTTTTGCGCCGCCTCGACAATCACCTTGGCGGTGGTCGTCTTGCCCGTCCCGGCACCGGCTTCCAGAACCGTGACTCCGGCCGCATCGGGGCCGGTCACATGCAAGACCGCGTCACGCTGTTCCTGCGAGAGCATCGGTGCAGCAGCCAGCGCCGCGCTCACGATCTCCGGCCGGAAGCACGACCCTGCCACAGGGCGATCGGCAGCACGCAGAAGTGCCGCTTCTGCGGAGGCAATTCCTGGCGTTGTCCAGCACGCATTACGCTCGTCGGCGACGAGACGTAGAAGCTTACCTTGCGCCTCCAGATCCGCGAGCTCGGCTCGGACCGCCGCGATCCCGATTCCCTGCAACGCCGCCTCGTCGAGGGCCTGCTCGATCAGGCTCTTGCGGTCGAGGACGTTCTGGTGCCGGAACAATTTGGACGCCGCACTGGCCACCGGTGTTGCGCCTACGATCTCGGGTGGATTGAACACCAGGTCCGGCTCGGCATCCCGGTCGCGCTCATGCTCTGCCGAGTGAACCGGCGTGATGGCTGCTTGCCGGACAGCCGCCCATGGATCGATGTCGAACGGGACGAGCTCGTCGCGCCAGCGCGTCTCCAGGGCCGCGCCGGTCGGAACATCGGCTTTGGCGCCACGGGTTGCCAGCGCCGCGGTTTCTTTCTGGGCTCCGGATACGGAACCGCGGTCACCGCCGATGGCCGCCTCGATCGCCGCCGAGCGTTTCGAGAACGCCGCGATCACCTCCTCCGGAATGCCTCGGATCTCGAATTGTCCCTGTCCGGCTTCGCGTAAGGACACGCCGAGTTCACGGGTGAGACGCTCTGCCAGAGCCGTTCTGAACGCACTGCCTACAACGACCTGCCACAAGAACAGTCGCTCCGGCTCAAGGGTGCGATACTTGCCATCGAGAGATGCGGCAACGTTCATAAGCACGCAGTGCGTGTGGCAATTGGGGTCCCCGGCCCGGGTCGTATAGTGATTAAACCGCGCGACGATGAGCCCCGTTGGATTCTCGCGGTGATACCCACCGGCACCGAGCCTAACCTCGACGAGCTCTTCGTCACGCAGGAACTCCAACGCTTCCGTGACCGCGGCGGCATGAATCGCCTCCAGTTGGGCTCGCTGGTTGGCG
>NZ_JAAHTB010000101.1 GCF_010692745.1 Methylobacterium sp. BTF04
TTCCCGGCACGTTCGCCCTTAGCGTACGATCCGATCACTTTCTTGCAGCGACCCCTAGTAGGCAAAGTGACCGGTGACCACTTGCTTCAGCCAAGCTCCCTGGATCGGGATCGGCTGATGCATGCGTCGCCGAAGCTCATCCTTCAGCTCCTTGAGCTTGGCACGTCTCCGATCGGCCCGGGTGATCCTCCTGAGGAGGAACTGCCCCTTACGGGACCGGCCGCAGATGTGCGTGAACCCGAGGAAGTCGAAGGTCTCCGGTTTGGTCAGGCCCCGGCTCGATCGCCGTGCAGCCGCATGGCGGCCGAACTCGATCAGTCGGGTCTTGTCCGGATTGAGCTTCAGGGCGAACGCCTCCAACCGTGCCTGCATCGCCTGCTGGAAGTGGTGGGCGTCGTCCTCCCGTTCGAAGCCGACGATCTGGTCGTCGGCATAGCGCACCACGATCATTGCGCCCCGGGCCTCCCGCCGTCGCCAGCGCTCGGCCCAGAGATCGAAGACGTAATGCAGGTAGACGTTGCCCAGGAGCGGCGAGATCACCGATCCTTGCCCCGTCCCCCTGTCGTCGACGGTGACGACCCCGTCCTCCAGCACCCCCGCCTTCATCCATCTCTGGATCAGGCGGAGGATGCGCTGGTCGTCGATGCGGTGTTCCAGGAAGCGGATCATCCATCTCTGGTCGATCGCCCCGAAGAAGTTCTCCACGTCGGCGTCCAGGATGTAGTTCACCTTGCGGCGGTCGATCGCCACCGCCAGGGCGTCGAGCGCATCGTGCGGTCCTCGTCCGGGCCGGAACCCGTAGGAGAACCCGAGGAAGTCTTCCTCGTAGATGGTGCTCAGCACCATGGCAGTCGCACCCTGGACGATCTTGTCCTCCAAGGCGGCGATCGCCAGCGGCCTTTGCCGGCCGTCCGCCTTCGGTATGTACGTCCGGCGGGACGGTTGCGGGCGGTAGCTTCCCCCATGGACCCGATCGTGGAGATCCGCGAGCCGAAGCTCGATCCCCACCTCGTAGTCCTCCCACGTCACGCCATCCACGCCCGCGGCGGCCCGGCGCTTGAGCGCCAGGAACGCCGCCCTGAGCATGTCGACGTCGATGTGGTGCAGGAGCGCGGTGAACCGTTCCGTTCTCCCATGCTTTGCGGCTTGCCGTACGCGTTCCAGCGCCTGTGTCACGCCAGCCCGGCCCTGGGTCCGGAGCGTGCTTTGCCGGTTCGCGTTCCCCTCGGTTCCCGGCCTTGGCTCCACCGGCTCCGCCCCCGGTTGCCCGGGTTTGTTCGTCGGCTTCTCAGCTACTATGCCGGAATCAGACTTCTCCCGATCGTTCATCGGCGGCTTCGGCTCCTCGCCTTCCCGCCACGGACCGATCCACCACGACGGCCATCGGCCGATCGGGAGATCTCCCGGTTCCCGAACAAGGAACGTCCGCACATGCCAGGGTCTGCGACCACGCCGGGTCGGGCAGGCACTCGCGATGACGCGCCTGTCCGTGTTGCCTTCCGACTACCCAACGTCGTCGGCACCCGGGAGATGTAACTTTCGTGGCTCGATAGCTGGCCTATGCGCTCCCCTACCGACGCTTCGCCGACGCCCTCACGGACGCCAACGCACGGCTCGGGGCCGATGCGGTTCGCTACACCTTCATCGTGACGGACTTCCACCATCTGTTCCTTGCCGGTCTCCCGGCGCACTGGGTAATTACTGATGCGCCAGTACTAAGCTGCCAACGTTCGTGTGTAGTAATGTACGGCGCTAGCACGATACCGACGAAGGGCACTCGCAAGGGTGCCCTTTCTCATTCATACAGTGCCGACTCAGGCGACGGGCGGCTTCCCGTTCTTCACGAGGATGTCGTTGATGGCCTCGGTCATGACGTCTTGAAGGGTACGCTCACCATCAAGTGCCACCTGCTTGAGGGCCTTCCACGCCTCAGGTCTGGCGCGGACCAATATCCCACGCCGTCCGTCTGGCTGCCGGTTTCGGCGGATCGCATCCGTCACGACGGCCTCGGCTTGAGACGCCGCTTCCATCTTATCTATCGGCCCGGCGGCGTTCTGCTCGGTGGTCTTCGGCGACAGCCTGGACGCCAGATTGGCGAAGCTCGGCTTTTTGCTCAAGGCGACTTTCCTTCTTTCATGCCGAGCGCCCGGCGTGTTGCCTGCCACAAGTCCGAAACCTCGGATGCAGCGGCACTTCCTGGCTCGAATTCGCCAACGGCCTGCCCGCTCGCCAGAGCGTGAGCGAAAGCCGCGCGGGTGGTGATCTGCCCTGCCCAAGGTGTCGCGTTCATGCCGAATAGAGCTTCGCGGGCCTCGTTCACGACATGCGCCGCGGCTAGCCCTCGGCGAGGGGGTGCCGAGTTGATGACGGGGAGAACGGGCTTTCCGATAGCACGGGCCATCTCAAGGGTGGCAGCGACGGCGGCGATGTCGAACACGGCAGGCCGGAAGGGGATCACAGCCAGATCCGCGACGCGCATGGCGGCGGCGATGTCAGCCGTGTTGTGCGGGGGCGTGTCGATCAAGACCCACTTCACACCATCGCGGCGGGCGGCCTCTACGGTATCGGCTAGCTCGCGGGCCTCACATTTCACGAGAACCGGCGTCTCAGCCTGTCGCAGCTCATGCCAGAGAGCGAGGCTTCCTTGCGGATCGCAGTCGATAAGGACAGCCGGCGCATTGGGGGCATCAGCGTAGACGGACAAATGAGCGGCAAGGGTGCTCTTGCCGCTGCCGCCCTTCCTGCTGGTGAAGGCTATAACTTTCATGGGCGCCTCACCGCGGGGTCGGCCGTGCTGCATGTGGTGCGCGGCCCCCCAGTTATTTCTGGGGTGGTGTGCCGGCAATACTGGATCTCGCCATTCCAATGATCGAGCCTGATGAACCGAGCAATCGCCTCGCTCGCGCTCACTTCAATGGAAAGGGGTTGGACGCTCCATCGGCCGACAAAGGCATAGGTGCCCGCGAGGATGATGGAGGCGGTCACAATGGCTGATGCGACCTCGCGCAACGTCCGTACTCCGGTGGCTTGCTGCGTTCCTACTGGCATAGAGTGGAAAGGATGTTAACCCCTACCGCGCTCAAGGCGTTCACCCGTTTCGTGCTGCCGTCCTACGCCTCATTAGTCGTAGTTTGATAGCACCATAGCGGAGTGCGGGACTATTGCACTGCATAGCTATCGGTTGTAACTTTCGATAATCGTTCTTCTCGAAAGTTTGACCATGCCCGCGTCGCCTATTGATCAACCAACTGACGATAGCGACGGCCTATCTCAAGAGTGGGCGGAGACGGTTATCAATGCTGCGCATAACCTCGGCTTCGAACACGCGCCGTGCGCCTTAAGCGCGGAGCACTGGCAGATGGTGCTCACGAGCGTCGCTGCTCGAATGCAGATGCGAGGGGCCATGCCCCCGTTCGGCTGGAAAGAAGCCCTGGCACGCCGAGTCGGCCGCCGTGAGCACTAACGCGCTTCTCGTGGATTTGCCGGACACCCTCCCGGCCGATATCGCGTCAATCGTTCAGGCGTATCAGCGTGCCAGCAAGGCGGACTCGACCGTCCGCGCCTATCGCAGCGATGCGGTCCTGTTCGAGGCGTGGTGCGCCGGGTACGGCTTCCGGTCCCTGCCGGCGTCGCCTTCGGCCGTGGCGGGCTTCCTAGTGCACGAGGCCGAGGCCGGGCGATCCGCCTCGACGATCGGCCGGCGCTGCGCCGCGATCCGGTACGCGCACAAGCTCGCGGGCCAACTCGACCCGACCGACAACGAGGACGTGCGGGCCACGATGAAGGGTATCCGCCGGACAATCGGCACCGCCCCGACGCAGAAGGCAGCTGCTACCGCCGAAGTGCTGGCGGCCATGCTGATGCGGACCCCCGACACGCTGACCGGCAAGCGGGACCGGGCACTACTGGCGCTGGGCTTCGCGGGTGCCTTCCGACGCTCCGAGCTGGTGGCGCTCAACGTCGCCGATCTCCGCGAGGACAAGGACGGCCTACGGGTCATGGTCCGGCGGTCGAATACGGATCAGGAAGGGCAGGGATTCGAGAAGGCAATTCCGCATGGTCGCTTCATTCGGCCGGTTGCTCTAGTGCGCGAATGGCTCGATGCGGCCGGGATCT
Source organism: Methylobacterium sp. BTF04 (assembly GCF_010692745.1). Classification (GTDB taxonomy): domain Bacteria; phylum Pseudomonadota; class Alphaproteobacteria; order Rhizobiales; family Beijerinckiaceae; genus Methylobacterium. The sequence continues at coordinate 4,117 of NZ_JAAHTB010000101.1, forward strand.
CGGATGGCCCGGTATTTCGGCCTGTGTCGCGATCGGGGAGGGTGCGAGGGTTCACCCATTTGGGGGATGCCTTCACCCATTTGGGGGATGTCCCCGCTGCCGCTAGAGTAGCGACAGCCCCGCTCCTGACGACGCAGGCCGTGGCCGACATCATAAAGCGGTACGCCGCGGCGGCTGGGCTCGATGCCTCGACCTTTGGGGCTCACAGTCTCCGGGCCGGCTACATCACGACGGCGGCAGAGCGAGGCGCGGATCTCTCTCGCATCATGGACCAGAGCGGGCACCGTGACCCTCGCACGGTAGTCGGGTACATCCGGCGGGCGAATGCCTTCAAGGATCACTCGGGGAGTGGGTTTTTGTAGATTAAAAGGGATTTAAGGGGCGTGTCGCAAACTCGGATATGAGGCGCGGAACGACCTCTGCCGTCCTGCTTTCACGCTTTGTTCGCCTGGGGAAACCCAAAGCAGAGCGCAAGTAGCTGGTTCTGCTCGCGGACGGTCCATGCGCCGGCA
>NZ_JAAHTB010000102.1 GCF_010692745.1 Methylobacterium sp. BTF04
CGGAAACCTGCTACGCAGAACCACCCATCCGTGACTTTCCAAAACGGACTCTAAGCCATTTAGGGTCCAAATAAATAGCTGGAAACCTAAATTGCAGCTTTCGTCGGCCCGCCCTGAATGGCGAAGATTTGCGTGTGGGCAAGAGAGATCGCCGTCCCCGGATGGGTATCGGCGACCTCAATCTTGGCCTGCAATTGATTGGCTAACGCTTCCACGATGCTGGTGCCAAGGCCCGCTTTCACGGTCTCTCTGTCCTTGGGCATTCCTACCCCATCGTCACCCACTGATAGGGTTCAGTTTGGCCCATGAGAGTGATAGCCGACGGCGATCTTACCGGCGCGCTGATTAGGAAAGGCATGTTTCAGGGCATTGATGACGAGTTCGGTCACGACCAAACCAAGGCTGACGGAGACATCTGCTGTAACCACGCTGTCGTCCACATCAACGCTCAGCGACAGTTGATCATGGTCAGCGATCATCGACGCGCCGATACTCTGGCAAAGTTGGTCGAGATAAACTCGAAGCGAGATGTCGCTTGTCCCCGTTGCCGCTAATTGCCGTTGGACGGCGGCGATAGACATCACGCGGTGATGGGCATCATTCAGGTGCCGCTAGATTCGTCGGAGTTCACCGTGCGCGCGCTCTGCATCAGGACGCTCGCGATGATCTGCAAGCTGTTGGCCACGCGGTGTTGCACTTCTTGGAGCAGGACAGCCTTCTCGCGCACGAGATCGTCCTTCAGCTTCTCTGCGGCGCGCGCATCAGTGACATCCGCTACGGTAATCAGCAGGCGGACATTCTCCGGGTCGCGATATTCAAGCTTCTGCGCCTTGAGAACCAACCGGCGGACCCCGCGACCGGGGCGGTCGAGGTCCATCTCGTAGGCTTCTACCTTTGCCTGCCCGGACACTGTGGCGTTCAGCAGTGACCGGAGACGAGGCTTGTCCCATTACCCCGATCCAAGCTCGTAAATTGTTTGACCTGTAACGGTCGTTGGTTCGATGCCGAAGGCTTGGAAAAAGGACGCGCTGGCGGCGCGGCATTTCGGTACAGGGCGGGTGTTATAATTTTGATCTAGCGAGCGTACTGAGAGGCCTCAATGCGGATCGATCCGTCTTTTGTGCGTCGATTTCCCTTTCCCACATTCTTGTCCGGTCACGATTCTTCTCGGCTTCTGACCTGGCAGCCAAGTTCGTTTCATTAGTTGGTCGCACTACTGTATTCCTTTTGATGAAATCTCAGCCTTGGCCGCCGACAAGTTCCGCCTCAGGCAAGCCGTTCGGGCGCGAGGCGGTGTTCAACTTCGCCCTTTTTCAACCATCGAACTTAGCGTTTGTCGTGCTTGAGCGCCATGGTATCAGCTGCGGGAAAGCGGCTTGCGTCCCGGCGCTGGGTGACCGCTTTGCTGCGGCACCGCCTTTGCTTGGTCGTAAGCGGGCGGCGGTTTGACGCGGACCGGCGGGGCAGCCCGGGCGCCGTCGCTGGCGTCGAGATGGGTGGTTTAGTCGGACATGTGGCCTCCTGCCAGTTGATCGTCCTGGTTTTAGCGTTGAATCTTGGGGGCTGACGCTGTTGGTGTGCTTGCAGCGGTCGCTGATGCGGCGTTAGCAGGGGCTCTCGTAGGATGGCCGGTAAAGCCCGAAATGACCATCGCGATGGCCCACCCCGCCAAGTAAAATATCACGACCTTGGCAGGATCAACGTGTGTAGATCCCCCACCCCGGGCGGCAGGCTGGGCCGACGCTACGTCGGGACCGGCAGCGTGCGGTAGCAGTGCAATGAGCCGCGTTGCAATTGTTTGGGGGTCTGAAAGCGATAGCTGGCCGCCGGGGAGCTTGGTCAATAGCGAGACCAGACGCTGCGCTGCGGTGTCTCTGGGCAGTGCGGTCAAATCAGCCGCTTCCTCCCATGGGTCGAGATCCAAACGCGCGAGCGCCGAAACCACACTCAACGGCGCTTCGGACGAGTCTTCGTCAATTGAGGCGAACAGAAACGCGTTGAACCGAGATCCAAGAGGCGAGGTTCTGGCCGAAGGCGTCATTTGAGCCATTTGAACGCGCACCTTTTGTCAGGCGGATGCATAAAGCGGCCGGAGAAGGCGCAGCGCTGTGCGGTGTCCGCCCAAGTTAATATTACGGTAGGTCAACTGCGGGCTCTCGCTCAGCCTCGGAAAATACTCAGGACACGGCACCACTTTATTTGACCGCAGATGGTCGCTGCGCCAGCGCAACGCGGGCCCTTCTGAGTAAATTCCGAGGCTTTCGCCAGCCCTAAAATCGGCGGCACGTCGCTATTCCGCGAAGGACTAAGTCTATGTTTTCCTCGTTCGTCTTTGTAGGTCCGATCGCATTCGTTTTCGTAATGGTGTGCTTGTTCGCAAGCATAAAGATTCTGCGCCAGTACGAGCGGGCTGTCGTATTCACTCTCGGCAAATTTCAAGGTGTTAGAGGCCCTGGCTTGGTGCTTCTGCTACCTTTCGTTCAGGAAATGGTTCGAGTCGACCTTCGAATCCAAGTGATTGAAATTCCGACACAGAACGTCATATCAAGAGATAACGTGTCGATGAAAGTCGATGCCGTGCTTTATTTCAAGGTCGTCGACCCCGAGCGCGCGATCATTCAGGTTCAGGACTATCTGCCGGCCACCAACATGTTGGCCCAGACGACGCTGCGGGCAGTCCTGGGCCAACACGAGCTCGATGAGATGCTCTCGGAGCGCAAGAAGCTGAGCGAGGACGTGCAAAGCATCCTCGACACCCAGACCGAAACCTGGGGCATCAAAGTCAGCAATGTCGAGATTCGCACCGTCGAGCTGACAGAAAATATGGTCCGCGCCATCGCCAAGCAGGCCGAGGCCGAACGGGATCGCCGCGCCAAGATCATTCACGCCGAAGCAGAATTCCAGGCGTCACAGACGCTCGTCAACGCCGCCACGATCCTGTCGAGCATTCCGGCCGCTATGCAGTTGCGCTACCTTCAGACCCTCACCGAAATCGGCGCCGAACAGAACTCCACCATCATCTTCCCGATGCCGATCGACATCATTAAGCCCTTCCTCGATCTGCAGGAGAAAGCCGCCAAATCTGCTGGGGCGAATGGAGAGGCAAAAAACTTCTCCGAGGCGCCCCTGAACGCACCGTCGCGCGCCGCTCCGCCGGCGATCTCGTGATCCGGTCGTAGCCGCATGATAAAACTCGAAGTCATCTCCCCGGGTGTGCTGAAAATTATCGCGCCTGTAAAACTGAGCGCCGACGACTTCGCGCACTTGGCCCAAAAACTTGATTCCATCCTTAAGCATGAGGGCAAGGTTCGGGTCCTGATCGATGCGACGCAGTTGGACGGCTGGGACAGCACGGCTGCCCTGGAACAGCATGCCGCCTTCGTGAAAACCCATCAGAAGAGGGTGGAGCGGATCGCCGTTATCGCGCAGCACGACTGGCAGCATTGGCTGGTGGGGGCGGTCAAAGTCTTCCTCCATCCACAGATCAGGGTGTTCGACAAGAGCGCCGCCGACCAGGCCCTCCAATGGATCACCGATCGAAGTCCGAAGGCTGCTGAAACGTGGAACACCAGCACAGTTTAGAGCCATGATCCGCCGCTCCCTGCCGGCCGTGAACTTGGGCGTCGTCACCGCCGTGCGCGGCAGTGTGGTCGACAGCCGGTTCGAAGATCATCTGCCAGCCATCTATTCCGTGCTGCGCGCGGGAGCCGACAGGCAGATCGTGATCGAAGTTCTGGCGCAGCAGGACGAGCACCACGTGCGCGGGATCTCACTGACACCCACCCAAGGCCTGGCTCGGGGAATGGCCGTCGAGGACACCGGCGGACCGTTGAAAGCGCCTGTAGGCGAGGCGGTGCTCTCGAGGATGTTCGATGTGTTCGGAGATCCCATTGACCGCGGAACACCTTTGTCCGGCGTTGAGTGGCGCTCGGTCCATCGGGCCCCGCCGTCGCTCACGAGACGGTCCACCAAGTCGGAAATCTTTGAGACCGGCATCAAGGTCATCGACGTCCTTGTGCCGTTGGAACGCGGCGGCAAGGCGGGGCTGTTCGGCGGCGCGGGCGTCGGCAAGACCGTGCTGCTCACTGAAATGATTCACAACATGATCGGCCACCACGCCGGGGTCAGCATCTTTTGCGGCATAGGCGAGCGGTGTCGCGAAGGCCAGGAACTCTATGAGGCCATGAAGGATGCCGGCGTGCTTCCGAATATGGTGATGGTTTTCGGCCAGATGAACGAGCCGCCCGGCGCCCGTTTCCGTGTCGGCCATGCCGCGTTGACCATGGCTGAATACTTCCGCGACGACGAGCAGCGTGACGTCCTGCTGCTGGTGGACAACATCTTTCGGTTCATCCAGGCCGGCATGGAGGTGTCCGGCTTGATGGGACAGATGCCGTCCCGTCTGGGGTATCAGCCCACCATGGGCACCGAGCTCTCAGGCCTCGAGGAGCGCATCGCTAACACCGACAGCGGCGCCATCACCTCCATCCAGGCCGTCTATGTGCCGGCGGACGACTTCACCGATCCGGCGGCGGTGCACACCTTCTCACACCTGTCTGGACTTGCTTCGGTTTAGTGGAGAGCGGTTTGGGTAGCGCTGCGTTTCTCGA
>NZ_JAAHTB010000103.1 GCF_010692745.1 Methylobacterium sp. BTF04
GGTCCGCAGCTGCTGCGTCGATGGCACCCCGCCCTCTGATCCCGCCGGCGAACTCGACATCTGGCTCGACGCGGCACATCTCAGTGACATGCCGGCTCTCAGGACGTTCGCGGCAGCCCTGGAGCGGGACGGAACAGCGGTGCGCGCCGCATTGACGACGTCGTGGAGCAACGGCCAAGCGGAAGGCCAGATCAGCAGGCTGAAGATGCTCAAGCGGACCATGTACGGACGCGCTGATTTCCCCCTCATTCGACGCCGCATTCTCCTCGCTGCGTAATCCACGCAAAATGCGGGAGAACCGTGGAACCGGGGGAGGATCACTACCTCCCGGCATCCCTCCCAACAACCCAATCCACCAAACTCGGCGAAGAGACACTTTCAGGGGGCAGGCCAAGGGTCATCTACTTCAGCACGAAGACCGTCTAGAACAACCAGTCGCTGATCAAGACCAAGCTCGGCGCCCGCATCGACTGGCACCTCGTGTGGATCGCAGTGGGCGCCGGCCTCGTCTCACCGGTGGGGCGCGGGTGATCCGGCGCCGTCAACGTCCCGGATCCAGCCCCCCCGGACGAAGGCCTACCGTGAGTATCGAATATCGACACGAATCTCGTCTTCGGTGAGAGACTTGCGTCTTGTGTCCTCACCCGTCCCATAGCGGGCGATGTTGTCGCGGGTCACCAGAACCTGAGGGGTTTCGACGACTCGCGGAACGGACTGGTTCGCCGAAAGACGCGAGGCCACATCCAATCCCAGCTCACCGATCATCATCGGGAAGATATCGACGGTTCCGGTCAGATCGCCTGCCGTGATCGACGCATATGCGGCCGACGTCCCGTCGCTGCCAAAAACCCTGATCCGATCGAGGGCCCCCATCGATCTGACCGCCTCCACCGATCCCAGCGCCATCGTGTCGTTGTTACAGTAGAATCCGATGATGTCCGGTGTCTGCTGGATGATCTTCTTCGTCACGTCGAAGGCCTGCTGGCGGTCCCATTGCCCCGAGACGCTAGCGACGATCTCGAACTTCGCCGTGGCCAGAAGGGTCTCGCGAAATCCCGCCGAGCGCTGGACGGTAGAGAACACCCCGGCCTGGCCTTCGATCACCGCGACCTTCCCTCCCGACTGGTAATGCCGGATGAACCACTGCGCGACCCGGACGCCCATTTCGCGATTTACCGGCCCAACGAAATGCGCGACGCTGTCGACGACGGCTCCGTCCATATCGACCACCGGAAGCTTGGCGGCGACGGCCTCGTCAATGGCGGGCTGGAGATTGAAGGCTGAGATCGGCGAGATCAGAAGGGCCTTGTACCGGCTTCCGATCATATTCTGCATGATCGACAACTGGCGCAGCTGATCGGCCTCGCTCTGCGCCGCCTGGATGTCGAGCTTAATGCCGTCGGCCGCCGCACGCCGGCGATAGCCCACGGCCATCATGCGCCAATACTCGTTGGTCTGGGTTTTCAGCACGATGCCGAACCTCTGTCCGCGCACGTCGGGGGCAGGCCCCAACCGCGGGGTGAGCTGGGTCCATCGGATCCGGCTCGGATCGGTGTCCGGGTTGAAGGGCCCCGACTGCGCGGCCGCACATAAGAACGACAGTAGGACCCCGAGCAGGGCGCCCGCCAGAACCGGCGTCTTCATGAATGGTCGTCCGAAGAGCCGGTTTTCATTCTTGTCGTTCATCCTACCACCGCCCGGTCCGATGCTGCCACCGCCACTTTAGGATGTCGGTCTCAGTAGGCAACGTGGCGCCTTGCCGGTTCGCTCGGGTGACATCCGGCCTGGATATCGCCGCTCATGGCGCGAGAAGACGCATTTTGCTCTATTGAAATCAAAAATCTATAATCTAAACAAAAATATTCTTCTATATTTTTAATATATTTCATTGTACAGTATATTTTGAATATATCAAACTGATTATTTTTGCAACGTCGCGCTCAGGGTGCGGCCGGCTGAAGAGATAACCTTGAAGCTCATGGCAACCTGCCTGGCAGAGCAGATCTCTCTGTTCAACTGTCTCGACACCTTCGGCAACGACATTCATTCTCAGGGATTCCCCAAGCATAATAACGGCATTGACAATCGCAAGACCGTCCTTGTTATCGATCATCTCACGAATAAAACTTCGATCGATCTTAATTTTATCAAAAGGAAATTGGCATAAGTAGCTCAGCGAGGAGAACCCGGTTCCGAAATCGTCCATCGCGATGCCAATTCCGAGGGCGCGCAGGGCGTGAAGCGTCGTGAGGGTGACGTCGGAATTCTGCAGCATCAGCGATTCCGTAATCTCGAGATCGAGCCGGCTGGGGGCGAGGCCCGACGTCCGGAGCGCCCCTTCGACATCGCTAACGAGGTTTCGGTACCGGAACTGCAACGGCGAGAGATTGATCGCGACCTTGACGTCGCTCGGCCAGGCCGTCGCGTCGCGGCAGGCGCGGTTCAGCACCCACAGGCCGATCACTGGAATCAGCCCTGTTTCCTCCGCGATGGGGATGAATTCGGCAGGCGACACCATGCCCCGTTCCGGATGGTGCCAACGCAAGAGCGCCTCGAACGCCACAACCAAACCGCTCTTTGCATTGACCAGGGGCTGGTAATAGACCTCGAACTGTTGGTCGGCGATGGCGACCCGGAGATCGACTTCCATCCGCCGCCGCATCTGAACGCGCGCGTTCATGCTTGGCTCAAAGAAGCGATGGATGCTCCCGCCTTCGGCCTTGGCGCTGTAGAGGGCCAGATCGGCGTTCTTCAGCAGTGCGTCGGGCGTCTCGGTGCCGTCCGCGACCTGGGCGATGCCGACACTGACGCCGATGGAGATGTAATGCCCATCGATCTCGAAGGGGGGGCTCAGTACCTCGATGATCCGCAAAGCCAGGCCTTCGGCGTCCGCTCTCCCGTTCGCGAAAACCTGAACAATGGCGAATTCGTCGCCGCCGAGTCGAACGACCATGCCAGCCTCGCCTATGGTGCTAAGGAGTCGCCTGGCCGTCTCACGTAGAAGTTCGTCGCCCACGGGATGGCCCAACGTGTCGTTGACGGCTTTGAACCGATCGAGATCGAGGCAGAGCACAGATAGGACGCCGCCGCCGTGCTCGGCGCTCTTTTCTAGATGGAGATGCTCGCGGAACAGGACGCGATTCGGCAATCCGGTTAGCGCATCGTGGCGAACCATGTGAGACAGGCGGGCTTCCGCGCGCTGCCTGTCGGTGATGTCCTCGTAGGTGACGACCCGGCCGCCGCCGGCCATTGCCTCCGCCGATACCTCGATTGTCCGCCCGTCCTCCAGAACACAGTGATGCGATCCCGAACTGGCCGGGAGACTGCCCACCGGGTAGGCGCCCTGCGGCATTGGGAGCAGATGCGTACCGGTCACACCGGCCACCGCTTCCTCGGTGCTGAACAACTCGGAGAAGCGTCGATTCTCGACGACGAGGACGTTGCCGACATCGAACATTCGCAGGCCCAGCGTCATGTGATCGAGGGCGGTCTCGAAACGAGCGTTCTGCGCGGCGATCTCGACATCGTAGCTTGAGGCCTGCTGCGCCATCAGCCTTTCGATAAAGCCGATCTTCTCGGAGATGCTCTGCTGCATGGTGGCCAGCGCCTGCAGCAGCAGGCCGGTCTCGCTCGATCCCTGGCCTTCGATGCGATTATCCAGCTTTCCCGAGGCGATCGCGGTCGCCACCCTGACGGATTGTTGTATCGACGGGACGATGGCACGGTTGAGCAACAGGGTGATGATGAAAGCGATCAACACCGAGCCCAGCATGGCGGCATAGGTCTGTATGCGCGTCTCCTGCACCAGAGCCTCTGCCAAACGGCGCTTTTGAAATCCGTCGCTGGCGTAGAGACTGACCGCCTTGTCGAAGGTCTGTTCCACCGCTTGGAAGTCACGACGGGCCGGAATATCCGTGGAATCTCTGAGCAGGGCTTGAAGGTTTGATACGGAGGTCTGAAGGTGTTTGGCGATCTCATCGCCGCGTTGAGACATCGTCCGTTCGCGCACCACATCCAGGGCATCGAGGGCGGATTGGATCTGGTCGATGAAAACGGCTCTGTTGTTTTCGCCGACCGCCACGTCCCTCGAAACACCCAGAATGATCGACTGCGCCGACCGTAGATAATTCATCGACTGAAAAGCGTCGTCGTAAATTTCTAAAGCGGTGTCGCTGAGCTTGGTCTGAGCGCCCTGCGACAGGAATCCTATCAGAATAGTGACGAACGCAAGGCTGATGCACCCGAAAAATATCTTCGTTCGAATTGACATCATCCAATCCGTCTTGAACATCATTATCTTCATCGATCATTCAGGATTCGAACTTGTTTTGATCGGGTCTATCCTAAAATCGCGATCAGATAATCATCCATTCTTAATCATCAAAGTACAATGATAAAGTATCACGATCCCCCGCCCAGTTGCGCTGAATAGGCCTACGCGAACATCATTTACGAGTAATTACCCACTCCCTTGCCCGACCGGACCCGGCGCGTCGTCGAGGTGCATCAGCTACCGGACGCGATCCG
>NZ_JAAHTB010000104.1 GCF_010692745.1 Methylobacterium sp. BTF04
ATCCCTCACGTCGGGGATAGCTTAGCCTCCTGTCCAGATTTCCAGCACCACCTCATACAACCTTCGGGTGAACTTGGTATGCGTACCATCTCGTCCACTTATGGTGCTTCACAAAAACCCCGACCCGCTGTGATCCTTGAAGGCGTTCGCCCGCCGGATGTACCCGACCACCGTCCTCGGATCACGGTGACCTGACTGATCCATGATGCGAGAGAGATCCGCGCCGCGCTCGGCCGCCGTCGTGATGTAGCCGGCTCGTAGGCTGTGACCGGCAAACAGCGCGGGGTCGAACCCAGCGGCCTCGGCGTAGCGCTTCCCGATGCTCCGATCCGTCAGGGCTTCGGCCCGAATGCGCCCTGACCGCGACACCGGTCTGAACACCGGCCCGTCCGTGATCCTGGTAGGGTCGAGCCAGTCGCGCAGGAGCGCCACCGGCCGAACGTACCGGCCATGCGGGATCGCCTTTTCGAACCCCCTGCCCTCCTGGTCGGTCTTCGAGCGCCGGATCAGCACCCGCAGGCCATCGGCGTGGTCTGTCAGGTCTGAGACCTGCAGCGCGGCCAACTCCGATCGTCTGAAGGCGCCCTGCGAACCCGAGCGCGAGCAGCGCGCGATCGCGCTTGCCCGCAAGCCCAGCGGGAATGTGCGAGAGCATGGCCACAATGATTTTGGTAGTGGCCGCCGTCTTTTGCCGGGGCTCGACATCCGGCCGGCGCCGGATGCCCTTGATGACCGCGTGGACTGTCTCGTGCGCGCCAGGGTCCGGCAGATCGGCGAGCTTGTGCGCGTAGGCGATGGCCGAGAGCCGCCGGCCGATCGTGGAAGACGCGAGCCCAGCCGCAGCTTCGTGGGAGAGTAAGGCCGCCACGGTCTCGGATGACGCTGGCAGCGCCGAGACCCCGTGCCCAGCGCACCACGCCGCAAACACCACCGCATCCGATTTATAGGCGCGCACGGTGGCGCTGGCCTTCGATGCCTGCTGATAGGTCTGGACCAGCGCGAGTGCACTAGCGGGGAGAAGGCTGGCCGCTTCGGCAAAAACCGGGAAGGGAAGCGTTTGCGCTTCAGAATTCCGCATCCCCTCCCCGCGCCGAGCGCCGCCGCGATCATGTCCCCGAGCACTTCGTCGGCCCAATCGTTGGGTAGCTGCATGTAGTGCCCCGGCCGGCAGATCATTCTGCAGACGAACCGACCGTCCTTAATACTCCAGCGCTTGGCACGGCCCCCCGGCCGGATGATCGGGGATGTGTTCGAGGGCGACCGCGCAGGCCTGCGTCACACAGCAGTAGCCGCAACCGTTGCACGGCGAGCCATAGGCTGGCTTCACGCGAAGCCGTGCTCCTTTGGTTTCGTCTATCGCAACGACCGTCGCCATTGATACAGTCTAACACTGTAACTTCCGAGAATGCGCCTTATCGGAAGTTATACGATCAGCGTTGCATCACAAGCTGAAACCATGGAAGCCTGCATACCTGCAACGAGGAAAAAAGGTGTGCCGGATTGTCGGCCATCCGCTTCCCCGGCGTTGAGCAATCCCTTAATGCCGCGATAGCATCATGCCGTGATGCCTCGCTTCCTGACTGCCGGACCCCCGCAATGCATGTGATCCTGATTGCGACGCAGAAAGGCGGCAGCGGCAAGAGCACCTTGGCCGCTCACTTCGGCGCGCTGTCCGAGCGCGACGGGCGCACCCTTCTCATTGATGCCGATCCGCAGGGTTCGCTATCGTTCTGGTACAAGCGCCGAGAGGCCGCGACGCCGCTGTTGGCGAAGGCGGACGGCAATACCATCGGTGAGACGCTAGACGCGGCACGGGCTGACGGGATCGCGTGGGCCGTGATCGACAGCCCGCCGCACAACGCCGCCCTGACAGCCTCAATGATGTCCCGCGCCACAGTGACCGTTGTCCCCGTCCGGCCTGGCCCGTTCGACCTCGATGCGGTGGCCGCCACCTTGGCAATGGCGCGAAGTCTGAAAGCCCCTATCGCCTGCATCATTAATGCGGCGCCGCCGATCACCCGCGAGGCCGAGACTTCCATCGTCGCTGAAGCGCGGGCGGTGCTGACCAGCATGGGTGCTCCGGTCCTACCGGGTCAGGTGTCTCAGCGTGCCAGCCTATCCCACGCCCTCATCAGCGGGCAGAGCGTGAACGAGTACGATCCCGATAGCAGGGCCGCGACCGAGATCGGCGCCATGTGGTCGGCTGTCTCCGAGCTAGCCCGCACCTTCCCACGCAAGGCGTAGGGATCTCCCCTTCATTGGGGATGCCCGGCACTCCTGCATTCCGCGATCCCGCCAACCCTGAGAGCCGCGAACCATGGTAGCACCGAAGCGACCAAACTTGATGGGTCTTGTCGAGGGCAAGAACCGCACTTCCGAGGCTGACGAGCCCCGATCCGAGACCGAGGCCGAGCCGGGCACGTCCCAGGTTGAGCCGCCGGTAGCCGGTCCGTCCGACCTCAAGACGATGCAGGTTCGCGTCAACCGCAACGGATGGCTGGAGATGTCCCGGCTTGCCCAGGATCGAGACATGCCGCTGGAAACTCTCATGGTAGAGGCGTTCAACGATGTGCTCCTGAAGCACCGCAAGCCGCCTGTAGTCGAGCGCCGACAACCTGTGAAGAAGTAGCCCGGCAATGCGGAAGTCCGGCACTCCTGGAGGCAGGAAGACCGGGTTTGCGTATTAGCGGAATAACGGATTGCAGGCTTTCATGAAAAGCGTCGATCCGCCTTGCAGGAATAGCGGTCAGGGTTGGTGTCGGCGAGTGCCCTCTCGCCTCGGGACCGCCACCGGGCGGCGGCAGGGGCATCCCCACGAACGATGGCACGTTGCAGGCCGGCATTGATCCGGCGCAGGCGCCACGCATCGAAGCTGACACCAAGGAGGGCCACGAGGTCCGCGAGGGTAGGGGCTAGCGGACGTTGGCGGATGGCGGGGACTGCGCGCATCACGAGGCCATGTAGACGGCGAGGAGGATCGCAGCGGTGACGACGTTGCCGCGTCCCGCTTCATGCCCGGCGCGGGCCAGCAGCACGCGATGAAGGCGACGCATCCGGCCGAGCCCGCGAGCGAGGGACGTGGGGAAGCCGAGCGCCAGGGTGGCGCGCATGGTAGCGGCAGTCTTCATCGAGCGGCGTCCTGTTCACGGTCGGAGGAGGAGCCGCGCAGCCATGTGACCTGCGAGACGTGGTGTTCTGGAGCGCCAAGGGACGGTTCAGCGTCGGCGCCGTCCTCTCGGTCACTATCGCCTTCTATGGCGTCGAGGAGGGCAATCAGCCGGTCGGCGGTGTCGAGGGCCGATTGCGCCGCCTCCTCAAGCGGGCGGCGGATCTCGGCTGAGGATGGCGGAGCGAGGGCGGTAGCAGCCGCACGCGGGTGGAGGGTGTGAAGGGTGCCCATTGGCTAGGCCTCCAGCACAATCAGTTCGGGGTCTGGTTTGGCCGCCGCAGCGCCAAGAACCCGCCATCTGTGCCCAACCGCATATTCCCGGCTGGCCTCGAAAATTTCTCGTGACTGAAACGCGAGGTCGTTCAGGGCGTCGATGCGGAGATACTGGCGCAGCCGGTCATAGAGCGCGTTGGCGTCCTGATCCGGCTCGTCTCTACACGCAGCATTGAACTGGCGGTTCAATTCAGCCCCGGCGGCGGCCCTGAGCCGCATAGTCATGAAGGCGATCCAATGTGCGACCGGCTTCCGATACGTCGTGCCCGAAACGTCCTCATAGAGAACGTAGCCAGGGTGTGAGTAGTTGTCACCGGCCGGCTCTGGACGTGCGGGATTAGCAGCAGCAGCCAACTCATCCACGCGCAGGCGCCGACGTAGGTTTGCAGTCCAATCGGACGCGGTATTGCCGGCAGGCCCGCGCTGGTAGGCTTCGGAACGACGCTCAAGCTCCGCTTCCGCAATGGTGTGAAGCCGTTCTGCTTCCAGCCGCAGGCCGTCTGTGACGTTGATGAAGCCGGTCGGATCGATAGCCGGGTAGGCCATGAATCCTTCAGGTGGGCTATGCCAATCCACGACCGGAATGGCTGCGGTGGGCGTCCTGCGCTTCATCACCCGGCCAGCCGTCGCCTTCAGGCTGGCGGCGCGATCTTTCAGGGATTGGCGTACGGCATCGCGCTTGGCGACGCGGCGAAGGGATTGCGCATATCCGTTTTTCCTCGTTCGATGTTTGCAGGGATGAAGGCTTGAAGGGATGAAGGTCAGGCGAGTGTCGCGAGGCCCACGAGGAGGGCGCCGCCGCCGATCAGAACGAGGGCCGCGAACGCCTCGCCGAGGCCGTTCAGAAGGCGCGGAGAGCGAACGAAGGCGGTGTCAGGCCGGATCGGAGCCACGGCCTGCCAGGGCTCGACCTCGCCGGGCAGGGGCTCATTCGGCGGGGTAGTGGCTGCGGATTGGCCATGGCGAGGG
>NZ_JAAHTB010000105.1 GCF_010692745.1 Methylobacterium sp. BTF04
CCGCATCAGCACCCCGCCAACGCTCCAGTGGATGGTTTTGTCACCGCCCTACACAGCGTGCCGAGGATCTCGCCGCCAACGTCGCCTCCCTCGGTTACGACCTCGACGGGCTGGTCGCCGCGGGCAAGCTCGCCATCGATCACGTCCGGGTCGAGCGCAGCGAGATCGAGGAGACCGGCGAGTACGATCTCGAAGGCCTGTTCATCAGGCTCGGTCACGCCGTCGATACCATCGGCGCCAAGCGCGTTGTCCTCGACACCATCGAGACGCTTTTCGCGGGCTTGAGCGATGCGTCCATCCTTCGCGCCGAGCTCCGCCGCCTGTTCGGTTGGCTCAAGGAGCGTGGCCTGACCACCGTCATCACCGGCGAGCGCGGCGATGGCGCCCTGACCCGGCAGGGACTGGAAGAGTACGTTTCCGATTGCGTGATCCTGCTCGACAACCGGGTCGAGGACCAAGTCACGACCCGGCGCCTGCGCGTCGTCAAATACCGTGGCTCCGCCCACGGCACGAACGAATACCCCTTCCTGATCGACGAGGACGGCATCAGCGTCCTGCCGGTCACTTCGGCGGATCTCGATTACGACGTTTCGAACGACATCGTTCCGACAGGTATCGAGGGGCTCGACGCGATGCTGAGCCCCGGCGGGTTCTTTCGCGGGTCCAGCATCCTCATCTCGGGCGTCGCCGGCACCGGAAAGACCACCGTCAGTTCCTACATCGTCGATGCTACCTGCGCCCGCGGCGAGCGGGTGATGTCGTTCGTGTTCGAGGAGAGTGGCGCGCAGATCTGCCGCAATGGCCTCTCGGTCGGCCTTCATCTGAAGCGTCATGTCGACAGCGGATTGCTGCGGTTCGAGGCCGCGCGCCCGTCGCTGTACGGGCTTGAGACCCATCTGGCGCGCATGCACCGCGACATCGAGCAGTTCAAACCAAGCCTTGTCGTGATCGACCCGGTCTCCGCCCTGCACGGTCCGGCGACCGAACTGCAATCGACGATCCTGCGCATGGTCGACATGCTCAAGAGCCGTGGCATTACCGCGGTGTTCACGAGCCTGCGCACGGATGGTGAGTTCGACGAGCGCGGCGACCTCGGCCTGTCCTCGTTGATGGACGCGTGGATCAAGCTTCTCGGCGTCGAGGCCAACGGCGAGCGCACCCGCACCCTCTACGTGATCAAGGCCCGAGGCATGAGCCATTCGAACCAGGTTCGCGAATTCCAGATGTCGGCGGCCGGCGTCAAGCTCGTCGAGGCCTATGTCGGACCGGCCGGTGTGCTCACGGGAACTGCCCGCGTGGTGCAGGAAGCTCAGGAGCAGGCCGAGTTCCTGCGCCGCGGGCAGGAGAGCGAGCGGCGCAAGCGCGATGTGATCCGGCGGCGTCAGGCCATCGAGCTTCAGATCGCCGAGTTGCGTGCCAGCCTTGAGGTGGCCGAGGAAGAGGAGTCCGTCCTGATGGGAGAGGACGAGATTCGCGAGACGCTACTGGCGACGGAACGTCGGGCCATCACGCAACGACGGAGCGCTGCGGAATGAGCCAGGACCCGAACAGCCCCTCCGTGGATACGAGTACCGGCGACGAGATCGACGGCGGGCCGTACCACATGCGCCTCTACGTCGCCGGGCAGACCGCGAAGTCGATGGCGGCCTTGGCCAACCTCAAGCGCATTTGCGAGGAGCATCTGCAGGGCCGCTATGACATCGAGGTGATCGACCTGGTAAAGAATCCGCAACTCGCCGCGGGGGACCAGATCCTCGCCATCCCGACCCTCGTCCGCCGCATCCCGGAGCCGCTCAAGCGGATCATCGGCGACCTTTCGAACACCGAGAAGGTGCTGGTCGGGCTCGACATCCGACCGAAAGCGAAGACCGTTTGATCGCGGAGGATAACCTGGAACCGAGCTCCGACCGGCCACACTACGTGCTGCGCCTGTTCGTGGCCGGCATCACCCCGCGGTCGCGTCGTGCCATCGAGAACCTGCGCAGGATCTGCGATGGACCCTTGGCCGGTCGTGTCGACCTGGAGACGGTCGACATCTACCAGCAGCCCCATCTCGCGTCGCTTCATCAGGTCGTGGCGGCGCCGACGCTGCTTCGTCTGGAGCCGCTTCCCCAACGGAGATTGATCGGCGATCTTTCCGACGAGGCCAGGGTCCTGCGGGGACTCGGGCTCGATCCTAGATTCGGTGTCGGTAACGATGAGCGCTGATATCTCGCGCGATGACTCCGACCTCACTCCCGCGCAGTACCGCGCCCGCCTTCGCGAGATGGAAGCGCGGCTTGAGGAGGCGGAGGAGACCGTCTCCGCGATCCGGCGCGGGGACTTCGACGCGATGGTCGTGGAGGGTCCGGCGGGGCAGCGCTTTCTCTACACGCTGGAGGATGCCGACCGGCCGTACCGTGTCCTGATCGAGCAGATCCAGGAAGGTGCGTTCACCCTCGGCACCGATGGCACGGTTCTCTACTGCAACCTGCGCCTGGCCGAGATGCTCGGGGCTCCTCAGGAGCGGGTCATCGGCCTTCCCTTGCAATCGTTTCTGTTCGCGGGGGACGTACCGGTGTTCCTGCGGTTGCTCGAAGCGGCGTCCGCAGGGGTCGTGCGCGGTGAGCTTGTCTTGGCGCGGGAGGACGGCATCGGGCTGCCGGTCAACCTCTCCTTGAGCCAGCTGCACCGCGAGGAAGTCACTCCGCTCCTGTGCGGCGTGCTGAGCGACCTCAGCGATCAGCGGCTTCATCTTCGCGAGCTCGCCGATGCCAACGACCGCCTCCGGACCGAGGCGGCCGAACGCGAACGCGTCGAGGAGGCCTTGAGGCAAGCCCAGAAGATGGAGGCGGTCGGGCAATTGACCGGCGGGCTCGCGCATGACTTCAACAATCTTCTCGCGGGGATCTCCGGCTCTCTGGAGTTGATGCAGACCCGGATGCAGCAGGGTCGGTTCACCGACGTCGAGCGCTACATGGCGGCCGCCCAGGGAGCCTCGAAGCGCGCCGCCGCCTTGACCCATCGGCTTCTCGCCTTCTCGCGTCGTCAGACCTTGGATCCAAAGCCCACCGACGTGAACCGCCTCGTCACCGGCATGCAGGAGATGATCCAGCGTACGGTCGGACCGGCGATCCTGATCGAGGTCGTCGGGACATCGGGCATCTGGGGCACCCTTGTCGATCCGCACCAGCTTGAGAATGCCCTCCTGAACCTCTGCATCAACGCCCGGGATGCGATGCCGGACGGCGGCCGTATCACCATCGAGACCGCGAACAGATGGCTGGATGAACGGGCTGCGCGTCATCAGGACATGCCGGAGGGGCAGTACCTGGCCTTGAGCGTGACCGACACCGGAACGGGCATGCCACCGGAGGTGATCGCGCGGGTCTTCGAGCCGTTCTTCACCACCAAGCCCCTCGGCGAGGGCACGGGCTTGGGCCTGAGCATGATCTACGGGTTCGCCAAGCAATCGGGCGGGCAGGTGCGGATCTACTCGGAGGTCGGCAAGGGTACGACCGTCTCCATCTACCTCCCCCGCCATTACGGCGAGATCGACAAGGAGAACGGCGAGGCGGCGGTGGCGACGCTTCCCCGCTCCGTTCAAGGCGAGACGGTCCTGGTCGTCGACGACGAACCGACGGTGCGCATGTTGCTCGTCGATATCCTCGAGGACCTCGGCTACACCGCCATCGAGGCCGGCGACAGCGTCGCGGGCCTCAAGGTGCTCCGGTCGGACGTGCGCATCGACCTGCTCGTGACCGATGTGGGCCTGCCCGGCGGCATGAACGGGCGGCAGATGGCCGACGCCGCACGTGTCTCGCGTCCGGACCTCAAGGTCTTGTTCATCACCGGCTACGCGGAGAACTCTGTCGTGGGGAACGGACACCTCGCTCCCGGAATGGCGATCCTGACCAAGCCCTTCGCCATCGATACGATGGCCGCCCGCATCCGTTCGATGATCGAGGCGTCGGGCGTCACGCGTCGCCGTGCCGATGCGCTCTGACGGCGGTATGTGGAGTTGCAGCCGTTGGTGGGGCGAGAGGTACGGGCAGACGGATCTTCGAAGCCGTGTCCGCCGAGGTACCGAACTTCTTAGCCATGTTCTTTCACCGGAATGGAGCAGGTTGGTGGCTCGATGTTCTCACGGTCAAACGGGTTTGACACTGGGATTCCGGACAGGAACATGGCCGTCAGCGAACAAGAGAATGGTGTTGCTCTTGCGGGTGTACGGCGCAGCAACGCTCGTCATCGCCTTGCCGCGCAGGTGAGCCTGATCGTGGTCATGATCACGATTGTGCTCTCCGGCTTCTTCTACACCAACACGCACCAGCAGGCGCTCTGAGGTGGTCCCGCCTTCCTGGACAGTTTGGCGGCTGAGCTAAGCTATACCCCG
>NZ_JAAHTB010000106.1 GCF_010692745.1 Methylobacterium sp. BTF04
CCTGCCAATCCTCACCCCAGTGTCAGCTTCGTTCTGACCACCTGAGCAATTACGCAAACAGAGGACGCAGACACTCAAGCAAATTGGATTTACTGGAGAAATCACTTCTATTTATGTGCTGGAAGCACACCAGAAAAAAGGGGTCGGTCTTTCATTAATGAAAGCCATGGCCGAAGCGTTTATTTCAAATGATTATGATTCCGTCACCTTATGGGTTCTGGAAAACAATCTAGCGGCGCGCAGTTTTTATGACGCCCTACACGGTAAAGTTGTTGATAGACATGAAAGCAAAGAGGAAGATGTCGCGATAAATGAGTTAGCATACGGGTGGAGCGATCTACATAAAATTCTATAATATATACCGATATATTTAATGTGGGCTCAAGCGCGCGGCAACGAACGCGGCATGCTGATGATATCAAGATGTTGGCCGCGAAAAGCCGCCACGCTTTGGGCCTCGGTTCGCCGCTGACAAAGGCCGCTCTCCATTGGCTTGACGCTTCGACAAACCCGGAAAAGCGTGTGCGCGGTGTTCGTCGGAATTTTCGACGCGTCGTGGGGCTTCACGGTCGAGGCCACCCGGACGCACGCACCTGGTTCGGGGTCGGTACCGTCACATGGTCATGATGGCGCGCATTGTGATGTGCTGGCGTGTGCCTCCCGACGACTCGGGGAGTGCGGGTCCATAGCCGACGAACATGGCGCTCTCCGAATCGTACTTTGAGGCATGATCCAGCGCCGCAGGCCACGGACTCCGCCGCGTCCGGATCTGATGGAACAGGCGGTGGATGAAGAACACCGCATCGGCGCCCTCGGGCGATCCATCGGGAGCAATGTAGGCAGCGACACTGCCCGCGATGAACGCGGCCCCGAACGCCGATGCACCACTCTCGCAGGTGGTGCTGACGACGACTTTTCCGGGCAGCCTGACGCGTGCGGCGAGGACCTCGGATAGCAGGGGCCCTGCGTGAGGCTGCTCGTATCGATGCCGGGCGCATAGCCCCCGAAGACGAACCCCTCCTGGTCGGCGTGCCCGCTGAGGATCACATGATCCGCTGCGCATTCGCCTTGGCCGAGGACAAGGAGAAGGTCCTCGGGCGTTCCCGGAAGCTGGAGCGCTACCGAGGCTTCCAAACTATCCAGGATGGAGCGGATGAGAAGTTCTTCGCCGTTATCGCCGATCGCGACCACGGAAACCGGTATGCGCGAAGCGTGGAACTCCCGATCGATCATAGGCCTCTCGGAAACAGTGCGTCGACCGATGGCGCAGCAACCCTATGACAGGCATGCGGCAGGCATGCGATCCGCCCCCTTGCCCCACGACGCCACACCTTCTATTGCGACGCGATAGCTCGATCCCGCACCCGGCGCTGCCGGCCGCATTCCTGCGGCCCGTCGCGTGACGGGTTCTTCTCGCTTCCGGATACCCTATGAAGCTTCGCAACATCGCCATCATCGCCCACGTCGATCACGGCAAGACCACGCTCGTCGACAAGCTCCTGTCCCAGTCGGGCTCGTTCCGCGACAATCAGCGCGTCGAAGAGCGCGCGATGGATTCGAACGACCTCGAGAAGGAGCGCGGCATCACGATTCTGGCCAAGGCGACCTCGGTCGTCTGGAAGGATACCCGCGTCAACATCGTCGACACCCCCGGCCACGCCGATTTCGGCGGTGAGGTCGAGCGCATCCTGTCGATGGTCGACGGCGTGATCGTGCTCGTGGACGCCGCAGAGGGTCCGATGCCGCAGACCAAGTTCGTGGTCGGCAAGGCCCTCAAGATCGGCCTCAAGCCGATCGTGGCGATCAACAAGGTCGACCGTCCCGACGCCCGCATCACGGAAGTCGTCAACGAGGTGTTCGACCTGTTCGCGGCCCTCGACGCCACCGACGACCAGCTCGACTTCCCGATCCTCTACGGCTCGGGCCGCGCCGGCTGGATGGCCACCGCACCGGACGGTTCTCAGGATGACGGCCTCGCGCCGCTGTTCGACCTCGTTCTCGCACACGTGCCTCAGGCGAAGGTCGAGGAAGGTCCGTTCCGGATGCTCGGCACCCTGCTCGAGGCCAACCCGTTCCTGGGCCGCATCATCACCGGCCGTATCGCGTCCGGCACCGTGAAGCCGAACCAGGCGATCAAGGTGATGGATCGCGAGGGCAAGCTCGTGGAGACCGGACGTGTCTCCAAGATTCTGGCCTTCCGCGGCCTCGAGCGCGCGCCCATCGACATCGGCGAGGCGGGCGACATCGTCTCCATCGCCGGCCTCGTGAAGGGCACCGTGGCCGACACGTTCTGCGACCCGCAGGTCATCACCCCGATCCAGGCCCAGCCGATCGATCCGCCCACCGTGACCATGTCGTTCATCGTCAACGACTCGCCGCTGGCCGGCACCGAGGGCGACAAGGTCACGAGCCGCATGATTCGCGACCGCCTGTTCAAGGAGGGCGAGGGTAACGTCACGCTCAAGATCGAAGAGGCGGCCGACAAGGATTCGTTCTTCGTGTCGGGCCGTGGCGAGTTGCAGCTCGCCATCCTGATCGAGACCATGCGCCGCGAAGGCTTCGAGATCGCGGTGTCGCGTCCGCGCGTCGTGCTTTCGAAGGACGAGGATGGGGGCGTACTCGAGCCGGTCGAGGAGGTCGTGGTCGACGTCGACGAGGAATACTCGGGCGTCGTCGTGCAGAAGATGTCGGAGCGTAAGGCCGACATGATCGAGATGCGTCCGTCGGGCGGCAGCCGCCTGCGCCTCGTGTTCCATGCCCCCACCCGTGGCCTCATCGGCTACCAGGGTGAGCTCATGACCGACACGCGCGGCACCGCGATCATGAACCGCCTGTTCAAGGCCTACGAGCCGTTCAAGGGCGACATTGCCGGCCGCCGCAACGGCGTGCTGATCTCGAACGACAAGGGTGAGGCCGTGGCCTACGCCATGTGGAACCTGGAAGACCGCGGCCCGATGATGATCGAGCCCGGCGCCAAGGTCTATCAGGGCATGATCATCGGCGAGCACAACCGCGAGAACGATCTCGAGGTGAACGTGCTCAAGGGCAAGAAGCTCACCAACATCCGCACCACCTCGAAGGACGAGGCCGTGCGCCTGACCCCGCCGATCCGGATGACCCTGGAGCGGTCGTTGGCCTGGATCCAGGACGACGAGTTGATGGAAGTCACCCCGAAGTCGATCCGTCTGCGCAAGACCTACCTCGACCCCAACGAGCGCAAGCGCTTCGAGCGTTCGGGCGGCGCCGCTTAAGGGCGACGGGTTTTCCAGTTTGGAATGAGACAGGCCGGGCGTTTCGCCCGGCCTTTTTCGTTGTAGCGGTCCAGCATCCCCATCGCCCTCGGGCAAATAAAACAGGTCTCGAAGCGATTCGCAGCGATCGGGTTAAGTGTTTCCTGAGGGATGTCGCTCAAGCTCAGCGTTTCGCAGGGCGAATGCCGACATGGACCGACACGCCCGCGTAACCGCCGACATCGACAGCTACGGCTCGGCGGTGCGTCTGGACCGGCTCCTGCGCTTCAACGCAACGGTGGCCGATCGCTACGAGCGCGAATGCGGTGCCGCGCGCGCGGCGTCGCTGCGTCACCTGATCGTCGTCGGACTGACGTTCTACAACGTCTA
Source organism: Methylobacterium sp. BTF04 (assembly GCF_010692745.1). GTDB lineage: Bacteria > Pseudomonadota > Alphaproteobacteria > Rhizobiales > Beijerinckiaceae > Methylobacterium. Next base: position 3,621 of record NZ_JAAHTB010000106.1, read on the forward strand.
CAACCTCACCAGCATCTTCCTTTTGCCCGACATCCTCGGGCTGTCGGTGGTGCTCCGCCTCTTCGTCGTGACACCGGCGTCCCTGTGCCTCGCCTGGGCGGTCGGTCGCGTCGGCGCGCGCACACGCGAGTGGCTCGTGACCGGAGGCGTGCTCAATGCCTTCGCAATTCCGGTCTTCCTGTTCTGGCTGACCGAGGCTCGGTTCGGCGGCTTCACCTTCAGCGAGCTGACGCTCGTTATCGTTTTCGGCAACATGCTTCTCGCCCTGCGCTTCCCGCAGGCCATCGTCTTCACGCTGTGTGCGTTCGGTCTCGCCACCACGGCGGTTCTCCTCAAGGTCGGCCTCGAAGACGGCTTGCGGGCAGCGTTCGTGCTTCAGATCGCGACGGGCTGCGCGTTCTGCCTCTATGCGAACTATCGGATGGAAGCTCTGCGCTGCCACGGGTACCTCAAGGAACTCGGTGCGACCGTAAAGTCCGAGGTTGCCGAAGCGGCGCGCGACCATTTCCTCGATCTCTCGATGACGGATGCGCTGACCGGCCTACCGAACCGCCGATCGCTCGATCACACCACCGAGCTCTGGTCGGCGGCAGGGGCGGAACTCTGAGGTGGTCCCGCCTTCCTGGACAGTTTGGCGGCTGAGCTAAGCTATACCC
>NZ_JAAHTB010000107.1 GCF_010692745.1 Methylobacterium sp. BTF04
GCCATCAGCCCAGAACCCACCGTCCGCAACAGCCTGATGAATAAGACGGGCTAGCAAGCCGAACATCGTCACCGGCCCTGTTCAAATTTGCTGGAAGAAATTCGCGCGCTATTTCGATGTTGAGATTCGCGAGGTGCCTCTTGCAGGCGATGCGCTCGGTCTGAAACCGCAGGATCTGCGGAGGTACTGCGACGAGAACACGATCGGCGTGGTAGCAACGCTTGGGGTGACGTTCACCGGCATTTACGAGCCGGTCGAGGCCCTGGCACGTGAGCTCGACGCGATCGAGCGTGACCTGGGCCTCGACATTCCGATCCACGTTGATGCCGCCTCGGGCGGATTCATCGCCCCGTTCATCCAGCGCGACCTAGTCTGGGATTTTCAGATCAAGCGCGTGAGATCCATCAACGCCTCCGGCCACAAGTATGGCTTGGCTCCCCTCGGCGTGGGCTGGGTTATTTGGGCCTCGAAGGCGGATTTGCCCGAAGAGCTGATATTTTATGTAGACTACCTAGGTGGCAACATGCCTACTTTCGCGCTGAATTTCTCGCGCCCCGGCGGAGAGATTATTGCGCAATACTACAATTTTTTGCGCCTTGGCCGGGAAGGTTACACGGCCATCCAAGCCGCATGCTCTGACACGGCGCAGTGGTTAGGCCAAAAGCTAGCGGCGCTCGGATGTTTTGAAATGATCTATGATGGCCACGGTGGCCTTCCCGCAGTCGCATATAAGCTGGTCGACGGACATCATGGGTTCACACTCTACGATCTGTCGGAACGTGTGCGCATGCACGGATGGCAGATCGCCTCTTATCCGCTGCCATCGAACCGGCAGGAGACTATCGTCCAGCGCATCCTGATCCGCCACGGAGTTAGCCACGATCTGGCGCAATTGCTTCTCGACGACATCAAGCGCGCCATCGAGCATCTGACGAAGAATCCCGTCCCGAATTCGATGGCAAAGCCGGGGTTTCACCATGGCTAGATTAACCGCAGGCGGCCGGGCGATACCGGTGTTCTGGCTTCGCCATCTTGTTCTGCCGCTTTTGTTCGTTGCCGGCCCCGCCGAGGCGCAAGGTACAACGTCCGACGCCTCCATAAACGTCGTGGGCCAGATCTTCAGCCGAATCGAACCCGTGACCGAGGCAGGAATTCACGGGTTTTTTCAGCTTCTCGGCACCCAGCCCATCGCCTTTGTTCTGCTCACGCTCGCGCTCGGCACGCTGATCGGGAAATTCAGCCTCAAAACGATCTCCCTGGGCTCTACGGCGGGCACGCTCTTGGTCGGCATCCTGCTATCTATGATCGCGCAGGCTGCCTACGGCATAACCTACGCGATACCAGATATCCTGTCGTCGTTCATGCTCCTTTTGTTTATGTATGCCCTTGGGCTCAAGGTGGGGCCGCAGTTCTTCTCGGGGCTGCGAAAGGGCGGTCTCGCCTTCGTTGCGATCGGGTTGATCGTCTGGAGTTTGAATTGGCTCATCTGCTATTTTGGAGCGGCCCTGGCCGGTCTGGCGCCCGGCTACGCGACCGGTTTGATCTCTGGCAGCTACACGATTACCGCCATCTTGGGGGTCGGCCAGGGCGCGTTGACCAGCGGCGCCTATACGCCGCCCCCGGGCACGACTGTCGAAGAGGTGGGGGCCAACATGGCAGCCGCTTATGCCATCAGTTATGTTCTCTCCACCGTTGGGATTATTTTGCTGATCCGCTACCTACCCCGAATTTTTGGACATGACGCTGCTGCGGACGCTAGACTTGCCGAGGCGGAGTTCAGCGGCGGAGGAACTCATCCCGTGCCCGGTGCGCCCGGCGCTCTGAAGATGGCGTTCTCATCCTACGACGTACGTGCCTTCTCCGTCACGCATGACGGCTTCATCGGACATACGCTGGCGCAACTGGCCGAGACATTTCCCGAGATACCCATCCTTCGCGTCGCGCGCGACGGCAACACCTTGGACCTGACCAGCAACCCTACCTTGAGGAAGAACGACATCGTCGCCGTGCGCGCGGATGTGCACGATCTGATCTTGAAGGATGGTGAGCTGATCGGCCCTGAATCCGACGATCCGCTCGTTCGCAATGTGCCCATAGAGGTCGCTGATGTGCATGTCGGCGCGCATGGCATCTCCGGTAAGACGATCGCGGAGCTTTCAATGGCTGGCGAGCGAGGGGTCACCGTGCAGGCCCTATTTCGCACCGGCAACGAGCTGCCACTTGGTCCGAAGACCGACGTGCAGTTCGGCGACGTGTTGCGCCTGACCGGACCGGACGGCGCAATCCGAAACGCCGCGAAGCGATTGGGTGGGCGCGTCATTCTGCCGACAATGAGGTCCGAAGTCCTTTACCTCGCCCTGGCCATGCTGGTGGGGTATCTCGCTGGAATCGCTACGATTACGATCTCTGGCATTCCTTTCGCGCTTGGCACCTCGGCCAGCGTGATTTTAGCAGGCGTAGGCGTAAGCTATTTTCGCAGCCGAAATCCCGAATTTGGCGGGCCAGTGAATGAAGGCGCTCGCAGCTTCCTTCAAGATTTCGGCTTGAACGCCTTCGTCGCTGTACTCTCGGCAAATGTAGGCCCCAAGGTCATCTCAGCTCTTGGCGGCCACACAATCCTATGGCTCGCGATTATCGGACTTGCTGGGGCTTTGGTGCCGCCGCTGATCGCCTTCTGGGTTGGGATCAAGTTTTTCGGCCTGAACTCTGTCATCTCTGATGGAGCCACTACGGGCGCGCGCAACAGCACGCCGGGCCTGAACGCGATTATGGAGCAGTCGGGCAGCTCGATCGCCGCGGTCCCGTATCCAGTTAGCTACGCTCTGACGACGGTTCTGTCTTTGATAGGCGGCTATTTCTCGATGATACTGTCATGACATATTGCACTTAACGATCTATATCTTACCGATACGCACCACCTCTTCGGTTGCTAGGGGAGTGGACTTGCCTCAGAAAAGTGGAGAACTCGTTCCGTAAAGGAGGAGGTCACCGATGGCAGAACTCAAGAAGAAGTTCATCTCTGAGTTTCGCGCGGAGGCAGTCCGGCTCATCCAGATAAGTTGCCGTTACCACCGCGAGATTGCCGCCGATCTTGGGGTTGGGCGCTCGACCTTGCGTAACGGGATTAACAGCCAGCGTGATCGAGAGATGGATGCGCTGCCAGCCGGGCCGCGGAGCGACAGCCAGCCAAGTCGTTGATCCATCGCAAGGACGATGTCGGCTCGGCAGCTACGGTTACCTCCACGTCCGCACGGTGGACGCCCCACGTTTGGCCCTGGCGAGAAGGAATTCGAGATGACATGTCCACGCGCCGTCGAGGCCCTGACCAAGCAACGTGACCGTCTCGTCGAGGTGCTCCGGCTGATCGATGACGGACGGTGGTGGACCCGGGACGACGCCTGTCGGATCGACGAGGAAGAGGTCTGCCTGCAAGCCGACAGGATCGGCGCCGCCCTGGACGTGGTCGAGCGCCTCGCCAACGAGATGGCCGCCGAGGACGGAACCGGCGCCGGGTCGCAGCTCGCCCCGAAGACGCGGCAGGCCGTGCCGGTCCATCACGCTTCGGAAAGCCTCGTGGTCCCGGAAGACCTAGGTCCGTTCTCTCCCGGGCCGGTCAATCCCCATCCGAACGAGATCCACGAATCCGGGGGATACGAGCAGCGGGCCTGGGGCCTGTCGGGGGGGGCCTCGAAACTCCCGTGAGACTTCTTTTCCCGAGCATGAGTCGTATGCCTGACGGTGTTTCTATCGTCGCCAATCCATGAGCTTTGCGACCCACGGCTTGTGAAACTCGCCGACGACCAGTCGTCGGCCCCAATCGCAGAGCCATGTCGTAACCCCGATCCCGACCACCAGCGTGACCACCGTCGCGATGTTCGCGGGAAAGCCGCCCAGCGTGATCAGCAGAGTTGTCGCCGCGGCGGGGGCGTGGCTCGAACGGGTCGAAATCTGAAGCCCGATGGTCAGGGCCACCGCGAGGGCGCTGGCCGCCATCCTTCCGAACGAGACCTGGCCGTCGACCATCGCCGAGGGAGCGTGCAGCGCCCCGAACACGGCAAGTGACAGGAAGGCCGCGCCGGCCCCGATGGCATGCCCCATGAACGTGTTCCACGGTC
>NZ_JAAHTB010000108.1 GCF_010692745.1 Methylobacterium sp. BTF04
TCGGAGACCTCCTCCTTCACAAAAAGAGCTCTCCACTTTTCCGAGGCAAGTCCACGTCGCACTCGCTTGCGCGCTGGCCGGGCCGCCCCAATGTGCCCAGGCCGACGACTGGCCGATGTTCGGTCGCGACCACACCAACCAGCATTTCTCGCCGCTGGCCACCATCGACACCGGCAACGTCAAGGGCCTGCGGCCCGCATGGATCTTCCAGACCGGTATCACCGGCTACTTCCAGGCGGAGCCGATAATGGTGGACGGCACGCTCTACGTGTCCACCACGCAGAACCATGTCGCGGCCCTCGATGCGCGGACCGGGACGGTGCTGTGGACCTACACGCACAAGGCGCGCACCGAAAAGATCTTCGGGCCGCCGTCGAACCGGGGCGTCGCGGTCTCCGACGGCAAGGTGTTCGAGGCGACCATGGACGGACGCGTCATCGCGCTCGATGCCAAGACCGGCAAGGTGCTGTGGGATCATGAGGCCGTGCGGCCGGAGGACGGAGAGTCGGAGACCGCCTCCGATCTCGCCGGAAAACTCGGGGCCGGAGCGGTCCAGGGTTCGAGCCGCCTCGGCTTCAAGATGCCGCCCCTGGTCGCCAACGGTCTCGTCATCGTCGGCGTGGCCGGAGCCGGCTACGGCCTCCACGTCGAGGATTCGAAGGGCGGCCTCGATGGCGGCGCTGTCGTGGGCATCGAAGGCGGCTACGGCCGGCGCGGCTGGCTCGCCGCCTACGATGCTGCGACCGGCGCAGAGCGCTGGCGCTGGTACGTCACCAAAGCCGAGGGCTGGGAGGGTGACTATGCGCAGACCACCGCCGATGGAGTGCCGCTCCACCGCGACATCGCCGCCGAAAAGGCAGCGGCTCCGGCGCACAGGGACGCGTGGCGGGTCGGCGGCGGCTCGCTGTGGATGACCCCGGCCTTCGACGCGCAACTCGGCCTGATCTATGTCGGCACCGGAAATCCCGCGCCCCAGAATTTCGGGCTCTCCCGGCCGGGCGACAACCTCTACACCATGAGCCTGGTCGCTCTCGAGGTGATGACCGGCAAGCTCCGGTGGTATTACCAGCAGGTGCCGCACGATGAGTGGGGCTACGACGTCGCGAGCCCGCCGTTCCTCCTCGACCATCCGACCCCGCAGGGACCGGTGAAGGCGGTCGCCGAGGCGAGCAAGACCGGTTGGCTCTATGTCCACGACCGCGCCACCGGACAGCTTCTGGCGCGCTCGGCGCCGCTGATCGCACAGAAGAACCTGTACGCCCCGCCCACGGAAACCGGCACGGTGGTGAGCCCCGGCCCACTCGGGGCGATCTCCTGGCATCCGGTCGCCTACGATGCCAAGGCGGACGTCGCCTACGCCCAGGTTCGCCACGCGGCCACCACCTACATCGTCAAGACAGTGCCGGCCTCCGGCGACCGTCCGGCGATCCGCTACACCGAGACGGCCGAGGCCGCGGGGGAACCATCCTTCAGCACGTTGACGGCCATCGATCTGGCGAAGGACGGCGCGATCAAGTGGTCGGTCAAGGCGGGAAGCCGGCTCTCCGGCGGCACGCTCGCCACCGCCGGCGGACTCGTCTTCTCCGGCGAGGAGGACGGCCACCTCGACGCGCACGACGCCCGAACCGGCGCAATCCTCTGGCGCTTCCAGTGCGGCGCTGGCATCGGCGGCCCGCCAATCACCTATTCGCTCGACGGCAGGCAATATGTGGCCGTGGCGGCCGGCGGGTCTTCGTTCATCAAGGGCTCGGGCTTTGGGACCGGAGACGCCCTCGTAGTTTTCGCCCTACCCGATTGATTCTTTCGCGGTTTGCGGGCGGATAGCAGGGCACCGGCGGCGTACGACTTGCGACGCGGTGCCGGCACAGGATGCCCGAACCATGAGCCTCGACGCCTCGCCGCCGCACCAGCCCGTCGACAAGGGGCCGCCGGTGGTCCGCACCATCGCGATGCCGTCCGATACCAACCCGGCCGGCGACATCTTCGGCGGCTGGCTGATGGGACAGATGGATCTGGCCGCCGGCAACGTGGCCGCACGACGCTCACGCGGCCGCTGCGCCACCATCTCGGCGGAAGCGATGACCTTTCACCGACCGGTCATCGTCGGCGATGAAGTTAGCCTCTATGCCTGGATCGTCAGCGTCGGGCGAACCTCCATGCGCATCCAGGTCGAGGTCTGGCGGCGCGAACGCGAAGGCGAGACCACCATGAAGGTCACGGAGGGGCTGTTCACCTTCGTCGCCATCGGTGCGGATCGACGCCCGCGTCCGATCCCACCGGAGATCGACGAGGACACGGTCGCCGGCTGATCGGATCGCGGCGTGGCGCCACGCTTTTCGCGCGCGGCGAGACAGGATCGACCAGAAAACGAACGCAGGAGACGGATCGCGGTATGGTGGGATCGACGCGTCGGAGCATCCTCGGATGGGCCCCGGCGGCGCTGGCGCTCGGTGGCCGCCCGACCCCGCTCACCGCGGCAGGCGGTTCGTGGAGCCCGGACAGCCTCAACGCGGCCGCCGCCCGGAAAGGCATCGCCTACGGTTCGGCAGTGAATTTCACGCCGCTCACGCAGGACCCGGCCTATGGCCGCGCACTCGCGCGCGAATGCGGCATTCTGGTGCCCGAGAACGCGATGAAGCTCGCCTATGCTTGGCGAACACCGGACACGATCACCTTCGATTACGCCGACGCCACCGTGGCGTTCGCACGCGCCAATGGCCAACGGATGCGCGGGCATACGTTGGTCTGGCACGAAAGCATCCCCGACTGGGCGGTTTCCCGCATCGACGGCCGCGAGGGCGAGGCGTTCCTACGGCGCTGGATCACCGCAATGGCGGGGCGCTTCGCCGGCCGGATCGAAGCCTGGGACGTGGTCAACGAGATCTGCGGCCCACAGGACGGGCGTCCGGACGGCCTGCGCAAGACGCCATGGCTCGCCGCACTCGGCCCGCGCTACGTCGACACCGCATTTCACATCCTGCATCAGGTCGATCCGCAGGCGGCGCCGGTGTGGAACGAGAACGACCTCGAACTCGATGCGGACTGGATCGACGCGCGCCGCACCATGGTGCTCAAGACCCTGACGGACATGCGCAAGCACAACGTGCCGATCCGACGCCTCGGCATCCAGGGGCACCTCTACGCCAAGTTTCCGCTGAACCAGGACAAGCTGCGCCGCTTCCTCAAAGAGGTCGCCGATCTCGGCCTCGCCATCGAGATCACCGAGATGGACGTGAACGACAAGGTCTTTCCGGCGGCCCTTCCGGCGCGCGACGCGGCGGTCTCGGATCTGGCCCGGCGCTTCCTCGACGTGGTGCTCGACGAGCCGGCGGTGCTCAATGTACTGACCTGGGACATCACCAACCGCAACACTTGGCTCAACACCAACCCGGAGCGGAAACGCGCCGACGGGCTGATCCAGCGCGCGCTGCCCCTCGACGAGGCCTATGCGCGCACGCCGCTCTGGAAGGCGATGCACACGGCGTTCTCGGATGCGCCGGACCATTCCCTGGCGCGGGCGAAGCTACGGCAGGGCCGCTGATACCGGATTCGGCGCACCCGACCCGTGGGCGACAATGCCACCCACCGAGTGTTCGAACCGATCAGCCAGCGCGCGCAGCAACGTGCGCCAGGCCTGTTCTTCGCGCAGCCGTGCGGCCTCGGTGGTTTTCAGTTGCAAGGCGGCGTCCTCCAGCGACATGTCGCGAATCTCTACGACTGTCCGCGCGATGTCGCCGATTTCGTCCCGGCGAATTCTTGCGTTCGGGAACGTCGCACAGGGCCGGCATCGACATCGAACGTTGGAACCCCAAAGCAGGCCGATCGCTGGTGCCGTATTCCCGCCGTAACGGCTGAGCGCCGGAATGCATGAAGTGACCGTTCGTCCAATCGCTGTTCCGGTACGCAAGCGCTGAATATTTCCGTCTCGCTTTCGCGATTGGCTTTCAAACAGCGGACGTCGCCCCCGAGCCTGACCATCTATCAGTTTCTATGTTTTCCAGAGCGGGGGCAGCGGGAGGAGA
>NZ_JAAHTB010000109.1 GCF_010692745.1 Methylobacterium sp. BTF04
TCGACGCCAACGGCATCGTCAACGTCTCGGCCAAGGACAAGGCGAGCGGGAAGGAGCAGACCATCCGCATCGAGGCCTCGGGTGGCCTCGACGAGGCGGCGATCCAGCGCCTCGTGCGAGAGGCCGAGACCCATGCCGGCGCCGACAAGACGCGCAAGGAGCTCGTTGAGGCCGGCAACCACGCCGACGTCGCGATCTACACGACCGAGAAGAGCCTCAAGGAGGCGGGCGGCAACGTTCCCGCCGACGTGAAGGCCGAGGTCGAGAAGGCTGTCGCGGCGGCGAGGGAGGCGATCCAGGCTGGTGACCTGTCGCGCATCAAGACGGCCACCGAGCGTCTGACCCAAGCGGCGTCGCGCCTGGGCGAGAGCGGGCCCGCCGCCAACGGGCCGTCGGCCGATCCCGAGATCGTCGACGCGGAGTTCGAGGAGGCCTCGGGCGACGCCCCGCGGCACCGGCCAGCGGCATGACCGGTCCATTGTCAGAGGGGGATCGACCGATGGCCGAGAACATGAACGAGGCCGAGTCCATTGATGCGGAGGCCGCGGATCCCGCGGCCCTCCAGGCGGAGAACACATCGCTGCAGGACCGCCTGATGCGGGCGCTCGCCGAGACCGAGAACGTCCGGCGCCGGGGAGAGCGGGGCATCGAAGACGCGAGGAAATTCGCGGTCCAGGGTCTCGCGGCCGCCTTGCTCCCGGTCGCGGACAACCTCGGCCGAGCGGTCGCGGCGGCCAAGGGTGCGCAAGGTTCGGGGCCGGCGGCGCATGCGTCCCTGCTCGAAGGGGTCGATGCGACCGAACGGATGCTGACCGCCGCCCTCGAACGCTTCGGCATCCATCGGATGCCGGCGCTCGGGACGCCCTTCGATCCGAAGGCGCATGAGGCGATGCGCGAGATCGAGGACGCGACCCACACGCCCGGAACCGTCGTAGACGTCATGGAGGACGGTTTCACCCTCCATGACCGCCTGCTGAGACCGGCTCGGGTGAGTGTCGCCAAGGAGCCAGCGGGTGTCGCGCAGACCGTCTGAGACGACGGAGCCTAATTCGGCCGATAGCCCCGGCATGAGGAGCCAGCGTGAGCGAAGATCCATACAAGGTCCTGGGCGTGGCGCGGGACGTCTCCGAGGCTGACCTGCGCAAGGCCTATCGGAAGCTCGCCAAGAAGTTGCATCCCGACCTGAACCCGGGAAACAAAAAGGCCGAGGATGCCTTCAAGAAGGTCGCGACCGCCTACGACCTGCTGAACGATCCGGCCAAGCGCGCCCAGTTCGACCGTGGCGAGGTCGACGGAACCGGCGCCGAGCGGCCGCGCCAGCCCTATTATCGCGAGCAAGCCGAACGCGACGCGGGCCAGCCCTATGGCGGCGATTCCGGTTTCGGCGATTTCGGCGGCGAGGACATCTTCGCACAGATGTTCGGTCGCGCCGGACGTGCCGACCCGAACCGGCCTGGTGCGGATGCCCGGTATCGGGTGGACCTCGACTTCCTGGAGGCGTTCAACGGCGGGACGCGCACGCTGACGCTGCCGGACAGCGGGGCGCTGGACGTGAGGATCCCATCCGGCACGCGGACCGGGCAGACGCTACGCCTGCGGGGCAAGGGCGAGCCCGGCATCGGAAAAGGGCCGCCCGGCGACGCCCTGATCGAGGTCGAGGTCCGTCCTCATCCGCTCTTCAAGCTGAACGGGGACGACATCCACGTCGATCTGCCGCTCTCCCTTCGCGACGCGGTCCTCGGTGGCAGGGTCAGCGTCCCGACGCCCTCCGGTCCGGTTTCCATGACCGTTCCCAAGTGGAGCAACGCCGGCGCCGTGCTCCGCCTGAAGGGCAAGGGCATGGTCCGTGGCGCGACCTCGGGCGACGAGTACGTCACGTTGCGGCTGACCCTGCCGGCCGAGCCGGATGCCGAACTGCAGGCATTCGTCACCCGCTGGGGGAAGGCGGACGTTCACGAGACCCGACAAGGCGAGGATGCGCGATGATGGAAATGCGGGAGTTTCAGGTGCGCGCGAGCGTCGAGACCGCTGTCCTGCATGCGTGGATCGACACCGGCTGGCTCATCCCCGACGGGACCGAGGGGCGTTGGACGTTCCGCGAGATCGACCTCGGTCGGGTTCAGCTGATCCAGGACCTTGGGCGGGATTTCGGCGTGAACGACGAGGGTATCGTCCTGATCCTCGACCTCGTCGACCGGATGAGCGGCATGCGCAGGGCCTTCGGTCACCTCGCCAGGGCGATCCGGCAGGAGTCGGAAGACACCCGGCTGAGGATCGCGGCCGGGGTCCGGGAAGCAGGTCAGGATCGTGTCGCCCGCTCCTAAAAGGGTGGCGGCAACCTGGTGCCGCGCAATAGGCTAACAAATTCCGTGTAGAATGCATTTTTGAATGGTCGACAATCAAAATCAGATCGTGGTGGCGATCTATAACTAAGGTATAATAGAATTGCTTGTTCTTCCCGAAAAATTGACCTCGGGGTTTTCATACCCTCAGCGCGCCAATCCGGCTGCCCGGCCAAGGAATGCACCAGCAAGCACGACCGAAGATCTATCATGCGAAAAGGCGAATCATCGATGACACAGTCAGAGAGCAGTCTCAATTTACTGCGCCATGAATCCCAGGAGCTTCACCGCAACGTTGCCGGCCTGTTCAGTGATGGCAGGGCAAATGCCAAGTTCGATTTCGACAAGCTCCAGAGCAAGGCCAACAAGCTCGGCACAAGCCTGAAGCTGAGTGCCGAGACCGAGCAGGGCGCTATCAAGGCGATGATGCACAGAGCGGGAGCGAAGCTCGAATCCGCACGTTCGGGAGCGACCGAGAGCGTCCACGCTTCGACCCAGGTCGTCGACGAGGCCATGGATCACGCCAAGGCGGCGATGTTGGACGACATGGCTGCGGCAACCCGCAGCCTCAGCGAAGCCGTCGCCGCCAGGCGCACGGGCCGCCTCACCTCACAAACCGCAACCAGCAAGGTCTCGTCATGAGCAACTATGTCGCGATGGTCTTCAAGGCCGACCCGAAGGCTCACGAGGCCCTGCGGAAGCTTTGGGATATGGACGCTGCTGGGGATGTGACGGTCCACGGCGCCGCCATCGTCCGACGTGACAGGTGGGGGCACATGAACGTTGCGAGCGAGAGCAACGACGCGGGCATGCGTACCGCCATCGGCGTCGGCGTGGGCATGCTGCTTGGAGCCCTGGCAGGCCCGGCTGGGGCTGTCGCAGGAGCGCTCGCAGCGGAAACCGCCGTTGGGATCGGTGCCTTGGCCGGCGGGGCAATCGGGTTGACCGCCGATGCGTTCAAGTCGGAGGAACGGGACGAATTAGGCTTGGCCGCGTTCTACAATCTGAGCAACGGCGAATCGGCTGTCGTCGCGGATGTTTCGGAGGATTGGCCGGACAAGCTCGACGACGCGGCCAAGGCGTTGGGTGGAACGATCTATCGCAAATACGATGCGATAAGCTATCCGGATAAATACGACCGACCGTTCTATAACAATTACCTCTACCCGTACTACTACGATCCGCTTTACTGCTGAGATGTGTCATCCGGGCGAGGTCCGGCGGATCGCAGCTGTTCCGCGGTTGCTGAAACCGAACCACGATGGGTGAACCTCATCGCGGTTCGGCAATGCGTGCTCGTTACGGTGCTCAGCATCGAACTCTAAATTTGTACGTCCGTAGCGATAGCCTGACCTGATGCAACGTATGCGGGCGAGAGAACAGGCAAAGCTACGACCATCGCCGTCGATGGCCGTGTTCAAACACAATCCTCGCAATGGCTTCGTCGTGCATTCGCGGCGCCGAGACGTCGATCCCCCGACAAGCCCAGGCTGAAGGCATCTTCGCCTGAACCGGCCGCAAACGCGTGCGCATCCGGCGAAGGCCGCCTTGCTCCGAGGTCTGTCGACGTCCAGCTTTT
>NZ_JAAHTB010000110.1 GCF_010692745.1 Methylobacterium sp. BTF04
TTCCCTGTCCGTTCGCCCTTAGCGTACGCTCAGATCACTTTCTTGCAGTGACCCCATCTTGCGGAAAAAGCGTTTGGCCGCTTCGAGATCGCGCCGGGCAGTCAGCAGGAAGTCGACCGGATTGCCGTGCTTGTCGACGGTCCGGTAGAGGTAGCGCCACTCGCCGCGCACCTTGATGTAGGTCTCGTCGATGCGGACGGAGCCGCAATGTGGCTTGCGGAAAGCTCGCAGCCGCTTCTCGATCAGTGGCGCGTAGGCCAGGACCCAGCGGTTCAGGGTGCTGTGATCGACCTCCAGGCCGCGTTCCAGGAACATCTCCTCGATGTCACGGTAGCTCAGTGGGTAACGCAGGTACCAGGAGACGGCCTGGACGATGAGCGCTGCCTCGTAGTGCCGGCCCTTGAAGTCGGCTTTGGCGCGCTGCGTCAGCTTCGCGGCGATGGCGGACAGGATCATGGGCCGACTCCAGAGCGGAGGCGGCAAGCTCGGTGGGTATGCTTAACGACGCGTAAACGAACGCGCGTTCGCGTTTGCGACAGGCCCGCAAAATGCCCGCACCAGCTCGCCTTTCCCGCATGTTTGCTCAGCGACTCGCTAATACTTTGTGTTTGATGCGGTCGGTATCCCCAGCTCGATAACGCCCACACAGCCAGTACTGCTTAGGAATTTTGATTTCCAAACAGCGTTTTCTGGCATGGTTCTGTGTCGGGTTTCCGATCGTTTTTTTACGCCGGGGAGCGGAGCGGCAAGCTGAGCGGTTATTCCTAACGAGCCGGTTGACGCCAACCCACCTCGTTCCTGCCAGCTTTACATTCTACAATTTTGACGCTCTCATACCTTCAAACAACCGGTCAACGGTCAGGCCATAAGCAGGTTTACCGAGAAATCGGACCTGAGTAGGGGGGAGCAATGCAAAACCTCACTTCGTCCAACACTGCGTGGGCGCACGGGTCAGCGGCTGAGCGTGATCGGACAGAAGCCGTTCTACAGGCTTACGCTCGTAGGCGTTCCGCCGTCGCTGCTCGCCAACGCGCTGTGGCGCTGAGTGTTGTCGTTCAGACAGAAATCATTCCGCGGTTGATGCTGCTGCATCCTGCGCTGATGGTTACTGTTGAGGAAGACAAATCCCTCACAAAGCCCGACAGTGAGCTGATCTCCGAGTTTACGCAGCTGTTACTGGGACCAGACATTTCTAAAGCCACCGACGTATTCGAACTTCTAATGTTTAAGGGGTATTCGGCCAGCACCTTGTTCGTCGATCTCCTCTCACCGTCGGCTGTGTTGCTAGGTCGGCTTTGGGATGAGGATCTATGCGATTTTATCGAGGTAACTACGGGTGTCTCCCGCCTACAGATATTAGTATCTAAATTCGGCATCGAGGAAAATAGCACGACAATAAATAAAAGGCGCCGTGTGCTCCTGATGGGAGCCCCTGGAGAGAAGCACTCGCTCGGCCTCGCGATAGTCGAACAATTCCTGCAACGAGCAGGGTGGCAGGTCTTTAAGGGTCTTGCCTCCAGTTCCGAAGAAATCGCCAATCTCGTCGCATCGGAATGGTTCGGCGTTGTCGGGCTAGCGATCAGCTGCGACAGCCATGTCGATCAGGTCGCAGCATCGATCCAGGCCGTACGCCGAGCCTCGTGCAACAGGACAATCGGCGTTATGGTCGGCGGTCCGCTGTTCCTACAGCACCCTGAGCTTGTCGAGCGAGTTGGAGCCGACGCATCAGCCGTGGATGCGCCAACGGCGGTGCTTCTCGCGCAGCGGCTTCTTGACATCGGCATGTCAGTCTAACGAAGTTTGTTTCGTTTATTCGGAAATCGCGCGCGGGACCTGATCGGCCTATGCTGCCGCTTCGAACGATTCGAGTTCCAGTGGACCTGTCACAAACGCGTAGCGTTAACGCCACATTGACCATACGGCCTGCATTGCGCCTTCGGTTATGAAGACCGCCCATGATCCTCAACGCCATCGTCGCGAAGCTGAGGCGCAGAGACGAGGTCTAACACGCTGGTGCACAGTTGCGTCCGGGGGGCTGATGTCAAAGTGCACGTTATGCGATACGACTCCGGCTCCGGGAATGTGGGGCTGCAGTAGGTTCAGGCTTGGCTAACCGCCTTCGCCTACGGCCTAGATCTCGGTTTGCGACATGCCCGAGCTGCCAGGTAGTCAGTGCTGGAAACGTTATTCTGGCTAGGAATTGTAGGTCACTAGCGCGACCACCCACGATCCATGTTCTTGAACGAGAGCGTGCGCCTCGGCGTCGTTGGCTGTAGCTTTAGCGGAACTGGGGCGCTCGATTTCGTATACATCGTAAGTAGCTGCCTTGCTCGCGGGTCCGACAAATCCGAAGCCCCGAGATGCCCGGCCGTACTTCCGATCAAACAAACAGACCGCGTCAGCGGGTGAAGCAACATTGCCTGCGGGACCAAGGCGCGCCGTATCGCCGTAGACCCGGCCTGTAATTTTTTCGATTGCGATGAAGCGCGCCATGCCAATCCATGAGTGTTCCTCTGTTGAACTGAGGTGGTGCCGCCTGGCTACCTCCGCAACCGAAACCCACCCGCCGATCTAGAAACGCGCGACTGCACGAGGGCAGAGCCTTTTTCGTGCTGATTCCGATCGCACGGCCTTGAGCGTGCCGCCTCCTACCATCGTTCGTCATACCGCCCGCCTGGATGCGTCACCTGCATGGCTTCCCCGGTCGTACCAGTCGCGCGAATTCCAGTCGGCCTCTCATGGTTGGGTCGAACCCTGCCGTTCCGGCAGCTTCTTCGACGTTCCCGCTGGGCGAATTGTCCCCGTAATTATCCTCTTATCCGTGGGGTGAATCGTTCTGCACCCTATGCCGGTTGACTGCGGGGCGCGCTCGCCAGATCCGGCGCCTTCAAATACGCAACCGTTGCGCTTCTGGCTTCCGCCTCGCCGCATCCACGCCTGCCACTCGCGGCTGATGACGCGGATCAGGTTGGGCGAGTTCTTCCGGCCCTCGTGACGGCGCTCCTCGATCGTTACCAGCCCATCGCCCTCGGCAAGGCGGATCGCGGCCTGGGCAAGTCGCCGGCATACCCCGGCCCTTGCCGCGATAGCGTCGATGCAGAGGCCGCACACGCCCTTGGCTGCCACCTCGTCGCCAACGATGCGCAGGACGGCGAGCTGGCCCGTTGTGAATTTGGATGCCAACGCGGGCGGCATCGGTCCCGAGCAAGCTAGCAATCGGCGACGGTCGCGCGACGCGGTCCTGTCGGGGGCGGCGACGTGCCTGCGGGGCGGGAACAGGCTTGCCCGGCCAGCAGGGATGCCAACTGGCCGGATGCCCTCACGGATCGCGCTACGCCGCCCGTGGAGGCGTTCGGCGAGCGCTTGGGCCTCCTCATCAGCCAAAGCGCCTAAGCCGTGCCCCTGCCAGACCTGGCGGGATAGCTCGTCCATCTGCGCGAGCGTCCGCGCATCTTCGATCGCGGCCTTCATAGCGGCGTGAAACATTATCCCCAACCCTTTCGGGCCGCGGCAGGCACAAGGCACGACTTCTCGATGCGGGAACTGGCGTTCCCGCTTGACACCCGAGGGTGCTCTATGGCTTGTGAGGGGCTGTAACGCGGCTCTCACAAGCCCATCGATTTCGCGGCCCTCCTGTTTGGCGACAGGGGGGCCGTAGTCGTTTCAGGGTCTATCTCGCGGCGGTGATCTCTCCTGATGCCGGCTCACGACTCGCGTGAACGAGAGCGGCCGGACATGGCATGTCGGCCGGCGAGCAGGGTTAAGTCAACGGTAAGGACATGTCAGAGACGGCCGATGATGCACGACGTTAGCCGTTGCGGTTGGCCGAGGCCGCGATGAACCTCATCGGTCGATCGACAGCTAGGCCAGAACGAACGAACCGGCCCACCTGATACGCATAGGCGGACAAATCCGGAAC
>NZ_JAAHTB010000111.1 GCF_010692745.1 Methylobacterium sp. BTF04
AGCGCTCCGGCCTGCTCACCGCCACCATGGGGCTCATCGCCCAGGGCGAGACCAAGCTGACGGCCTCAGGCGCCGGCACTCTCGCGGAAGCCTCGGTGGAGCGCTTCTCTCCCTTCCAGGGCAAGATCACCCGCGCAGGTGTGGACCTCGGCTCGGTCGTGTCGGCCGACTTCACCTATTCGAACAATCTCGACAAGGTGGAGACCATCCGCGGCGATGGCCGCATCGAGGATGCCGACCCCGGCATGGTGATGATGTCCGGCAATATCGCGGTGCGCTTCCGCGATACCGCGCTGCTCGACCAGGCCACCGCCGGCACGCCCGTCGAGCTGACTTTCGGCTGGGTTACCGACGCCGCTCGCTCGCTCGTCTTCAAGGCACACGCGGTCTACTTGCCGCGGGCCAAGACCCCCGTCACCGGACCGAACGGCGTCCAGGCCACCTTCGCATGGCAGGCGGCCAAGGACATGACTCTCGGCAAGACGGTCACCGCCACGCTAGTGAACAACGTGACAAGTTACTGATCCTTCGGCGCCGGCGTAACTTTCTCTCTGCGTCGATTAAGATCGCGCGAGAGGCCTGCAACCCCTGCGCACACGGCCGCCCCAACGACCAATATAGAAGCTGTTGCTTCGTGAATTCCTCCAGTTGCAACCGAGAAGATCATCGCCCCTGCGCCAGCGAGGGCTATAGCGGCAAGAGCCATCCCAACGGCGGTATGCAAAAGAGTAAATATCAAAAGCATTACGCAAACTAATGTAAATACCGCTACACCTAAAGTCATCTAGATAAATTCCCACCACTTGCTGATCACTTCTAAGTTTGCGGTAAATGGGCCGCTTGAGCGTCGAGGAAGCCTATGATCCGTTTGCCGTCCGCCTCCAACGATGTCGTTTGGATCGATCTGTTCCCTGGAGTCCGCGTTCGGGTCCGCCCGCACACGGTAGCAGCCATCATTGTGGCTCGGGCAGATGCAGGCAAGGTGTTCCGCGCAGATGAGGCCAATGCTGACCCGCAGACAGGAGCGAAAGCGACTTCTGCCATGGTCCGGTCGCTTGCGCGCTTCGCCATCATCGAATGGGAGGGCGTAGGCGGCGAAGACGATCTGCCGGCGGAAGTCACGCTCGATGGAATCGACGCCCTGATGAGCGTATGGCCCGCCTACGATGGGTTCGAGCGCCTCTACGTTGGGCCTGCTCTTTCTGGGGAGGCGGAAAAAAACGGCTGATCGCCCTCGCCGAATGGCACTTCGAGGGCGGGGCCGCTTATTGCGCCGCATGTGACGAGACCTGCCCTGAATGCCCATACGCTGAGCACGCCCCACAGAGCGCTGACGGTTTGACGGCCTGGGCTGTTATTGAACGCTGTGGCGGCCAGGTTCGCACCGGGATGGGTTCTCCCTACGGTTTGGACTTTGCCGCCGTGTTGATGTTGGCGAATGCCATGGGCGCTCAATCCGCGCTGCTTGCTGACCTTCTGCCGCGCATTGAGATCGTCATCGTACGGTCCATCCAGAAACAGGTGACCGATGGCGAATAATATCGCGATCCGCCTCCAGGCGACCGGCGGCGCCGAACTCAAGCGGGAGTTTGAGGAGGCAGGCCGTTCTGGCGAACAGGCATTCAAGGTTGTTGGCACGGCCGCCGATGCGGCCGGAGCAGCTACGGATCGTCTGACCAAAAAAGCGCAGGAGGCTGCGGAAGCTGCGCGGCGCGCACAAGGCGCTGCCAGTGGGTCATCCTCAAGCCCATCAGCTCCCTCCACCGCGCCGACCCCGGCCACCTCCCGCGAGATCGAGCGTCTGCGCTTCCAGATCGACGAAGAATACCGGAAGCAGCGCCAGCTTGGCACCGCAGAGGATAAAATTGGGCGCGGCTTCTCTGGCGGGTATTTCGACGAGTCAGAGAGGGAGCGCTTGCGCGGCCTTGCTGCCGCCAAGTACGGCGGCCGGAACGATAACGACCCGTCCCGCCGTGGCCTCTCCACCTACGACAAGAGCTTCATCAAGTATCAGGGCTTCGACGTCGCCTCGTCGCTGGGGTCCGGTGCCTCGCCGATCACCACTGCGTTTCAGCAGGGCCCGCAGGTCTTGCAGCAGCTCGCCGATCGAGAAGGCGGTCTCGGCGCGGGCTTGAAGCAGCTCGGCGTCAGCGCCCTCAGTCTCGTCACCCCCTTCACGGTGGCCGGCACCGCTGTCGCCGGCCTTGGTATCGCTTTCGGTGTCGCTGCGTCGCAAGCGGCCACAGATCGAGAGGTGCTGGAAAAGGCGACCCGTGGCGTCGGGGCGTCCACCGGTGCCACGGTTTCTCAACTTGACGGGCTAGCTAAGGCCACCGCGGAGGGCGGCAAGGTTTCGGCCTCAATCGCACGGGAATATGTCGCGAGTTATGCCTCACTGGGCACCCTCGCGATTCCGGTGATCGGCGACCTGACGCGGCTGACCGCTGAATACGCAAAAGTCACCGGACAGGATGGAGCGGCGGCGGCAACCGAACTCGGTCGGGCCGTCGCCGAGGGCGGCAGCGCGCTTGACGCCGTGTCAACCAAGATTGGTGGCCTCGACGACCGCACCCGTCAGCTGATCCAGACGCAGATCGAGCAGGGCGATCGTTCCGGCGCCCAGGCAACGGCAGCCGAGTACCTGAAATCGACCGTCGATGCGAATGCCGCAGCCACTACGGGCTGGGCTGCAGCTTGGAATACGGCCACGGCCGCGGCGAACGGGTACTGGGAGGCCGCGAAGCGGATCGCCGGCATTAAGCTCGGCATCGCACCTGAGGGTGCCACAGAAGCCGTAGCACGCCTTCAGATCCTGGTTGACGCTGCGAACAAGCAGCGATCTGGCGTTGGGTTGGAGCCGTTGAACCCAAAGGACAGCGAAAACGCGCGTCAGCTTGCGGTCGCAAAAGTCATCGCCGACCAAGAGCGCTTGATTACCGAGGGGAAGGCCGCTGAGGCGCGCGCCGATAAAGCCTCGACCGCCGCTGGCGACGTCGCTCGCGCCGTTGACCCAAACTATTCGCGCCTGTCTCAGCTGAAGGGGCAGCAGACCTCGCTACGCGATGCTCTCTCTGACCCACTTGCTCGTTCCCGGCTCGCCGACTTCGATCAAACAGAGGCTGCCTACAACGCTACGACGCGCGCCATCACGACGATGACGGACGCGACCGGTAAGATGGTCTCGGCCGAGGAGATGGCACGCAGGTCGGACCAACTCCGCCTCGACAGCCTCAACGCAAAGACCACTGCCGAGAAAGCCGCCGTTGCAGAACGCCAGAAGGCTTTTGACCTGATCGGCAAAACCATCACCGGAAGCGATGCCAAGGGGCAAATTGATCGGGCTGGTATCCTTTCCAGGGCCCAGGCCGACTCGAAAGGCAGCGGCGGCGATAAAGCCGATAAACGCGACGACTTCGACAGCGCCGAGCGCAATATCCAGAATTCGATTCGGCGCCAGAACGAGCAGAACGAGACCTATGGCATGGGGGCCGAGGCGGTGGCCCGGTACCGGACCCAGACGGAGCTTTTGACGGCCGCCAAGCGCGCCGAACGCGAGGTCACCCCCGAACTGACCGCCAAGATCGAGGAATACGCCAACCAGGCCTCCGAGGCGGCTAAGCGCAATGAGGAGCTTCGGGAATCCTCCAAACGCACCGACGAGTACCGTTCGATCGGCTCCGATGGTGTCCGCACCTTCGTTCGCGGACTCAGCGACGGCGTTGCCCAGGGCAAGCTCCTCGAGAACGTCATGTCGAACTTGAAGAGCCGGATCGCGGATCTCGCCTCCAACTCGATCAGCGACATGCTGTTTGGAAAGCGTGGGGGCTCGGACGCCGGCTTCCTGAGCAGCCTGTTCAGCGGCGGATCCAGCGCGGCCAACGCGCCGATAGCCGGGGCGCAGGGGC
>NZ_JAAHTB010000112.1 GCF_010692745.1 Methylobacterium sp. BTF04
ATTCCTGAATGCCGACGCCCGCGAGTTCGCGCCCGTATCCGGAATCCTTGATCCCCCCGAACGGGAGATCGGGCGCCGTCCAGGTCGGGTGGTTCACGAACACCATGCCGGCATCGATGCGGCTCGCCACGCGCTTGCCGCGGGCCACGTCCCGCGTGAACACCGACCCGCCCAGGCCGAAATCCGAGTCGTTGGCCAATGCTATGGCGTCGTCCTCGTCCCGGACCCGGAAGAACAGCGCCACCGGTCCGAAGAATTCCTCGCGGAACGCTGGGTTTCCCGGTTCGACATCCGTCAGGATTGTCGGTTCCAGGAAGGCGCCCTCGCGCGCCAACCGCTTTCCGCCCATCACCAGCGTCGCGCCCTCGGCGACGGCCCGCTCGACCTGACCCAGGACTAGCATCAGCGCGGCCTCCGACGACAGCGGACCGAGGGTCGTGGCCTCGTCCATGGGGTCGCCGGCACGAAGTTCCGAGAGCGCAGCCTTGAACATCGACAGGAAGCGGTCCGCCAGCGGCTCGACGACGATGTACCGCTTGGCCGCGATGCAGCACTGGCCCGTGTTGTTCATCTTCGCCCAGACCGCCCAAGCGACCGTCTTTTCCAGGTCCGCGTCCTCAAGCACGACGAAGGCATCGCTGCCGCCGAGCTCCATCGTCGACTTCTTGAGGTTGAGCCCGGCTCGCGCCGCCACGATCCTGCCCGCACCGGCGCTGCCGGTCAGCGCCACGCCCTTGATGCGAGGATCGTCGATGACGCGGTCCACCTGATCGTACGAGATCGAGAGGTTGGTGTAGGCGCCGGGCGGCGCCCCCGCTTCCAGCCACAGGTCCTCAAAGGCGCGGGCGCATTGAGGCACCGAAGCCGCGTGCTTCACCATCACGACGTTCCCGGCCATGAGGTTGGGCGCAGCAAGACGTGCGAGCTGATAGTACGGAAAATTCCAGGGCTCGACGCCGAAGATCACCCCGATGGGGCTGCTCTCGATCCGGGCCTCGCCCTCACCGGGCTCAAGGCTCTCGGGCGCGAGGAAACGCTCGGCGTTCCCGGCGTAGTAGTCGATGATATCCGCGCTGAGCATGACCTCGCCGCGGGATTCGGCGATGAGCTTGCCCATCTCCAGGGTCACCGGCCGCGCGAAGTCCTCGACGCGGGCACGAAGGATCGCAGCGGCCTTGGACAGGATCGCGGCGCGCTCGGCGAACGTCGTCAGGCGCCAGATCCCGTAGCGATCCGACGCGGTCCTGACGGCTTTCTCAAGCTCGGCGTCGGTCATGTCCGCAAAGGTCTTCGAGACCGTCCCGTCATAGGGATTGGTGCTCTGGTAGGTCATGGCGTCATCGCCTCGTTCGGGAATGCATGATCATCGCCTGGAAGGGGACGACGTAGTCTCGACCGAGCGAGCGGACTTTCGGGGTCATCCGATCTCCGGCGGCGAACCGGACGGAATGCCGAGAGGCTCGTTCGAGGGTGGTATCTCGTCCGGCTCGAAATCCGGGACGCCGCGCGGTTCCGGGAGGGACCCGGGACCGGGCTGCGGAGGATGCGCCGGGGCCGGTTCCGGCGAGGTGGGATCTGCCATGAGGTGTTCCTGTCCACGAGGGTGAGGGATCGCGGCGATACGGCGGCCTCAGCCCATGAATCGCCAAGCTTCCTCGGACTGCGCCTTTGCTTCGGCGGCGGCATCGGGCCGGAGGCCGACCTCGTCGATCCGGGCCTTCTCGGAATGGTCGAGGGCGAGATCCCGCTCCTTGGCCGCGGCGGCGTGCTCGCCCTTCGCAAGATGCTTGGCTGCATGCCGGTAATGGGCGGCGGCCCGGTCGTGCTGATGCGCCGCCTCCGCGCAGGCTCGTTCCAGGTCGAACTTCGACATCGTCAGGTCTCCTTTGGAAGCGGGCGCGGCCGGTCCCGTACGGTCCGCTTCAGTTGCGTGCCTGGGGCTGCACCATGTCGCGGTCCCAGGTGGTCCTGGCGGCGTCGCGGGCGGCACGTGCGGCGTTTGTGGCCGCGGTCGCGGCCCTGACGATGGACGTCCGCGCACCGGCCGCCGCCCGGCGAACGGCCGCCACGTTCGAGCGGATTGCAGCCTCGGCGGCATCATTCGCCTTCCGGACCGCCAGTCCGGTCGCCTCAACAGACCTTTTCGCGGATTCCTCGGCCTTGCGCATGGACGCGTTCATCGCGGAGCCCGCCGCCTTGTTGGCGTCGGCGATCTTGGTCTCGGCCCGCGTGGCGGCCGCCTCGGCGTCAGAGGCCAACTCTCGTATCCTGTCGGCGGATCGCTGCGAGACATCTTTGATTGCTGCCTTCGCCGCCGTCATCGCCAGCCGGGCCGCCTCTCGCGACGCATCGGCCGCATGGCTGGCCTCACGACCGGCCTCTCGCATCGTCGCGGAGGGATCCACGGCCGTCGTGGTAGCCGGTTGCTGTGCCTTGGCAGCAATCGGCATCATCAGCGCCATGATGGACGCTGCCATAAACGTTGTCGTTCGCATATTGTAATCCGTTCGTAAGTTCGGGAGAGTATCGGTCAGGCAAGCCGGTAAGGCGTGCCGGCTAGTTAGACTGCGATGCCTTCAAGGTGCCGGACTTCCAGTAGGCGTCAGCCTTCGCTGTCTGCTGGGCGAAGGGCTCGGCCTTCTTGAGGTGGCGCTCAGTGATCTGGGGGGCCTTGTCCATACCGTCCCTGCTGGTGTCGAGGACGAGGATGTTGAGGTTCGGCGTGACCTTGAAGTTGTCCCACGGGACCGCGACGTGGTGCTCGCCGATGCCGAAGATGCCGCCACGGGCGACCACGAGATAGGCAATCTTCCCGCTGTCGGCCCCCATGACGATGTCGTCGACGGTGCCGAGCGCGACGTTACCGGGGGTGCGCACCTCGCTCCCGAGTAGGTCGTCCGAACGGAAGGCCGTCGTCCGCGACGCGACCGGCTGAGCCAGCGCCAATTCTTCCTGGTGGAACCCCATGGCGTTCGCGATACGCAGGTCACGGCCCTTCATGTCCGTTTTGTACTGGTCGTAGCTCTGCCGGATCTGGACGAGCACATCCTCGCACGGCTGCTGGCGTCCGTGGCGCGCAAGGATGCCGGCAGCGGATAAGAGCGTCCGGACTTCGTATCCCGGCCGGGCATACGCATAGGGCATATCCGCGGCTGCCATACCCATCGGCACACCCGTGCTCGCACCGAACCAGTAACCACCGAGCGGATAGCCGAAGCCGTAGCCCGACCCGCCGAGCCAGTAGCCATCTTTATCCATCTGTGTGTCGAAGGCCTTGAGATGGTCGAGGCAGACCTGCGCCGGCTTTGAATCCGACCACGTCGAGGAGCTGTCCTTCGGCTCTTCGGCCGCGCGGAGGGGACTTGCGAGGCCAAGGGCGGCTACGGCCCCAAGCGTCAGGGAGCGAATTTGATTGCGCATGCATAGATCCTTAGTGGAATAGGCAGGTCGCGAGTGTCGGTCAGACGATGGCGAGGTCGTTCTCGACGATGGCGACACCTGGGGAACTCCATGCCGTCGCTGCGGCGAGCCTGCGCTCGTGCTCGGTGTGGACGCTGCCGGTCAGCCGGACGCGGTCGCCCTCTACGTCGACCCCGACCCGCTTGGGGTCGAAGAACCAGGATCGGCCGAGCGCGCCGTTGATGCCTTCGGCGATGTCATGGGCATTGGCGCGCGGCTTGATGGTGATCTGGTTCGAGAGCCCGACGACCCCGAGCAGGGACCGGACGTCGAGAGCGGCGGCATCCTTCTGGAAATTCCAGTCGACCGTCCCGTTCAGGCTGACCCATCCGTCCTGCACCTGCGCGGTGACCGTGTCGGGGAGGATCGCCGCATCCCAGTCCAGGCGGTTGAGGACGGCTGCCGCGATATCCTCGTCGGTGCGGC
>NZ_JAAHTB010000113.1 GCF_010692745.1 Methylobacterium sp. BTF04
GGGGTCACTGCAAGAAAGTGATCTGAGCGTACGCTAAGGGCGAACGGACAGGGAACTCAGGTGTCCTGCTCTGGCGTAGCGGCGGCGAGCGCTTCGTAGAGGGCGGTCTTTCCCACCCTCATCCGAGCGGCGGCCTCGCGCACGGTCAGCCCGGCGGCGAGGTGGATGCGGGCGCGGACGAGCTTGTCGGGTGTGACGACTGGTTTGCGGCCACCTTTCCGACCTCGGGCCTCTGCCGCCTTCAGCCCGGCGTTCGTGCGCTCCCGGATGAGATCGCGTTCGAACTGAGCCAGCGCCCCGAACAGGTGGAACACGAGCGTGCCGCCGGGCGTGGTGGTGTCGATCCCTTCGGTCAGCGATCGGAAGCCGACGCCCGCGGCAGCCAGTCCGCGAACGGTCTCGATCAGGTGCGCCATGGAACGGCCGAGCCGATCAAGCTTCCATACGACGAGAGCGTCCCCCGCCCGAACGTAGAGTAGGGCCTGGGAGAGGCCCGGCCGATCGGCTTTGGCGCCGGAGGCGCGGTCCTCGAACACCCGCTCGCAGCCCGCAGCGCGGAGAGCGTCGAACTGCAGGGCGAGATCCTGGTCGGTGGTAGACACCCGGGCATAGCCGATCAGTGCCAGGGCGACCTCCCGTGTCCGTTTTGCCGTCCGACTATCTTCTTGTCCGCTTCGCCGTTGTCAACGCATCTTGCCGGACAGCTTGGCTCCCGGCCGGCAGACGGTCGTATGACGGACGGCTCAGGCCGGTGAGCCGCTGTCGACGCGATGTCGGGCATAGGCCGACCCCGATCAGGAGAAGGCCCATGGCGAGGCGACGGCTGCTCGGGGATGATATGTGGGCGCGCCACCTGGAGCCGGTCCCCGACGAGCGCGAGATCACCCGCCACTATACGCTCGGAGCCGACGACTTGGCACAGGTGACCGCCAGGCGCGGCGACGCCAACCGGCTCGGCTACGCGCTCGTCCTTCTCTACCTGCGTTACCCGGGCCGTGTGCTGGAGACCGGCGAAGCGCTACCCGCCTCCATCGTCGCCTACGTTGCTCATCAGGTCGGGGCGCCCGTCTCCGCCCTCGACGACTACGGCCGCCGCGATGCCACCCGGCGGACGCATCTGGCCGAAGCGATGCGCACGGGCGGCTACACCGTCTTCGATCGCGCCGCAGCTCACGAGGTCCTGCCGGTCCTGACCGCGGCAGCCCAGACGATCGTGCGGCCCAGCCATCTCGCCGGCATCCTGATCGAGGAACTGCGCCGTAAGCGTGTGCTCCTTCCGCCGGCGCTCGTCCTGGAGGCCGTGATCCGGGGCGCGCGCCAACGCGCCGAACGGATGGCGCAGGAAGTCCTGACCGCGGACCTGGACGAAGCCGTGCTCGCTCGGCTCGACGGACTCCTCACCCCTCGGCCGATGGGAAAGCTCACTTGGCTCGGATGGCTCCGGAACGCGCCGCAGTCTCCCGCGGCGAAGAACGTGCCGAGGCTTCTGGATCGGCTGGACCACGTCCGAGCGCTTGGGATGGACCGCGCCCGTGCAGGCACATTGCCCCTGCCGGTGTTCGAGCGGTTGTCGGACGAGGCCAACCGGATCGCGGTACAACACCTGGCGGGCCTCAACGCGCTTCGGCGGCGGGCCGTGCTGGCCGCTGCCGCGGTCGGGATCGAAGAGGCGTTGACCGACGCGGCGCTCCTCATGTTCGAGAAGCTCATGGCCTCGCTCGGGCGCTCCGCCGTTCGCAAGACCGACGAGCGGGCGGCGCGATCCATGCGCGAGGTTCAGGGCGATCTCCACGTTCTCGCGCTCACCGGCCGGGCCATGATCGAGGCTCGCCGGACCGGTGCGGATCTCGAACAGGCCGTGGCGGCAAAGGTGGGCTGGACGCGCTTCGAGGCCGCGGTGGCGCACGCCGAGGCTCTTGCCGCGCCGGAGTTGGTCGATCCGACGGCGGAACTCGTCATGAGACACAGGACGCTGCGGATGTTCGGGCCGCGGCTCCTGAAAGCGTTCGCCTTCGAGGGCTCGGGCGCCGTGACGGACCTTCTGGCCGCCCTGCAGGTCATCGGCACCACCTACGCGAGCGGCAAGCGCAAGCTCCCCCTGTCGGCGCCACTCCGGTTCATGCCCCGGCGCTGGCGCTCCTTCGTACTCACCCAGGCCGGGATCGATCGTGCCGGCTACGAGCTGTGCGCCTTTTCCGAGCTGCGCGAGCGGCTGCGCGCGGGCGACGTCTGGGTGAGGGGTGCCCGGCGTTACCGAGCCTTCGACGACGATCTCCTCCCCCGGCCCACCTTCGAGGCCCTCAAGGCGGCGGGGCCTCTGCCGCTCGCCGTCCCGGCAAAGTTCGAGGACTATCTCGCCGAACGCTCCGCTCGGTTGAAGGAGGCCGCCATATCGGTGGGGGCCCGCGCCAGAGCCGGCGATCTTCCCGATGTGAAGCTGACCGAGGCGGGCCTGACGATCACGCCTCTGCGCGCCGTAACGCCGCCCGCGGTCAAGGCTGTCAAGCAAGCGCTGTACGACCACCTTCCGCGCGCGCGCATCACCGATATTCTCCTCGACGTGGACGCCTGGACCAACTTCTCGGACTGCTTCACGCACCGAAGGACCGGTCGCGCCTGCGACGACCGGGCGACGCTTCTCACCTGCGTGCTCGCCGATGGCATCAATCTCGGACTGACCCGCATGTCGGAGACCTGCCGCGGCGCCAGCCTGCGCCGGTTGGCCCTCGTTCATGACTGGCATGTGAGCGAAGCCGCCTACGCCGAAGCTCTGGCCCGGCTGATCGACGCGCACCGTGCCCTGCCTCTCGCCCAGGTTTGGGGCGACGGCACCCGGGCCAGCTCCGATGGCCAGCACTTCTTCGCGGGCGGTCAGGGCGAAGCCATCGCCGACGTGAACGCCCGCCACGGTAACGAGCCGGGCGTGAGCTTCTACACCCACGTCTCCGATCAATACGGTCCCTTCCACACCAAGGTGATCGCCGCCACGGCCGGTGAGGCGCCGCATGTTCTGGACGGACTCCTCTATCACCAGTCTGGCTTGGCGATCGAGGAACAGGCCGTCGACACGGGAGGTGCGTCCGACCACGTGTTCGGGCTCATGCCCTTCTTCGGCTACGGGTTCGCGCCGCGGCTGCGCGACCTCAAGGATCGTCGCCTGCATCTGCCGCCTGGGCTGATCCTCGACCCCCTGCTCGGACCCATGATCGACGCCGCCCACCCGGTCGACGTCAGTCACGTCGCCGAGCACTGGGATGAGCTCGCGCGCATGGCCGTCTCCATTCGCTCGGGCACGGTCACCGCGTCGGCGATGCTGAAACGACTGTCCGCCTATCCGCGCCAGAACGGCTTGGCGGTGGCGCTGCGCGAGGTAGGCCGGCTCGAGCGCGCGGTGTTCATGCTGAACTGGCTGCGCGATCTGGACCTGCGCCGGCGCACCCAGGCCGGTCTGAACAAGGGCGAGGCTCGCAATGCGCTCGCCCGTGCCATCTTCTTCTGCCAACTCGGCGAGCTGCGCGACCGCACCTTCGAGAATCAGGCCTACCGCGCCTCGGGGCTGAACCTGGTCGTCGCCGCCGTGATCCTTTGGAACACACGCTATCTGGCGATGGCCGCCGCGCACCTCGGCGTCGGCTCCGACGTCATGCGTCACGTGGCGCCACTCGGATGGGAGCACCTGTCGCTGACCGGCGACTACGCCTGGGACACATCGGATCAGCTCGCGCCCGGTGAGCTTCGCCCCCTCAGGACCAAGCCCTCGTTGCTCGCCGCATGATCGAGCTGATGTTCCCGGCACGTTCGCCCTTAGCGTACGATCCGATCACTTTCTTGCAGCGACCCC
>NZ_JAAHTB010000114.1 GCF_010692745.1 Methylobacterium sp. BTF04
CCAAGCCGTTGGGACAATCGCCGATCAGGCGGCCGCAAGCGTCTTTGCCTTACCCAGCGGCCGACCACGGCGCTTTGCAGGAGCAGCGTCATCGGAGGTCTGAAGGTTTTCGAATGTTCCGGCCGACGATCCACGACCCATCTTACCCAAGCCCAGGCTTCTAGCGAGCTCGGAGCGCTTTGCCGAGTACGCTGCTGACACCATGGGGTAATCAGAGGGTAGACCATATTTTTCACGATAAGCCAGGGGTGTTAGGCCACGGGTGGTGAGATGCCGACGTAGGGTCTTATAGAGCTTACCGTCCTCGAAGCTGATGAGTCCGTCCGCCGTGATCGACTTTTTGACCTGGGCTGGTGTCAGCTTCTCGGTGGGCTTGGCCACGACCGATATGCCCCCTGTCAAACCAAGGAGGGCAGCATGGACGTTGGCGATCAGCGTCAGCAGTTCGGAGGCTGGAACGGAATTGTTGCAGACGTAGGCCATGATAAGATCGACCGCGAGGGTAAGGCGGTCGGACTCCGGAAGGGATGTCATATCGTCCATAAGCGGTTCCTTTTTCGATTGAATGTTGGAAAGTCCGTTGTCGATCGGGTCCGCGTATCAGGCGCGACCCGCGTTAAGAATTTATTGGCAATATTTCTTTAGTAAAGTCTAAATTATCGAGGAGCCCACCCATGCGCGTCCTGTTGATCGAGGATGATGCCGCGGTCGCACAGAGCATCGAGTTGATGCTCAAAGCGGAGAGTATCAGCACCTACGTCACCGATCTTGGTGAGGAAGGGATCGATCTCGGCAAGTTGTACGACTACGACATCATTCTCCTCGATCTGACCCTACCGGATATCTCCGGTTACGAGGTGCTACGCGCCCTCCGGGTGTCCAAGGTGAAGACCCCGATCCTGATCCTCTCCGGCATGGCCGGCATCGAGCACAAGGTTAAGGGTCTCGGCTTTGGTGCCGACGATTACCTCACCAAGCCGTTCCACAAGGACGAGCTCGTCGCCCGCATCCATGCCATCGTGCGCCGTTCGAAGGGTCACGCCCAGTCGGTGATCACCACCGGCGACCTGATCATCAACCTCGACGAGAAAACCGTGGCGATCGCGGGCAACCGCGTGAACCTGACGGGAAAGGAGTACCAGCTGCTGGAACTCCTTGCCCTCCGGAAGGGCACGACGCTCACCAAGGAGATGTTTCTCAACCACCTCTACGGCGGCATGGACGAGCCCACACTAAAGATTGTCGACGTGTTCATGTGCAAGCTGCGCAAGAAGATAGCCAACGCCTCGGGCGGTCAGAACTTCATTGAGACCGTCTGGGGTCGTGGCTACCTCCTGCGCGAGGGCGCTGCTCCGATGCAGGCGATGGCCAGCTAAAATCCATATCTGCATATCAGCGAAATATATTAGACGTATATTTTGAATATATGCTGAATTTTAGGCGGCCTCGGCGTCGAATTAGCGTAAGAAATAATATTATAGTTGGATAGAAAAATCAGATCAGATATCGTACAGATTGTACATTAGTAAAAAAACCGGCTCATTTTTGGGTTTGAACTTTAATCAACAATATCGGAAAACAGGAACGGATCTGACCGATCCTGCTTTCTTTATGTTGATTTATATTTTGCCTTTCCACTTTAAAAAGACATTTTGATAATTGTCAGAACATATTTTTTTAAGATGCCAAGGCTTGTAGGTTTCGGTTCACGTCGGCGACGCTGTTCGAGGCGATTTGCATGCTCGACGAGATTTCCTGTGTCACAGCGCTTTGTTCCTCAACAGCAGAAGCCACGCTGGTGACGATCCCACGGATAGAGCCGATCGACCGCCCAATCACACCGAGTGCTCCGACAACATTTCCGGAAATCCCCTGCATGGCCTGGATATCCTGAGCGATCCGGCCGGTTGCGCTCGTCACTTGGTTCGAAAGGTTCTTGACCTCGCCAGCGACGACCGCGAAGCCGCGACCGGCCGCCCCTGCGCGTGCAGCTTCGATCGTCGCGTTGAGGGCTAAGAGGTTGATCTGTGCCCCGACACCTCGGATCAACTCCACGACACTGCTCATCGAAGCGGCTGCATCCTTGAGTTCATTCGTCGCCTGATCGGCGGTCTGAGCCTGATCGTAGATCTCATCGACTACGGAACGCGAACGGGAGAGGCTCTCCGAGATTTCGCCGATCGAGGCACTCAGTTCTTCCGCCGCTGATGCGACGGTGCTGACGTTGAGCATCGTCTGCTCGGACGCCATCGCGGCCTCGATCTGAGACGTCATCTTCGAAGTGATGTCGGTGGCATACTTTACCACCTTGAATGGCTTTCCGTTCATATCGAAGATCGGATTGTAGGTCGCTTGGATCCAGATGTTTTTTCCACCCTTGCCAATGCGCTGGAAGATGTCGGCCTTGAACTCTCCCTGCCGTAGGCGATTCCAGAATTCGCGGTAATCCGCAGTCTCGGCGTATTTTGGATCGACGAGCATGCGGTGCGACTGGCCGCGTACCTCGTCCAAACGATAGCCGATGGCGGCGAGGAAATTCGCGTTGGCGTCGAGGATCGTTCCGTCCATCGCGAAATGGATGACGCCTTGCGACTTGTTGATAGCGGCGACCTGACCCGTCAGATCGGCCACGCGCAGCTTTTCGTCCGTCACGTCGGTGGCGTACTTCACAATCTTGAACGGCTTTCCGTTCATGTCGAAGATTGGGTTGTAAGTGGCCTGCAACCAGATTTCTCTGCCGCCCTTGCCGATGCGCTTATACTCCGCAGCCTGAAATTCGCCACGACGAAGCCCGGCCCAGAATGTGGCATACAGCTCGTTCCGAGCGAAGGCGGGTTCCACGAATATCCGGTGGTGTTGACCGATTACCTCTGCCCGATCGTAGCCAACGGATCGAAGGAAGTTCGCATTGGCGTCGAGGATGGTGCCGTCGAGGGCAAAGTGGATCACTGCTTGCCCTTTGTTGATCGCGGCAATTTGACCCGCGGTGTCTGCCTGATCGAGCCGGCTTTGCGAGACGTCGGTGGCGTGCTTGACGATCTTAAACGGCCGACCATCGCGGCCCAGCACGGGATTGTAGCTTGCCTGGATCCAGAGTTCGCGACCGTCCTTACCAAAACGCTTGTATTCTGCAGTCTGGTGTTCGCCTTGAGCCAAGGCCTTCCAAAAGGCTGCGTATTGCGCGCTGGTTCCATAATCAGGATCGACGAACATCCGATGATGCTGGCCTTGGACCTCGGACAGTTCGTAGCCGAGCAATGCGAGAAAGCTTGCGTTGGCGGTGAGGATCGTCCCGTCCATCGCGAACTCGATGGTCGCAGCAGAACGGTTGAGCGCAGCGAGCGTAGCCACAGCCTCGCGATTCATCTTCCAATGACTCAGCATCAGCTTGATTCCTTCGAATAAATGGTAAGAATGTGAGTGATTGACCATATGGTTTGTTTCCTTATTTAAGCAAACAAACCCACATTCTTCTTCGAAGATCGTCGATAGCCAACGCTATCTAATTACATCGCCGCACACTAATAAATCGTAAATCCAATATTAGATTGAATTTTATAATTATAACTTATTATATAAACACTAATATTATTATTTTGAATTTTGAATTCAAAATAAATTTCCATTGCCGTTTTAGAATGGGCTGCCTCCTGAAAAGTGGTTCTTCGTCGATCTGTGTGACGTATCAAGCTTTGGCGAGAACGCGGTGGCGAAGGAGCTCGAAGAGCTATGCGGGATTTTGGGTGACGGAGGCGGTCAGGCGGCGCGGTGATCTGGG
>NZ_JAAHTB010000115.1 GCF_010692745.1 Methylobacterium sp. BTF04
ACCAGCTCGATCAGCTCCTCGCGGCTCAGCCGCTCAAGATCGCTTCGGCCCATCCAACGAAAGAATCAGCGAAATCCGACCCTCGCAAGGGGGTGGGTAATTACGGAGACCATGACCTCGGTGATTGCCGCGTTCGTCCGCTGCATCGTGCGCCTACGCAACGTGACGTCGACCGCGCACTGAACCGCACCGTGTTTCTCGAAAGCTTAAAATCTTGAGAGATGAATCCATCTAGCAATGTTGTTTTTATCACTAGCATACAAGATATTTGTGCACTGCATCACGGCGACAATTTAGGCTCGACATCAAGCGGCGCGCACCGTGGCGAGAAACCGCGTGATTTCGTTGCTTAGTTGTTGTGATTGCCGCGTGACCTCGACAGCCGACACCAGCACCTGGGTCGCGGCTGCGCCGGTCGCCTCTGCTGCCTCGGACACATCGACGATCGTAACCGTCACGGCACCGGTGCCTGTGGCCGCTTGGCCGATGTTGCGCACGATCTCCTGTGTGGCTGCTCCTTGCTGCTCGACAGCGGCCGAGATGGACGTCGCGACGGCGCTTATCTCCTGCACGCGGGAGCGAATGCCCGTGATTGCCGAGACTACGCCGATTGTCGAGTTCTGGATGCGCGCGATGTGGCTTGAGATCTCCTCGGTAGCCCGTGCGGTCTGACTGGCTAGGGCCTTGACCTCAGCGGCCACGATGGCAAAGCCGCGCCCTGCCTCGCCCGCGCGTGCCGCCTCGATCGTGGCGTTGAGTGCCAAAAGGTTCGTCTGGCTCGCAATCTGCGAGATCATCGCGACCGCCTCTCCGATATGCTTGGCCGCCGCGTCCAACTCCTGCACCAGGGCGGCCGTCTGCTCCGCATCCCCCACAGCCGCCCTGGCCAGATCCGCCGAGCTATTCACTTGGCGGCCGATCTCCTGAACGCTGGCTCCCAATTCCTCGGCCGCCGCTGCCACGGTGTTGACGTTCGCTGCCGTCTCGGCGGCTGCTCCTGCAACGGCGGAAGATTGATGCGCCGTCTCGTTCGCCGTCCGCGACATACCCTGCGCGGTCTCCTGCATGCCCAGGGCGGCTGACTGAACGGCTCCAACAATTCCGCTGACGGCCTCATGGAAACCGTCGGCCATAGCCTGTGTCGTTGCCCGCCGCGCGCGCTCGGACCCCTCGCGGGCGGAGTTGGTCTCGTCTTCCAAGTCACGGGTTCGCAGGAGTGAAGACCGAAACATCTCCATGGCGCGCGCCATGACACCGACTTCGTCGCCGCGACTGACCGCGGGGATCGCCACGGCAAGATCGCCACCAGCTAGGATCGCCACGGATTTCGTCAATCCGATCAGCGAACGCGTCAGATCGCGTGCCAGGACATACGAGAGAAGCGCCGCGATGGCCGTCAGGCATGCGGCGACAATCAGTCCCCACTGTGCCTTGGACCAGAAGAAGGCATCGATGTCTGACACGTAGGCACCGGTACCAATTGTCCAACCCCAGGGCTCGAACAGCTTCGAGTAGCCGACCTTGTCCAGCGCGATGGTCTCGCCGGCCTTCGGAATCTGGTAGTGAGCGAACCCTTCCTTGTCGGTACGGGCAACGTTAACGAGCTTACCCACCATGTCGGCGACGCCAGGGCTCTTTGCAGCGTCCGGTCCGGAGATGAAGTTCTTGCCTTCGAGAGCTCGATTTCCGCCATGTGCGACGCTGATGCCGTTTAGGTCCCAGATGAAGAAGTAGTTCGACTGGTCGTAGCGCATATTACGCACCGCATTCTTGGCAGCCTCCTTGGCAGCCTCCTCCGTCATCAGGTTCTTGACGACACTGTCGTGATAGCTGGCCACGAGCGTCCAAGCCGCTTCGTCCAGGTGTCGGACCTCCGAGGCGCGCGCGTCCAGCAGCGCCTGTCGCACATTGAGTAGCGATTGTACCGACACGAAGGCCGGCGTTGCGACGCCGATCGCCAGGACGAGGAGAATACGTCTTGAAATGCTGAGGCGTCCAAGCGACACGGCCGTGACCTTTAAGCTGATTATGCTAGAAATCGAATAATAATTATCGTATAGATAGTTAACAAAAATTAAACTTGTATAATTTTTTTACCAAACTAACTCGTATTATTGTTTGAGTTTAATCTAAAGATAAATAATCATCGTAACGAGAGTCCCAATTATCACCCTATGTAAAATAGAATATAAATTATTTAATTTTGAATTTTTCAGCTAATAAATAAATTAATTATTTTAATGATGCTGTCGACACCTCACAAGAGTCGACGTGACTCTGCGCAAGCGCACGATGGCACAGACGAACACAGCGCTGGACGAGGTTATGGCGTCCTCGCAAAAGATCGACGACCTTACGAAGGCCATCGACGGGATCGCCAAGCAGACCAACTTGCTGGCACTGAATGCCACCATCGAAGCCGCGCGAGCCTGCGAGGCTGGACGAGGCTTTGCCGTGGTTGCGGCAGAGGTCCGTGAGTTGGCAGGTCGCTCGGCCTCATCTTCCGCCGACATCGCCCAACTCGTGGGCGAAAGTCAGTCTCGGATCGGGATCCTGGCCAAGACCCTGGAGAGCCTCAGCGCGTCGGGTCAGGCTGCATGAGGGTTATGCGTACAGAATTGAAGCTTGGCTTTTATTGGTTAAGACCGCTCATCGTGTGCGGGAGATGACGTTGGCGGACTGCCCGTTGTCATCGGCAAGTTCCTCAGCTAACCAAACGCTCAGCCCTATCCGCGTTGCAAACCGAACGGGTACGGCTCTAAAGTTTGCATCTCGGGAGTACCGTGCTTGGAAACAGCTTCGTTTGCCGTCAGTCAGGCTTTTGCCAATGCCTCAAGATCACGCGCGTCCTTCACCGGCAGCGAATCATATAAATGTCTTATAGCCATAATAACTTGTAACGCCTTTCAGTGTTGCGTCAAGAGATGAACCTTTTCTACCTACAATCGTTCTGACATAATAGTCGAAGCAAATATTATATGGACACATCTATGGATATGCCGCATGCCACTCTCCCTATGCCCGACACCCGCTCTCGATCCGAACTCGTTCTGAAGCGGCTCGCCGACGCGCTTGGCCAGCCCGTCTCGGCGTTCACAGACCCAACTAAAATAAAGGCGGATGCGGGAGCTGCAGAACTGCTTAGGCTGTGGCAGGTGATCAGAACCGAAAGCGGGCGAGACGCAGTGCTTAAGAGCGTGAGGGCTATTGTGGAGGCGCAGGCCGACTGATACCACGCCCCGCTGAGCAGGACTCACGCTGGGTAGCGGCGCGGCGCCAGCTGTGATCGCATTTTGATGCGGAAGCCTTGCGCGTCCTGGCCAAGGGTTCACGTGATCCGGCACAGACCCGCCGCCTATTGGCGCTGTCAGTGGTCGCGGCGGGCGGCACGCGTTCGGAGGCAGCCGAGATTGGGGGGGGTCGGGTTGCAGACGGTGCGCGATTGGGTCGTGGCCTTCAACGCAGACGGTCCAGCTGGGCTGATCGACGGCAAGGCCGCTGGGGCCCGTCCGCTCCTGAACGCCGACCAGCGCGCCATCCTCAGGGCTCTCGTCGAGCAGGGGCCGACGCCCGCCGCCCACGGCGTGGTGCGCTGGCGGTTGTGCGATCTGGCCCAGATCCTGTGCGAGAATCACGGCGTCTCGGTCTCCGAGCAGACCTTGAGCCGGATCTTGCGAGTGTGTAGGGCGGTGACAAAACCATCCACTGGAGCGTTGGCGGGGTGCTGATGCG
>NZ_JAAHTB010000116.1 GCF_010692745.1 Methylobacterium sp. BTF04
TGTTGTTCTGGCAGTTCCGTGGCCGGCACATCGACATCCGCCAACCCAACAGCAGTTTTCGCGATGCGACGGCAACCATATCGGCCTAACCCGGGCCTTCCCTGTGGGCGGCGGCGGGACCTGCCATTTCACTCGGTTCGTGGATCGGCTTGGGATCAACCGGTCACGGCCCGGGGAACGGTCTTGTCGGCATCGTCGGGTTGAAGCATCGACCCGAGCGCTTGGATGCATTCCGCGATGTGGTCGAGAACCACCCGAATCCTCGGCGTGTCGCGATTGTCCTTGTGGACCAACAACAAGATGTCGGCGCTGGGCGGCTCGGCCGGCACCTCCATCCGGGTTAGCCTAGGCTCGTTGTCGGCACGGAATCGTGCCAGGCATGCCAGTCCCCCGCCGTTGGCGGCCGCCAGCACGGCGGCCTCGTGGCTGCTCGTCTGCAGCACGACGCGGGATCGGGAAGCCATCTCGGTAAGCCAGGCCGACTGGGTCATCTCCCTGCTGTCCTCCATCTGCGTGATCAGGTGGTGGTCAGGGCATCCTTCCGCGAAGTCCAGCTCGCCGCGTTCCTTGATGTAGTCCATCGTCGCGTAGAGGCCGAAAGCGATGCCGCCGATGCGACGAACGACGAGGTCATGTTGCTCGGGTTGCCGCATGCGGACCGAGACGTCGGCCTCGCGCATCGCCAGGCTGAGCTCGCGCGGGTTGGGAATGAGCTCGATCATGATGTCAGGATGCTGGGCATGAAGGCTCGCGAAGCTGGGGGCCAGCAGATGAGCGGCCATCGTCTCGGCGCAGGTCACCCGCACGAGCCCCCGCAAACGGGTGTCGCGCCCGGTGACGTCCCGCTCCAGGCCCAGGGCTTCCGCCTCCAGTCGCTCGGCCTTCTCACGCACCTCCTCGCCGGCCAGGGTCGGCACATAGCCATCGGGGGTGCGATTGAGCAGGCGCACCGCGAGGGTCGCCTCCAGCGATGTCAGTCGGCGGCCGACGGTGGACTGCGAGACGTTGAGCACCCTGGCGGCGCTTGAAAGGCTGCCATGCCTGGCCAGGGCCAGGAAAAACCTCAAATCATCCCAGTCTAGCATTCGCCGAACCTCATCATTTTCGGGGCTCTCGTCGTCAGAAATGGTTGCCGACTTCGGTGCGCGAGAGCCTAAACTAGAATTTGGATGATACCTATTCGAGATATATTTCCGCCAAACGAAATGATTGGCATGGGCGGAGAATCAGGGAACGAAGATTTTATGGCCAAGCCACCGCTCACTCCCGTCATCCCGCTGCCGTCGCTGGTGGGCAAACGCGAGCTCGACCTCGTCGTCGCCAAGGCCAAGGCGGATCCGACCGCCGTTCGTACCCTGCGCTGTCGCACGGTCGCTCAGGGGCGGCTGAGCCAGCTCAATTATATTCGTGATCTTCCGCCACAGCCGGTGATGGAGGACGAGCCCGAGGGCCTACTCGGCGAAAGCACCGCACCCAACGCTTCCGAAGCCCTGCTCGCTGCCCTGGGCTCCTGCCTCTCCATCGGCATCCATGCCAACGCCCTGGCGCAGGGCATCCCGATCCGCTCACTGGAGCTCAGCGTCGAGGCCGACATCAATATGACCTCGGTCTGGGGCAGTGGCGACCTCACGCCGAAGACCATCGGGTTCGAGACCATCCGTGTCGCGGTGACGATGGACGCGGATGCATCGCGAAAGGCGCTAGCGGCGCTCATCAAGCACACCGTGATGTGGTCGCCTGTGGCCAACACCCTCCACAACCCGGTCCATCTCGACGTCGCGCTCGCACCCGCCATCGCCAACGTCGCCTGACGCGAGGACAGCCATGACCATATCCTCGCTCCGTCTCACAATCGGACGTCGCCGTTCCCGGTCACCACGGGACGTGACGATGCCGTTTCCATTTTGCGCGCCCGAGCCCGAGGTCTCCCTCGACCCGAGCGCGCATGGGGTGGTGATCCTCGACCGGCTCGTGACGGAGGCGAAGGCCCACGCGGTCACCCTGGCCCTGACGGAAGAGCGCCTCCGCTTCACCCAGGAGGCCGGACGCATCGGATCGTGGACCCTCGATCTCGTCACGATGGCGCTCGTGGCATCGGACGGGTGCAAGGCGAACTTCGGTCGCGATCCTCGCGCGGACTTTACCTACCCGGCGTGGATCGAGGGCGTCCATCCGGGATCGCGCGCGCATGGAAGCCGCCATCGCCGCCGCCGTCGCCGGGCAGACCGACTACGACCACGAGTACCGGATCACCTACCCGAACGGCGCGGTCCATTGGATCCACGCCCGTGGGCACGCCTCCTACCAAGCGGATGGCACGCCGAAGATCATCGCCGGCATCTCCCTCGACATCACCGACCGGAAGAAGGCCGAGGATCACCGCGACCTGCTGGCGAAGGAGTTGGCTCACCGGGTCAAGAATACGCTGGCGACGGTGCAGTTCATCATTCGCCAGACCCTTCAGAGATCGACTTCCCTTGAGGAAGCCGAGGTGATGCTCGACGCCCGCATCATGGCCCTTGCGGCCGCGCATGACGTGCTCCTTCGAGATACCTGGGAGGGAGCGACCTTGAGCGAGGTCGTCGGCGTGGCGTTGCGC
The DNA here is from genome assembly GCF_010692745.1 of Methylobacterium sp. BTF04. Taxonomy (GTDB): domain Bacteria; phylum Pseudomonadota; class Alphaproteobacteria; order Rhizobiales; family Beijerinckiaceae; genus Methylobacterium. Next base: position 2,600 of record NZ_JAAHTB010000116.1, read on the forward strand.
CCGTTCGGGGTCGAGCAGGAGGGTCGCTTCACGTTCCGCGGACCCGTCCTACACCTTGCCTCCCGGGTCGCGCTCGCCTTCGCCATGGCGCTGCACGAGCTCGCCACCAACGCGGTCAAGTACGGCGCCCTGTCCACGGAGGCCGGACGCGTCGAGCTGACATGGGATATCCTCGATGGGGTCGGCTCGGACCGGCTCCGCTTCCGCTGGCAGGAAACCGACGGTCCCCGCGTCTCGCCGCCGACCCGGACGGGATTCGGCTCACGCATGATCGAGCGCGCGCTCGCGGTCGAGATCGGCGGGACCGCCGAGATCGCCTACCATCCGGCGGGCATCCTCTTCACGGCCGTGGCGCCACTCCCGGCGATCTCAGCGGACGGCTGAATGGCCGGCATGAACGTCGCCGCCACGGCGAAGCAAATCTGCGTTTCCGGTCGGCGCATTTGGTTCCGTTCCTTGTCGCGGCGGGCACGTTGACCCGATGCGGACCCCGAAAGCGGTAGCCCACTCTGTGAGGGTACGATGATCGAAGCCGACGCCTACTCTGTCCTCGCCAGATCGGTCGTGAGCGTTCGTGAGCGGGCCGGCGACGGTCGTGCCTGGGACGACGTCACGGTCAGGCTGGCCGCCGGGGTCCTGCAGCGCGCCTTCAAGCTCGATGAGGAGGCACGGAATGCCTTCCTCGATCTCGCCCGGCACGCGGAGCGCATGCAAGCCACCGAACGCTGGCGGGGACGCTGAGGCAACGACCCTCTTCGAACATTCGCCAAGACCGAACCGGAAGGACAGAACCATGTCGATCCATTCATTGCCGGCTGGTCTCGCAACCTATCCACCTATTGCGCTCACGCACCTGAACGATGGGGTGGGCAAGATCCGTCTCATCAGCCTGGCCACGGCACTCCCTTTGGCTGAGCGTGATGCTTTGGAGCCATTGAGTCGGAGGGTGGCGCTCGACCAGAAGGAGACCCTGTATGGTCAGGACGAGCCCGCGGTCTCGGTCTTCAACGTTACCTCCGGCGCTCTTCGCCTCTATCGCCTGCTTCCTGACGGACGCCGAATGGTCACCGGGTTCGCCTTCCCTGGCGACTTCCTCGGCCTTTCCCTTCTCGACCGGTTCGCCGTCT
>NZ_JAAHTB010000117.1 GCF_010692745.1 Methylobacterium sp. BTF04
TGACGGACTTCCACCATCTGTTCCTTGCCGGTCTCCCGGCGCACTGGGTAATTACGGATCTTCCGTAGGATACGTCTCGCCGTCTCAGTTATGCGGCGGGCAACATTAAAAAAGTCTGTGGGATCGTTCCTACGAACTGCTGAACAGAGCCATCGATTGGCTTGGATCCTTGTTTTGGAAAGGTCAGAGGCCAGCCTGCTTCATCACTCCTGCTGCCCGTCTTCACCGAAAGAAACGATCTCAGGTTTACAACGTCCACGAAAATCGAATGATGCATCGTCTGGTATTTTATATAGCTTTTTGCAAATCACAATTGTTATGAGAGATTAAAATATTATTAATAGTGTCATTTATGCTGCCAAGTTCGGCACATTTCGTACGATTTCGACCTGTATTTTTAGCTATGTAAAGTGCCGCGTCAGCCGCGGCAACGATTTCACTGTACGACATATCAGCGTGCGGCGTGATCGACGCGCACCCAATGCTCACAGTGATCTTTAGAGCCGTTCCGTCATCACGGTAGATCACGAGGGCTTCGATAGCGCCGCGTACCTCCTCTGCGGTATAAAAGGCGTCGCCAAGGTTTGTGTCCGCGAGGATCAGTGCAAACTCTTCGCCACCGTAGCGTGCAACGATCTGGCCGCGTCGCACGGTTTGCTCTGCCAAGCACCGTGCCACTTGCTGTAAGCAGACGTCGCCGGCCTGATGCCCATGGGTGTCGTTGAGCCGCTTGAAGTGATCGATGTCCAGTAGAAGCAGTGCGATTTCGCGGCGGTCCTCTTGATCCGTCCACAGCTTGGCCAAGGTCTTATCGAAGTACCGTCGGTTACCAATGCCGGTCAGTCCGTCAAGATTTGCCAGGATTGTCAATTGGACGTTCGATTCGTCCAGGAGGCTTGCCCGAAGGCTCTCCCTCAGGGCAAAGAGATACGCTCGACGTACGCTGGAATCGATCCGGTAGTTTCCAACAAGCGAGTAATGCGACGCGGACGCTAAAAGAATAATGATGAAGATCCGCGTCGGCGTGTCGAGGGACGGATGCATCACGGCTGCGATCGTCACGGCGATATTGGTGACGGCAGTGAGCGTCAGGGCCCACCTGAAAGACCAAGCCTGCGCGACATTGACTGCAGTCATAAAGAGGCAAAAAAGGCACCCGTACAAACCCACATGCTCGGCTCGCGACACGATAAAAGCAGCCAGAGTACAAATGAGCATAGCCGTGACGCTAATCATGGTAGCGTAATTGGTATCAATTTTCGAAAGACCGATCGCTAAAATACAAAAACAGGTAATTGGTGTCGCGATCGCAAGCTGCATTATGATGAGTTCACGGATAACATCTGGAACGATTATCGCATCAAGAAAAAGGAAAAGATTGTAGATGATCGTCCCGACGATCGCGAGCCGAATAAAAAACGCTGCCCTTGGCGCCTTTGTTGCCTCGTTGAAGTTCTCTTCGATGATTTTCGTGAAGCGTACCCCGAAGGTTCCCGCATCGAGCGTCGCCTCGACCTCCTTCAACAACGCCGCTTTGTTGTCAGGGCCGCCCTCGATTGCCGGCTCGAAGGTTCCCATCGTGAGGAAGTTGTCGGCTTGAGCGCGGCACCAAGACAGGATCCGCACAGCTTTCGTGACAGTCCTGCGAAAATAGTATTTTGGTGTTCTTAGCATCGGAGACCTTTACAAGCCAAAAGGCTGATCTATTATGTCGTATCATAGAAGTTTTTATAAATTAATAATTACGAGTGTTACAAATTTCCTATCTTGAGTGGATAATGCGTGCTGAAAAATACCTTTGCGTTAAGGGGGCGGTCGGACACTTCAAAGAATTGCGTCGTCGCACGGTTCGGAGGGTGATTTGAGGATGCGCCCTGAACGTCAGGCGCTCGCTCCCTCGGGAAATTGGCCGAAGGCGGCTGCTACGGGATGAAAGGCGCATATGAGATCATCGTCCAGGCGCCCCGTCATACTTACCAGGATGCCGTAGGCCTTCTCACCCGGCATCGGTTGCCGGTACGGTCGGCGTTCGATCAGGGCACCGTAGATGTCGCAGATCGTCACCAGGCGGACCAAGTCCGGGATCTCCGCGCCTTTGAGGCCGTCCGGGTAACCGCTGCCGTCGAGCATTTCATGATGCGAGCGCACCACCGCCAGCATCTCCTCTTGGAAGCCCTGTCCGACGAGCATCGCGTGACCGAGACTGGCGTGAGTGCGCATCACCGCCTGTTCGGCAGCGTCGAGTTGGGCCGGCTTGTTCAGGATGGCGAGCGGGATCTGGATCTTGCCGACGTCGTGCAGCAGCGCGGCCTTGGTAACCCGGTGACGGTCCGCTGCGGCAAGTCCGAGCTCGCCCGAAAAAGCGGCGGCAAGGCCTGCCACGAGCAGACAGTGCTGGTGCGTCGCATCGTCGAAATGCTGCACGACTTGTACCCAGTCGCGGATGCCGACCTCTTGGATCGCCTTCGCGACCAGTTCGGTGCCGGTTTCGGCTAGAACGGGGGTCACAGGCCTGCCAGAAAAGAACGTCTCCTTGAGGAACTGCCTGGCTTCGCCGGCCAGCCTGAAAGCGGCGGCGGAGACGGGCCGAGCGGCTTCCCACATCTGATGAAGTGTATCGATGAGCAGCGGCGTGAACGAGCCGGCAGCGAGCGTACCGCTCGCGCTCAGCATCTGAGCCTGAGCTTCGGCGCGGGCGGCATGACCATGCACGAGAAAAAGGTAGGGCGCGCCTTGGCTGCGCACAACACCCAGAATACGGCGTAGTCGCAGAATGGCGTCCGAGGTGAGGGTCTCGACGTCGCTGACGATCAGTTCGGCGACGCAGACCGGCGGCGTATCGTCGTAGAGGTCGTGGACGCGACAGGTGCGGAAGCGGTCGAGGTCGCGGGCGAGGCGCTCAGCCCGAAGCAGGTCATCGCTGATTAGCAGAAGCTCGCCCACGCTCAGTCCAGTTCAGGGGAAATTACCGACGAGGGTCAGTGGGAGCACGGATCGATCACGCTGGAGGTTATAGGATGGGCCTCTTCAGATCGGTCGAGCAAGACGAAGGCCGTGACGAGGGCGACCCCGATTGTAAGGTGGGGATGCATGCGATCATTTCATTGCGGAGAACAACCAACGACCACCTCGGATGCGACCATATGGGTTCGATTAATCAGCTAGAAGCTCCCACGCAAAAGTTACAGAATTCTTTCTGATCGCAGAAATATTTAGTACCCCTTGGTTATAAATAAAATGCTCATCATGATATATTTCTGTGAGTTCTACGCAAAGATAGCTTGAGCAATTTTGGTCAAGCGGCTGCATCCGCCTTGGTCATGGCAGTGGTGATAAAGCCTCAAACTGAGATCGACCATCCTCGGACATTTTGAGACGACCTTGGTCCTGCGCCGAAAGCGGGCCAGGAAATGTCGGATATTGCTGTTGTCACGCTCAATAGTAACGGTGAGGTCCTTGCCGGTGAACAGTTGGTCCGGGGGGATCAGCCGATGATATCCGTCCCAGTCGTCGGTCACGAAGGTGATTCCCGTCGTTCCCGTCTTAGCGAGAAGCTTGCGGCAGGTTGCATCATCACGGCGGCCCAGAACCCAGGCCACAGTTCGCCCGCCGACAGGATCATAGGCGCGCCAGAGCCAAAGC
>NZ_JAAHTB010000118.1 GCF_010692745.1 Methylobacterium sp. BTF04
TTTACGCTACGCTCGCCGCCTCAGATCCACTGCCCTCATGAATAAGACGGGCTAGCGTATCCAAAGCTAATCGCGGCGGCACAGGAGCAGCCATCGCATCCTTCTCAGGCTTCAAACTCAAGGACTGAATCACAGCCTGCTCAAAACCACTACTCAGCAAGAGTCCGAATCAACAAGGCTTGATATTAGGAAGCGAATACAAAGTTTCAAGAGCCTTGCGAAAGGCCTCTTAAACTAAACACGATAATGTTTTTTAATAAGTTAATGCTGGCTGCTGAGCTGTCTGTGCAAACATGTCAGCAAGTGCTTTATCGATCGCGGGCCCGTCAGATGCCTCTACATACCAACCGGGAGAAGCGCATGATTTGAGATTTGGTGCAATACTCGATGCATAAGGTTTCACGAGATCAACATAATTTCCATCCAAAGAGGTAGAGCCATTAGTTGGATTTGCTAGAATAGGTAAGTAAGTTGTATAGATAACCGCTACAGTAATATTTGCGTTCTTGAAGCTTGTACAGCTAGCTGGATCGAAAGCTGCAGTGCAGTGCCCAGAGGTGCAGCTTCCTTTCACATCTCGAAGTCCGTCAGTAATAATAAAAAGAAACGTACGTGCTTGATTTTGGGTATTTCCATCCCCACCTGCTGGTATCTGACCCCGCAACGAAGAAAGTGGCTCGGAGAGGAAAGAATCTCCTGTTCCACCTCCATTATTAGGGCCGAGGGTAATATTGCTAGCGGCAGTACTGAGTGTTGGCCAGTTAGATGTTAATGGAGAAATTTGCGTAAGAGACCATGTCGTTGAGTTAGACGACGCGAGCCCCATAGCATAAAGTGCGATCTTATAATTACTCGTACCTAATACAGATGAATCCATTTTTGCGGTGTTTATAGTTGTTATTACTGCGTTTCGTAAAACATCAATTCTAAGAGGAATATTTGCATTTATTGCAACTTGCTGGTATGATATCGGAATATAGCTCCCGTTCTGAATTACATGGCACCCAAACACGCATCCGACGTTCGAGCCTTTGTTTCCCGCCATACGTTCCATACTCGCCACGATGCCAAACAGACTTTTAGCACCGTCTGATGTAGAGGCAAGACCCATAGATTGGGAGACGTCTAAAGCCATATATAGATTTGTGTAAGGCGGCATTGAAGCCGAAGATTTTGCAATAACGCTAGCTGTAAAATTTGTCAGTCCAAACAGCCTTCCAAAATAAGTGAGCGTCGATATATTATAGCTAGCGATAGAATCGATTCTCTGACCATTTTTCGTAACGAGTAACGACCCAGATACACTCGAACTAACGGTTTTTGCGATATGAGCGTTAAACAGGTCCATACCACGGGTCTGCGCTTCAGCCTGTGCGGCAGCGACCGACGCTGTGCTGCCATCCGAGTTTTGGATCAGGTTTTTTGCGACTCCACTCGCGTACAGGGCAGCAGCATCCGCGCCAGTTTGGGCAGAGTGCCGCGCAACAAGAATTTGTCCATAATCAATGCATAAACCTGCTATCCCAATTAGAGGAACGGACAATAAGGAAAATAGGATCGCGATATTACCGTCACTAGATCTCAAGAAAGACGCATATCGTTTTAAGCTAAAACTTATGCAATACTGCAAATAGGATAAGATTTTAGTAGCCATCAATCAAAATCCAGCACAATTTGATGTTGAGGTTACGCGAACAAGATTGCGCGGTCGGAAATAGGCTGACTTGCGAAACTCTGTCGGTATCATTGCTGGACTTAAAAATAACGGCTTAAAGAAAGCCGTAACATCAACGACTATTATATCAACAGGTCCAAAAACTGATACAGGCAGCGTCTGTGGTGTTGTTACGGCACTATTGGGTGCCGGAGCTTGTAATCCACATTGCCGGACAGGACCCGCAAGTGCACGGCTAAAGACAACAGAGCCAAGATACACGCATGAGGCTGTGCAATTTATGTTTAATTTTGACATTGCAATGCTTGAAATATTTACATAAACGAGACTTGTAAGATCTTTATTTCCTATTTGCTGACCGTATCGTAAAATATCCGAGTCTATTAAGGGTGCGGCCTTAATAAAATCCGTCAAGTCGCTTTCAGTCAGTGTCTGCTTTGTCTGAGAAACAAGTTCGGCGATTGTATCGGCAATGAAGCCAGTACGGTATGATGCAATAAACGCTCGTCCGTAATCGATCATAGATAGCATGAGCACGACAAGAACAGGCGCAATGAGCGCAAATTCGACAATCGAGGTCCCGTGATCGCAAATTTTCCATTGGCGAAAGGGCCGGAGAAGAGTACGCAATAAATTCAGGTTATGCGCATGTTGCAAGGTCGACCAAAAATTTGGCATTAGCACCCGCTCTGTGTAGATCCAGCGGCCGATTGGAAAGGCTCGTTAGCGATAAAAGCCGTTGATCGCAAAACCATTATATCGCGAGAAATCAATGGTCCGGCAATAATAGGGATTAGATCTAAGAACCCAGAAAAATTATACGCAACATCGATAAAAATGTAATCTCCCGGAGATCCTGTGCAGAAAGTGCCTTTGCTTGCATCAAGATTGGCTGGCTTTAGGCTAGGTACAGATTGATTTATATAGGCATATATTCCTGTACCTGAAGTGCTATTTGAGGTTTTTGGGACAATATTTACTGCTACAGTAATATTATTACATGAAATATTGATACTCAGTGCAGGGCAGATAATACTTGATCTTAGCTGGTCTGCGGTAAGGCTTTTCGCCTGAACATAACCGGTCATGATCTGGCGAGCTGCTAACCGTGTTGCGTAATCCAGTGATTGTTGGCTAAAAAAGTAGAGCCCTACCTGAATAATGACGAATATGAAGCCAAGGAAGGGGATAGCGGTGAGGGCAAACTCCACTGCAGCGGCACCGGATTTATCATAAATAAATCTAGCTTTCCAGTCAGAAATCTTGACTACTGCGCCTTGGAACACTATCTATCTCCTTACCCATTACATATTTCATGATTCTATCCATACTCAGAAATACGTAGAATAAAAATATGAATGCTTTGTCAATATTTATAATATTTCTCGTCAAAATATTTAAGTAATAAATTTTTTGATACGTATGCTGATAATTAACGCGTTGCGCTGTTGGATGTCTATAAAACGACCGTTTTCCCGACAATCGGATCAGGCCAAACCGTAGCTGCCTAAAACGGCTTCGTTTCAGTCGGGAAAATATGACTGGTTTTCTATTGCAGATTAAACGCTACTGAATCACTATCCCGACATGCTAGTCGGATATGCCCGCGTTTCCACTCTCGACCAGAACCTCGACCTTCAGCGCGATGCGCTGACCAAGGCAGGCTGTGAGCGTCTGTTCGAGGAGAAGAAGTCTGGAAAGGCCGGCACCAGGCGCCCGGAGTTCGAGGCAGCCCTCGCCTACCTGCGCCCGACCGATGTGCTGGTGGTATGGAAGCTCGATCGCCTTGGTCGCTCCCTCGTCGAGATGATGCGCACCATCGACTCCTTACGCCTGAAGGAGATCCATTTCCGCAGCCTGACTGAGCAGTTTGACAGCGACACCGCCCATGGGCGCTTCGCTCTTCAGATGCATGGCGCCATGGCCGAGTACTTCCTCG
>NZ_JAAHTB010000119.1 GCF_010692745.1 Methylobacterium sp. BTF04
GGGATGGGGCGCATAGACGTTCGGCGATGGATCGGAGCCGGGTGCTCGACATCGGTCGAAGGAAACTTCCGATGCGTCTTCCCGTCCTGCTCCTGTCCGCCGTGTTCGCATTGGCGATGACAGAGGTCGGCTTCGCCCAGTCCACCCTTCCGAACGATGCCGTGAACAGCGCGAATGACCCCGGCACCGTGAGGGACGACGCGCCTTTCAAGGGCAAGCTGATGCCAAACCACGCCTACATCAATCCGAACGATCAATGTGAGAAATATTAGATTCTTACTAAGTATGATTTAATATCAGGTCGTATCAGAATAGTCTTGGGACGTAACACTTTGCCGCTGGCAATGCGATGGAATCCATACCTCTTGATAGTGAGAATGATGATGGAAAACACTGATAAGAGAATCGAAGACATTGGGCCAATGCCGCAGTCGTTCGATATCGAGCGCGCAACTAAGGCAAATACCTATTACCGGTCCGTTGCTTGGAGTGGAAAGTACTTACAGGTGACGCTGATGTCGATCCCTATTGGCGGCGACATCGGCCTTGAAGCGCATCCGAACACCGATCAGTTTTTGCGCCTTGATGCAGGCAGCGGTCTGGTTCAAATGGGCGCCACTAAGGATCAGTTAATTTTTGAAAAAGAGGTTTCGGATGGCTGGTGCGTACTCGTTCCGGCGGGAACATGGCACAATATAACCAATATCGGCACGGGGCCAATGCAGGTCTATGCTGTATACGCGCCTGCCCATCACGCACCCGATAAGGTGCAAGCTACAGCCGCCGTAGCCAAGGCTGACCGCGCTGACCAGCCAGCAGACTGGTCTGTTCAGCCAAAACACGCGCCAGACAAACACGGAGAATAAATCGATGCGCAAGCAACGCATCGACATGACAGGCCTGCGCTTTGCACGGCTCGTCGGCGGGAATTTTTCATACAGGGACCGACATGGACACTGCCATTGGCTGTTCATCTGCGACTGCGGCACCGTTATCGTCGCGCATGGCGGGAACGTCCGAGCGGGCAGCACGACAAGCTGCGGCTGTCGACACCGCGAGATCAGTGCTGCGCGCCTCCGTATTCACGGCGAGCGAGCTGGCAAGCGCCATGAGCCAACGTATCGGGCGTGGCAGACGATGAAAAGCGTGTGCACGAATCCAAATATGACCGCCTATTCACAATACGGTCGGTTAGGGATTAATGTTTCAATCCCTTGGCGCAATAATTATACATTATTTCTGGAACAGATGGGCACGCGTCCTCTCAATACAAAATTACAGCGTAATGATAATCAACGCGATTTTGGTCCGACTAACTGTCACTGGGCACTGCGGCCGACGCGATCTGAGCGTGCAGCGCTATCATGGATTCATCGACGTGATAGAATAATCGCTCCTCAAATAAATTGCCTTATAACAACTCTTGCTGATTAGAGATTACACATCCATCAGCACGTTCCGATGGACGTAATGAGGCATGACTGGGCGATGAGCTTCGTCCAGGCGTCGTCGCAGTGGTCGAGGATATCGGCGTAGGATCGGAAGATCCGGTTGCCGAGCCAGTTGTCGCTGAGGAACTGCCATAGGGTTGAGTTCGGGCGAGGCGCCAGCAAGGGGGATAGGGGTCATGGTGTCGGGGACGAGCAGCTTCCTGGTGGAGTGCCAGCCGGCCTGGTCGAGCACGAGTACGGCGTGAATAAGCTCGATGCCAACGAGCTGAGGGCCAAGGCAAAGATTGACGGAGTGAGGCCAACCTGAAGATGGTCGAGGGTGTAGTGCTGATCGCAAAGATGGACGGCGATTGGTTGGCTTTGATCGACCAGAAGGGCGGCTGTGCCTTCGTTGAGTAGGCCGACGTGAATCAATTGAATGGCGTCGTGAACGTCAACGACGGACTGTTGATGCCGAAGTAAGTCCCAGCGGCGGAAACCGCCGAGCTTGGCCATTCACCGGAATGATCATGATGAGAGCGAAATTTCGCTGACGCGATAGCTTGAAGAGAGATTAGATGTCGAAGCTTAATAATAAAGATCGCGGCAAATTATTAAACAGTAAATTTGCTCTTCCGGAGGACCGGAAGTATCCGATCGAGGACGCGGCCCACGCACGTAACGCCAAGGCCCGCGCAGCCCAACAGGAACAGGCGGGCAACCTCTCGACTGATGATCGAAAGCGAGTTGATGCAGCAGCCGACATTGCACTCAATACAAAAATTTGATCGAAGTATGACTATAGCATGTTACGATAAATTAATAAAAACTAATTTTAATGTCGGGCGCGCCTTTGTTACATTGTGTTTGATTTGCTGAGACTGATCTATTCAACATCCTCATGCTGGCTGTGGACAGCCGAACGCTCGCTGCCCCGCTCCAACGAAATAGACATGTTAGACCAACATGGGGTCACGCACAGATTCGACTGTGTGCATTCGGAGTTCAGGATTGTTTTCCATCACATGCAGGCCGTCGCCGCCGGTGCGAAGGTCGATGCCGCGAACCGGCTCTTTGTGGACGAACACTGGGCGACGTCGATCCGGGGTCGTTTCGTAGCGGGCGGCCTCGCCTGCAGCCTGAACCAGAACGCTATCGCCGACGGGTAGGCCGCGATAGCCGCGACCGACAATCGACTTGCCAGGGTCTTCCCCTGAACGGCGGACCCAACCGGCAAACTCGATACATCGACTAGCCGCCGGTTTGCGCGCTCATCGCCGCCCAAGCGGATACAAAGCCAGCTAGGGTCCGTAGATCGTCCGATTGCCGAGGGTCACGCGAGATAGTCTCGGCCTCTCGTTGCAAGCGGAGGTCGCATGCTTTCGTAGAAACTCGGCCGTTCGGAATGCACCCGTCATGACGGGCGCAGGCCGCATCAAGAGCATCGACGGGGGTGGCTGGTGCGTTATTGCCGGGGCCACAGTAGTTGCCATGAAATAACATGCTCGGCGCTCGTGCTGTGAAATTGGTCTGGGCATAAGTGGGACTAGAAAAGGCGAAAATTAGGATGGCTGGAACGGACCATTTCTGAAGCATTTGATTAAACCTCGGTTAATCTCGGCACGATGTTCTGTTCGAAAACAACTGGCGGCGAAATAATTCGCCTAAGCTATCGAGATTGCATCCTGAAAGACTATTATAGCGTCGGTTTTTAAGGCAGGCACGCCGACTCTTTGCAGGAACGATGAGCGGCACGATGAGCCGCAACGATCCGGATCGATGCCCCCGATGGGTCCGGCGATCCGTCCGAGTGGAAGACTACGGTCCATGCCGAATGAGTCTTTGATCCAGGACAAAGCATCGGTTCCGGATCACGCTCATAGAAGTTCTCCATTCCCTTGAAGCCTGGGCCGCATCGAGATCCGCAAGGCGGCAGCCAAATAACGAATTCTGGCCTCTCCCAAACCGGCGAGCGGGTGCCTGTGGCTCTGCCTGTGACGGGGCGTGACGGGGTCCATCCGCGCATCGAAGCACCTGACGATCTTGAGACGGCAGCCGCGCACGCCGTGCTCACCAATTCACACTGGAAAACCGGAGACCATCATGTCCAAGGCCATCGGCATCGACCTCGGCACCACCAATTCCTGCGTCTCCGTC
>NZ_JAAHTB010000120.1 GCF_010692745.1 Methylobacterium sp. BTF04
TCTCCTCCCGCTGCCCCCGCTCTGGAAAACATAGAAACTGATAGATGGTCAGGCTAAATCAGTGACTTATAACTTTAATTATGAGGTTTCCGGGGACTCCTGTGAGAAATCCGGGGGAAAATGCCTGTTACTATGAAAGATTCGGGGCTTACTATGAGAAATCCGGGGAGTTATTATGAGGTTCCCGGGGCTGATATGGTAAATATCCGTTAACTTATCCACAGGCTCCCAGTCTAACTATGAGGTTTCCGGGTAAGCCTTGTCGGCGTCTGTAAGTGCCGGATTTCATAGGCTCCGCTGCGCTCCAATTATGAGGTTTCCGGGGGCTTCAGCCGCTTGCGGTCCTGACGCATCATGCGGCCGATGGAGGGCTGCGTCGGCGCCACCGTCTCGGTGATGCCGCTGATCCGCGCACGGCGGCCAAGCTTGGTGCGATGCATCTCCTGGAAGGCCTCCTTCAAGGCGTCGGGGTCCTTCTGCCACCACCCGATAGCGACGTCCGTGACCTTCTTGCCCTGCTTGCTCGGCACCACGCTAAGGCTGAAGGCGGCGAGCGCATTAATCTCGTCCACAGCCGGCTTGATGACGTGCTTGTTCAGTTCGCCAAACGTGCGGTAGCGCCCGGGCTGGACGCCCAGGAGGTCGCGGAACTCGTCGAGTGTGTAAACATGGTGCGATTTCCGGTCTAAATTCACCAGCTGCGCCACGTTCTCATACAGGCTGACGGCGTATTTCGAGGTGAAGGCCATCAGGACCGGTAAAGCGATTTTGCCCCAAATGGTGGACTTCGCCAGCATCTTGATGAGCCGCTTGTCGAAGCTGTAGGTCAGGACGCCAGCGGGCCGCTCGGGGTCGTCCATGTCGTTGCCACCGAGGAACTGTACCCGTGTCCGCCCGGTCGGTGTCTTTACGTTAAGGATGGTGCGCATCAGCGCCTCGACGGACTCCTCGACCATCTCGTAGCCCTTGTGGCTGTCAGGCTTGAGGTCGTCGATCTCGACCGTATAGTCCCCACCCTCCTGGATGCCCTGGCGGTGAGCATTGTACCAAAGAATGGTGATGGCGCGGCGAGCGTTTAGCGTCAGGAGGTGATGGCCGGTGATCTGGATCAGCTCCGCCGGCTTGATCGCCTCGCGGTTGCGGGGCGTCAGGCTTAAGGTCAGGAGCTGCGCTGTTTTCAGTTTGGCCATAGGCGATAGTACATCATCGCCATCACCGCTAAAAATGAAAACTCTCAGGGAAACGATTTCATACCCATCCCCGAAAACCTCACATTTGCGCCACCTCCGACTGACACGGCGATGAAAACCTCTTTTTGCATCAGGCGCTTGCGACAGTCGAGGATAAGAACCACCGCTTCCCCGAAGACCTCATAATATTCGTGGCCCGCAAGGTTTTCAGGATGAAACCGACTTCGGCCCCCTGCCCTGCTCCTTCAACTCCCGCTGCAAGGCGGCAAGCGCGTGTTCGACCGTTTCACCAACGAGCCAGCCCTGCTGATCGGCGATTGCGTAGAAGGCCTCGACCGTCTCCGGCGTTGTGCGGGCGTTGAACTGCGCGGTCCTGCCCGTGCGGTGGCGGCGCGGTTCGCGCTTCGCTGGCAGAGCCTGAACGGACGCGGGCGCCGTGGGCGGCCGTTTCACCTCGCGGCTTGGGAAGTTCGCCGCCTCGGCGATGGCCCTCACTTCTTCCGCCGGCGGCGCAGCCGGATCGGACGCGGTTTTGGGAGCGAACGCCGACACGTCGATATCGTCCGCATCGCCGTCGTAGATGCTGGCGCGAGGTTTGTTCATCACGCCACCTTCGCTTGGCTAGCGACTGCGGACGGCTTCAGGATCGCCAGCACTTCGCCCGTGAAGGCAAGCGCGTTGTTCCGTGCCGCCTGAATGTTGCTGACCTGGGCCGGATCGAGGTCCGATAGTGAGCCACCAAAGGCGAAGATGGCGCGGAAGGCATCGCGCTCGTGCATCTGAGTGCCAAGTACCCTCACCCCACCCTCCATGAACTCGATTTCGATCGCCTGCAGCGTGCGCGGCCGGATCGCGGCACTGGTGCGGGTGAACAGGATCGCGGCCGGAATGATGCGCCTAAACGCCTTCTCCTGCGTGCGCACCAGCTTAACCGCCTTGACGGCCTCGGCTGCATCGAGCTGGCTGCCTTGCGTGGGGATGATAACTAGATCGGCCCGGCTCATGGCATAGGCCACCATGGCGGACGCAGTGCCTTCTAGATCGACGATCACGAAGGCGGTCTTGCGAGCCGACTCCTCAATTTGGTCGATGACGCTGTCTTCTGTCACGTCGGCGATGACGGTAAGGGTCGCTGGCTTACCGGGCCGCTTGGCCCAACGGGACACCGGCTTGTTCGGGTCAGCGTCGATGATCGTGACGGAGGCGCCCTTCCCGGCCAGTTCGGTGGCGAGGATGACGGCGGATGTGGATTTGCCTGCGCCGCCCTTCGGGCTTGCAAAGACGATGGTTGGCATGGTTGCCCCTTGGACAAAGGCTTGAAGATCGTGCGCATGATGCGATTCCACCCATGCTGGCAGAACAGCTAACAGTCAGTCAACAGTTAACATTAAAATAACAGTTCACAAGCTGCTATCGAGGCGCTAGCTGATCACACTCTGTCAGCCCGTGCTAACAGACGACTAACTGCTATCTGATCACAGACTGCTAACAGCGCCAAGCGCTTGCTCTCGTCCTGCCCGCGGCTGCTGAAGGCGAACCAGCCCGATGCCGGTCCCAAATCTAGGCTGATATCCTTTGAGCGGTCACGGACGCAGCTGCCATGCCGAGCATGTTCGCTTCCTAGCGAAGCGCATTGAGGAGAACGGCACCGTCAGGACGCACTCCGAGCCGTTGGCTGGTCCATGCCCGCAGAGGAGGAGGGAGACGGCTTGAGCAGCTACTATGCAACCGACCTTGAACGGCTGATCCTTGAGCGTAATTCCGGCCTGTGGGCTAACGGCCATATCTAAGCAGCTTCCAACTATCGCGTGAGTGATACCCGTATCCTGTGCAATCCGGCCAGATATAACAGTCGCGATCACGTTCCACGCTTGATAGTCGAGGCGTAGCCCTATGCCGCACGGTCACTATGAGCTGTTCCCAGCGACCATTTACGCCGCCGAACGGCTTGGCGAGGTCGAGAACGAACAGGACGTCGGATCTTAGCCATTGCCTGTTCGATTGGGATGGCGCGCCGGTCTATGCCCGCATCGTACAGCCGTGAAATGGGAGAAAGGTCTACCTTTTTCCCCATTCCCAAGCGTATCCTTTTCAGGACAATATGACCGCAAAAAGGTATGGGAAGAAAATGCAATGGTGTTCACTGGCGTCTGAGACGACGAACAAAAACGAAAACCGACAACGTATGCGGTTGAGAATAAACAAATTAATAGGTGAGGATCAAATATGGACAATGGCGCCCATTTTTATAAATCTGATTTCCAGGTACACACTCCAAGAGATCGTCAATGGACGGGATCGTCTTGCAAAACAGAAGAACATAGACACGAATATCTGACCATCTATCAGTTTCTATGTTTTCCAGAGCGGGGGCAGCGGGAGGAGACCC
>NZ_JAAHTB010000121.1 GCF_010692745.1 Methylobacterium sp. BTF04
GCCCCTGCGCCCCGGCTATCGGCGCGTTGGCCGCGCTGGATCCGCCGCTGAACAGACTGCTCAGGAAGCCGGCGTCCGAACCCCCACGCTTTCCGAACAGCATGTCGCTGATCGAGTTGGATGCGAGATCCGCGATTCGGCTCTTCAAGTTCGACATGACGTTCTCAAGGAGCTTGCCCTGGGCAACGCCGTCGCTGAGCCCGCGAACGAAGGTGCGGACCCCATCGGAGCCGATCGAACGGTACTCGTCGGTGCGTTTTGAGGATTCCCGAAGCTCCTCATTGCGCTTAGCCGCCTCGGAAGCCTGGTTGGCGTATTCCTCGATCTTGGCGCTCAGTTCGGGGGTGACCTCGCGCTCGGCGCGCTTGGCGGCCGTCAAAAGCTCGGTCTGGGTCCGGTACCGGGCCACCGCCTCGGCACCCATGCCATAGGTCTCGTTCTGCTCGTTCTGGCGCCGGATCGAATTCTGGATGTTGCGCTCGGCGCTGTCGAAGTCGTCGCGCTTATCGGCGCCACTCTTTCCGTCCCCTTTCGAGTCCGAGCCAGCGCTGGAGATGACGCCGGCCATGGCGGACTGCTCCGCCGCGCTACGGGTCGTCACCACCTTACCGGCGAGATCGAACTCCTTCTGACGGACAGCGACGGCGGCCTTCTCAGCGTCGGTCTTGGCGTTCTTCGCATCGAGGGTGAGCTGATCCTGTTGCCGGACACGCTCCTCGGACGAAATCAGCTTCCCATTGATGTCGACCAGGGTTGTACGAGCCCGAAAGAGGGCATCATACCCACGGTCAGCGGCCTCTAAGGTGGTCGGGTCGATCTTCGCCCGGGTAAGCGGATCGGACAGCCCGTCACGGAGTGTTGCAAGCTTCTTGTCGACGTCGGTGAGTTGGGCAAGGTTCGGGTCGATGCTGCGCGCTACGGCTCCCGCCGCAACGGAATTCTTGACCCTCGCCTCCTCTTCAGCTCGAGCCTTCGTCGCGCGCTCGGCCTTGTCCGCTTCGGCCTGGACCGCATCGCGCTGAGCCCGAAGCGGGTCCAAGAACGCAGACGAGGCTTGTCTTTTCTCTGCTTCAGCCACCCGGAGGTTCAGGTCGGCGAGAACACTCTGCGGTGTCGTCACCGACGCGCCTGCAGCCCGCTTGATGCTCTCCCAAGCTTGATCAGCGGTAGCCGAGACGAAGTTCCAAGCCTGCCCCCATCGAGTGGTGCTTTCGGCGTTTGCGTCGATCTGACCTTTTAGCGCTTCGGCGAGTGCGGTCTGCGCGGCCGTCTTGTCGCCTTGCTCAGCCAGCGTCGTAATGTACTGGCGTGTCTTGTCGTCGATCCCACCCAGCTTGTTGCCGAGCTCTTCGGCGCCACGTGCCGGATCCGCGAACATCCGAGCGAGGTCGGCTGTGGCGGTTGGCACGTCGCTGCCGATGATCTTGGCATAATCCGAGGTCTTGGAGATGAGTGCATCGAACACGGGCGCCGCGATCTCGCCGGTCGAAGCGAAGCCGGCGGCGATCTCGCGCGCGGTCGACGTGGAGACCTTACCCGCTTCGGCGGTGCGGCTCGCCAGAGCGTCGAGTTGCGCGACGGACAGGTCGGTCGAACGGCCCGTTGTGGTGAGCGAGCGGGTCAGCGTGGCCTGATCGCGCTGGTAAGATGAGGCCGCCAGCGCGAAGACTGCGGTGGCCGCAACGACGGCCGCACCTGCCACCGTGAACGGGGTAACGAGGCCTTTGGCGCTCTCCGCAAGCTGCGAAAGGCCGGACTTCAAGCCGCCTTCGCGATCTGCGAGCTGCTGGAACACCTGCCCGCCCTGCTGGAGGGCGACGACGCTCGGGGATGCGCCGGAGTAGAGCTGCTGAGCCGAATCAATCGCCTGATACTTCACGAACAGGCGGTCGTAAGTGCTCAGACCCTCTTTCTGGTTGTCGTTCTGCGGACCGTATTTGCGATCGGACAGGGTGCGTAGACGGTCGGCATAGGATGGCGTGAACTGGCCCGACGCCTCGCCCTGACCGATAAGCCGATTGGCTCGATCGGCCTGCTGCTCCCGACGATAGTCCTCGTCGAGCTGCGACCGGATGCGACTGATCTGCGCGGCGGTCGCAGGGGATCCGCCAGTCTGACTGCTACCGGCGCCGCTGACGGGCGAACCTGCTGTGTTCGCGGTGGTTTGTGCGACGCGGGCGGCCTCGGCGGCTTCCCTGACCTTGCTGACGACCTTATCAGCCCCGGCGCTCGTTCGATCCAGAGCAGATGTGACGCCGTCGAAAGCCGTCCTGCCGGCGGCGCCGGCTTCGTCGAACTCGCGCTTGACCTCGGCGCCACCGGTGGCCTGCAATCTGATGGCGATGTTGGTGGTCATGGATCGCCTTCGGTTTGGTAGGCGCGAACGATCAATGGCTCAACGACAGGCAGCATGTCGGCGAGCAGCCCAGACCGCGCGCCCATCGCATCGGCCATCATCAGGATTGCGGTGAAGTCGAGGGCATAGGGGCTGCCGAGGCCCGCGCGAACTTGGCCGGCGCAGCGCTCGATCACCGCCCACGCGGTGAGGCCATCCGCAGTCTGTGGTTCGTGCACCAGGTAGGGGCATTCGGCGCACTGGGTTTCACACGCATCGCAGTAATCGCGGCCCCGGTCGGCGAAGTGCCACTCCGCGAGGGCCTTCAGCCGTTTTTTTCCGTCTCTCCGGTGAGGATTGGTCCGACATACTGCTGGTCGAAAGCGTCGTAGCAGGGCCATATCTGCATGAGCGCATCCACGTTCTCGGCCGTCACGGGCACAGGCTCGCCCTCGGCGTTGCCGACCCCCGACCAATCGGAGATCGCGAACCGCGCCAGAGCGCCCACCAGGGCCACCGTCGCCTTCGTGCCTGTATCCGGATCGTCATCGGCGCCCTCAGCCCGAAACACCTTCCCGGCCTCGCGTCGGGCAATGATCATGGCTGCCGGTGTGGCAGGGCGCATCTGGACGCGAACACCCGGCATCAGGTCGAGCCACGCAGGCGCAGATGGATGGGCGGAAAGCTTCAGCACGCGTGCGACCTCAGTAGCTCGATACGTTGTTGATGAGGGTGGCGGTGACCGTCTTGCCGAGGGTCATGTCCTTGGCCGCCTGCCATGCGAAGGTGGCCTGGACGCCGTTCGGACCGGTCACGGGCGTCTTGGCGCGCGGCAGGTAGACCGCGTGTGCCTTGAAGACGAGCGAGCGGCCGGCGTCGGTGACCCATCCGAAAGTCAGCTCGACGGGCGTGCCGGCGGTGGCCTGGTCGAGCAGCGCGGTGTCCTTGAAGCGCACCACGATGTTACCGGTCATCATGACCATGCCGGGGTCGGCGTCCTCGATACGGCCATCGCCGCGGATGGTCTCCACCTTGTCGAGGTTGTTCGAGTAGGTGAAATCGGCCGACACGACCGAACCGAGGTCCACACCCGCGCGGGTGATCTTGCCCTGGAAGGGAGAGAAGCGCTCGACCGAGGCCTCGGCGAGGGTGCCGGCGCCTGAGGCTGTCAGTTTGGTCTCGCCCTGGGCGATGAGCCCCATGGTGGCGGTGAGCAGGCCGGAGCGCT
>NZ_JAAHTB010000122.1 GCF_010692745.1 Methylobacterium sp. BTF04
CTCCTCCCGCTGCCCCCGCTCTGGAAAACATAGAAACTGATAGATGGTCAGGCTGGGACCTGACACGATCCCGCCCCCGGCCGGACCGTCGCTCATCATCCGCTCGCAACCCAGCTCTCCTCCGCAGCCGGGAAGCGTTTTGCACCGGCGGCCAGTGCTGCGGCGGCATCGATGAGCGCGCGCATGGCGACCTCCGCGTTCGCACGCTCCTCCCGCAATCCTCGGTGAGCCAGTCCCTGCAGAAGCGGTTCGACCACGCGTTCCAGCTGCTGCGACAGCGCCAGCAACCTCTCGCCATCCGCGCGAATGTGGTGGGCGCGCGAGCCGGTATCCGTGCCCGTCTCAAAAGCCTGGGTTAGGTCAGCGCACAGGCGCGCGATCTGATCCGATCCGTAAAATCGGGTCGGGAGGACGTGGATCTCAGCCATGGCTCCTCTCAGGCGGTAGCTTCGTGATAGGTCCGGTCCAAAATGCCGGGTAGATTACGAAAATCTTATTAAACAGAAGCGTCACCGTGAACTTTTCGCAGAGCCTCGCAACCTGCGGGTGTGATGGTCCACTCGGCAGCCGGATACCCACGCAACCGATGCGGTCTCAGCTCTCCGACCTGCTGGATGAGACCCAACCGCTGCAGCAGCTGGTTCGTCACGTCATCGACCGCCGAGGTTCGATTGCAAAGAGCGATGCGGCCGAGACGCTCGTGCTGGGACTTTTTCAGGAGCGCGCTGACTGGCACACCCGTTCGACGACGACCGCCCCCGTTCAGCCCTGCGTCCAGGCAGTGAGTGGGGATCGTATCGCCATCACCGTGCACACACGCGTTCACGCGAGAAAGCCCTGGCGCGCGTGGATCGAGCGCGTAGGTTGTCGGTAGGCGTCGGTGGATTCCCCCTCATACATAGCGACCTCAAACAGATACGATGTCGATTGGCTTTGGAACCCCACGCCCATCCCCACTAGTGTAACGCGACTCCAAGTAGTTCTGTTGTTAACGTCGATAATTAGACTGTTTTGTCGATATTATAACCGGCAAAAAATGGTATAATGCGGATTTTACGGAATCTTGCAGGCGCTATGGCCGCTCGGCCTAAACAAACGCGGTGGATCGAACGCATCGCTGCTCATGCAGTGGCCTCTAAGCGGCCTGGATCGCTTCAAGGAACTCGTCGACCTCACGCTTGACCGCCTGGGACTGCATTGCGAGCTCAGTGGCTGCCGCGAGGACCTGGGAGGCCGCGCTGCCGGTCTCGTTCGCCGAGACCAGCACTTTCGCGACGTTCGCTGAGACATCCTGCGTACCCCGCGCAGCTTCGGAGGCGTTGCGCGCGATCTCGTTGGTGGCCGCGGTTTGCTCCACGACCGTCGCGGCGATCGAGCCAGTTACCTGATTGATCGAGGCGATGGTCTGGCCGATCTGGCGGATCGCGGCTGCGGCACCGCCGCTGGCAGCCTGGATCGCCGCGATCTGGCTGCTGATCTCCTCGGTGGCGCGAGCGGTCTGGCTGGCGAGTTCCTTGACCTCGGACGCGACCACCGCAAACCCGCGCCCCGCCTCGCCGGCGCGGGCGGCCTCGATGGTGGCGTTGAGGGCGAGTAGGTTGGTCTGGCCCGCGATCGTCGAGATCATGGTGACGGCGGCGCCGATTCGACTGGCGGCTTCGCCCAACCCATTCATGGCGATGTCGGTGGCCTCGGCATCGCGGGCCGCGACGTTGGCGACCTCGTTCGAGCGCAGTACCTGACGCTCGATCTCCTGGAGCGAGGCCACCATCTGCTCGGCCGCGGCCGCGACCGTCTGCACGTTCATCGCCGTCTCCTCTGCCGCGGCGCTCGACGCGACCGCTTGGTGGTTAGTATCGTCGGCAACGCCGGTCATTGAGCGCGCGGTGGCGTCGAGTTCGGTGGCCGCGGAGGTGACGATGGCGATCGCACCTGCGATGCTGGTGTCGAACCCGCGTACGAGTTGGTCGACGCGATCCGCCCGGCGCTGCCGCGCCGACTGATCCGCTGCGTGCTGTGCCTCCAGCTCCATGCGCGCGATCGCGTTCTGGCGGAACACGTCGACGGCCTTGGCCATCTCGCCGATCTCGTCGGAGGCCCCCCGCGACGGGATTTCGACACTGGTGTCGCCGGCTGCGAGGCGCTTCATCGCGGCGGTCATGCCAGAGATCGGGCGAACGATGCTGCGCGCGATCAGGACGGCGAAGACCGTTCCAACGAGGAGGGCGATGGCGGTCGCGACGTAGAGGATCGCTTCACCCCGCGCGCTCGCCTCCAGCATCGCGGTCTGGGCGGCTCGGGCGCTCTGGGCGGAGGAGTCCCGCAGCGCGTTGGCGCCCTGAGACATCACCTCACCCTCGTCTTTGGTCCAGGTAACAATGCGGGCCGCGCGCGCCTTACCGACCCGCTGAACCTCATCGAACGCGGTCCGCCACGTCGTCAGGTTTCCCGCGACACGCTGCATCAGGGCGTCCCCATCGCGATCCTGTATCACGCGGCGCGCCTTGCCCACGGAATCAGAGACCTGCGCGAGTGCCGCGCCCACCTTGGCGGCATCCTCGGGCTTGGAGCTCGACCGATAGCGCATCGCCGTGTTCAATGCCGTACTGAAGGCGTCACGCGCACCGACGACGAGATAATAGGCGCCACCGGCCCCGCGCTCAGCTTCGGCGTCCCGAACCACCGCCAAGTCCGCTCTGAGCTTGTCGCTCACGGTCTCGATCCCGTCGGCGTAGAGTCGTGCCTCTTCGGCATAGAGGTCCTGAACGATCTTCCAGCTCACTGTGTAGGCATGGGCGGCCTTCTCGACCGTCTGGATAGCCTTCTGGTCGGCTTCGATAGTGATGTCCCCCTTGATCTTGGAGACGGCAGACGAGTACTCGACGAGATAGGCATCCGCTTGCTTCGCAAAGTCCGGATTGAAACTACGGAGCCACTGGTTCACCCGGACTCGGATCTTCTGGGTTAGAAGATCCATCTCGATTGCTTGGCCCTTGCGATCGAGGGCCGCCATATATGCGGTGACCTGGGTCTGATTTGTTTGATTCGTTAGCCAGCTGCTCGCAGAGGTTGCCGCCAAGATCGCCAAGAGCATCCCAAAGGCGAAATAAATGCGTGATTTTATGGTCATCACAATCCCGATCTCTCCGGAATCAACTCGGCTCGCCGAACACTGAGCCGTCAGACCATCACGATTTCGTTAAGCATAAACTAAATTCTTCAGATTTTGTCGACGGCGTATGAAGTCTCTGGATCTCTTTCGCTGAGATTGTTGCCGCTAATCAGGGTGAGAACGAACGGTCAGCCTATCAGTAGTGCGATACCGCTAGTACCGTTTCGGCGCGGCTCCTTATAACCTCCCGTAAGAGAGCCCGCTTCATGTACTTAAACGACGATAAAATTAACGCTTTTCCGACACAACAGATGCAACCGAATCGGTCCCGGCTCGTTCTCGGTAATTGCTCAGGTCCTTGGGCGTGGTGGTTGGACGTGGGCTGCGGGACGGAGG
>NZ_JAAHTB010000123.1 GCF_010692745.1 Methylobacterium sp. BTF04
ATCGCGGCCTTCATGGCGGCGTGAAACATCGGTCCCGGTCCCTGCTCGGGCCGCGACAAAGCAGAGGTATCCCCGCTCCTGGGGACACCTTTTCAAAAGGCCAAACGCCATCGCCTCGAGAACGGGTTCTCGATTGACTCCCGGCGGGAGATATGGCTTGTGAGGGGAAGTGATCTGCCCTCACAGGCCCAGCGACTTTAAACGGTCTCACCCTTGCCGGGGTGGGGCCGTTTCGCGTTGGGGGCTCTAGATCTTTCTCGCGACTATCATCCTCAACGGTATTCGGCTCACGACTCGCGTAGCGCGAGAAACGGCCGGAAATGGCATGTCGGCCGGGCGATAGGGTTAAGTCAACGGTAAGGGATGGCGATCAGAGCGGTCGGCTTTACTGCGGGTCCTTCCGCGCGCCTTTGGCTACGATCTTCATCATCGCAACCGGTAACGGTCGCTGAAGCTCCAGGGCGATCTCCGTCGGCGCGGCGAGATCGGTAAGAGGCAGCGGTATTCGGGCTTCAGCCAGGGTCGCCAATGCGGACTCTTCACATTGCGCACGTTGGTGACGGGGTGCTCGCCGTATTGCTTCGGTCCTGGAATTCCCCAGCGGAACATCTCCATGACCCGCTCGCCGCTTTCAGTCACGCGCACGATCGGCGCCCGCTGATCCGGAAAGATGACTGGCATGGGCGGCAGATTGCCGGTCTCGTCGCGCGCAAAACCGAACGAAAACCGTATCTCCGCCTGCGACGTCACCAGGCTGTAGAGCACCACCACCAAAGCCATGGCCTACGAGCCACACGCGACGCTGCAGCAGGGGCATGAAGGCGAGGCAGCCCCGCCGCCCCGATCTGATCACGGGGTCAGCGGGGTGGGTCGTCCATCTCACGGGTGAGCCGATACGCAACTTGGCTCGCAGGTAGATTGACGGAAGGCGGTTAGGCAGACCTCAAGCGTGCCATGGTGGAGCAGCGTCATTCTGAGACTGCTGGTTCGGCGGCCGCCTGCCTTGATGCAGTAGGTTGGGCCATCGAAGGCGTCACACAGGCCGTATGGTTAATTAAAGGTAGGCGCCGCGCCTTTGCGATAGGCCCTACTCACATGCCGGTGCGGCGGAGGCGGTTGTCTCGATTGAGGCGAAGAAGCGTGAGGCTGCGACCGTAATGACGGCAGAGCCACTCAGAGGTTGTGGTATCCAAACCATCTTCCAATCGATCTTGTAAGACTTTCTGCTGATCGAGGAAACGTGCCTCGCATCTTATAATTAACGTATTTTCAGCCAATAGGTAATTTATCCAGGATAACGGCACAGCACTGATATCCTTCGTGCCGGTATTTAAATAATTTTGGTTCGCATCTTCGGTAATCGCTGGTAGCACATTAATGGCGACTAACGAGACCAGCTTAAAAACACTTCGGTATGAATATGATCGGTTCTGTACGTTGTTGTACGTCTACTTATTTAAATTGCGTGTCAGCGAATTAATTTCGGCCATGGGTTTGATAGTTCAGCGATAAAGCGTCTGAGGAATGAGAGGCTGGCTTGCAGTACAATCCCAATAGCCATGTATCTCCGATCAGCCACTAGGAACCTAGGCAGTGATCTGGGGTAGCTCCTCGCCAAGGCGATATCCGAGGTTTCCGTTGTTCTCTACCCGTACGCCCCAAGCCGATGCCGATCTGGCGGCCGCAGATCGGTAAGATTTTCGGCGATGATCGAATCGACCTCTACGCCGTTCGCCCTGAAGGCCAGGGCGAACCCGGAACGTCGCTTCGATACGACGACGAAGCGAGGATAAAGGCTCTGACGGCTTAGCAGGCCGAAAGCGGAAAAGCCTTTAAGAGGGCTGCTCCTCGCTGACGTGCTCTTCCTCTTCGGTCAACTCGGGCTTCTCGTCAGCATCATCGCCGACGAGCTCGTCGAGTTCGTCGATGAGATTGTCCACTTGATCCTTGGTCGCGAGGATATGGAAAATTTCGCCGTCCACCGCTTCGAATGTCAATCGGTAGCCGCCTTCAACTTCATCAGTCAGGACGCGCGCGAGTTTCTTCGTCGAGTGCATGAAATCATCCAGTTCGGAGGGGCGGGAGGGAACTCGTAACACCTAACGAGCTCGTTGAACGATAGTGCCCGCTGATGCGTTTGGACCACAATTGCGAAAAGCGTGCTCGGCAACATCCGCGCGCTACAACGCTTTAGCACCTTTATTTTCTGCACAGCCTTAGATACAACTTTAGTTTTATTACCTCTGTAAAATACTCGTGAAATCGATTTAATATCTTTACTGCGAAAAGATATTAGAAACCGAATATCATAATTGATATTAATTATATAAACCCAATTGATTTATAGCCAAAAATCAGTATTAGCATCTAATAAAAAGTCATTTTATTGTCATTTCGTTCCTTGATAATGCATGATGATGAGATTGTCACTCCAACTTTATAATTGGAACGCTTTTGACCCTTGGCCGATTGAGAGGTTCCTGACCACGGAGAATTTCATGTCCCGGCCGCTGACTCTTTTTGTCGCCCTCGCAATTCTCGGATCCGCCCCAGCACTCGCTCAGACGACCGTAACGGGCAAGCCTGCCCCTGATGCGGCTACCAGCGCCAAATCCGGTGGCCAAGAAGCGGTAACACGACCGAATACCGACAAGCCGGACGTCAATCACCCCGGTTCGACTCATGCTGCCTCGAACGCCAAGCTCGAGGAAGGAGCGAACAGCTTCACCGAGGCCCAGACGCAGCATCGCCTAGGTGAAGCTGGCTACAAAGATGTCACGGGCTTGATGAAGGATGACAAGGGTATCTGGCGTGGCAGTGCTGTTTTGAACGGTAAGCCGGTCAAGGTCGGTGTCGACTTCAAAGGTAACGTAGCCGCACAATAGTCGAATTCTCTGACACTGCAGCTAATTTATATCTCTTAGGAGCAACACCGTGGCACATCAAACAATCACCGCTCTCTATGACGATTACGAAGCAGCAAGTACAGCCGTAGCGAAGCTTGAGGGTGCGGGTATCCCACACAGCGATATCAGCATCGTAAGCAGCAACGAGGGTGATCGGCACTCTAGCCGGATCACTACAACCAGCAACGCCCCCCACGGCGAGACAGCAGAGAAAGCCACCACCGGCGCTGGTACCGGTGCATCGATCGGTACGGTGCTTGGCGGAGCAACCGGCCTTCTCACTGGCCTTGGCCTGCTGGCCATTCCGGGCGTTGGCCCGGTTGTAGCTGCTGGATGGCTTGTTGCCGCAGTCACAGGCGCGGGCATCGGTGCGGCGGCTGGTGGTCTCGCTGGCGGTCTTACAGGTGCAGGCTTGAGCGAAGCCGATGCTCACACCTACGACGAGGGTGTTCGTCGCGGTGGGACGCTAGTGACCGTCAAGGCGGACGATGCACATGCTGTCCGGGTGATGGACATTCTCGAAGAACACGGCTCGATCGAC
>NZ_JAAHTB010000124.1 GCF_010692745.1 Methylobacterium sp. BTF04
TCCAGGTGAACACCGGCACCGGAATGAACACCGGCGGGGCAGCGCGACGCGGAAGGTCGGCAGCCGAAGCAGCGACGGTCATAAGGGCGGCGGCGCTGCTGGCCAGGAAGAGCGTCTTGATCATCGGGTCGCTGTACTCGGTTTATTGAGAGCGCCGCACGGGCGCTTCGGTGGGGCCAAGAACCACGAATGGCCCGGACGGCCTAGTGCAAACGGGCAACACGCTACCGCTTCCCGGTCGCCTGCCGTTTCGATCGGCGGATCCGCGAAGCGGCGAGTGGCAACGGCATATCGGTGGATTCGCCTTCGCAATCGCGCCCGATTTGCAGCCTATGCGTTCCGAGCCCCGCCGCGGAGAAAACCTATACATGTCGTCCAGCGTCGAAAGCCTCGCCCCACTGCGAAGCAAGGCAGAGGGCTACGCTCAGGTCATCCGCGCCTTGATGCTGCGCGATATGCGAACGCGTTTCGGCGGATCGCACTGGGGCTACGCGGTTATCGTCATGTGGCCGGTGGCGCATGTGATGGTTCTGGTCGCGGTCATGGGATTCAGGGGCGGCGCATCGCCCCTTGGAGACAGCGCGCTCCTCTTTGTGGCGACGGGCGCCGTTCCCGTTCTGATGTGTCAGTACATCAGCAACGAGACGATGAAGGCCCTCGCCCAGAACAGGCCGCTCCTCTATTACCCGCAGGTCAAGATATTCGATGTCATGATTGCGCGGTTTATCGTCGAAATCGTCAAGGGCTTTACCGGACTCATCATAGTTCTCGCTATTCTCGTTGCCCTTGGTGTCGATCCATCCCCCGATGACACCTGGGTCGCGGTCACCGGTTATTTGGCGTCCATTTTACTCGGAATTGGGCTTGGCGCTGTGAATATCGGTATCGTGTCGTTCTTTCCAGGGTGGATGATTGGATATATTCTTGTTCGGGTATTGCTGTATATTACCAGCGGAGTCTTCTTTCTGCCGAATATGATGCCGGAGCAGATATATTCGATTATGAAATGGAATCCCTTGACTCAAATTATTGAGTGGGTTCGCGTTGGATATTACGCCCAGCTTCCGGTGGAGGTCGATTACCTTTACGTGCTGCTATGGGGCGGCGGTTCGTTGATGATCGGGCTGATCATGGAGCGCACGCTGGTTCGGAAAATGACCTGACGACCGGTACCGTCGGTGCCAAAGCCATCCAGATTTTTGCTGCTGCTCTCGATGGCGGTACCGCTGTTGCCGTGGCCCGTACGGCTGCCGTCCGCGAAAGAGAAACCTCGCAAGGTCTGAGGCTCCGGGCGGCCCTCCAAATACAGCGTCCGCGTTCGGGCCGCATGCGCTATGCGGATGTCGATCGTGGCGAACCAGCCTCTTGGCCGTTCGATGGCGATGCGGCCGACCTGACAGGGGCGCGAACACCACGATGATCGGGCTCGGACGTTGGAAGGTCCGACCGAACATCGCGTCGCCGTTTCTGGTTCTCCGGATGCAGGCACCGTATTCATAGGCGATCAGTCAGCGGCGCTCGGAATTGAGACGAGGAGCTTGACCAATTCTATGTCGATCAGTGCTCATTGGACTGATATGCGTGAAGGCCGAACGATTCGAGTACTGCTAGCATCGCCGATCGGGGGAAAAAATGATCGGAAGATTGTTTTCGACAGCCTTGCGCAAAGCGCCGCGACATCCCGATCCTTTCGATCAGGATGTCGAAAGCGCTGCAAGGGAGATGGGCGCAATGCGGTTTCCCGCCATGACACCCCTGCGACCGCCCCCGGCCCAGAACGATGACCCTCTGCGCGGCTTCTGCAGTGGCGTCGAAGCGGACCTGCGGGCCGCCGGTTACCTCCACTGATCTGGGCGTGCCCAAGCTCGCCCGTCTTGTTCGGTAGCCGTGCCTCAGCGGCTGTCCTGTGGGGCAATCGCAGCAGGTCGGACATGAGCGAGAAACAGAGGCCGGGTAGGACGGGATCGGCGCGGAACCTGTGTTCTCAGTGGTTGCCCCCTCGATCCGAAGAGGATGGGGGTTCCGCGCTACCTGCCATCGGAGCGAGCAGGCCCCGTCGAGCCTGACTGGGCAAAGCCAACCCCGTGCAGATCGGAAAACGCTTCGGAGAAAACTACGCGCAGGATACCGGCAGCTGCCGAAGCAGGATCCTCCGCGATTCCAGAAGCCGGGTTGCCCCTGCAGGTTCAGACGACTCTTTTACCCCTGAACTTCCCGGAGTGCGGGCCGTTGCGTGAGCGACTGCACTCGTACGGACTGACCCATGACACGCACCACCATCGCTTTCACGACGGCCCTGACCATCCTGGTTGCGGGTCCAGCGCTCGCTCAGTCGCTGGCGCCGACCGGCGGTGCCGGCAATACGGGCGTGACCACGCCCTCCATGGCGCCTGGGGCAGTACCTCAGGCCAACGATCTCGACTTACGCCCGGCCCCGAACGTCGTCGGCAATCCCAGCCCCGCCTCGGTTCCGGGCACCAGCCCCAGCGTGAACATCGGCGGTACGCCCACCAGCGGACCGCCTGGGACGGGCGGCACGGCGGGCGGTCCCTCGCTCGGAAACCGGTAATCCGAAACGCGACCCGCCTTCCGTGGCCCGCGTGCGCCTCGGCACAGCGAAACGTTGGAAGGCGGGCGATAACTCGAGTGGGCAAAGCCCGATCGCTATCGAAGGTGACGACCGAACTATACTCAGTCGAGGAGATTCAGATGATTGCAGCAGGCCCGTTTCGCTGGCTTTTGACCCTCGCCGCCATGATCGCACCCTTTGCCGCCGTGACGGGTCGGGTACGTGATACGTCCGCTGATCGGCTGATCCAGCAGGCGTCCGCGGACCATGTGGTTTTCCGTCACTACCTGTAGGCCCAATCCGCCTATTGTCCGTTGGAACCCGATGCAACGGTGGCGCCTGATCGAATTCGGCATGCCAGCGCCTTTGGCTTGATGTCATCGGCTGCTCTGCCCACGACCAGATCATCGGCAGGAGGTTTGTCGTGGGCCGGTACGATGGCGGCCCGGTCAGCGAGTGGCGCCTTCGGATTTGTATGGGTCTAGCCCGTCTTATTCATGAGGGCAGTGGATCTGAGGCGGCGAGCGTAGCGTAAA
>NZ_JAAHTB010000125.1 GCF_010692745.1 Methylobacterium sp. BTF04
CCACGCCCGCGCGGCGGCGGGCGTCGAGGAACCACGGGTCGACGAGGATGGAATCACCGCGCTTGTAGATCCGGCCTTCCATCTCGACGCCGAAGGGCGCCGTCTGCCGCCGAAAAGCGCCGGCTGCAGCCCGCCATTTCGTCAGGTGGTTGGCGTGGGCGAACGACCGGACACCGGTCCAGCGCTGGCGCGTCGGCGTGAGGGAAGCCTCGCCGTAGATCGCCGTCGTCTGGTTTGGGTTGCGATAGTCCCCGTCCTGGTCGAACTCGCCGATGACGTGGCCGGCGCCGGCCGCCGTATCGAGGTCGAACACCAGCTGCGTGGAGCCCTTCAGCATCTGCCGGGGCGTGATGACGTGGCGACGCACGGACTTCGGCTCGTCGCGCACCAGCGACCAGTACCGGCCGAGATGGACCGGCTCGGCCCGCATCGGCAGGAGTGCGGTGGCGGCGGCCTCGTAGACCGAGATCGGCCCGCGGATCGTCCCGTCGAAGGTATCGAACTCGGTGAGCAGATTCGCGTAGCCGAGCGCCGTCCCGAGATCGAGTTGGCTGTCGGGGATCGCGCCGCCGTAATCCTGGTTGCGCATGATGTCGAGGAAGGCCCACACGGCCTTCGAGGTCTCGAGTTCGACCCAGGCGTTGCCGGTCCAGACCGGGATGATCGCGGCGGCATCGACCTCGATCTCGCCAAAAGCCGCGGCCTGACTGCCTTTGGTTGCGTAGATCCGCAGGCAGACCTCTGTGACGCCGGGTCGGATCGCGGCGTCGGCAACCCAGCCCGAGGCCGCATCCCACTGCGCCGCATCGATCGTGGCGTTGCCCGTGGTGCTGTTGCTGGTATCGGGCTGGACGTTGCGGCCGCGCACCGCGTAGCGACCGGGAGGCACGTCCTTGAATCGGGTGTAGCGCAGCGGGTGCGTGGCGAACCGTGCGCCCTCGACGCCGGAGTTGCCGTTGTAGAGCACCTGCCAGGGGCCGACGATGACGCCGCTCTCGTCGATGGCCGCGTATTCGAAATAGACCGCCCAGGCGCCGGGCTGATTGGCACGCGTCGTCCCGCTCTTGAGGAAGTCGGTTCGGGCAATGCCCTGCGGAAACTGGAAATCCACCTGCAGGCGACTGACCAGGGCGCCACGCTGATTGATGAAGAACGGTCCGGCCACGGACGGGATCTCGGCCGGCCGCGGCAGCATTCCGCCAACGCCCGCTGCGGCGATGTTGGAGTTGGGCACCAAGGTCGAGGCCGTGCCGTTGACGAACTCGACGGCGTTCCGAGCGTCATCGAAGGGCGCCAGGAAACCGCCACCCTCCGTCCAGATCGCCTGCTTGCCGGCGCGGATGGCATAGGGCCGATACCGCCCGAGACCGATGGTCTGGCGCTTGAACAGGATCTGGTCATCGCCGTCGTACTGGCTGAAATCCGGCTGTGACAGGTCCGGCTTCATCCACGATCGACCATAGCCGCGAGGGATGCGATCCCCGGGCTTTGGCAGGTTGCCGCCCCCGGCCACACCGTAAATCTGCGTCGTGTCGGTGGCTTGCTTATTGGCCTTCGAGCGAGAGGCGATCGAGAGCAGGGCCGTACCGCCGAGGACGAGGCCGGCGGTGATGAACGTGCCGGCGGTGGCGCCGAGGCCGAGCGCGCCAGCTGCAGCGATACCGAGCGGTCCGGCGAACGCCACCAGCGCCACGGCCGCGATGCCGAGCGCGATGCTGAGCGGGCTTTTCTTCGAGCCACCCGAGGATGCGCCGCCGCCACCACGCGGCAGGTAGACAACGACCACGATGGCATCGGCCGGCAGGTAGCGGCGCGGCCACGGTTTCACGTTGCCGGCCTTGTCGCGCCCACGAACCACCCACGCCTCTTCGATCGGCTGCAGCGGATCACGCGCCCGCTGGACCGCGACCATGTGCGGTCGCGAGCGGTCGACGTGCCGACCGATCACCTGCGAGAGGCGACGCCGATCCGAGGCAAGCGCTCGCGGCGGCGCAAGTTGCTTGCCCGCTGCGTTCAGGGTGAGGAGGTGCATGGGCTACCGGATCGGGACGTAGAACTCGGTCCGCCAGTTGCGGACGGTCAATTCGAACAGGCTGTCGAAGGTCACCCCGTGATCCTCGTCGGTGTGGAAGACGCCGCCGAGATCGAGGTTGAGGTACGTGCCGGCATGAATCGCGCGGGCATGGGCGCCATGCTTGTGCATCAGGACGATGGCGCCGTTCTCGGGCTGTGCGACCTCGCGCCAGTTCCGGCGCTCCGTGTGGCCGTGGAAGGCCCGCACGAGCTCGCGTGCGTTCAGAGCGCCTTCGATCAGCACCGCCGGCACGTCGCGGCCGAAGAGATCCCGCTGCGTCTCCCTCACCAATGTCCAGCAATGCTCGGTCGCGGTGTAGGGGCGGCCCTGGCGCTCGGAGACGTACGCGGCAGGCGTCACTGCGCGGACGCCAACGGGGTAGCGACGAGACCGAGACTTGGAACCTTCAGGGTATAGCCATCGAAAGACAGGAGTGGTGGGAGGCTCTCGCTGGAGGTGATGTGGAACTGATGAGCGTCGACAACTAATCGGTGTGAACCGTCCTGTAGAATTTCGAGGTAGTCGATCGGAGATAGCTTCACGTCGGGCTTGATGGCGGCAGCAACGATGGCCGGAACAGCAATCGGCGCGGCACCGAAGAAGGCCAAAAGGGAGCGACGGTTCATGGTGGTCTCCTATGAATTCCAAAGCCCAGGATAGGTATCGAGGTCGTAGGTCCGCCGCGGAAACGCCTGCGTCGCGATCTCTGCGAAGGTCAGTTCACCCTCGGCTGAAGCACCGCCGAGCGTGACGCGCTTTAGCTCCAGGCCCTCGATCATATCGACCACCGTCGTCAGGTCGTCGCCGAGATAGGCCCGGTACGTCACTCGGATCGCGCTGGTGGCCTGCTTGAGATACGGCAGGATGCGACCGGACACGTTGTCGATCGAGAGCTTCGCGGGCGTCGGGCCGTTGTCCTCAAAGCCTGGCGGCGTGTAGGTGAAAGCGCAGGCAATGGCCCAAACGCGGCGGCCGTCCTCCAGCGTGATCTCCACATCGTCCTCGATGC
>NZ_JAAHTB010000126.1 GCF_010692745.1 Methylobacterium sp. BTF04
ACGGACTTCCACCATCTGTTCCTTGCCGGTCTCCCGGCGCACTGGGTAATTACTGCGCAAACGCAGCCGTCTTGCAACGACAAATAATCATTCTCTGCGACGACGACTTTCTAACGTGTCGAACGCTGGCCATCACAGACAAGTTTAGTTGCCATAAAATATTATAAAGTGAGGCCTCTAATTAACTATTTATTATTATATTCAATATATCTAAAAATTTCGACCCTAACTCTATAATCTATCAAAATAATCTTATGTTAAACTTAGGTTAAGAAAATCTTATATATTCCAAAACGTAAATATAGGACAGTGACGATGCCGGAAGAGTATGTAGGTCGATATATTCCAGCAACGCTCTCTAACTTAGTCGAAAAGTCTTATTTGGAGAGAGAATCATCATCCATTGAGCGTATCCTCAATGCGGTTGCGCAAGCGACACAATGCCCCCTGGTCATGCTTTATGTTTACAAGAATGACACTTTAGCGTTGGTCGGCATAGTCGGCACAATTGGAGAGAAGACAGCGGAATTGACCGAACTGTCGCACGCTGAGCCAAAAAAAGTATTCGGGGAAACGATGCAAATCGTTTCCGGGGATGCAAATTCCCAGCATAACAAAATGAGGCTGCGGCTCCTGGTCGACGGGAATGCCTATTGCGGCTTCTGTGCATCCGTCGTCGTGGGCAGCCTTGAGGACCGTCGAGCCGTCCTTGTGATTGCCAACGCCCACCTGCATGGGGAGCTCAGCCCTGCACAGATCTACGTGCTGCAGGCCCACGCCTCCCACCTTGCGACGTTGCTCGATGTTGATAGGACTCGATCCCGTTCGTCTTCGGAGGCGGATATACGCCAGAAAGTGCAGAGCGAACGTCTTCGCCTTCTGGAGTCGGTGGCGGTCCATGCGCGCGACTCGATCCTGATCACCGAGGCGGAACCGACAGATCTGCCTGGCCCCCGGATCCTGTATTGTAACGCGGCATTCACCCGAACTACCGGCTACAGCGAGGCCGAGGTAATCGGAAAGACCCCGCGTATATTGCAGGGACCCAAAACCGATCCTGCCTCACGGGCAAAGCTACGGGAGGCTTTCGCCCGTTGGAAGCCGATCGAGATCGAGCTGATGAACTACCACAAGGACGGTTCGGAATTCTGGGTCGAGCTCAGCATTGTGCCGGTTGCTGACGAAAATGGTTGGTATACTCATTGGGTCTCGGTCCAGCGCGATATCACCGAGCGCAAGCAGGCAGACGAACTAGCGACTCGTGTGCGGATCGCGGAGGTCAAAAACGAAACTCTAGCGATCGAAATCCAGGAGCGCAAACGGGTCGAGGCGGAACTTCTCTACACCGCCTTCCATGATAGCCTCACGGGCTTGCGCAACCGCGCCTTCTTCATGGAGCGTCTGACGGTCGCCATTGGGCACTCGCGCGACTTGTCGACTCCTGGCTGTGCCGTGATCTTCCTCGACCTTGACCGCTTCAAAGCCGTCAATGATAGCTTGGGCCATATTGCAGGAGATGCGCTGCTGAAGGAGGTTGGTAGTCGTCTTAAACGCTGTACCCGCTCACAAGACACGCTTGCCCGCATCGGCGGCGATGAATTCGCGGTGCTAGTCGAGAGCACAGTCGATCTCGCCACCTCAGTCGACATCGCAGAGAGCATTATCGCGGCGATGCGCGCCCCGATACGGATTGGTCAGCAGACTATCTTTCCCTCCTGCAGCATCGGTGTCGTACGGGCGTCGGATCAGTATCAAAGCCCAGAGGATCTCATTGGCGATGCCGACATCGCGATGTATCAGGCCAAACGCGCAGGGCGGGGTGACTACGCGATCTTCAGCGAGTCGATGAGAGCTGAAGCGGTCGCGGCGCTGGCTTTGCAAACCGATGTAAGGCTCGCGTTGAAACGCGGCGAATTCCTCCTGTATTATCAGCCGATCTTCGATCTCGCGAGTGGTCGCGTCGATGGGTTCGAGGCTCTTATCCGGTGGCAGCACCCCCAGCGGGGATTGGTCTCCCCTGCAGAATTCATCCCAGTGGCCGAGGAGATCGGCCTCATCCGTCGGATCGATCGCTGGGTGCTGCGTGAGGCCTGCGCACAATTGAGGATGTGGCATGATCGATTTGGCGATCAAACACTCCACATGAGCGTCAACACATCAGTGAGCGAACTCAGGGACGATACTTTTGTCGACGAAATCAAATCTGTGCTCGAAGAGTTTGCTCTTGAGCCTCGCAATCTTCAGATTGAGATTACGGAAGGCATCTTTTTAGTGCCTTCTGCCAGCGTCACTACGGCCTTAGCTAACATCCGCGCGCTTGGTGTTCGTGTGGCACTCGATGATTTCGGCACTGGATATTCTAGTTTGAGCTACATCAACCGCTATCCCGTCGACACGATCAAGATCGATCGCGCTTTCGTCTCGGACATGCGATCGGAAAAACGCACCCTCGCCATCATCGATCTGGTGGTAAAGCTTGGCGCAGCACTCAATGTCTCCATCGTCGCCGAAGGCATAGAACATGCTGAAGAAGCCACGCTTCTGGCTGATATGGGCTGTTCCCATGCACAAGGCTACTATTTTGGTCGGCCCCTATCATCTAAAGATACCGAGTCGCTTATAGACTCTAAACATCTTGATTGTAGTGAAATAAAAGCAGCATAGCATATAATATAACTAGGGTCTATTAGCATCTGGTAATTACCTACGCCCCTCTATGAGTACAAGCAGCTTGCACGAAACCGCATTTGAGTAATCGGCAGAAGCCAGAAAACCTATGGCTTGTCTAAATCTCTTGTTACATTTTCTTAATTTATTCCGCGATATAATCGGTTGAATTCGACTGAAACTCAATGTAACGCCTACCCGCGTTAATAAGAGCGGATTTTTATTGCAGCTTCTGTTGATATCATCTTTGACCAAACAGTCGGCGGGTCTGTCGATTTTATCGTCCGATAGGAAATGGGCCGATCATGGACATCTTGCTCGTGTCGGACGACCGGCGCCTGTCGGAACACATCATTCGCGACTTCGAAGCACTGGGACATTGGGTGCTCTTCGACCTGTGGGA
>NZ_JAAHTB010000127.1 GCF_010692745.1 Methylobacterium sp. BTF04
CGTCAGTGAATTTGTGGTCCTTCGCCCAGACGAGGCGTGGTCGGCCGCGCGTCTCCTCGCCGAGGTAATCGGCAAAAAACCCCTCGGTCTCTTCTCGTCCCGAGTCGGTCGACAGGTTGGCCTGGAATACCGGCTCCCTGTTGCGGCGAATGCGGAGGATCTTCGTAGCAGGGTCGAGCTGTGTCGTAAGGGCAGCCAGCGCCGTATTGTTGCGCAGCATTAGGAAGAAGCCCTTGTCCAGGGGCTCCGGATGCGCCGGATCGAAGACTGTGGTTCCTAGAGCTATGGCGTATTCCCGGTCATGCGCGAGCCCGGTGTCACGACTGAGCGTCATCTCTACCAAAGGCTCGGCCGAGAGACCCTTGATTGGGAAGCGGTGAAGGGCGTCGACGGTCGCAATCATGCAGTTCCTAACGGGGTGGTTCACCGCTTAATGCCGAGGACGCAGGGGATGCGCCATACGCTGTTTTACGAAGGTGTAATGGGCGTCCACCATCAGGTAATCGTGATTACTCATGAGGCAGATCACGTTCTCGGGCTCACACTCATTAAGTCCACAGAGACACCTTCTACCGCCTAAAAGACTTGCGCCGCATCTCTACCCAATACGATGAGCTGGCTCTCAAATACGTCTCGTCTATAGATCTTACCGCCGTCATCGCTTTCTGGTGCTGACCGAGTCTAGACCCTAGGCTACAGCTCTGTTTAGGTAACTTTCTTGTGAAGCCACGGCTTTGCCGAAAGCTTGCACCAGGCCGTACTCTAACTTTCCACTCATGCCCACTAAGATACGCATCGCCTCTTCGGATGCATAAGGTACTTTGTACGAACGGCGCTCGATCAATGCCGCGCAGATGTCGCAGATCGTCAACAGCCGAATGGGATCTGCGATTGTATCACTGCTGAGGCGGTCCGGATAACCGGAGCCGTCCAGCATCTCGTGATGGTGCCGCGTCACGGCCAATGCGACAGGATCGCAATTCCCCGAAGCTTTGAGGATGTCATAGCCGAGTGCCGCGTGGGTGCGCATCAGGGCCATCTCGTCGGTATCGAGTATGCCCGGCTTGTTCAGGATCTCGAGTGGGATCTGTGCCTTGCCGACATCGTGGACCAGCGCGTCTCGCGCCATGCGATGCTGATCCGCTTTCGACATGCCGAGGCTTTGTGAGAAGGCCACGGTCAGACCTGCAACCAGCAGGCAATGCTGGAAGGTCGCGTCGTCATGCTCCCAGACGACATCGAGCCAGCGCGTCAGCCCACCTTCCTGGATTGCGTTCACCACCGGATCGAGTGCGTCCTCGACCATGGTCATGTTCACAGCGCCGGCTGCAGCTGTGCGAAACATGTCGTCGAGCAGCCTGCCGGTACACACCGCTCCGCGGCGCACTATGAGGTCGGTGACCGTCTCGTTCGGGTAAATCAAACGGGCAAGAGCCGCGACGACTGCACGTGGCTCGGTGTAGAGCGGTAAGCAGGCACTTGCACCGTATGCTCGGGCTTCACGCAAAGCGGAGCTCGACGTGCTCTCGGTGAGAAACAGGATCGGCGGAGATTGTGACTTAAGTTGCTGGGTCAGCCATGTCAGGCAAGCGCGCGATTGAGGCCGGCTCAGTACGACATCGACGATCACACCGAGGACCGGGCCGGTTAGCGACCAGGGCTGAACTGTGACTACGATCTGACACTCGGCAACACGTTCAACCGCACTCTTGAGGGAGCGGCTGTGATCCGGGCGGTCGGTCACCACGAGAATGATCCCAGGAGACAACATAAGCTACTTAATGATGACGTGGGTCGACCCACTTTTTGCACTGTGGCTGGAACACGCCACAGATCCCCCGTGGAAGGGGTTGCATTGTAAAACTTTCGAGAGAGTCAACATCAGGATCGCAGCCGACTGGAACAGCATTCACGAGACGAATTGCCGCCGAGTGCTACTCGCTCAGCTATCGCGATATCGAGAAACTGTTCCTAAAGCGGGGCCTGGAGGTCGATTACAGCACCATCAGCCGCTGGGTGCTGGCCTACACACTGCTGATTGAGAAGCGACTGCGTACATTCCGCAAGCCGCACTGCGGCTCGGTCCGCATCGACGAGACCTACATCAAGGCTCCCGACGAGTGGTGATACCTCTACCGGGCCATCGACCAGCACGGCAGCCCGGTCGATTTCCTGCTGACCACCGGGAGCAATGTGGTCATCAATGTAAATATTATTTGAGTAAGTCTGCGGTTGCCTTCTGGATAGTATCCAGGGACGCCATAGCACTTAAATTTGATTGGTATGACCGAATTGCCATTTGTAGATCAGCAGTTTCCGTCGCCACATTGACATTCGGAAGCTTGACGTTGCCTCGCGCATCGGCCGCGAGGTTACTCGGATCGTACTGCGTCCGAAAGCTGGTGGTATCCCGTAAGATCCGCGCGACCGGCTTTTCAGGACTGTCGGAACCGACCGGCTCGAACGATGCAATTTTTCGGCGGTAGGGGTCTCCTCCTCTGACGCTTGCGGTCGAGTTGGCATTAGCAATGTTTTCGCTAATTGCACGAATGCGCGCCTGTTGAAGCCGACGCCCGGCTGCCAGGATTTCCGAGCCCGACAGAGGCATTTCCAATTTAGCCATGCAAGTCTCCCGACTCACCAAATGATTCAATTAAAATATGGTGAAAAAATATCGTTAATAATTAGTAAATATCATCATCTTAGTTTAAATTTTATGTAAAGCGATTTCGCTAGAAGGCGATGGGTTTATATCGAAAAAACGAACGTTTTCCGGACAATCGGATCAGGCCAAACCGTAGCTGCCTCAAACGGCTCCGTTTCTGTCGGGAAAATATGACTGGTTTTCTATTGCTGAAAAAAGGCTGCTGATTCACTATCCCGACATGCTTGTCGGATATGCCCGCGTTTCCACTCTCGACCAGAACCTCGACCTTCAGCGCGATG
>NZ_JAAHTB010000129.1 GCF_010692745.1 Methylobacterium sp. BTF04
TCGCCATCAGCCCAGAACCCACCGTCCGCAACAGCCTGATGAATAAGACGGGCTAAGAGTGGGGATGAGCGGGCATATTCCCCGCTGATCTGCCCGAGACGGTCTCGAAACATGATCGGTAGAACGTCGAGCATCAGCATTCACCATCGGTTCGGTTGGCACCTCCGATGCTGAACGGGCCGGGCGAGCCGCACAAGGCTATCCAGCCTACCTTCTTCCCCCCATCGAGAGAGACACCATGAACCGTCGCTCCATCTTGCGGCTGCTCGGCGTTGCGCCGATCGCGGCGCCCGCTGCATTTGCTGTTGCAAGTACCCCGGCCGCCCCAGTCGCGGAACCAGCGGTGCTCAACCTACCGCTATTGCGGGGACCGTATAGCTTTGAATTTCGATATGAGAACGGGCAGAAATGCCCAACGTTATTTATTCTCGATCGGGATAGCCATGTCGCCCATCGGCACGTTGCGGTCGCGTGACGGAAGCCGCCGCCTACGTCTCTGCTCGCCAGGGTAGCCCCTACACCGCCACTGAGCACTGCTGGAATTTAGTCCGCGAGACGCAGCGCGATCTCTTCGGCCGCGACGTGCCGGCGGTGCTGATTGAGGGAGCGCTGAACGCGCGCGAGTTGGTCCGGGCCTTCCACGGCCACACGGAACGCCAGAACTGGCGGGAGGTCGGCCAAC
Organism: Methylobacterium sp. BTF04; assembly: GCF_010692745.1. Taxonomy (GTDB): domain Bacteria; phylum Pseudomonadota; class Alphaproteobacteria; order Rhizobiales; family Beijerinckiaceae; genus Methylobacterium. The sequence goes on from NZ_JAAHTB010000129.1 coordinate 683, forward strand.
CGCAGAACGGCGCCATCGTCCTGATGCACAAGCCGGGCGCTCATGCCCGCGCGATTCATGCCGGCACGTACCTCAACCTCGATCTCGGCGGCGTCTTCCACACCGACGAGGATCACGGGGTGACCTTCGACAGCCTGTTCGAATTAACCGTCCGCAACTGGCGGACCGAGTTCTACGTCCCGATCCGGTAGCCAATGCACCTTCTCACCCTGAACGCCGCGGGCAAGCAACTTGCGCCGCCGCAAGCGCTTGCCTCGGATCGGCGCCGCCTCTCGCAGGTGATCGGCCGGCACGTGGATCGCTCACGGCCGCACATGGTGGCGGTGCAGCGCGCCCGTGATCCGCTCCAGCCCATCGAAGAGGCGTGGGTGGTGCGTGGGCGAGACAAGGCTGGCAACGTCAAGCCGTGGCCGCGCCGCTACCTGCCGGCCGATGCCATCGTGGTGGTCGTCTACCTACCGCGTGGCGGCGGCGGCGCGTCCTCGGGTGGCTCGAAGAAGTCTCCGCTCAGCATCGCGCTCGGCATCGCGGCCGTGGCGTTGGTGGCGTTCGCCGGACCTCTCGGCGGCTTGGCGGCTGGCGCGTTCTTCGGTGGTTCGGCAATCGCCGGCACCCTCATCACCGCGGGCCTCGTCCTCGGTGGGTCGGCGCTGCTCGGCCTGGCCTCGCGCTCGAAGGCCAATAAGCAGGCCACCGACACGACACAGATTTACGGTGTGGCCGGCGGCGGCAATTTGCCGAAGCCCGGGGATCGTATCCCGCGCGGCTATGGTCGGTCGTGGATGAAGCCGGACCTGTCACAGCCGGATTTCAGCCAGTACGACGGTGACGACCAGATCCTGTTCAAGCGCCAGACCATCGGGCTCGGGCGGTATCGGCCTTATGCCATCCGCGCCGGCAAGCAGGCGATCTGGACGGAAGGTGGCGGCTTTCTCGCACCGTTCGACGACGCTCGGAACGCTGTCGAGTTCGTCAACGGCACGGCCTCGACGTTGGTGCCCAACTCCAATATCGCCGCGGCGGGTGTCGGCGGAATGTTGCCGCGTCCGGCAGAGATCCCGTCCGTGGCCGGGCCGTTCTTCATCAACCAGCGTGGGGCCCTGGTCAGCCGCCTGCAGGTGGACTTTCAATTTCCGCAGGGCATCGCCCGCACCGACTTCCTCAAGAGCGGGACGACGCGTGCCAACCAGCCAGGCGCCTGGGCGGTCTATTTCGAATACGCGGCCATCGACGAGAGCGGCGCCATCGTCGGCCCGTGGCAGGTGCTCTACAACGGCAACTCCGGCGCGGAGGGTGCGCGGTTCGCGACCCACCCACTGCGATATACCCGGTTCAAGGATGTGCCTCCCGGCCGCTACGCGGTGCGCGGCCGTAACATTCAGCCCGACACCAGCAATAGCACCACGGGCAACGCCACGATCGATGCGGCGCAGTGGGATGCGGCCTCGGGCTGGGTCGCCGACGCCGCGATCCGTCCTGGCGTCACCGAGGTCTGCCTGCGGATCTACGCGACCAAGGGCAGCCAGGCCGCAGCCTTCGGTGAGATCGAGGTCGATGCCGCCGCGATTATCCCGGTGTGGACCGGCAACGCCTGGGCGGAGGTGGAGACATCGAAGGCGGTCTGGGCCTTCCTCGACATCATGCGCAACCAGGATTACGGCGGAGCGATCCCCGACAGCCAACTCGATCTCGGCACGGCGCTCGGCTACGCGAATCTGCTCACCGAGTTCGACACCTTCGACGGGACGATCCGTGGACCGGTCTCGGTCTACGAGGCCGCGGCTACTGCGCTCCTGCCGATGCGGGCCGAGCCGGTCCATCTCGGCCGGTACTGGTCGCTGGTGCGCGATGAGCCGAAGTCCGTGCGCCGCCACGTCATCACGCCTCGGCAGATGCTGAAGGGGTCGACGCAGCTGGTGTTCGATCTCGATACGGCGGCCGGCGCCGGTCACGTTATCGGCGAGTTCGACCAGGACGGGGACTATCGCAACCCAAACCAGACGACCGCGATCTACGGTGAGGCCTCCCTCACGCCAACACGCCAGCGCTGGACCGGTGTCCGGTCGTTCGCCCACGCCAGCCACCTGACGAAGTGGCGGGCTGCAGCTGGCGCCTTTCGGCGGCAGACAGCGCCCTTCGGCGTCGAGATGGAAGGCCGGATCTACAAGCGCGGCGATTCCATCCTCGTCGACCCGTGGTTCCTCGACGCCCGCCGCCGCGCGGGCGTGG
>NZ_JAAHTB010000130.1 GCF_010692745.1 Methylobacterium sp. BTF04
CCGTACGCATACCGTATCTGGTCGCCCTTCTACCGTGCTCTACCGTACCTTGCCGTGCCTTAACGTTTTCCTGCCGTAGCCGGTGGCATTCTCTCGGCATCCTCGACGAGACCGAAACGGCCGGAACGCTACCTCCGACCGATGTCAAAGCCCCACCTTGATCTCCGCCGCCTCGACCGTGACCTCGCCAAAGACGCGAAACGGTTCGATGCGCTGGCGCCGGGAGGCAAGCCCGCCACCGGGCTCATGGCGGCGGTGCGCGACAACCTTGACGCCCTTGTGGCCTTGCAGGCCAGCGGCGTGACCTGGAACGCCATTGCGGCCGGCCTGACCATGCAAGGCTTCACCACCTCTGACGGTCGGCCTCTCACCGGAACCCAGATCACCGGCATCGTATCGAGCGTGCGTCGGCAGGAGATCCGCAGGGCAGCCAAAGCCGCGGTGCGGCTTGCTCGCGGGGATCTCAAGCCTCCACCTGATCAGCCTGTGAACGAACGGCGTCTTCGTCTATCACCCGATCTCGTTGCGGGTGCAGATGTACAAGGGCGCGGCGACGCGAACTTGATCACGACCGAGGAGGAGATCCGACGGGTTCGGCTCAGTGAGCTTCAGCACCTCCTCAAGAAGCCCTGAACGATCCGGTGCGGAAGCCTCGTGCGAATCCGCTTGCAACTGGTCTCGATCCGATCGACCCTCGTCGAGCACGTCGATGTGTTCTGGCCGGATTTGGCCGAACGGGTCGCCGTGTCGCTCCGGGGTAGGTGTGGAAAACGACCCGCGTTGGTCGACGGTCATCCCCAGACGCGAAGGCCGTCGGCTGGCGCGGGACAACACGTGATGCGTGGCGTCAATCCCTCAGGCCCCACCGGTGGCCGATGCCTCCTTGGCATCACAGCCGGCCAGAGATCAGACGCGCCCTAGCACCGGCGCAAAGCGGACCCGGATCAAGCCGCTCACCGCTCAGCCGGTCGAGGCATCGCATGGCCGTGCCTGCAAGCCAAGCGTAAATCCTCCCGCGGTTCTGCACCCGTGTCGGAGACGAGTTCTGCGTACTCCAATCGCTGACGACGTTAGAGTCGAGGACGACCTGCCGCGTCCGGTGCCGGTCAGCCTTGCCGAGCTCGACGTGCTGGAGACCTTCCTCGGCGCCCGGCTCGACGAGGTGATGCGCGAGCTGGCGTCGTGACCATCGCATCGATCGTAAGCTGTGGAGTCCCGCAGCTGAAGCGTGGACCATCCGGCAATCTCCCCTATCGTCGATCCTCTCCAAGCGGGAGCAGCCCATCATGAACATGCAGGTTCGCAAGACCAAGCCGACCCCGCGTGTCGAGGGACCGATGCGCGCTGCCGCCTACCTGCGCGTCTCGACGGGGCGCCAAGCGGAATCCGATCTCTCGATCCCTGATCAGAGGAAGCAGATCGCGGCCTTCTGTGCCGCCAAGGGCTGGCCGCTCGTGGCCGAGTACGTCGAGCCCGGCGCTTCAGCGATGGACGATGTGCGACCCGAGTTCCAGAAGATGATCGAGCGGGCCAGCGATGGCGATCAGCCCATCGACGTGATCGTGGTGCACAGCTTCAGCAGGTTCTTCCGCGATGGCTTTGGCCTGGAGATGTACGTCCGCAAGCTCGACAAAGTCGGCGTCAGTCTGGTTTCCATCACGCAGGAACTTGGCACCGATCCCGGCCAGGTCATGATGCGCCAACTCATAGGTATGTTCGACGAGTACCAGAGCCGCGAGAACGCCAAGCACGTTCTGCGCGCCATGAAGGAGAACGCATCGCAAGGCTTTTATAATGGGGCAACCCTGCCGCTCGGCTACGGGCTCGAAGAGGTCGAGAAGCGCGGCAACCGCATCAAGAAGCGCCTCGTCGTCGATCCGGTTGAAGCCGAGACCGTGAGGCTGATCTTCCGCCTCTACCGCAGCGGAGACGGCACGTCGGGGCCGCTTGGCGTCAAGGCCACCACCTGTTGGCTCAATGGCCGAGGCTATCGGACCCGGCGCGGCGCCCGCTACGGGGTTGCTACGGTTCACAAGATCCTGACCAACCCGGTCTATATCGGCGAATGGGTGTTCAACCGCCGCTCCGCAAAGACGCAGATCGAGAAGCCCAAGGCCGAGCAGATCGTGATCGCGGTGCCGGCCATTATCGAGCGAGCCGAGTTCGAGGCGGTCGCCGCGACCCTGAAGGGCAACAACCCACGTGTGACGCCACCGCGGGTGGTCACGGGTCCGATTCTGCTTACCGGCCTGGCAACTTGCGCCACTTGCTCGGGTGCGATGACCCTGCGCACCGGCACCTCGAAGTCCGGCAAGGTCCACAGCTACTACAGCTGCTCGACCCATAGCCGGCAGGGCAAGACCGGCTGCCAGGGTCGCGCGATCCCGATGAACAAGCTCGATACCCTGGTCACCGATCACCTTGTGACCGAGCTGCTGCAACCGGATCGGCTGCGCGCCACGCTCTCCGCCTTGTGGGCATCACGTGCTGAGAAGGCGGCTGAAGTCGATGGCCGCGTCGGCGCCTTGCAGGCCGAGATGACGACGGCGGAGGAAAGGCTCAAGAGGCTCTACGCGATGGTCGAGGATGGTGTAACCGATCTCGACGACATCCTGCGCGACCGACTGGCAGCGTTGAAGCTCGATCGCGACCGGGCCAAGGCTGCGCTGGACCGCATACGCGTGAATGAGCGACCGGCGGCGGTGATCGCGCCGGACTTGGTCGAGCGGTTTGGTCAGCTGATGCGCGAGAACGTTACGGCTGGAGAGATCCCGTTCCGCAAGGCCTGGATCCAATCGATCGTCGACCGCGTCGAGGTCGACGATCACGTCATCCGGATCATCGGCGATAAAAGCAGCCTCGAACACGCCATCATGGTCGGCGGGTCGAC
>NZ_JAAHTB010000131.1 GCF_010692745.1 Methylobacterium sp. BTF04
GCTCGTTCAACACGGCGCGGCGCACGATCCAGGGCTTCGAGGCCATGCTCTGGCTACGCAAGGGCTTCGGCTTCGCCGGCGCATGGACGGTGAAGGAGCAAAACCGCCTACTCTCCCTCTGCTTCGGCCTTCCCCAGGCGAACAAAGCATGAAAGCGAGACAACAGAGGTCGTTTCGCGTCTCAAATCCGAGTTTGCGACAAGCCCCTTAATCGCGGGGGCCGTTCCAGCGACGGCGACAAACGCATCTTGATCGAGCGCCGGGCCGATCCGCGTCGCGGGGATGAGCACGGGCAAAGCGGTCATGGCGTGACCGTGGTGTTCTGAAGAAGCCGCGTCTGGATCGTCCGCAGCAGGTCGAGGCTGTTCCGGTAGGAGGCGAGCAGCGCTTCCTCCTGCATTGTGTCCTGACCCCGCTTGGCCGTCGCGACGAGGTGAGCCACCTGCCCATGGAAGCGGGTTTCAGCCGCGACGATGTTGGCGTTCATCTGCATCACCGCCTCGATCCACCCTGTACTCAATGCGCACTCCTCCTTGAGCTTCGATAACCGACATTATCGCGGGCCAACGCCTGGCTTTTGAGGACCGATCGGAGAGTGTTTCATGTCTTCGTGTTCGGAAGCGGACGGCATCAAGCGTCCAGATTTCTGCCACTAGATGATAAGACACGATGCAGGCGAGGTAGCCGAGGCGGCGGTCGGGCATGTCCATGAAATCCTGGATCGTAGGTGCTACAATCTCGTCAGCGAATTCGCGCGCAGTCATCATCCGCATAGCCCTCCGGCCTTTGCTCGCCACGCATCCCGCTCGGCGCGAGCTTCGAGAAGATCCTGCCGCAACGCTTCAACCTCGGCATGAAGCTCGCCAGCATCAATCGCCAACTCGACGCATTGGTCCTGTGTCTCCGCGAGCTGTGCGCGCAGTTCGGCATTCTCGGTCGCCAGCACGAATAGGAACGGATCGTCGGAAACGGTGAGCCTCCCATGGTGCGAGTGATCCGCGGACCTGGCCGATGAGGGTTAGCGTTGACTTAACCGACCTGCCCAGCCGACATGCCATGTCCGGTAGGCCCGCATCCGTGCGAGTCGTGAGCCGACAATCATCAAGGGATTAGCGCCGCGAGAAAGACCTAAGCCCAAAACGCCAACGGCCCCACCCCTGCAAGGGTGAGGCCGTCGAAATCGATGGGGTCTGGAAGGACCGAACTACCCTCCAGACATCATAACACCGCTCAGGTGTCAATCGGGGTCATTCCCTGAGACGATGGCGTTTTGCCTTTTGACGGGACAGCACACGGTGTTGTCCTCTGCTTTGCCGCGGCCCGAGCAGGGACCGGGACCGATGTTTCACGCCGCCATGAAGGCCGCGATCGAGGATGCGCGGACGCTTGCGCAGATGGACGCGCTATCGCGCCAGGTCTGGCAGGGGCACGGCTCGGGCGCCTTGGCCGACGAGGAGGCTCAGGCGCTGGCCGAACGCCTCCACGGGCGCCGTAGCGCGATCCGTGAGGGCATTCGGCCCGTAGGCATCCCGGCAGGCCGGGGAAGCCTGTTCTCGCCTCGTTCACGGCAAGTGAGCCCGGACAGATCAGCGTCTCGTGATCGAAGACGACTTCTGGCCTGTTCAGGACCAATGCCGCCGGCACTCGCTGCTCGCTTCACCACGGGCCAGATCGCGGTCCTGCGCATCGTCGGCGACGAGGTGATGGCCAAGGGCGTATGCGGGCTCTGCATCGACGCCATCGCGGCACGGGCTGGGGTGTGTCGGCGGCTGGCTCAGGCGGCCATCCGCCTTGCCGAGGGTGATGGGCTTCTGACCATCGAGGAACGCCGCCACGAGGGTCGGAAGAATTCGCCCAACCTCGTCCGCGTCATCAGCCGCGAGTGGCAGGCCTGGATGCGTAGAGGCGGAAGCCAAAAGCGCAACGGTTTCGCATTCGAAAGCGCTCGATCTGGCGAGCGCCCCTCTCAGTCAAGCGGCAGATGCCGAACCCTGTAAATGGGCTTGGACTATCTACCGCGAGCCCATCATGAGGTCGGCCAACATTCCCACTTCCCTATAAAATTTCGCCCTATCTAAGCTGCAGCAACGATCGCCGAAGATCGATTTTTGCTAGGAGCCAGATTGTGCCAAAGCCGCATTACGTCTTTCGCCGGAGCCGGTCAGGACGATTCAACTTCACGCTCTTGTCGAGCCATGGGCGCATCAGTGGGGTCGTGATGATTCAGGCCGCCGGCATGACAAAAGAAGAAATCGAGCTGGCTGCGCACGAGAAGATCCGCAATCTGGTCGCCGATTTGGTGGCCGCCTCAGGGCTTGAAATGAGTGCCGATTCCTTGGGTGCCGAGGATCTTAACGCTGCTTCCAGCCATGACGTCGAGGGCGTGCAGATGGATGCCGTTGCCGCCTGACAGCTGAGGGCTACGGACCTCGTCGTTGAGAGCACAGAGTAGGCTTGCCGCAAGCGTTGTATTGCGGGCAGCCTAGCCGTTCGTTCCACCACGGTAGAGTGCGGCAGGCACGGTAGCGGTACGGTAAGAAGCACGGCAAGAGCAGGGGGTATCACACCACACGCACTGAAGCTGCCGCAAAGCGTCCGGATGGTATCGATCCCGTCGGTCACGGCCGAATACGCCTTGCCTACCACTCAAATTATAACCTGTAGGCCGAGTAGCGGATCGACAACCCGAACCAGATTGAAGCTGGCAGCCATGCTTCAGATCGCTCTGGAATGCTCTTAAACGTTTCCAAATATTCTCTGCACACCTGTGCACCCTGGGTGCGTGGCGCAGAAAAGGCCGTCCCAAATCGTGCGG
>NZ_JAAHTB010000132.1 GCF_010692745.1 Methylobacterium sp. BTF04
CGGCAAGGTACGGTAGAGCACGGTAGAAGGGCGACCAGATACGGTATGCGTACGGTAAAAAGCACGGTCGCAGGAGGTGTATCACACCACACGCACTGAAGTGCCGGCAGGCCTCGGATGGCACCAAACTCGTCGCCTACTGCCGGATCATGTCGTGCCTACCACCCAAGCCGCCGCTCGCAAATCGAAGTGCAGAGCGCCGCGATTCTGAAGCGAACCGAAACAGATCGAAGCCTCCCGAAGCCGCTTGAAGCGGGGTACATGCTTCGAAATGCTGCGAATTGCTCTCAAATGTTGTTAAATATTCTCTACACACCTGTGCACCCAGGGTGCGGTTCGCGATCATGGGCAGATTCAGACCAGGTCACGCCCGGCCAAGTCTGGCCCGCAGCGGTCATGCCGATCGGATCTCTTTAGAGCCTAATGAGCGAAAACAGGTCGAGCTGCTGCACAGGCTTACGAGTGCGAGAGCATGGGCTGAGCAGGGCACGCAGGGATTGCGGTAGCGGGATTGACGGCAGAACCACGCCCAGCTTGCCTTAGAGCACAGCGCCGACGATCCGGCAGCCATTGCCCCGATGGAACACGTTGGAGGTGTGCGGTCCGGAGGATCTCCTGCACGAGCGCCTCGTCTATGCCCATGCTGGAAAAAGCCGTGAGCTTGGTCAGGGCATCGCGCTGCAGGTCGAGGTTCTGGTCGAGAGTGCAGACACGGGCGCATCCAACGAGCATGTCGGGATTGGCTGAAATGCCGTTTCTACGAAATAGAAAAGCCGACACGTTTTTCCGACAGAGACGAAGCTGTTCCGAACCACTTGCAACTTGCCCCGCCGAACTGTCGAGGAATTGGTTTTTTTGATAGGTGACGCCTCGCTCTTACGCGGCGCGCACCGTGGTCAGGTATCGCGCGATCTCGGCGCTCAGGTGCTGCGATTGCCGTGTGACCTCGACGGCCGAGGTCAGCACCTGGGCCGCGGCTGTGCCAGTCGCCTCCACAGCCTCGGACACATCGACGATCGTCGTCGTCACCGAATTCGTACCGTCGGCGGCCTGCCCGATGTTGCGAACGATCTCCTGCGTGGCTGCCCCCTGCTCCTCCACCGCTGCGGCGATCGACGTGGCCACGGCGCTGATCTCCTGCAGACGGGTACGGATGCTTCCGATCGCCGAGACCGCGCTGACCGTGGACCCCTGGATACGCGCCACATGGCTCGAGATTTCCTCGGTGACCCGCGCCGTCTGATTGGCCAGTTGCTTGACCTCCGCCGCCACGACGGCGAAGCCCCGCCCCGCCTCTCCGGCGCGCGCCGCCTCGATCGTGGCGTTCAGCGCCAGCAGGTTGGTCTGGCCGGCGATCTGCGTGATCATCGCCACGGCGTCGCCGATGCGGTCGGTCGCACTGTTCAGTTCCTGCACCAGGGCGCCGGTCTGCTCCGCCTCGCCGACGGCCGCCTTCGCGAGCTCCGCCGAGCCGGTCACCTGACGGCCGATCTCCTGGACACTGACCCCCAGTTCTTCGGCTGCTGCCGCCACTGTGTTGACGTTCGCCGCCGTTTCGCTCGCAGCTCCCGCCACGGCCGAGGACTGGTGCGCCGTCTCCGTGGCCGTGTGCGACATGCCCCGCGCGGTCTCCTGCATGCCTGAGGCGGCGGACTGCACGGCCTCGACGATACCGCTGACCGCCTGCTGGAAACCGTCGGCCATCGTGTGGGTGGCCGCGCGGCGTTCCGCCTCGGCGCCGTCTCGGGCCGAGGCGGTTTCATCTTCCAAGGCGCGGGTCCGTATGAGTGTCGCTTTGAATATTTCCATGGCGCGCGCCATGATGCCGACTTCGTCGCCACGATCGACCGAAGGGATCGCCACCGCAAGGTCGCCGGAGGCCAGGGTGTTCACGGCCCCCGTCAGCCCACGCAGCGAGCGCGAGAGATCACGGGCCAGGACATAGGAGAAAAGTGCCGCTATGGCCGTCAGGCACCCGGCGACGATCATACCCCACTGCGCTTCGGCCCAGAAGAACGTATCGATATCGGCGACATACGCCCCGGTGCCGATAGCCCACCCCCAGGGCGCGAAAAGCTTCGAGTAGCCGATCTTGTCCAGCGCGACCGTCTGGCCTGCCTTCGGGATTTGGTAGTTGGCGAAACCTTCCTTCCGATCGCGGGCGACCGTGACGAGCTTGCCCACCATGTCGGCGACACCCGGGCTTTTTGCGGCATCGGGTCCGGTGAGGAAATTTCTGCCTTCCAGGGCGCGGTTGCCGCCGTGCGCGACGCTGGTTCCGCTCAGGTCCCAGATGAAGAAGTAGTTCGTCTCGTCGTAGCGCATGTCGCGGATTGCGCTTCTCGCTGCCTCCTTCGCGGCTTCCTCCGTCATGAGGCCTTTCACGGCCCGGTCGTGATAACCTGCCACGAGCATCCATGCGGCCTCGTCGAGATGCTTCATCTCAGAGGCACGGGCCTCCAGCAGCGATTGTCGCACGTTGATGAGGGATTGGACGGATACGAAGGCCGGCGTCGCAATGCCGATGGCAAGCACGAGAAGGATTCGTCGGGAAATGCTGAGGCGTCCGAGGATCATGATCAATACCTTCGCAACAGGCACGTGGCTTCAAACTCTTAGTATGATGTATTTCATGAATAGGTTAATTATTCTAAGTTTACAGACTTGCCCTTTGTCTTATCACACATCAAACTTGAAGGATGCCGTACGCCGGCTCGAGAACGGTAATTGCTCAGGTGGTCAGAACGAAGCTGACACTGGGGTGAGGATTGGCAGGCC
>NZ_JAAHTB010000133.1 GCF_010692745.1 Methylobacterium sp. BTF04
ATCGGAGACCTCCTCCTTCACAAAAAGAGCTCTCCACTTTTCCGAGGCAAGTCCAGACGTTATAGGCGACCTCGACGGATCGCGGCCGGCCGAGCAGCCAGTTCGTGCCAACGCCGTCCACGGCATTGCCGCTGATGGCGTAGACCTCGTCGAACAGGTTGTAGACGCGCAGCGACAAGCGCGAGGCCGCAGTAACCTGGTAGTCGAGGCCGGCATTGACCAGCGTGTAGTCCGGTCGGCGCGCCTGATTGCCGAAATCGCTGTAGGTCTCGCCGACATATTGGAGACCGATCCGCGCTTCCCAGGCCGGCGCGAAGGCCCAGTTCAGCCAGACGTTGGCGACGCGCTCGGGCACGTCGATGGGCTGGCGCCCGGCATAGGAGACCACTGCGCCGCCGACATTCTGGTTGAAGGCATCGTATTGCGCGTGCAGCAGAACGAGGTTGGCGTCGACCCGCCACGCGTCGAACAGGTGCAGCGAGACCGCCGCCTCGACGCCCTGCGAGGATTGGCGTCCGACCTGGGTCGAGACCGTGGGCTGGCCCGGCACGGTGGAGACGAGGTTGTCCTTGACGATGCGGTAGCCCGCGAGCGTCCACTCGACGCGGCCGTCCCAGACCACGCCCTTGGCGCCGAGTTCGACTTGCTCGCCGGTGGAAAGCTTGAAGTTGGCCAGACTCTGCGACAGCGTGATCAGGCTGCCGACCGGATCGGTGGCGGTGGCGTATTGCGCGTACAGCGCCAGTTCGGGGGTCGGATTGTAGACCGCGCCGACGCGGTAGCTCAGCGCCTGGAAGTCGCGATCGAAGCTGGCGCCGGTCTGGAGATTCTGCCGGTGCAGGCTCGGCGCGTCGAAGCGGATGCCGGCCAGCAGCGAGACTTGGTCCGACAGGACGAGCCGGTTCTCGGCGAAGACCGAGGCTTGGTTCGTGCTGGTGGCATAGGCCGGGATGGCGCGGCCATTGGCCGGAAACAGGCCCGGATCATAGGCGAACGGATTTACGCTGGTGCTGGTGTCGAAATAGAAGTTGTTGGTGTGCGTGAACGCGATGTGGTTCACGTCGAAGCCGACCAGGAATGCGTTGCGGAACCCGAACAAGGTACCGTGGAATGTGGCGTCGAGGCGATTCCCGACCTGGTCCTGCTGATGGTAGATCTCGAGATAGTCCGAGCGGTCGATGAGCCCCGTACTGCGGTTGAAGGCGTATTGCTCCACGTCGAGCCAATGGCGCCGGCTCTGGAGCCTGTAGGCGGTGTTGCGCACGGTGATATCGGCGCTCGGGTTCCACTCGGTCTTGAGCTGGGTCCAGTTGTCGGTCCAGGTGATCTTGGAATCGCGGGTGTTGTAGTTGTTGAACCGGATCGCATCGAGAATCCTGCCGTTCACCAGCGGCGTACCCCAGTAGCGGGCCGGCTCCTGAAAGCCGAAATCGTGGCTGAGGGTGAAGGCAAGGTCCGGGCTCGCCTGCAGGGTCAGGGCGCCCGAGACGGCCAGGTTGCGAAAATCGCCCTCGGGCGCCATCCAGCCCCCCGCGCGGTTGCCGCTGATGTTGAAGCGATAGGCCACCGCGTCACCGATCGGGCCGCCGGAATCGAGGGCGAGCCGGGCGATACCGTCGGAGCCCAACGCCGCGCGGGCCTCGTTGATCGGTGTGAAGACCGGCTTCTTAGTCACCACGTTGACGACCCCGCCGATGGCACCGTCACCGTAGAGCACCGAGGCCGGGCCGCGCAGGACCTCGATCCGCTCGACGTTCCAGGTGTCGAACGGGAAGGTGACGGTGCCGGCGCCGACGAACAGGCGGGTGCCGTCATAGAGTTGCTGGATCGAGTTCGGACCTGCGAATCCGCGCGCCGTGAAGGCCCCGTTGCCGTTGCCGGGGGCGGCCACGGTGGTGATGCCGGTGGCGTTCTGCGTCACCGCCTCGGCCACGGTGTTCTGGCCGCGCAGGCGCGTGGTCTCGCCCGCGATGATGTCGATGCTGGCCGGCGTCTCGAGCGGGGTCAGGCCGAGACGGCTCGCTCCTCGATCCACCGTGCGCAGGTTGAGCCCGACGGGCGCAACGCCGGTGCCGGCCACCGAGAGGGTGTCGAGGGTGACGGCGCCATCCTGGGCCGTAGCGGGGATCATGCCGGCTGCGAGGAGACCGGAGCCGGTTGCGAAAAAGCGGAGGAAGGCGTGAGGAATGGACATCGAAATCAGGCAACCGTTGGTTCACGCGCGTCGATCGACCCGACGATTCCTCCACTGCCTAATGCGAATGTTATAATGTTACAATCGCATTTCCGATGCATCGATCCACGGGTCGGGCGTGACCGCGTGCCGGCAGCCGCTGAGAAGCGGCGCGCGACGGCGCGTTCGGCGAACGGGATTTCGAACAACGGCTCGGTCGGGCAGCGGCGGCAACGGCAGGCGCGAGCAATCGCGCGGTGTGGCACGTCACCGCGAACGAGGCCGAATCGTCCGCTAAAAGCGGACGCCTCGACACCCATCAGGACACCCCGCCCGATGCGTTTCGCGTGTGACCACGACTGACGGCAGGTCTCCTGGCTCGCGGGTCACCGCCCTCTCATCGTCTTCCCAGATGCCGGAGCACCCAGTGACGTGTTGATGATGGGCTCGCCGCTTACAGTTGCGGGGGCAGCCGCGGCATCGGAGCAAGCTCCTCACCGCGTTCCCTTTTGATCCTCCGAGGAGGAACCGTCACGGGAAAGCTAGCCCGTCTTATTCATCAGGCTGTTGCGGACGGTGGGTTCTGGGCTGATGG
>NZ_JAAHTB010000134.1 GCF_010692745.1 Methylobacterium sp. BTF04
CCGGACCAGGAGGCGTCGTCGACCCCAGCCCACATCATGTTGAGGTTCACCCGCGCACCGGTGATGAACACCAGGGTCACGTGGGCGAGGATGTAGATCAGGAACCACCAAAGCGCGAGGAAGTGGATCGAGCGTGCCCGTTGGCGGTTGAGGACGCGCCCGAACCAGCCGAGGTGGTTCGAGATCGCCGGGCTCTGCATCAGACCGGTCAGGATCGACGTCGGCGCGGCGATGAACACCGTCGCGAAGTAGGTGAGCTGCTGCAGGCTGTTGTAGCGCGTCCAGGCATGGTCGGCCGGAAAGGTGAGGGAGAGGTACTGGAGCGCGGTCGAGGCCGCGTTCGGGAAGACTTCCCAGGTTGTCGGCACCAGGCGCTGCCACTGATCGGTCGAGAACAGCAGCGCGTAGAAAGCGACGCCGTTCAGGGTCCACAGCATGTTGACCGAGAAATGCCACCAGCGGGCCAAGCCGACGGAGTGGCGGATGCCGGGGATGCCGAGCCAGGACGGCAATGTCACGGAGTCGTCCTTGGCCGTCCAGAGCCGGTCGGTGGGCACGTCCTTCTGGAAACGGAACCACTCGGTTCCTGGCGTGCAGTCCCGCTTCCAGTAGAGCCGCGGGTGGTCGGCGAGGATCTGGAGCCCCGACCGGACGATGAAGGCCATGAAGAACAGGTTCAGGAAGTGGGTCAGCCGGAGCCAGGCCGGGAAGCCGCTGTCGACCGAACGGGCGTCGGTGGGAATGCCAGGGTAGCGCACGAGGAACGATTGCACCTCGGGCAGGTGCCGCAGGCCTTGGGCGACCGCGACCCCAAGCACGAGGACCAGGAAGGCGATGGGAAGCACCCACAGCACGCTGATCCAGCGTTGGCCGATCCGGACCTTGGGCATCACCCCGGCCTGGGGTGGCAACCACTTGCTCAGGAGGACGCGGTCATCGGCCAGCGTGAGATGCGCGGCGATGGGGTCGTGTGCGGCGGTGCTTGCACGGATGTTCATGGCCCTCACGCGACCTGCAGGTCGTGAAGGGCCCGGTACGCCTTGAACAGGACGCGGGGATCGAACTTGCCCTGGTAGACGGCGGGCGGCTCGCGTTCGAGGCCGAGCAGGCCGTAGACCGCGGCCTGGGCGGAGCGGATCGAGTATTCGACCGTGAACACCACGTCGTCGGGCAGCTCGCAGAACTGGCCCATGAAGCCAAGGTTCGTCGTGCCCTTCGGGATGACCTGCGGCCGGTCGCCGGGCTCGCGCGGCAGGAACTGGCTGGTGATGAAGGGCATCATGCACGGGATGCAGATGGCCTTGTCCATGATGCCGGCCACCTCCGCCTCGATGCGCAGGTGCCCGAGGATCTCGGTCATGATCTCGTGGCCGCTGCAGGCCGACATCGGCTTCTTGACGAAGTTGCCCGGCTCGTCGACCGCGAGGCCGTAGCCCCAGAACACGCAGACGTCCTCTGGCTGGCCGATGAAGTGCGGCTGGAACGGGATGACGATGGAGGCGAGCCAGTTCGAGCGCGGGAAGGTGATGAGGCCGCCCTCGCCGGGCACGTTACCGGTGAAGTCCCGTACCAGCCGCAGGAACGTCGGATCGTGCAGGGTCGTGGTGAAGGAAAGCCACTTCGATTGGTCGATATGGTCGGCGAAGACCTCGGGGCGCCCGAACGCGGGGCGATCTCTGGCCAGTCGCTCCCACAGCGTCCAAGCGCCCCCAGCCGACTTACCTTTGAGTAAAGGCGCACGATCCATGCCGCCGAGGTCCGAGCCCTCGGTCATGGACCCCAGCGTGACGAGGACGTAGTCGCCATCGTGGACCGATATTTCGGCTTCGTATCCCATGTGTTCGGTGACGATCCGCGAAACGCTTCTCGCGCCTTCCGGTCCCGAGAAATCCAGGTCGGTGACCCGCGTGTTGAATGCGAAGACGACGCCGCGCTCGTCGAGCCACTTGCGCAGCGGGAGCACCATCGAGTCGTACTGGTTGTAGACGGTGCGCATGATGCCGTGCAGGCAGTTGAAGCCCGAGACCATGTGGGCGAACCGCACGAGGTAGCGCTTGAACTCGACGGCGCCGTGCCAGGGCTGGAAGGCGAAGGTCGTGCACCACATGAACCAGAAGTTCGTCTCAAAGAACGACGGATCGAACTGGTCGGCGATGGTGGTCTTGCCGAGCATCGATTCCGGCACGAGGGCGAGCCGCTCGATGGTCAGGATGTCGCCTTCGCTGAGACCGAAACGAGGCGCCGTCTCGCGCTCGCCGTTGCTGACGAGGCGCGCCTTCGACGAGGTCTTCATCGTCTCGTTCCAGGCGAAGGTCTCCTGGGTCACGGTCTGGCTGCCGTCGAGCGTCGGGATCGAGGCGAACAGGTCGAAGGTGCAGAGGTATTTGCTCTCCAGCATGCGCCCGCCGCGCAGGACGTAGCCGTCCGTCGAATTACCCGATCCGTCGAGGCTTCCGCCCAGGACGCCGCTCTCCTCGATCACGGTGATGTTGCATCCAGGAACGTTACCGTCGCGGATCAGGAACGCCGCCGCCGCGAGCGAGGCGATGCCGCCGCCGACGAGGTAGGCTTTCCGGTCGGGGCGGGTGATGGGGGCGGCATGGGCCATGCGGTGTCTTGCCTTTGGGCGTGTCTTCGAAGTGCAGGCCGAGACTATTCGAAGGGCTCGGAGCGTCTTTGATCCATGACAAAGCCGCCCCTCGGGATGGGGCGCATAGACGTTCGGCGATGGATCGGAGCCGGGTGCTCGACATCGG
>NZ_JAAHTB010000135.1 GCF_010692745.1 Methylobacterium sp. BTF04
CCTCGCGCGTCACCACGCATCGATCCCGCACCGGTCCGCGCCGCCGCCGTTTGCCTGGATCGGCCTGCGCCCGCTCGCTCGCGGCTTCCATCCCGGACGGGGTCGGACGCGTCGGTGGCCGTGGTGGCAGGCCCTTCAGGCGCGCGACCTCGTCGCGCAGCGCCCGGTTCTCATCCGTCAACCCACGGACCTGAGCGATCAAGCCGACGACAAGCCCGCGAAGCTCGCTCAGCGAAAGGGCATCCAGGCCATCGGGATCCGGCAGCGCCATGCCGCGTGTTGAATCACGCCCGAGCCAAACCGCAAAACGCCACCGCCCGGCAATCTGCCACGGTTACGGCGAGCTTAGCGTAAGGCATTGATGTGGCTTAGGGATTGGGTGCTGACGCCAAGCCTTCAGACTAGATCGAGCCCGCCACGCCCGCCATGTCCGATCCTACGTATCTGCCGTTCGCGTTTCCATCCGTTCGGGGCAAGACGCTCACAGCCGCCTTCGATGACGGACGCTTGACCTCGGACGGTGGCGTCATGCTGCTCGCCCAGGCCGCCCGGCGATTGGGTATCGCCGAGAAGCTTGCTGCGGTGATCCCGGATCGACGCGATCCGAGCCGGGTCGTGCACCTCGCACACCACCGTCCAGAGCCGGCCCGTGCGGGTCTTACCCTTGGCCAGGACCGGCACCGGCGTATCGTCGAGATGGAGGCGGTTCGCTCCCCGGACATGGGCCTCGATCCGGGAGACCAGAGGCGACAGGGCGGTGGTGACGGCCCCGACCCAGTCGGCCAGCGTCGAGACGTCGATCGGCACGCCTTCATGGGCGAAGCGCTGGCTCTGACGATGCAGCGGTAGGTGCAGGCCGAACTTGGCCATCATCACCTCGGCCAGGAGGTTCGGGCCGGCTCGGCCCCGCGGGATCGGGTGGAAGGGAGCCGGGGTCTGCGCGATGGTTTCGCAGTCGCTGCAGGAGAAGCGCTCGCGCACGTGCTGGATCACCACCCAGCGCGCCGGGATCCGCTCCAGGGTCTCGGTGACGTCCTCGCCGAGGTGGCGTAGGCGTGCCCCGCCGCAACAGGCGCAGGTCGTCGGGCCGGGATGGACGACGCGCTCGCGCGGCAGGTGCTTGGGGAGAGGTCGACGAGCGGGCTTGCGCCGCGAGGAAGCTACACCGGGGAGCGAATCGGGCTCGGCAGCCGCCTGCGCGTCCGTCTCGGCCAGCGTCTCCTCCAGATCCTCCAGAACGAATTCGAGCTGGTCGATCCGGGCGCTGCGTTCCGAGGAGGCCCCGAAGCGCTCCCGTCGCAGCCGGGCGACCTCCAGCTTCAGCCGTTCGACCGCGATCTCGGACACGAGCCGCGCCGCCCGCTCGGCCAGGATCATGGCGTGGGCGGCAGCGAGATCGGTGGGAAGCGGCGGGGGCTCGGACGCGTTCGGCACGTCCGAGAGAAGAGCATATTGCTCAGCCATTGTAACGCGTTATCCTCATCCGTCCGCACTCGGACGCCAGCTCTCCTGCGGCATCCGCCAGTCTATGCCCGAGAGAAGGTAGCCGAGCTGCGCCGTCGATATCGTCACGGCTCCGTCCGCCGCGGACGGCCACAGGAAACGGCTCCGGTCGAGCCGCTTGGTGTACAGGCACGCGCCCTGGCCATCGTGCCAGATCACCTTGATCAGGTCGCCGCGCCGGCACCGGAATACGAACAGGTGCCCGGAGTGGGGATCGCGCTTCAGCGTCTCCTGGACGATCATCCTCAAGCTGGAAAAGCCCTTGAGCATGTCGGTATGGCCGGTCGCCAGCCAGACCCGCACGTTGGCCGGCAGCGGGATCATCGGCCCTCCAGGGCGTCGAGCATCCGACGCAGAGCTCCGGCGTCGACGTCCCGGTCGACCGTGAGACGCCGACCGCCGCCGAGATCGATCTCGATGACGCCGCTCTTGCGACGAGGCCGGCGCGGCGGCGCTGGAGCACGCGGATCATCCGACTGCGCAGCGGGAATAGCAAGTGACGGCTCCGGGGCGATCGCGACGGGCACAAGGGGGGCCTGCGCGTCCCCGCCCAAACGGCCCTCCCGCGCCTGACGCCGCCAAGTGAACAGCAGGCCTTGAGCGATCCTGTGCTGGCGCGCCACCGAACACACCGACACGCCAGTCTCAAACGAGGCTTCGACGATCCGCGCCTTGTCGTCGAACGACCAGCGCCGCCGCCGTTCGGCATTCTCCAGGAGTTCTAGCCTCATCACCCCGACCCGCCGACCTTAACGCCAGCATTAAGGTCAGGCTTCAGCGCAGAGTGCGATGCCCTCGACCGCGGCCCTCACCGGAGGCGTACCAAGAAGCGACAGCCCGGACGGGTCGAGCGTCAGTTTCATCGATTTACAGCCCATCGGGCACTGTCGGCAGCGACGGGTTCGAAAGCGGCATTCGACGCCTCCTCGGTCATGGTGGGGATCAACGTCCAAAAGCCCGATCTGACTCCGTCAGCACTAGAAGTGTGGATGAACCTAGGTTCAACACTGTTTGACAGCGCGCGCAGGGCCGGTGCATCGAGACCCGATCGCAGCGGCACCGGAGCGGCCATCGCATCCTCCTCAGGCTTAAAGCCCGAGGACTGAATAACAGCTGGCGCCGCGCCGCTACCCAGCGTGAATCCTGCTCAGCGAAACTTGGTATTAGATGTTTGATCCCGGGGTTTGATGGTGCATTCTTCACGTCGGAGTGGAGGGAC
>NZ_JAAHTB010000136.1 GCF_010692745.1 Methylobacterium sp. BTF04
GCCGCACCGACGAGGATATCGCGGCAGCCGTCCTCAACCGCCTGGACTGGGATGCCGCGATCCTCCCCGACACCGTCACCGCGCAGGTGCAGGACGGATGGGTCAGCCTGAACGGCGCCGTGGACTGGAATTTTCAGAAGGATGCCGCCGCTCTCGACGTCCGGTCCCTGCTCGGCGTCGTGGGGCTTTCGAACCAGATCACGATCAAGCCGCGGGCCAACGCCCATAACATCTCCGAGGGCATCAAGGGTGCGCTGGGGCGCTCCTGGTTCTTCGATCCCAAGCGTGTCGGCGTCGATGTCGAAGGCGACCGCGTCCGGCTGACCGGCAGCGTCCACACCGAACACGAGCGCAATCTCGCTGCCATGACGGCGTGGGGATCTCCGGGCGTCGCCATCGTCGAGAACGACCTCGCCATCGTCTGACGGACGCCTCCGTCCCCTCCGCCTCATGAAGGAACTTCCCATGCGCCGTTTCATCCGCCCCCTGACGCTCGGGGCCTGCACCGCCCTGGCCCTTTCGACCCCGCTCCGTGCCGCCGAAGAGCCGCAGGGCAAACCCGACACTTGGTCGGACTCGAAACCGGCTCAGGTCTGCCTCGACCATCTCAAGGCGTTCGACGCGCAGATGAACAGCGAGGGCTTCTGGCTTGGTGGTTCGGGCTACGGCTACGGCTATCCGCTCGGCGGCTACTGGTTCGGTGCGAATGCCGGCGTACCGATGGGTATGTCCGCCACCTCGATGCCTTATGCGTATGCGCGGCCGGGATACGAGGTCCGGGTGCTTCTCGCCGGTGCCGGAATCCTGGCACGCCACGGCCATCAGCAGCCCTGCGAGGACGTGCTCGTCCAGATCCGGCAGAGCTACGACCAGTACAAGACCGACATGCAGGGCCGTGACCTCCGGGTGGAGAACGCCCTGGGCTTCCGTCAGCAGGAACTCTCGCTGGCGCAGCCGGTCGCGACGCGGACGACGGCGATCCGTTCCGACGACCTGCTCGGGAGCGAAGTGCGCACGCCCGGCAACGTCGCGCTCGGCAGCATCGACGACATCGTCATGGGCGCCGACAGCGGCAAGATCGCCTACCTCGTCGTCGCCCGCGGTGGGATCTTCGGCATCGGCGAGCACCACGTCGCGGTCCCGTGGGACCAGTTCAAGGTTACCCCGAACCTGAACATCCTCGTGCTCGATACCAGCAAGGGCGACATGGACAAGGCTCCCCAGATCACCGGAAGCCGTTTCGCACCTCCGGCTCCGTTCGCCCAGCAGACAGCCAAGGCGGACGCCTATTGGAGCGCCGCCGCCAAGACCCCTCACACGGACTGAGGCTTGGATCGTTTCGTGGACGGCCACCGCCGTCCGCGTCCAAACATACGAAGGGACTGGGTCATGCGGACGATCACGGCACTGACGGCGACGCTCCTCGGCTGGACGATGATGGCTCCCGCAAACGCGCAGCAAGCGGTGGCCGCTCCCTCCGTGGACGTCGCCACGACGATGCGGGAGGCGGGCCACGAGGCCAGCCAAGCGGCCGACGCGGCGCATGAGGCGGCTCGTCTCGCTATGCAGGCATCGAAGGCGGCGGTGAAGCACGCCTCGCGGGAGTCCGCGGATCGGATACGGAAACTGGCTGCCGACGCCGAGGCGGCGGCAAAGCGATCCGAAACCAGGATCGCCGATGCCAACAGGGCCGCCGGCACCTCGGTCAATGCCTCGATGCAGAAGGCCGCGGATGCGGCCCGGCACTCCGTCGAGGCGACCCGATTGGCGCTCCAGAAGGCCGACGACGCGACCGAGGCGTACATCCACTCCGACATGACGGCGATCCGACAGGCGGCATCCGGAGCCCGGGCCTCCATCGTCAGGGCTGCCACAGCCGCGTCGAATGCCGCCCGCGCCGCGCGTGAGGCGGCCAGGACCACCTGGGACCAAAACATGGTGCAAACGCAGCTCCGAAACTGAAACGGAGCGGACACGCCCGTCCGCCCCCAACCCAACGGGAGACCTGACGATGTCGAAGTTCGACCTGGAACGAGCCTGCGCGGAGGCGGCGCATCAGCACGACCGGGCCGCCGCCCATTACCGGCATGCAGCCAAGCATCTTGCGAAGGGCGAGCACGCCGCCGCGGCCAAGGAGCGGGATCTCGCCCTCGACCATTCCGAGAAGGCCCGGATCGACGAGGTCGGCCTCCGGCCCGATGCCGCAGCCGAAGCAAAAGCCCAGTCCGAGGAAGCTTGGCGCTTCATGGGCTGAGGCCGCCGTATCGCCGCTATCCCTCACCCTCGTGAACAGGAACACCTCATGGCAGATCCCACATCGCCGGAACCGGCCCCGACGCATCCTCCGCAGCCAGGTCCCGGGCCCCTCCCGGAACCGCGCGGCGTCCCGGATTTCGAGCCGGACGAGATCCCACCATCGAACGAGCCTCTCGGCATTCCGTCCGGTTCACCGCCGGAGATCGGGTGAGCCCGAAAGTCCGTTCGCTCGGTCGAGCCTACGTCGTCCCCTTCCAGGCGATAATCATGCATTTCGGCTTGGTCGGGTCGGTGTTCACGCGGGACGCCGCCCGCGGCAAGCGCGTGGCGAGCCGCATCGACGCCGGCATGGTGTTCGTGAACCACCCGACCTGGACGGCGCCGGACCTCCTCTTCGGCGGGATCAAGGATTCCGGATACGGGCGCGAACTCGCGGGCGTCGGCATTCAGGAAT
>NZ_JAAHTB010000137.1 GCF_010692745.1 Methylobacterium sp. BTF04
TACGCACAAGCGGACAAAGCGTGAACTCACGCGGCTCTGAGGAACGGGGTGGGAGCAGTGCGGAGTGGCCTCGATCCGACGGTGGTTTCCGTCAGTTCGCCAACTGGGGTCCAGATGTAGTCTCCGGTGAGATTGATATGCTCCCAGCCCAGCGGTGAGAGATGCGCGAGGAGGTGGTCCGGCACGGCCTCGTCGACGCGCAGCCTGGCGAGTGCGCGCTCAAGGTATCGGGTGTTCCACAGGATGATGGCGGTGACCACCAGGTTGAGGCCCGATGCGCGATGCTGCTGGTTCTCGTAGGTGCGGTCGCGGATCTCGCCGAGGCGGTGAAGGAAGACGGCCCGGGCCAGGCTGTTGCGCGTTTCTCCCTTGTTCAGCTCGTGTCCGGTCGAGCGGCGCAGCTCGGGGTCCTCGATCCAGTCGAGCGTGAACAGCGTTCGCTCCATCCGGCCGATCTCGCGTAACGCGGTCGCGATCCCGTTCTGCCGCGGATGGGAGGCGAGTTGGCGCATGATCACCGAGGCGGTGACGGTCCCGGCGCGCAGGGAGGCAACGATGCGGAGGATATCGGGCCAATGGGCACGGATCAGCGCCACGTTGATCCGGCCGCCGATCAGGGGCGCGAGCGTCGGATGGTCGGCCGGCTTGCCGAAGCCGTAGAGGCGCCGCTTCGCCAGATCGGGAATGCGCGGCGCGAACTGGAAGCCGAGCAGGGAGCAGAGCGCGAAGACATGCTCGGTGTCGCCGCCGCCATCGGTGTGGTGCCGGCGGACCGTGACCTCGCTCCCGTGATGGAGCAGGGCGTCGAGCACATGCAGGGCCTCGCTGGCGGTGGCCGCGATGGTCTTGGTGAAGAACGGTCCGTAGCGGTCCGACAGGTGGGTGTAGACCTTGAAGCCGGGCTCGGGACCGTAATGGGCGTTGCGCCGCCCGGCGGCACGGCCGTGGCGCGCCGCGGGGAAGAACTGCCCGTCGGACGAGGCGGCGATACCGGGACCGAAGGTCGCCGCGAAGGGCTCGCGCTGCTGTCGATCGACGAGGCGACGGAGCGCCAGCCCGTAGGTTTCCTCGCGGATGTGCCAGTCCGACGTCCAGGCGAGCTGGCCGAGGCTGGCGACGCTGCAGGCCTCGGCCATGCGGGTCAGGCCGAGGTTCAGGCCGTCGGCCAACACCCCAGCCAGGACCGTGCGGGTGTCGGTCGCAACCTCACCGGTCTGCAGGTGGGTGAAGCAGTCCGGGAACCTCGTCCAGTCTGCGACCTCCCCCAGGAGGTCGGTGATGCGGATGCGCGGCAGCATGGCATGGAGGCGGCCCGCCAGGGCTTCGGCCTCCGGAGGCGTGGATTTTGCCACGGGCGCGACCTTCAGCACCCCACGCTCGATCGTCACGTCGCGCAGCAGGCCGGCCCCAGCGCGGGCATCGACGACGGCCAGCCGCCGGTCCAGCAGCGCCCGGCGCTCCTCGATGAAGCGGTCGAAGTCGGGTTCGGCCGTCAGCGTGCCGGCGTCCTGCATGGCCTGCTGGGTGGCGGGGGAGACCAGCCGCTCGGCAAACGAACGGTACTGCCTGCTGCCGTGGATCCAGACCTCGCCGGCGAACAATCGCGCCCGCAGCTCGGACAGGACGCAAAGCTCGTAGTGACGCCGGTCGACGACACCGCCGGGCAGCACGTAGGCGGTCCAGCGTCCCTTCACGAAGCCGGTCGGGGCGGAAGCCGGCAGGCGCGCCGATCCCGTGCGGTTCGCCTCGCGCAGCACCGCGACGGCGCGCAGCAGCGGCGCCACGGCCGGGATGCCCTCGAAGCCGAGGGCCTCCAGGAAGGCGGGCGACCAGCGGCGCACGGCATTGTAATGGTCGCCGATCTTCTCATAGGCGTCGAACGCCTCCGGCCGGGCCAGCGCCTCAGCTTCGGCCACACTGGCGCAGAACCGCTCCCACGGGATCACGGCCGTGATGGCCGCAAAGGCGTCCAGTTTGCCCGTGTGAGCGGCGATCACCGCCCCGCCGACCCGCGCATAAAGCCGGACCTTGTCGTTGATGGCGCGCGCATCGGCCTGGAAGGCTCGGGCCTGCCGCCCTTCGGCCTTGCTGAACATGGCGCCGACCATCCTGTCGAACAGGTCGATCGCCTGGTCGATCAGGCTGGCCTGCAGGTCGAGCACGGTGGCGACCAGCGTCGCGTGACGGCGCTGCCGCGCATAGCCGGCGATGTGCTGCACGGTCACGCGCGCGGTCTCGTGGGCGATCTGCGCCAGGCGCTCCGGGTGGACCCCGCGGTCGTGTCCGATCTCGATGCCGAGACCGCGCATGTGCTCCAGGCGCGCCACCAGGCCAAGCATGGAGGCGGACGTGGCAGCCTGCGGCATCTGCCGCAACCAAGTGAGCCAGGTCTGGCCCGTATCCTTCCGGCGCTGCAGCAATCCGTCGAGGCCTCGGCGCTGGTCGGCCGACAGGCCATGGCACAGGCGGCGGTGCGCCTCCCGGCGTGCCCGACGACGCAGGTCCATACAGAGCCGTTCCAGCGCCGCGGGCGACGGCAGCACGATGCGACGCTCACGACAGGATCGCAGCGCCAGCTCCGCCAAGGTGAGGAGCCGGTCGTTCTCGATGGCCGGAGCGAGCAGCTCGGCCATCAGCTCGGCGGCGGCGTGCCGGCCGAACGGCCGCAG
>NZ_JAAHTB010000138.1 GCF_010692745.1 Methylobacterium sp. BTF04
CGTCAGCCCAGAACACGCCGCAAGACACCGCCTGGTGAATAAGACGGGCTAGGTCTAGCCATCGTGGTGACCGCCGGGCTCGACCTTGCACGAGCGGGCAACGAATTCTGGTCTGCGGTTGGACCGAAGGCACAGGCGCCCCTTGCCTTGGATACGGTCTCCGTAAGGACGTACCGCGGATCGACCGAGGGACGAGCGCTAAACCGAGAAACGTAATCGTCAATCGGCGGCATCGGTACATCCGTCGGACACCAGGTCCGTCTCAGGAGGCGAGGTCGATGATGGTCCGAGCGGCGTCGCGGACCCCATCGGCGATCCGGGCTTGGATGTGATCCGGCTCCCGTCGGATCACCAAGGCGAGATGGCCGAGGGTACGGCGCATGCCGCTCATCCGGTCAATGAGGTCGAGGATGAGGACGATCCCTTCCCCGTTGACGCCGAAATCCCGCTCCAGGTCCTGGATCAGCTGAGCCCGACCGAGATCGATGTCCCGAAAGGTCCAGCGTCCCTCGGTGTCGTCAGGGATGAGCCAGCCGGTGTCGACCCAGGCATGGAGCACGTCCGTCTCCACGCGTGCGCGGACCAGGAACTCGTGCGTCTCCATCATCTTGCATCCTCGCCTTGCTCGGTCTTGTGATGCTCCGCCTTCCCCCAGCCGGAGACGAAGTCCTGCAACTCGGCATCCGGTTCGGCCGGCAGGGTCAGTCGCAGCGTGACGTATTCGTCGCCCGACGCGCCGCCGCTACGAACCATGCCCTTTCCTTTGAGACGCAGCACGGCGCTGGCATTACTCCACTTCGGAACGGTCATGGCGACGGGACCGGACGGGGTTGGCACGCTGACCCTTCCGCCTAATACCGCGTCTCGGAGCGAGAGCGGCAGGTCGACGTAGATGTCGTCCCCTTTCAGCTTGAACATCGGATCGGGACGGACCTCGACCTCGATCAAAGCGTCGCCCGGGGGCCCCTTGCCGATGCCAGGCCCGCCCTTACCGCGTAGGCGCAGCGTCTGTCCCGTCCGCGTCCCGGGCGGGATCATGACGTCGAGGGCCGGACTATCGGGCAGCGTCAGCGTGCGTTTGCCGCCGTTGAACGCCTCAAGGAAGTTGAGCTTCACACGGTACCGGGCAACCGGTCCAGACCGGTTCGGGTCGGCACGCCCGGCGCGACCGAACATCTGCGCGAAGATATCCTCGCCGCCGAAATCCGCGAATCCCTGATCACTGCCATAGGGATGGTCCGCGTCGCGTTCGGCCTGCTCGTGATAGTAAGGCTGCCGCGCTCGCTCGCTGCCGGATGCGTCGATTTCGCCCCGATCGAACTGGGCGCGCTTGGCCGGGTCGTTCAGCAGATCGTAGGCAGTCGCAACCTTCTTGAAGGCCTCCTCAGCCTTTTTGTTTCCTGGGTTCAGGTCAGGATGCAGCTTCTTGGCGAGCTTCCGATAGGCCTTGCGTAGGTCCGCCTCGGAGACGTCCCGCGTCACGCCCAGAACCTTGTACGGGTCGTCGCTCAATGCGGATTCCTCCGTTCCGGGATGATCTCTGGACCGACCATGGCGGGTCAGCCCGCCGCGCCGGCACCGGATGGCACCTTGGCGACGCTCACCCGGGCCGGTCGCAGGAGGCGGTCATGGACCGTGAAGCCGTCCTCCATGACGTCGAGGACGGTTCCCGCCGGGTGGGTCGCATCCTCGACCTCGCGCATCGCCTCGTGTGCCTTCGGATCGAAGCGCATCCCGAGGGCCGGTATCCGATGGATGCCGAAGCGTTCGAGGGCGCCGGTCAGCATCCGCTCGGTCGCCCTGACCCCTTCGAGCAAGGACGCATGGGCCGCCGAACCGGCACCCGCGACCGTAGCCGCCGCGACGGCCCTGCCGAGGTTGTCCGAAATCGGAAGAAGCGCGCCTGCGAGACCCTGGACCGCGAACTTTTTCGCATCCTCGACATTGCGCTCGCCGCGCCGCCGAACGTTCTCGGTCTCGGCGAGCGCCCGCATCAGGCGGTCCTGCAACGTTGCGTTCTCGGCCTGGAGGGCCGCGAGATCCGCGGCCTCCCCATCGGGGGATGCGGCACCGTTCGTGTTCTCGGGCATCGGTCGCTCCCCCTCGGCTATCGGACCGGTCATGCCGCCGGCCGGTGGCGGGTGTCGTCGCCCGGGGCGTCCTCGAACTCCGCGTCGACGATCTCCGGATCGGCCGACGGCCCCTTGGCGGCAGGCCCTCTCTCGCCCAGGCGCGACGCGACTTGGTTCAAGTGCTCGGTGGCCGTCTTGATGCGCGAAAGGTCCCCGGCCTGGATCGCCTCCTTCGCCGCCGTGACCGCCTTCTCGACCTCGGCCTTTACATCGGCCGCGACCTGGCCCTCCGCCTCCTTAAGGCTCTTCTCGGTGGTGTAGATCGCGACGTCGGCGTGGTTGCCGGCCTCGACCAGTTCCTTGCGCACCTTGTCGGAGCCGGCGTGAGTCTCGGCCTCGCGCACGAGGCGCTGGATCGCAGCCTCGTCGAGTCCGCCGGAAGCCTCGATGCGGATCGTCTGTTCCTTCCCGCTCGCCTTGTCCTTGGCCGAGACGTTGACGATGCCGTTGGCGTCGA
>NZ_JAAHTB010000139.1 GCF_010692745.1 Methylobacterium sp. BTF04
CCACCCCAACCTGCGCGGCCCGCGCTACTTCCACTGACGGAGACGACGATGCTCACCCATCCCACCCTCGATCTCCTGCGCGAACTCGGCCTGACCGGTATGGCCTCTGGCTACAGGACGCTCGACGCCAACCCGGAAGCCGGCGCGCTCTCGCACGCCGAGTGGCTCGGGCTCCTACTCGAACACGAGGCCACCGCCCGCCGGCAGAAGCGCTTCGAGACCCGCGCGCGGGCCGCCCGCCTGCGCCACCCCGCCAGCATCGAGGATGTCGACTACCGCAGCCATCGCGGCCTCGACCGGTCGCTGTTCCTCAAGCTCGCCACCGGCGACTGGATCCGGACCCGGCGCAACCTCGTCATCACCGGCCCTTGCGGCGTCGGAAAGAGTTGGCTGGCCTGCGCGCTCGGGCACAAGGCCTGCCGCGACGATCTCTCGGTGCTGTACTATCGCGTCCCGCGCCTGTTTGCGGCCCTGAGCCTCGCCCGCGGCGATGGCCGCTACGGCCGGCTGCTGCGCCAGATCGCCAAGACCAACCTCCTAATCCTCGACGATTGGGGACCCGAGCCGCTCCTGCCGGAGCAGGCGCGCGACCTTCTGGAGATCGTCGAGGATCGCTACGACACCGGCGCGACCCTGATCACCAGCCAGGTGCCGGTCGACCGTTGGTACGAGATCATCGGCATCCCGAAGCTCGCCGATGCCGTCCTCGACCGGCTGCTCCACAACGCACACCGCATCGAACTCGCCGGCGAGAGCTTGCGCAAACGCAAGGCGGCCGAGCAAGCCGCTTGACCGCCTGAACCAACCTCGTGATCTTCACCCCAGACCCGCGGGAATGCCTCCATCACCGGCCGGCTTCAAATCGGAACGGTGGCCGGCTTCGCCTCGGAATCACGGCCGGCTTCAAATCGGAATCCCCGGCCGGCTTCGTCGGAATACGCACATCGATCATGTCGAGGTCGGCACTGGGCTGACCAT
Source organism: Methylobacterium sp. BTF04 (assembly GCF_010692745.1). Taxonomy (GTDB): domain Bacteria; phylum Pseudomonadota; class Alphaproteobacteria; order Rhizobiales; family Beijerinckiaceae; genus Methylobacterium. The sequence goes on from NZ_JAAHTB010000139.1 coordinate 979, forward strand.
CACAGCCCGGCCGGTCGCCGCCTTGGCCCGGTGCCCAAGCTGCGATCAGCCCTCGTCTCGAATCCATAGCCACTACACCCGCACCCTGTCGGATCTGCCGGTTGCCGGGAGACACGTCGCCCTCGATGTCCGCGTCCGTCGTTTCCGCTGCATCGGGTCGGACTGCCGGACCAAGATCTTCGCTGAGCGGCTCGGGTCTGACCTTGCCGCCGCCTATGCCCGGCGCACGGCCCGGCTCGACTGCATCGTGCACCATCTCGGCGTTGCCCTCGGCGGTAGACCCGCGGCCAGCTTCGCCCGACGGCTCATGGTCCCGGCCAGTCGGGATACGATGCTCCGGACCGTACGCCGCCGTGCCGTCCGTCCGGTGGAGCGTCCGAGCGTGATCGGCATCGACGACTGGGCCTTCCGTCGGGGACAGCGTTACGGCACCCTGGTCTGCGACCTGGAACGGCGACGTGTCATCGCCCTACTACCGGATCGGGAGAGCGGCACCGTCGAGGCCTGGCTTGCGGTTCATCCCGAGATTACCGTCGTCGCCCGCGACCGCGGTGGCTGCTACGGCGAGGCCACGGCTCGGGCGCTGCCCAAGGCGATCCAGGTCGCTGACCGATGGCACTTGATGGAGAACGCCAGCGCCGCCTTCCTCGACGCCGTGCGCAAGTCGATGGCCGCCATCCGCATCGCTGTGGGAGCCGCGACGGTCGATCCCGAACGGCTTACCTGCGCCGAGCGCCTGCAGTACGACGGCTATCTGCGGAGGGAGGCGACGGGCGAGGCGATCCTGGCTCTGTCGCGACAGGGTATGCCGATCAAGAAGATTGCCCGGACGACCAGGCACAGTCGCAAGCTCGTGCGCGACGTGCTTCGCGGTCTGACCGGCGACGTCTTCCGCGCCCGCCAGAGCAGCCTGGATGCCCATCTGCCCCGGCTCGATGCCGAATGGGCGGCCGGCTGTCACAACGGGGCGAACTCTGGCGTCGGCTTCGCGCGAACGGGTTCACCGGCAGCCTGCGGGTAGTCGGGGAATGGGCAACGCGGAGGCGACGCAGTGAGCGCGCGCCGGAGGGCGCGCCCAGCAAGGTGCCGTCAGCACGGATCCTCTCCCGGCTGATGACGACGGGGCGGGACAGCCTGACGAAGGCCGAAGCCGTCCTCGTGGCGACGATCGAGGCGGAGGTGCCAAGGCTCGACGAGGCAAGGGGTCTGCTTTCGCGCTTCCAGGCCATGATCCGCGCACGGAGTCGACCGGATCTCGATAGCTGGATCGAGGCTGCAGCCAGCAGCCTTCTGTCGTCGTTCGCGCGCGGCTTGCTGAATGACAAGTCGGCTGTCGCTGCGGCTCTGACGCAACCATGGTCGAACGGCCAGACCGAAGGGCAGATCACCCGCCTGAAGCTCATAAAGGAGCTATGCGGGATTTTGGGTGACGGAGGCGGTCAGGCGGCGCGGTGATCTGGGC
>NZ_JAAHTB010000140.1 GCF_010692745.1 Methylobacterium sp. BTF04
GCTGCCTTCGTGCTGGATGCCTTGGAGCAAGCCCTGCACGAGCGTCGTCCCGTCCTGCGAGGCGTATGCAGAGAGCCCGAGACCAATATCCGTGGCCGCGGCCAGGGCGTTAAGACGTAAGTCTCGTCGCAGCGCATCCTGCCGCTTCGTACGTTCCTCAGCCCCGATGTCGGCCCCTAGAAGATCGCAGCGGCGGGAGTACTCGACAAGCGCCATGTCGAGGAGCTTGCACGCCTCAGCGTGGATCACCCCTCGAACGCTGAGAAGGCTCGTCGGCCTGTCGAAAGGATACGGCACGAAGCCGGGGGCGCGCTGCGTCACGTCGAAAGGGTCGGCGTTCTGATCGGAAGCCTTGCGCTTCATCACCCGCGCGGCCGAAGCCTTCAGGGCGTTGGCGCGCTCGCGCAGGGTCGGCTTGTTCTCGCCCCGAGCAACGCGGCGCTTTAGAGGATTGCGCATGTCAGTATGTCCTTAGGTTGATAGCGCCGTAGCGCAGCAGTGACGTGCAGACGTTGCGTGATACTTTGCTATGAGAGGGTGGCGAGGCCGATGACGCCGCCGCAGATTAGAGCGAGGGCCGCGAACGCCTCGCCGAGGCCGTCCAGCAGGCGCGGAGAGCGGACGTGTGCGGTGCCCGCGACGGCGAACGTCGTGCAACATCGGTCATCTCTGGCATGTCCTTACCGTTGACTTAACCGTGCTCCCCGGCCGACATGCCATGTCCGGCCGCGCTCGCACGTTGCGAGTCGTCAGCCGACCACCGTTGAGGAAGATAGCCGCGAGAAAGACCTAAGCCCCCAACGCGAAACGGCCCCACCCCGGCAAGGGTGAGACCGTTTAAAATCGCTGGGCCTGTGAGGCCAGTTCCAATCCCTCACAAGCCATATCTCCCGCCGGGAGTCAATCGAGAACCAATTCTCGAAGCGATGGCGTTTGGCCTTTTGAGGGGTATGCCACCCAGCACACCCCATTTCTTTGCCGCGGCCCAAGCAGGGCTGTGAACGATGCACGTTGAGAAAATGGCTGAGGCAATCGGCCGGGCGCCCTATGCGGCGCTCGACGGCTTGATGCGCGCCCTATGGGCTGCCGTTGCGCTGGAACAGATCGACGAGGCCCAAGCTTTGCTTCTATCTGAGTCGATCGACGCCCGCAGGACGCCCAACAGGTGCGCTCAGGCGGCTGCTGACCAGGGCTTTCACCCTGTGAGGTTAACACCTCCGCGAAAGCACCAGCGGCCCCCTGAGCGGTCCGAGGCAATCGAGCGCCGTCGTCGCCTCGCCGCATCCGGTCCCATGCCACCAGCCCTTGCGGCGCGATTCACCACGGGCGAGTTAGCGGTGATGCGGATCGTCAGAGACGAGTTCCAGGCCCGCCAAATCTGTACCCTCTGCCTCGATGCCATCGCGGCCAAGGCAGGGGTTTCCCGCACGCTAGCCAAAAACGCGATCCGGCAGGCGAAGCGCCTGGGCATAATCGAGGTGCGTGAGCGCCGCCGCGCGGGTGCCAAAAGCCTGCCAAATGTGGTGACGGTGATCGATCGAGAGTGGCTGGCGTGGATAAAGCGGGCGAACTCAGTTTCCAAAAACCGGAACTTGATCACCGCCCCTCTCTCCTCAGATATAGGGGTCAGAAAATTGTCCACCACGGATACAAGAGGTTTACGAGAAGAGAAGAGGCGACCACCTAAGCAGCAGGACCGGGCCGGATTGGCATGTCAGTCACATCAGAGGACAGGCTCACGACCTTGAACCGACTCATCGGCGAAACCGAAGAGCGGTGCATTGGGCTGACGGTGCTTATCTTCAACCTAGTAGTGAAGGACGAGCCTATCGGCCAAGCGATAGATGAACTGGTAGAAACTGAGGATTTCTTGACGCAGTTGCGAGCAGAACGGGTCTCTTGGATCGGGCGGCAAAGTTCGGTGACCAGCGTTGTGCAGGTACGAATACAAAAAACTTCTCAAAAAGGTACTGGTGGGCTCCCCAAACGAAAAAACCAGCTGCTGGAAGAAGGTATGCACACTATGAACGAAAGCAGATCCGAACGCCGGCAGCGGGTCTTACTTGCCGGAAAAATCATCCTGGACACCGGAGGGGTGATTGATTGCACAATCCGTGATCGGTCTGGTTCTGGTGCCCGGCTCAAGGTCGCGAGTGTAATCGGCATCCCAGACACATTTACGCTAGCCATCGGTTTTGATGAGCAACATGCCGTCAATGTGGCTTGGCGCAAGCAAGCCGAACTGGGAGTGCACTTCACATCGTGAGCGAGCGGCGCGTCATGGGATCGAAATTTTGTTAGCGTCCCTCAGCTAGAAAGCGGTGATGGGATCACATGACGTAACAGGAGTGAGGTGGTCCCGCCTTCCTGGACAGTTTGGCGGCTGAGCTAAGCTATACCCCGG
>NZ_JAAHTB010000141.1 GCF_010692745.1 Methylobacterium sp. BTF04
GCATCCCAGTCCAGGCGGTTGAGGACGGCTGCCGCGATATCCTCGTCGGTGCGGCGATGCTCGAAGGGCAGATCCACCGCGATCTCCTCGGCGATGGCCTTGACCCCTTTGACCCGCCGGGCGGCCGCCTCGGCGGCATGCTTCTGCGCGAAGCTGCACACGTGCCCAGTCAGGCTGACGATGCCATCCTTCGTGGTGACCCCCAGATCGGTGGCGGTCACGCTGGGGTCCCAGGCCAGCTCAGCGAGCACGTCCTGCGTCAGTCTCTCGTCGGGGATCATGTTGTCTCGCCTTCGTCTCTGCGATCTCGTCGGCGAGTGCCTCGCCGGATCTGCTTGAAGGCAAGCTAGCGTCATATCCCGATGATTTGGACAAGCATTATTGAATTCCAGATATTCAAATAAGAGTGCTACTCAATCACCTAGTCAGACTCCTGAGAAAAGCATGATATTTTCTATAATTCCGAATAATATTTGACCTGCATCAAAGACAGTCTCGCATAAACCCTAAGCGGCCCCTGTCAATCGACGCCGGTCCCACCGGACGCGCCAAACACCTGCCCGCTGCTGTAGCTCGCCTCGGCCGACGCCAGCGTCACGTAAAGTGGCGCGATCTCCGCTGGCTGGCCCGGTCGACCAAGCGGCGTTTCCGTACCGAAGGTGACGAGCCTGTCCGGTGTCTGGCCGCCGCTCGGTTGCAGGGCCGTCCAGAACGGGCCCGGCGCCACCGCGTTCACTCGGATGCCCTTTGGCCCGAGCTGTTTCGCGAGCGACTTCGCGAAAGCGACGTTCGCCGCCTTGGTCTGGGAGTAGTCGAACAGGACGGGAGACGGATTGAATGCCTGGACTGACGCCGTGATGATGATCGTTGATCCAGGCTTCAGATGGGGCAAGGCCGCCTTGGTGATCCAGAACGGTGCATAGACATTCGTCTTGAAAGTCGTATCGAACTGCTCCGCCGTCAGGTCGGCGAGATCAACGACCGCCTGCTGGGCACCGGCGTTGTTCACCAGGATGTCGAGGCCGCCCAACTCCCGGACCGCCGTCTCGACCATGCCCTCACAAAACGCTTGATCGCGGATGTCACCCGAGATGGCGACCGCCTTGCGGCCCGCTTCACGGATAAGCCCGATCACCTCAAGAGCATCCGATTCCTCGAAAGGCAGATAGCCGATAGCGACGTCCGCCCCCTCGCGTGCGTAGGCGATGGCCGCAGCCCGCCCGATGCCGCTGTCGCCGCCGGTGATGAGAGCCTTACGCCCGGCAAGTCGGCCCGAACCCTTGTAGCTGGTCTCGCCATGGTCGGGCCGCGGGACCATCTTGCCGGCGAGCCCCGGGGACTTCCTGGGTCTGGTGCGCAAAGGGAGGTCGCGGATAGAGATCGACGGGGTTGGGTGGCGTGCCGGGCGACGCCGGGGCACCGGCCCGAGCGTCTATAGGCGTCGTGATCCCACCTGCGATCCCGATGGCCATGGAGCCGACCATTTGCCTTCGGGAGCCGCCTTGAGCGTTTTCCGTCATGGTGATGTCCCGCTGGATGTCTGGTGCGGTCGCGGCCGGCTCCCAATACACGGGAAAAGCCCTGGTCGGCCTGCCGTCCCATTCCTAGTCTCACTGCAGACTCACGGCCCGAACCGAATTCGGGTCTCCGCTATTCACGGACGCAGGTCGAACGACCGCTTGACCGTGGATCGACTCCCCCTTCAGGACACATCGGAGCATCAGCGGGGCCGGCGGCATATGTGTTTCTCGGCCGAAGCGAATTTCGTCGCGACCGGCGTCATCGGTGCCGTCGGCGTCGCGACGCTGGCCCATGTCCGGGAGCCGCGGTCCGTCCTGTTCGCGACCATGCCGATCCTATTCGCCCTGCATCAGTTCACCGAGGCCTTCGTGTGGCTCGGACTCGATGGGCGTATCCGTCCGGAGGCGAGTGACCACCTCGTCTTCCTATTCCTGCTCTACGCACAGGGCGTGCTGCCGATCCTGATGCCGCTCGGGGTGCTCCTGATGGAGCCTCCCGGCCCGCGGAGATGGCTGACCGCTGCGCTGACCGGGCTTGGTGTCATGCTCGGCACCTGGATGTTCTACGGCCTGATCGCCTATCCGAGCTCGGCGAGCGCCGAGCATCATTCCATCGTCTACGAGAATGCGATCACCAAGCAGACCTGGGTGGCGGTCGTCTATGTCGTCGCGACCTGCGGCGCGCTACTGACGTCGAGCCACCGCGTCGTCCGCTGGTTCGGCATCGCCAACGTCATCGGGGTCGTGACCACGATGCTGCTCCTGCGCTTCGCCTTCACCTCCGTCTGGTGCCTCTATGCCGCCGTCCTTAGCGTCATGTTGTTCTGGCAGTTCCGTGGCCGGCACATCGACATCCGCCAACCCAACAGCAG
>NZ_JAAHTB010000142.1 GCF_010692745.1 Methylobacterium sp. BTF04
GTCCCTCCACTCCGACGTGAAGAATGCACCATCAAACCCCGGGATCAAACATCTAGTGGTCGAAATCTGACGGATGGTACCCTCGCCCTGACCACTGCTTATGTAATACCGCCCAATTTCAACGTGCGCCTTGCTTTTGGATCCGACTCATCTCTACTTAGGTCGACGTTCGCGGCAACCGCTAAGTCAGCAGTTAAGCGAGTTAATTCTTCGATAAGCTGCGTAGCTGAGACAGCTTTGCCCCACCATGAGAGGCCGGTTCCGATCAATGCGCGGGCAATCTCAACGTCGCTAGCACCACCTGCCTTAGCCTTCGCCGCGCCTTGCTCGAAAGACTCGGCAATTATTTGTGCGATTTCGGGACGGTCTTGCATATGTTTCCTAGGTGCTGATCGGTGGGTGAAAAAGGAATTTAGGCGAAATTGAATGAACGTCTAGAAGTTGCGTTGTCGGACCGCGGGATGGAATTGCGATCGGGGCCAAATTGAAAATCGTCCAGGAGTTACGGCGTGGGGCAGGCCGATGTTTCGTAGGCTCAGCAAGAAAAATTTGACAGATGAGACCGAGTCAAGCCGTGCATTATTGTCTGATACCTTACTATTTATGATTTTAGATGTAGAGCATCGTAGCAGGCAGTAAGACTGGCAAATGTTCGATGATCACCGGATTGAATTAAGGATAGTGTTTTAAAAAAGGCTTGCGTTTTTATAAAGCACCGAAAAAATATGCCGTTGTGCTTAAGAAGCAATCCTTCTGACAATGGCGCAAAAATCGAAATCAGCGACGGAGATCGTCTGCCGGACGAGTTCTATCTGATAACTACAAAAAGAAGTATTTCCACGACTGATCCGCCCCCATTGAATTGGCTCTTCGCCAAGTTTGGTGGATTAGGCTGCGAGAAGGAACCGTCGTCGGAGGAGATCGAGGTCGGCGCGACCGTACATAGCGCGCTTCAAGAGCTTGAGACGCGTGATCTGCCCTTCGGCCTACCCACCACTCCAAGGCAGCGTCAGTGCAGCCCGGACGGCGTCTTCGTCCTGAGCAAGGCTGGCAGAGAAGTTCTCTACGATGCGAACGCCGCAGGTTTGCGCATCGCCCAGCCATTCATTGAACGCCGTGACATCCGACCTTCCCGACGACTGCGGGCCACAGCGGCTCCGGACGATCTGGCAGAACCGGCGGCCGAGATCGTCGACCTTGGCCGCCTCGGTATCCTGCAGGACGCGCGCGACCACTGCGGCAGCCTCGGTATCGAGGTCTTCGGGCTCACGCAGGAGATGCCAGGATAGCTGCTTGGACGAGGCCAGGGGTGATGCGGGCGGGGTAGTAACACGCATGTCGGTCGGTATTAGCGACGACCGGAGGGTCGTTCCGGCCGGGCCTGCGCGCCGCTGGGACAACCAGAGATGCACCTGCTTCGAGGTGCCACCGAAGCCGAGATCCTGAAGCTCGCGCCAGAGTTGCGCTGCGTTCTCGCAGCCCTCGTTGACGCGGATATGAAGATGCCCAAGACAAGGATCGAGCATGCTCGGCTTCGGCTCACGCACGCCGTTCCGAGGGAAGCTCTCGGCGAAGGCGTACTTGCGTACCGTGGCTCTGGCCAACCCTGTTTCGCGATTGATGCGCCGAAGCGACTGTCCCTTCGCATGGCGGTGACGCATGTCATCGTATGCCGCTTCCCATCGGCCGCGGGCAGCGGCCCGCGCGCGCATCTCGGACGGTCCGCGTGGGTAGGCCGTGATGCGCTGGATCGACGGCGATGACGGGACCACGGCCGGTAACAGCTTCAGACGCGGATGGACGCGGGCGAGCCAGCGCTCGACCATTTGCCGGATGTTTAGCAGGAGGTGCCACCGGTCTGCGACTTGAACGGCATCGGGCGCGCCCATGGTGGTTCCACACGCATATTCGGTCGAGCGGTCCCGTGCCACGATCTGGATCTGTGGCTCGCTCCGGAGTCGAACCGCCAGCGTCGCGGCCGAACGATCCGGTAGCAGGTCGATAGGACGGCGGTGTTCGAGGTCGACCAGGATGGTGCCACAGGTTCGGCCCTTGCGCAGGGCCCAATCGTCGACACCGACGATGATCGGTTTAGATCCGGTCGGCAGCGGATATTTGCGGATACCCCGCAGAAGCGTCGTGGCACTGGTGGGCATCGCCAGGTGAGGCAGCAGCTGGGCGGCGGGTGTGGCACCGAGCGCCAGCGCAGTACGAAGCTGGGCATCTGCCAGCCGGCGGGATCTCTAAGTGTCTGTTCGGCAACATATTGATTGATTTGAGTAGGTTGTGATTCAAGCGGAG
>NZ_JAAHTB010000143.1 GCF_010692745.1 Methylobacterium sp. BTF04
GGCGTTCGGAAGGCTGGAGCGCACCGTCTGCAACCGCTGCCAATGCGGGTTTAGAGCTCGGCGGGTCAGTGGACGGTCGTTCCCGAGTTCGATCGTACCCCAACACGCCGGTCTAGTTTACGCACAAGTCTCTCGCTGGAATAAGCAAGATTGACCGCTTAATAATATTGCTCTGCTTCCTATGGGAGGCAGAGCCTTTTTGAAGAATGATGAGCTTGTCTTAGTTCGTAATGCATACCGTTATAGTGGCCAAAATCTGAAAGATGGCGCCCCTCCTTGGGGCCGCTCTTTACCCGTTTCCTATATGGAATGGGTATCAAGAGTCAGATTTTCACCGCCAGATCGGCCTTTTCTTCGTTGTAAACGGATCCGGTTCCCGAGGAGCCGCTTAAGCCGTAGGGTTTTAACTGGCCATGGCCTGCATCTCAGACACGCCATCACGCAGCACGTAGCCACGGCCCCAGACGGTCTCGATGTAGTTCTTGCCTGACGACGCGTTGGCGAGCTTCTTACGCAGCTTGCAGATGAACACGTCGATGATCTTCAGCTCGGGCTCGTCCATGCCACCGTAGAGGTGGTTGAGGAACATCTCCTTGGTGAGCGTCGTGCCCTTCCGGAGAGAGAGGAGTTCCAGCACCTGGTACTCTTTACCCGTCAGGTTTACGCGGTTGCCCGCGATCGCCACGGTCTTCTCGTCGAGGTTCACAACCAGATCGCCAGTGGTGATGACCGACTGGGCATGGCCCTGCGAACGCCGGACGATGGCGTGGATGCGGGCGACGAGTTCGTCCTTGTGGAACGGCTTGGTGAGGTAGTCGTCGGCGCCGAAGCCGAGGCCTTTCACCTTGTCCTCGATGCTGCCCATGCCGGACAAGATCAAGATCGGTGTTTTCACCTTGGACACGCGTAGGGCGCGCAGCACCTCGTAGCCGGAGATATCCGGCAGGGTAAGGTCGAGAAGAATAATGTCGTAATCGTAGAGCTTGCCGAGGTCGACCCCCTCCTCACCGAGATCGGTGGTGTAGGTATTGAAACGCTCGGACTTGAGCATCAATTCGATGCTCTGCGCGACTGACGCGTCGTCCTCGATCAATAGGACACGCATAGGTTGGCTCCTCTACAATTTAATATTTCCTATAGAAACATTTCTAATAAAGTCTTAAGGCAACTCTGTGCGCATGGATCAATCGCTGTTCGTCGGTATAGGTTGCTTTAGCTTGGACGTGACCCGTTCAAAATTCTTCATATTTTTCAGTGCCTTGTCAGAATAGGAAACGTTTATGGACGATATGACATCTCTGCCGGGATCCGACCATCTCGCCCTCGCGGCCGATCTTGTCGTGGCCTACGTCGCCCACAATTCAGTTCCAACCTCTGAACTGCCGGCGTTGATCGCCAACATCCACGCTGCCCTCTTTGGCTTGGTAGGGGGAACATCGGTCGAGCTTCCGACGAGAGAGAAGCTGACGCCGGCGCAAATCAAAAAGTCGATCACGCCGGATGCGCTGATCAGCTTCGAGGACGGCAAACCCTACAAGACCCTGCGTCGGCATCTCACCATCAGAGGCCTGACGCCCGAGGCCTATCGTGCAAAGCATGGTCTGCCGGCTGATTATCCGATGACGTCGGCTGCGTACTCGGCACAGCGCTCTGCGCTTGCTCAAAGTCTTGGGCTTGGTCGGAAGGGGCGCATAGCGTCGTCGTCTGAAACCTCCCAAGATGGGTCGACCTTGGATGACGCCGCTCCGGCAAAGCGCCGTGGTAGGCCGCCGGGTAAGGCAAAGACGCTTGCGGCCGCCTGATCGGCGATTGTCCCAACGGCTTGGTCACAGCAGCTGATACGGCCCTCGGAACAGGTCACCAGAGGCCTTGCGACGAAACAGCGTCCGCCATCGGCGGCGCTGATGTTCGGGGCGGTCGTGGTTCATATGACAGCGCTGGCAGAAGGCCGCGAGGTTCTTGTTGGCGTTGTTGGCCGTGTCGTGATCACGATGAGCTGTCGCCAATACCACCTTGGTCGGGCGCAGATGTGTGAGCTCTTCGAAGCTCGATAGGACCTGCAGAACATGCCCGGTTCCATCGCGCCATGAGCCGGTCGCGGCGTCCCACCAGCGTCCATCGCCCAGATGATAGATCGTCTGCTCGTGCGGCCGCCCGCACCCTTCGCAGACGCCCCCCGCCCGTCGAAAACGAATCTCGGCCGAGAGCTGGGGCCAATCGATCGGATAGAAGAAACGATGCTCGCGCCGGATCGGCATCGGATCAGCTCTTCCCTGCCAAGGCCGCCTGGCTG
>NZ_JAAHTB010000144.1 GCF_010692745.1 Methylobacterium sp. BTF04
TGGCCTTGCGCTTCGGGACGGAGGGCTGCGACGACTTCTGCCCCTTCGACGGCGGTAGGCTCGAATTGTCCGGCGTCTTGGGCGGTAGGCCGAGCTTCGCTTCCAACGCTGCGACCCGTGCCGTCAAACGCGCGTTCTCAGCCATCAAGGCGGCATTCTGGGCCACCAACGCCTCGATCCGCTCCATCAGGGCGGCGATCAGGGCATCTTTGTCGGACAGGCACGCGAGTGGCTTCACCCACCCTTTGATTCACAGGTGAGCCCCGCCGTCGAGCGAAAATACGACCTCATCCCCCAGCCAACCGACGCGCACAACGCCGAAGGACCTGAGCAATTACACTTATACGACCAAATCGGGGAACATAATCTTCGCCTCTTGGTGAATAGTTTTTATGATATTATAAAACGGGATCCCGTGGCGGAAGAATTGCATCTTCTTCATCTGCGGGGACATGGGCTCGGTCACTCGCGGGTCGAGCAATTCAACTTCCTGTCAGGATTCTTTGGTGGACCTAAGATGTACGTCCAGAAATTCGGGCATGTGAATTTGATGAAGATCCACGAGCACGTCGAAATAGGACCGGCTCTGCGGAATCTGTGGCTCGATTGCATGTCGCGGGCTTTGAACGAGACGAGCCTGCCGAATGAGACCGTCGAAGAGGTCATGCGCCACCTCACGAAGGCGGCCGGAACGATCGGGCATGATCAACCATAATCCCGCCTTCGGCTCGATTTGATTTCTCCGGAAAGGAGGCGGATTGCGCCCGCGGGCTTTCACCCGTTCCGTACCGCCAACGATGGCTAGGCAGATGAACGCACGGGCCCGGACGATAGAGGACTTGTTGGCCCGAACACTCGCCGCCGCACCAATCCATGGGCTCGGGCCGCCCGTAATGGCCGTCGCCGCGGATGGTGATCGCGGTCGTCGGCCAGTGACGGCGGATCGCCCGGACCAGACGACGCAGATGGCCCCGGACCTCGCGACCCGAGGGCGTCTTGCCCGGCCGCAGGATCATCGCGACGGGACGCGAGGTGGCGGTGTCGTAGACGTGGATCGGGAGGAAGCAGCGCTCGTCGTGGTGGGCGTTGAACAGCGAAAGTTGCTGATGGCCGTGGACCACGTCGCAGGTGTCGTCGATGTCCAGGGTGACGGCGGCTGGCGGCGCGGCGTAGCTGGCGCAATAGAGGTCGACCATCACCCGCCCGAGCCGGATCAGATCGCGCAGGCGGGGCGTGTTCTCCATCCGCGAGACGGTGGGCTGGCTCATCAGGTCCACGCCGGTCTCGAGCAGGCGTCCGCAGGCGAGCTTGAAGGCGGGGTCGGCGCGCAGATGGTCGAGGTCGTCGGCGTCCTCGTAGCCGCAGGCGATGGCCAGGATGCGGGCGAGCAGGATCTCGGGCAGCGGATGCGCGATCCGGCTCGGATCACGCCGATCCGGGATAACCGCCGCGAGCTTCTCGGCGATGCCCAATCGCCGCGCCGCCTGCGCGAGCAGCAGGACGCCGCCGTCCGAGGTCAGGCGTCCGCCGTCGAAGGCGGCTATGAGCTTCTTGCCTCGGACGGATGGAAACGCGAACGGGAGACACGTAAGATCGGTCATGGCGGGCGTGGCGGGCTCAATCTGGTCTGAAGGCTTGGTGTCAGCACCCAATCCCTAAGCCAAATCAATGCCTTACGCTACGCTCGCCACCCCAGATCCACCGCCCTGATGAATAAGACGGGCTAGCAAACGTGGCGGCGCTTCCCGTAAGGCGCACCATTTTTCTGTATTAATTGCTAAAGCACTTCCTCGGACGACCACCCTTTGGTTGGCGGTGGGCAAATGCTTCGAAATCAATGCGTGAAAGATTTGTCCAATCAACACCTGGTGGTAGGGGGGCTGTCGCGAATGCTTTGAGCTCTTTGTCCGTCATCTGCCCATCGTACTTCTCGTGGACGTCCGTCAATTCGTGGCCGACCTGTAGGCGGACGGCCCGCGACGGGAGCTCAAGATCACGATCGTTCCTAATCTTGCCAGCTCGCAGACCATGAAACGTTCCGGACCGCCGCGGGTCGGCTCCGGATGCCGTGTAGAGTCGGCTCATTCGCTTCTGCGCGGCATCGGCAGGGTCCTTCGCCTGCATCAGCATCGGGAAGACCGGCCCGGGTGAACTCAGCGCCCAATCCATGAAACCGCAGGTCTCGAAAAGGTCGTGGAGGACGAAAAGACCTAGCCCGTCTTATTCACCAGGCGGTGTCTTGCGGCGTGTTCTGGGCTGAC
>NZ_JAAHTB010000145.1 GCF_010692745.1 Methylobacterium sp. BTF04
GGCGATGAGGCGCCCGATCTCTCGGTCGACGGTCGTTGTCCGACAGGTCATGTCAGCGATCCCTTCGGTATGCGATTTCGAGCTTGGGAATCTTTCGGGTCGCGCTGCCCTGAGGGGCGAACCTGCGGAAGCCTTGGCCTTGAAGGGTGGCTGGGCGCCGGATGCTGCGGTGAGCGTCCTCGCGCCGCTTGGCCTTGGCGATGTCGGCTACGTCCTGCCGGGTCTTCGCCTTGTGGCAGGGGTCACAGAGAACCATACAGTTCTCTAGGGTCGGCTCACCGGTGAGGCCGTCAGGATTGACGTGGTCATAGGCGAACTTCCCGAGGGTAAGTTTGACGCCACAGCCTGCGCCTTCGCAGTGGCCGGCGGCCCGCATGAAGGCGTCGCGCTTCGTCTTCTTGGAGAATTCCTTGCGGGCCATTAGGCGGCTCTCCGCGCATTCTCGGCGAGCTCGGCCGAAGACACTCCGACCATTTCAGCCACGATCTCGAGCACGGCCGATTTGGACCGCTGGAAGTCGTCCTTGCCCATCGCCTTCAGCGACTGGGATTGAGCGGTGTACCGAGTGACGACAGCCTCTTTCACCGTGACGACGGCGTAGGTGTCGACGGGCTTCAGGTAGGCTGCGAAGCGCAGAGCTTCGGCCCGGCTGGCGCAGACGAAGGGGTGCGCGTCACAGAACCCGGCCTTGATCAGCGCGAACTTGCGCAGCGCGTCAGGCGTCGGGTACGCCTCGGACAGGTGCTCCGGCAGGTTTTTCCACGCCTCTTTGACCTCGGCGAAGAAGTGGCGATGGCTGTTGCTGGACCGGTCCTGATGCTCGACGAGCAGGTAGACCTGCCCGACGACGAACAGAGCATCGGCGCGGCGCGCCCAATGCCGATTCTCCGGCACGAGGGCTTCGCCATTCCAGTGCCAGGGAAGCGGAGGAATGGCTTCGGTCATGCCGACACCTCCGCATCCTCGGCCAGGGCCTTTTCGAGGGCCTTTTTCAGCTCCAGCGCGTCGCCGGGGGCATGGCCCCAGAACAGGCGTAGGCCTTCGGTGTTGCGCTTTTTCCACCCGGCGATGGCTGAGGGCTCGTCGCTGTGCTTGCGGATGAAGGCGAGCGCCCGATCGGCGAACTGACCTAAGGGGACGTTCTCGAGCGCCGCTGTCGGCTCCCACGAGGTCAGAATGGCCTTCCCAGCGCCGATGCGCTCAAGCCGGTCCTGCGAGGCCCCCTCGGCCGCGGCCTCGGACGGCAGCAGGTCGGTGGCGCGCGAGCGATCCACCTCCTCGGCGGCGTAGACATTGCCGAGGTCGTCGGGCCACGCCTTGCGAAGCGCCAGGGCCTCGGCGACCTTCGCCAGCATGAGGCGGGGCATCTTCCCCCAGTTGCCGGACGTGTCGAGCTTCCAAACCTGCGTGGCGCCCTCTGCGGGCTCCACGTCGAACTTCGGATTGCCGTCCGGCCACGTCTGCCCCGTGTCGCGCCGCACGACCTCGGACCATTGCTGGGTCAGGGGCGCGTACTCCTCCCAGTAGGCGGAGGCCGTCACCTTGTGCCAAGCGCCGTGCGAGAACTTCCAGACGCGGACGGTCGCCTTGACGAGCCCGGCCGGGTTTGCCGGTCCCTTCAGGTCGGAATCAATTTCGAACGTCGGCTCGTCTTCGTCCGGGCGGTACGCGCCGGTCCGATCCGCGATCGTGCGAAAGCCGTCGATCGCGACGATGATCGACATGCGGCGCTTCTTCGGGTTCGTCTTGTTGTAGACGAACGCGTAGATCTGCCGGCGCATGGGATCGAGGTTGAGGTGGCGAGCCGTCCAGGCAAACTGGTTGAACTCATCATCCGATGTATCAGCAGCGACAGTCCGGCGGATGAGCGCCATCTGACGGGCATCATATCCTTGGCCGTGAGAGGCTATTGAGGCGATGGCGGAACTCATGATGCGCTCCTTCGAACCAAGAATTTTTCCATGCGAAGCGTCGCGCACGTACGGCACGTCCGGCTTCTTGAGCTTGAGATCAGAGTATTTTCTGCGGAAAACGCATGCCCACGTAAGCAATGGGTTTTCGTCTGATTTTTGAGCCGCCCCTTACTTGATGCGTCTCTCATGTTATCTGTTCGCGTCCCCCCAAACAGATGTTCCGGGCTGAGCATCTATCAGTTTGAACCCTTGTCGTTGACGGCCTGACTCCGCCTGT
>NZ_JAAHTB010000147.1 GCF_010692745.1 Methylobacterium sp. BTF04
CCTCGCGCGTCACCACGCATCGATCCCGCACCGGTCCGCGCCGCCGCCGTTTGCCCGGATCGGTCTGCAACCGCTCGCTCGCCGCCTCCATCCCGGACGGGGTCGGACGCGTCGGCGGCCGCGGTGGCAGGCCCTTCAGGCGCGCGACCTCGTCGCGCAACGCCCGGTTCTCATCCGTCAAAGACCGGACCTGACCGATCAGGCCGACGACAAGCCCACGAAGCTCGCTCAGCGAAAGGGCATCCAGGCTATCGGGATCCGGCAGCGCCATGCTGCGTGTTGAATCACGCCCGAGCCAAACCGCAAAACGCCATCGCCCGGTGATCTGCCCCGGTTACGTTTGGGATCATCTAAGCGTCGTCGAGCTTGAACAGCGTTTCGTGAACTGCGCGGAGCCCGTCGAGTCCCGCCACACGCAGGCGATCTGGCTCCTGGCGCAGGGGCGTACGGTGAGCGAGGTGTCGAAGCTCACCGCCTTCGGCGAGCGCTGGATCCAGCAATTGCTGGAGCGCTACAACGCCGATGGCCCCGACGCGCTGGGCAACGGGCGGCGTCGGAACGGTTCGAAGCCGCGCATTCTCGTTCCCACCGTGCTGGAGAAGCTGCGCGCGCGTCTGGCCGAGCCGCCGCCCGATGGCGGGCTGTGGTCGAGCCGCAAGGTGTCGGCCTTCCTGGCCGAACAGCTCGGCCTGGACGCGGTGGCGCCCCAGCGCGGCTGGGAAGCGTTGCGGGCGATCGGCTGGTCGCTGCAGAAGCCGCGGCCCAGGAACCCGAGATCGGCCTCTGACGAAGAGGCTGACGCCTTCAAAAAAAACTCGCCGCTGCGGTCGCCGAGGAAGCGGCCGAGCATCCTGGCGTCCCGGTCGAGGTCTTCGCCACCGACGAGCACCGGCTCGGGCTGAAGCCCATCGTCCGGTCCGTCTGGGCCCCGGTAGGAGAGCGCCCGATCGCCCTGGGCCACCATCGCTTCAAGTGGCTCTACGTCACCGCCTTCGTGGGACCGGCGACGGGCGAGACCGTCTGGTACCTGTCCAACGGCGTCTCTAAACCCTTCTTTGAAAAGCTCCTCCACGCCTTCGCCCACGAGGTCGGCGCCGGACCCGCCAAACGCATCGTGCTGCTCCTCGACAATGCAGGATTCCACACCCGCCCGAACCTGACCGTCCCCGACGGCCTCAGGCTCGTGTATCTGCCGCCCTACAGCCCAGCACTCCAGCCTGCCGAGACACTCTGGACCCTGGTCGACGAGCCCATCGTCAACAGGCTCATCCCGAGCCTCGACCATCTCCACGACATCGTGGACGCACGATGCCGCTGGCTCATCGACCAACGCGACGCCATCAAAACCAGAACGACCTTCGCTTGGTGGCCTAAAAATCATGCTCCGAGCTAATCACCCGGAAACCGTATAATTACTATAATTAAGCTGATAACCGTGGTTCAAAATTGCGGTCTCGGTCTAACGACGAGAGGCGGCATTGAGAACTAAATAAAATCCTTACCTTATTTCTATCTCGTCTATGATTGAGGAGATTTCGGGCTCAACAACGCCTGTCGTGCTGTAGTTAGCAACGGTTGGATAATCTCTTCAAGCTGGGATAGGGATAGATCTTTTGGCGCGTCGCTCTCACGCCTGAAGGCATTCCCACGTTCGCCCGCTGGAAAGTTACGATGACCCGCTCGATCCTGCACATGCTGACCCCGCTCAAGCACCTGAGCCCCTTCGACGTGAACATGGCCGTCGATGCCGGCTTCGATGTGGTTAGCACCTACACCGATGTTGCACCGGATGAGACAACCGCTCTCGTTCAGGACTCCATCTTCTCCCGTGCTCCCCAGGACGGGGTACGTACCGCCATCTTCATCGCAGGCAAGAACGCCGAACTGGCCTTCGACATGATGGATGCCGCCAAAGGCGCCTTAGTCCCGCCCTTCGAGAACCATGTCTTTGCCGATCCCGCCGGTGCGTTCACGACCGGTGCCGCCATGATCGCTGAAGTGAGGCTCGCGCTGGCCAGGCACTACGGCACGAAACTCGCCGACCAACGCATCGCGATCTTCGGCGGCGGCGGTGTCGTGGCTTATGTCGCCGCCGTCATCGCCGCTCAGGAGGGGGCCTGTCCGGTGCTCGTCGGGCATGACGGGTCCGAGGGGGTCG
>NZ_JAAHTB010000148.1 GCF_010692745.1 Methylobacterium sp. BTF04
GAATCCTCCCGCCCCAGCCAATTTCCGCGCAAGCTATTGATTTAGCTTCGTTTCCGCCCTGCGGACTCGGAGCCGGCACACATCTCTGTCGCACATGCCTGTAGCACAGGGTGTGCCCCATGCCTGCCATCCCTCACGCCTACCGTCGCGGCGCGACTTATTCCTGGCGTCGCCGAATACCGCAGCCACTTTGCCAATTTTGTAAGGTCGAAGCGCTTATTGTGAGCCTCGGGACGCGCGATCCGCGCCGCGCCCGCTTCCTCGCCGGCCAGCTCACGGCCCACTCCGACGATTTGTTCCAGCGCGCCATGACCTACACCGATACCGATATCGTCATGACGCGCCGACAACTCGACGGCGTGTTTCGCGAGAGTCTGCTCGCGCATCTCGACAAGCTCGACCGCGTCGCCGCCGCCGAACGCGCCGACCCGAACTTCGATCCCGACGACAGCCGGCGTTGTGACCAGCGTATGGGTTGGGTTTTTCGCCTTATCGCCGGTCGGGGTGCAGCCGCTGTGGTGGATCAAGCTACAGCTGCGAAAATGGCCGAGCAGGGGCTGAGCCGCGAGGACATCGCCGAAGTCGACGTTACGCTCGCCTCAATGATTGCGCAGGGGGCGCACCGGATGCCCCGACAGCGCCTTGAATCACTCTTGAGCAATCAGGATGCCCCGGCGACTGCCGTGAACCTGTCGTTGGCACAGGAGGTGACGTTTCGCGCGATGGCGACCGCCGCTTTCGCGACCGAGCGTCGCTACGATGGCGCGCGAATCGAGGACGAGGCTAAACTGGACGCCATCGTTCTCGGCGAGGTCGACACAATCACGGTAGCAGACGCTGCGTCCGCCAATGTCGCTGCCTCTCGGTCATCGACAACGGCCCCCAATCCTATGACTCAGCCGGCACAGGAGGCCACGGATCAGTCGTCGAGCAGGCAGTCGTCGCACCGTCAGTCCAGCCCCAGGGCGACGACTCTCGGACACCATCCCGTCATCGTGTACGGCGAGGCGATGATCGCGGCACGGGCCAGGGATGAGGACTGGGATTCCAAGACGCAGGTCCAGGCCCGCCAGATCTTCACTCTCTTCGCAAAGCTCTTGTTAGAGAATGGCCTCATAGACCTCGGGGACCTGCGCCAGAGTCACCTCGCTGATCTCGTCGGTCTCCTGCGGGCCGTATCGCCGAGCTACGGCAAGAGTCCGAATGACCAGCACCGCGCCACGGCCGAACTTAGGGCCATCGGCGCCAAGCTTGCGCCGGAAAAGCGCGGAATCTCGGGCGCTACCCTCAACCGCCACCTTACCTTCCTTGGCCAGTTGCTGGCCTATCTAAAGGCGCAGGGACTTCCAGTCGACCTCAGCATCAGCGTTGCCCTCCTGCGGGCTAAGACAAAGAACCGAGCTCGCAACAAGCGCGCGGCGCTGACTAATGAAGATGTCGGAGCGATATTTAAACTTGCGTGCTTTACCGGTTGCAAGTCCTGGCGGCAGCCGTTCGAGGCTGGCCCCGATACTATCCATCGGGCGCTATACTTTGCAATTATAATGCTTTATTATACTGGCGCTAGACGGGAGGAAATTTGCGGCCTCCATGTCGATGACGTTTGTGAAGTTGACGGTATTGTCTATATAGATATTAGGCGAAATCAGACACGGCGTATCAAGAACGATCAGTCGGTTCGTTACATCGCCCTGCACCCAGAAATCCTACGTCTCGGATTTTCGGAGTACGTCCGCACCATCAAAAGTCTTGGATATCACCTTGTATTCCCAGATTTGAAATCCCCAACTTCCAGGGCTCCGCTTGGGGATCGGCTCTATGACGAGTTCTTACAAGGCATGAAGTTGGCAATTCCCGACGCAGCCGTCAGAAAAAAAGTGATCCACTCGTTCCGACATGCCCTCGGCAACAACCTGAAACAAGCCCGTGTCCATACGGAGATCCGCGCCGACATCCTCGGGCATGGCGGCAAGGGTGAGACCGACGAGCGGTATTGCGATCCCATTGCCCTGCGTTCGATGCTTGCCGATTTGATCAAGGTGCCGACTGTGACCGCACATCTCGATGCGCAGGAAATTCGACTCCTCGGGTGGGTTTCCGACAAAAAGCCCGCGCCTTTCTCCCGCCCATCAAGACGTTCTGTGAAA
>NZ_JAAHTB010000149.1 GCF_010692745.1 Methylobacterium sp. BTF04
CTCAGTGCGATGCTTCGCGGTCTCCGGATCGACCGTCATCCCGCACACCGGGTCCTTCACCGGGCCTGCGTCATCGTTCGCCGCCGGGAACGGACCGGGGTGCACATGGTCGATGTGCGCATCATGCTCGGCGTGAAGCTGGGTCATCCGAATGTCGTTTCCTATGACTCCTCCAGGTTCAACGACCTGAGGGCGCGGCGACCTTGAGGCTGAGGATGTAGTCGATGACCGCACCCATCTCGTCCCGATCCAGACTGACGCTGGGCATGTTCGGGTGATGGCTCTGCAGGAAGACGTCGAGAGCGATGCCCGTGGTCGAGGGCATAGCCGCCACGGCCGTAAAGCTCGGGCCGGCGAAGACGCCCGCCCCTGCGCCCTTACCGATAGCGTGGCACTGGCTGCAGTTTTCCGCGGCCAGGGTCCATCCCCGGATGCGGTGGTTCTCCATGGCCGGGCCGGCAGCGGCCTGCCGGGCGATGGCAAGCGATAGGTCGGTGGCGATACCCAAACGCCATCCGTAGGTACGCGGCCGGATCATGCCGTCCTCGCCAGGCTGGCGGCGGCGCATGACATCACGCGGCGACCTCGGCGATGATGCAACCGGGGTCGATGAGGTCACCAGCGGGCGCCATGATCGCCACCAGGCCCTCCGCAGGTGAAGGGATGTCGTGCAGCGCCTCTCCGATCCGGACCGCCGCCACGGCCTCGCCGACCCGTACCCTGGCCCCGTCCTCGACGAGCCAGCGCTCAAGGATGCCCTCGGGCAGCATGCCAGTGGACCAGAGTGCTTCAGAGACGCGAATTTCCGGCATGGCTTCCTGACCTTAAGGGTACCCCGACGTCGGGGATACGCCATTCATTAGAGCGCAGTGCGCCCGGATGCGCCTTGATCTGGATCACGGTGCATCGGATCACCTTCGTCGGGACGCAAGCGCGGCTCAAATCCAGGTCGGCGCCTACATCGGCTGCGACAACCGGTGCGAACAAGGACTATGCCGGCCCTGGCCTGCGGCGGCGGTCAGGCCTTCATCGAGGCCATGTCGATGACGAAGCGGTACTTCACGTCGCTGCGCAGCATCCGCTCATAGGCCGTGTTGATGTCTTGCATCCGGATCACCTCCACGTCCGAGACGATGCCGTGACGCCCGCAGAAGTCGAGCATCTCCTGGGTCTCGGCAATGCCTCCGATCAACGATCCCGCGACCGCCCTCCTGCCCATGACGAGGGGGACGGAGCTCATGTCCGGCCCGACCGGGCCGATCTGGCCGAGCAGGACCAGGGTGCCGTCGAGTCCCAGCGTCTGAGTGTACGGATTGAGGTCGTGAACGAACGGCACGGTATCCAGGATCAGGTTGAAGCGGCCCTTTTCCGCCGTCATCTGCGCTTCGTCCGTGGACAGGACGACATGGTGGGCGCCAAGGCGGCGTGCGTCCTCTTCCTTGCCGGGAGAGCGGGTGAACAGCGTCACCTCGGCACCCAGTGCGCTCGCGAGCTTCAGGGCCATGTGACCGAGCCCCCCGAGGCCGACCACCGCCACCTTGCTCTCCTTCCCCACCTTCCAGTGCCGCAGCGGCGACCACGTGGTGATCCCGGCGCACAGGAGCGGGGCGGCCCCCTCCAGGGCCAACCCATCGGGAATGGCGAGGACGAACCTGTCGGACACGACGGTCCTGTCAGAATAGCCGCCGTAGGTCGGCGTGCCGTCATGCCGGTCGACCGCGTTGTAGGTCATCGTCGCGCCGTCGTCGCAATACTGCTCCAGCCCCTGGCCGCAAGGCGAGCAATGCTGGCAGGAATCGACCATGCATCCGACGCCGACGACATTGCCGGCCCGGAAGCGGGTGACGCTCGCCCCGACGTCCGTCACCCGACCGATGATCTCGTGGCCCGGCACCATCGGGAAGCTGGCGCCGCCCCACTCGTTGCGGACGCTGTGGACGTCGGAATGGCAGACACCGCAGTAGAGGATGTCGAGGGCGACATCGTCGGCGCGCAGGTCCCTACGCATGAATTGGTAGGGCGCCAAGGCGGCCTCGAAGGACTGCGCCGCATAGCCGGACACTGAATTGG
>NZ_JAAHTB010000150.1 GCF_010692745.1 Methylobacterium sp. BTF04
CTCAGTGCGATGCTTCGCGGTCTCCGGATCGACCGTCATCCCGCACACCGGGTCCCTCGCCGGGCCTGCGTCATCGTTCGCCACCGGGTCCGGACCGGGGTCAACATGGTCGGCGTGCGCATTACGGTTGGTCTGAAGCTGGGTCATCCGAGTGACGTTCCTTGTGCCTCCCCTCAACGTCAGCGCCCCGGGGGCTCTGCGACCTTGAGACTGAGGATGTAGTTGATGACCGCGTCCATTTCGTCCCGATCCAGCCTGACGCTGGGCATGTTCGGGTGATGGCTCTGCAGGAAGACGTCGAGCGCGATGCCCGTGGTCGAGGGCATCTCCGCCACGGCCATGAAACTCGGACCGCCGAAGACGCCCGCCCGGGCACCCTTGCCGATGGCATGGCACTGGCTGCAGTTTTCCGCGGCCAGGGTCCATCCCCGGATTCGGTGGTTCTCCATGGCCGGGCCGGCGGCGGCCTGCCGGGCGATGGCAAGCGAATAGGGCGGTGGCGATACCCAAACGCCATCCGTAGGTACGCGGCCGGATCATGCGGTCCTCGCCAAGACGGCGGCGCATGACATCACGCGGCGACTTCGGCGATGATGCAACCGGGGTCCACCAGGTCGCCTGCAGGCGCCATGATCGCCACCAAGCCCTCCGCAGGTGAAGTGATGTCGTGCAGCGCCTCGCCGATCCGGACCGCCGCCACGGCCTCGCCGACACGGACCCTGGCCCCGTCCTCGACGAGCCAGCGTTCGAGGATGCCCTCGGGCAGCATTCCTGTGGACCAGAGTGCTTCAGAGACGCGAATATCCGGCATGGCTTCCTGACCTCCGTATGCCCCGGCCTAGGGTATCCGTCTCGCATTGAAGCGCACTGAGCCCGGCTGCGCCTTGATCTGGATCACGGCGCAGCGGATCACCGTCGTCGGGATGTGCGGGCGAGGCTAGGATCTAGGTCGGCGCCTGCATCAGCTGCGACCACCGGTGCGACCTAGGACCATGCCGGCCCTGGCCTGCGGCGGCGGTCAGGCCTTCATTGAGGCCATGTCGATGACGAAGCGGTACTTCACGTCGCTGCGCAGCATCCGCTCGTAGGCCCCGTTGATGTCCTGCATGCGGATCACCTCAACGTCCGAGACGATGCCGTGCCGCCCGCAGAAGTCGAGCATCTCCTGGGTCTCGGCGATGCCTCCGATCAACGACCCCGCGACCGCCCTCCTGCCCATGACCAAGGGTACGGAGCTCATGTCCGGCCCGACCGGGCCGATCTGCCCGAGCAGGACCAGGGTGCCGTCGAGCGCCAAAGTCGGAGTGTACGGGTTGAGGTCGTGGACGAACGGCACGGTATCCAGGATCAGGTCGAAGCGGTCCTTTTCCGCCGCCATCTGCGCCTCATCCGTGGATAGGACGACATGATGGGCGCCGAGGCGTCGGGCGTCCTCCTCCTTGCCTGGGGAGCGGGTGAACAGCGTCACCTCGGCTCCGAGGGCGCTCGCCAGCTTCAGGGCCATGTGGCCGAGGCCCCCGAGGCCGACCACCGCGACCTTGCTCGCCTTGCCCACCTTCCAGTGGCGCAGCGGCGACCAAGTGGTGATCCCGGCACACAGGAGCGGGGCGGCCCCCTCCAGGGCCAACCCCTCTGGAATGGCGAGGACGAACCTGTCGGAGACGACGGTCCTGTCGGAATAGCCGCCGTAGGTCGGCGTGCCGTCATGCCGGTCGAGCGCGTTGTAGGTCATCGTCGCGCCGTCGTCGCAATACTGCTCCAGCCCCCGGCCGCAGGGCGAACAGTGTTGGCAGGAGTCGACCATGCATCCGACGCCGACGACATCGCCGGCCCGGAAGCGCGTGACGCTCACCCCGACGCCCGTCACCCGACCGATGATCTCGTGGCCCGGCACCATCGGGTACGTGGCGCCGCCCCACTCGTTGCGGACGCTGTGGACGTCGGAATGGCAGACGCCGCAGTAGAGGATGTCGAGGGCGACGTCGTCGGCGCGCAGGTCCCTGCGCGTGAATTGATAGGGCGCCAAGGCGGCCTCGAAGGACTGCGCCGCATAGCCGGACACTGAATTGG
>NZ_JAAHTB010000151.1 GCF_010692745.1 Methylobacterium sp. BTF04
CCTCCGTCCCGCAGCCCACGTCCAACCACCACGCCCAAGGACCTGAGCAATTACACACGAGCTGCTATTACGGGTTGCCGCGGACTATCTACGCCACGCTCCGCTACCGTTGGTAAGGCGCAGGTCATGCGCAACAGCTTCCGACAGTCGATGGCGTGGCTGCATGCCTGGTCCGGTCTCATCGTCGGCTGGGTGCTGTTTTCAGTCTTCGTCACCGGTACTGCGAGCTACTACCGCACCGAAATCTCGCACTGGATGCGGCCGGAACTGACGGCTGCCGCTCCTATGAGCCCAGCGGCGCTCGGGCAGGCCTCAGACTTCGCCCGCGCCTATCTCGAAGAAGAGGCCAAGGGCGCTCGTGCGTGGTTCATAGGCCTGCCGACGCCTGGTCATCCGGTTATCGACCTGTTCTGGCGGACCAAGCCCGGTACCCCGCCCGGCCGCGCCACACTCGATCCCTTGACCGGCGATCCAGTACGGGTCCGTGACACGAAGGGCGGCGACTTCCTCTACCGCTTCCATTTCGAGCTGAGCATGGCTCCGCTCTGGGGCCGCTGGATCGTCGGCATCTGCGCGATGATCATGCTGGTGGCGCTGATCTCCGGCATCGTCACCCACCGCCGAATCTTCGCGGACCTCTTCACCTTCCGGCGTCGGCGTTCGCAACGCGGCTGGCTCGATGCGCACAACCTCACCGGCGTTTTGGCGCTGCCGTTCCACTTGATGATCACCTATACCGGGCTCGTGACTCTCGCGGTGATGTATATGCCCTGGGGCATCGCAGCTGCCTACCAAGGCGACAGCCAGACCTTCTTTGCCGAGTCCGGCCAGATTACCACCGCCCGGAAGACCGCTGGCCGGCTCGCGCCGCTGGCACCGCTTGGGCCGATGGTTGCGCGGGCGATGGCTCTGAATGCGCAGGTACTCGAACGATTGACCGTCCAGAACCCAGGCGACGCCAACGCCATCGTGGTCGCTGTGTTCGAAGAGCCGCACGGGCTAAAGCACCGCCACCCGCAGATCGCTTTCGACGGGACCACCGGCGCGGTGGTCGAGACACTGGACGAGATAAAGCCCGCGATGGCCACCTTCGCGACAATGGTCGGCCTGCACGAGGCGCATTTTGCCGGTCCCGCCCTCAGGTTGCTGTTCTTCGCGAGTGGGTTGCTGGGCTGTGGTATGGTTGCCACCGGTCTCGTATTGTGGACGATCGCCCGCTTGCCGAAGCCGGGGGAGCGCGCTTTCTTCGGCCTGCGTCTCGTCCAGGCGCTCAATATCGGTACGATCGCCGGCTTACCGGCCGCGATCGCCAGCTACTTCCTAGCCAACCGCCTCCTGCCGATCGGCCTCGCCGGCCGCGCGGATTGGGAGGTGCGCGCTTTCTTTACGGTTTGGATCGCGGTGGCTCTGTACCCGCTGGTACTGCCGCATGGACGCCGGTGGCGGGACGCCCTCGGTGCCACTGCCCTCCTCTTCGCGGCGGTTGCTGTTGCAGACGTGACGACTGTCGGATGGGCCGGCGTTTCGTTCCTCAGCTTCGACGCAGTGATGTTCGTCGTTGCCGCTTTCTTTGCCTTCGCTCACCGAAAAGTCGGCCTCAACAGCGGACCTACTCAGGAATCACGCATAGTACGAGGGCGAACTGCTCTTAATCAAGTTTGACTGCATTCGTCAAATGAGGAGCGAGCCCGGATGATGGCATAGGTTGGAGAGGCGTTGCAGGGGCTTGTCGCGAACCTGAGCTCGCTACTCTTCACGGGTTGTTAAGCATACCCGCCGAGGTTGTCGCCTCCGCTTTAAATCCGGTCCATGATCCTGTCTGCTAACGCCGCCAAGCTTAAATCAGCGCGCAAAGGCCGACTTCAGGGGGCGGCGCTATGAGGCGGCCCTCACCGTAGAGGCAGTCTCTTGGTACCTGCGCTACCCTAACCCGTGTCGCCGGTAAGGATCTCGTGATTCTCCCCCGATTTGGTTCTCCCGCAGTTTGCGTGGATTACGCAGCGAGGAGGGCTCGCCGTCGGAGCAGGGGGAAGCTGGCGCGTCCGTACATGGTCCGCTTGAGCATCT
>NZ_JAAHTB010000152.1 GCF_010692745.1 Methylobacterium sp. BTF04
CTGCCAATCCTCACCCCAGTGTCAGCTTCGTTCTGACCACCTGAGCAATTACGAATAGGGTGCAGGATAGTTGCCGTTTACCTCGTTCATGTAGGTGCGACAGGCGAGTTCCACCTGAATGGCATGGACGCCCATGCGGGGCGCTCCATACTCCCGCGTGATCCAGCCGCCTTTGAACCGTCCATTGGTCACGCATGCGTAGTCGCTGCCGGAAAATGCCGCCGCGACCAACGAGGCAAGCTCAGGTGAACAGCTCGAGCCGTCGTTGGTACCAATGCTGACATGCGGCAATTCTCCGGTAAACAAGCGCGGAACGACAGACCGGATCGAGTGGCAGTCGTAGAGAACGACGGTCCCGTGCAGGGCGGAAAGTCGGTCGATCTCACGCCGGACGGCTTCGTGGTAGGGCTGGAACCAAGTTAAGTGTCGCCGCCCAACCTCGGCTTCATCTGGCTCATGAACCGTTCTGTAGAAGGGAATTCCATCGAACGTCGTGGTCGGGCAGAGCGTCGTCGTGGCAATCCCGGGATAGAGCGAAGCTCCCGACGGGTCCCGGTTCAGATCGATGACGGTCCTCGACATCTCCGTCCGGACGACGGTGACGTTGAGTTCGTGCAAAAAGTCATAGAGCTGATCGAGCCACCAATCGGTATCGCGAAGCGCCAACCCCGGCGGCTCAAGCTGCTTCCCAATGCGTCCGGGTATCCGTGTCCCGGAATGCGGGATGCTTGCGACGACCGGCGAGTCCCCGCGCTTCACGACAAGCCATTCCGGACACATGACGCGATGAATGCTCCAGCCCCCGGTCGCGGATCTCGCTGCCGGGCCGGGCAAGGCTGCCCAGGAAACACGGCGGGACCCGACAAGTCACCAAAAAAGCTTCGCCGGCACGGGCCGGCGAAGCCAAGTCCATGGGAGGAACCACGAGACCCGCCGCACCCCCGTCCGAATACCGCGGTCTCCATAAGAAACTACCATTCCCCATAGGAATTGCAAGCCGCTTCTCGTCCGCCCGTCCAGGAACAGGAGGACCGGATTGGGCGTGCCCAGCTCACCCTTGTGCCCTACGCACTTTGTTTCAGGGCAAGGTCGACCATAACCGGTCGTCGCCGACCTAAGCTGTGGCTTTCATGCAGACTCCGCATTATCTTTACTGAGCTGCGACAAGCGCGTCGGAGAGTCAGGTGGCTCACGATCAAATCCAGGACGAAGATTTCACGCAGCCCGCATTGCTCACCATTGGGCCGAGCAACACGGACGCGAAGGCGACCCAGCCGAGGGAGCTTCCGAGCCTGCACGATGCTCTGAAGGAGGCATTCAGGGTCCTTCGCTGCAATGTCGGAAGGCCCTGGATCGTCACCGCGGGCGGGCTGATCCTCACGCCAGCCGCGTTGCTCGAAATCATGCCGGCAGCGTGAAACCGACGACTTCTCCGGAGCCCGACTCGGGAGCAGAGCACCGAGCAACGGTCCGCGAAATACGACCACCACGTGCCCCTTCGTGTTTAATGCAACGCTTCGAAACTAGGCGTACCAACCGTTCCCGGCATACAAGGGCTCATCGATGCGCCCAATTTTCTTGGATTTCGCCTGCCGATGTTATCACAGCCGGCCCGGCCTATGCGCACGGAAGCCTGTCCGAGGTACCTGCCGGGCTGTCGAAATCGAGGCAAAGGGGGATGGGGCGCCGATGCTGCAAGTCGAACCCTGGCGCGGTGGTCTGGAGCCAAGCGCCCTGAACGTGGCGCAGCCCGTGAGGAGCCGATGTTCCCTGGGGGCCTCTAGGTGCCTTGCGAGAGCGTCTGATAGCGTCGGTCCCGCTTGGCTCTGGAGACGGGGTGGGCTGATGCGTGCTGTTCGCTTCCCTCGGGAAGACCACAGCCGAGGCTTCGAAGTGTGCCGGACGTTGCGTCGGCACTTTGCGGATGCCGGCAAGAAGCCAGCCAATGACAATGTCCAAGTCGCAGTCGCGGCACTTAGAGCCCGTCTGAACCGCCCCGGGTTTCCCGGAGGCCATTTGGTTTGGGTCAGGCGGCCAAGG
>NZ_JAAHTB010000153.1 GCF_010692745.1 Methylobacterium sp. BTF04
TAGATGTTTGATCCCGGGGTTTGATGGTGCATTCTTCACGTCGGAGTGGAGGGACGCGCTATGGGCCAGATACTTCACGGCAGCGCCACGACGACTGAGCGGCTGTGTTGAAGGTCAAGCAGCGAGTGGCCGCCAAGGCGCGCGGTCGCGAACGATTGCATTGAGCGTCACAAGGAGCTTTCGCATCACGGCGACCAAGGCGACCTTTTTCGGCCGGCCACGCTGGGTGAGCCGCTCGTAAAAGGGCCGGAAGGGTGAGCCCCGTCGGATCGCGGTTAGCGCGGCCATGTACAGCACGCCTCGCACCGATGTTCGTCCACCCGCGATGGATCTTCGGCCTCGCATCAGGCCCGAGTCGCGGTTGATTGGAGCAATGCCGACGAGAGCCGCGATCTGATGGCGGCCGATAGTACCGAGCTCAGGCAACTGAGCCAGAAGCGTGCGTGCGGTCACGTCACCAATCCCGGGTACGGATTTGAGCAACGATTCTGTCTCGCACCAGACCGGAGAGGCCTTGATGGCTTCACCGATGTCGCTGTCGAGTTCCGCGAGCTCCCTCTCCAGGAAGCTGATGTGACGGTCGAGCCGCCGGGCCAGCTGCTTGTCCACGGCTTGATCGCGACGGTTGGTTTCCATGCCGATCATCCCGATGATCTGCCGCCGTCGGCTCACGAGTTCGGCGAAGTGGCTTCTCTCCGGTTCCGGCAGGGGCCTGGCCGGCGGTCTGATGCGTTCGGCGAAGAGAGCGATGATCTCGGCATCGAGCGTGTCGGTCTTCGCCAAGCGGCCCATGGCTCGGGCGAAGTCACGGATCTGGCGCGGGTTGACGATGCAGAGCGGCAGCCCAACCGCTGCCAGTGCGGCAGCCACGCTCGCCTCGAAGCCGCCTGTCGCTTCCAGGATGACGAGAGCGACCGGTATGCTGCCGAGCCGGCGCGCGAGCGTATCGAGCCCCTTTGCGTCCCGTGGAACTTGGAAGGTCTCGTCCGAGGGTATGAGGTGAATGTCGAGACGGTCCTTCGACACGTCGATGCCAACGAAGATGGTGCGTTGTTCGTCCATGACCCTACCTTGCAAATGCGGGCTCTGGCCCGAGCGGCTGTCCGGGTTCGGGACTGTGAAGGTGAGGGCCGCACCATGCTCAGTCGCGGGCTTGGAAGCCCAAGACGGATGCGGGCTGACCCTCACTTCGTAGCCTCGCTGGCTTCGCTTCAGCGGGCAACTCAAAGATACAAGGCGGTCCGTCGAGCGATCCAGCATAGTCAAGCGAGCCTGAGAGCGCTCTCGAAGCGCTATGGAATCAACCAGAAGACGGTCGCCAAGTGGCGGCAGCGGACCTCGGTTGCCGACCAGCGCACGGGGCCAAAGGTTCCGCGGTCGACGGTGCTGTCACCGGAGGACGAGGCGGTCGTCGTCGCCTTTCGCCGTCATACGCTCCTGCCGCTCGACGACTGCCTTTACGCGCTCCAGGCTACGATCCCACACCTGACCCGTTCGTCGCTGCATCGGTGCCTGCAGCGGCACGGTATCAGCCGATTGCCGGAGGTCGATGGCGACAAGCCCAAGCGGTCGCGCTTCAAGGCCTACCCGCTCGGCTACTTCCACATCGATCTGGCTGAGGTTCATACGGCCGAAGGGCGGCTCTACCTGCTCGTGGCGATCGATCGCACGACCAAGTTCGCCTTCGTCGAATTGCATGAAAAGGCAACGCGGAGGGTGGCAGGCGACTTCCTCCGCCATCTCATCGAGGTCGTGCCCTACAAGGTACACACGGTGCTCACCGACAACGGCACCCACTTCACCACGCCCGGCAACGTTGCCTCGGCCGCCTCCATCATCAAGGAGGCGATCGCGGCCGGCGAGACATTCCGAGCTCACAGCTTCGAGCTTGCCTGCGCCCGCAACGATATCGACCATCGCCTGACAAAGCCGCGCCACCCCTGGACCAACGGTCAGGTCGAGCGAATGAACCGCACGATCAAGGACGCGACGGTCAAACGCTATCACTACGACAGCCACC
>NZ_JAAHTB010000154.1 GCF_010692745.1 Methylobacterium sp. BTF04
CGAGAAACGCAGCGCTACCCAAACCGCTCTCCACTAAACCGAAGCAAGTCCAGACTGGCTCGCCGATATCGCTACCAATCTGGAGACCGAAGACGGGCTGATCTGGGTCTACGATCCGCAGCACCCTGACGGAACCATGGCCTTCTCCGAGTTCGGAATCGAAAGCCTCCGTAACCTCATCGAAGTCCACCGCACCGCGCCGAAATAGGGCCACAGCGGTCCACGCCGGATGAGTACTTTGGGGGCGGCGCGTTGGCGTGATGGCGGATCACCGCCAGTAGGGCGAAGGCCATCATCACCAGGCTGACGTGCCGGTGCCAGCCGTGCCAGGAGCGGGTCTCGTTGTGAGTGAGCCCGAGCTCGGTCTTGGCCGTCTCGAACGCATCCTCGATGCTCCAACGTCGTCCCTCGACGCCGACCAGGGTCTGGATCGGCGTGCCGGCCGGGCACCAGGTCGTGAAGTAGGCCCGCTCGCCGTCAGCCAGGCTGCAGCGGACCAGGAGCCCCCGCGTCCACAGGCTGGTCTGGTCGTAGGCGGCACCATCGAGGTCGGCCAGTTCGCAGTAGGCCCAGTCGTACAGCCGCGCGCCCTTCGTCCCGTCGCCTGCCGACAGACGCGTCCAGGCCGTCGGAGCAAGGCCGTTCGCGATCGCCTCGGCGGTGCCTGCCACCGGTGGCTTGCCGATCCAGGAATTGAACAGGTGATCGGTCTTGACCCCGAGCACGTAGCCTTTGCCCGCCCGGCGTAGCGCCATCTCGATGTCGCCGACCCCGTAGACGGTGTCGGCCGCCACCCAGGAAAACGGCACGTCGGTGGCCATCGCCCGCTCAATCATCGCCAGAGCCAATCCCGGCTTGGTCGCGAAGGCCGTCCCCTCCGGCACATGGGCGGCGGCCTGCCGGACCGGATCCGAAGTCCAGGTCTTGTGCAGGTACAGAGCCCGATCGATGAAGGCATGACCGTGCCGCGAGGCGTAGACCGCGAAGACGCCGATCTGGCAGTTGGTGATCTTTCCGGCCGAGCCGGTGTACTGACGATGCACGCCGCACGAGGCTTTACCCTGCTTGAGGAAGCAAGTCTCGTCGAGGACCAGAACCGCGTCCGGGTCGGCCAGCGTTTCCAGGGCATAATCCCGCACCACGTCGCGCAGGGCGTCGGCATCCCAGTGTCCGCGACCGAGCACGGCCTGCTGACGCCAAGGCCCAGGATCGCCCGCGGCTTCCGCTCGTATCCAACCGGTCTTGCGCCGCTCCGCACCGAGCAGTCCGTCAAGAAACGCTCCTGCCTAACCGGCTACCCGGTCCTGGGTGAACAGTGGCCGTATACGCCCCTTCACCTCCCGCAGCGACGAGGCCCACAACTCCAGCGTCGCCTCGATCGAGGCCCCAGCCGTTCCTGATGCACGAATCATGGTGAGGCAGAGAGTCAGAACCTCATCGGAAAACCAACTGTAATGCTAGGCCGACCGTGCAAGGGGAGCACGAATGTCGGACAGGCCAAGTCACACTCAGGACCGCGCAGAAACCAAAGCCGCGAGGGCGTTGGAGCGAGCGGATTTGGCCGAGGTGGTCTGGGGCGAGGTCGAGGTCCAGAAGACTGCGATCGAAGAGAAGACCGTGCGATTGAAGGCGCAGAGACTGGCGCGTGACGCTGAAGAGGCCGCGGCCAAGGAGTCCTCCAAGTCAATGAAGGCAAAAAATGATCCTCCCCTGGTTTCAGGTTCTCCCGCAGTTTGCGTGGATTACGCAGCGAGGAGGGCGCGCCGTCGGAGCAGGGGGAAGCTGGCGCGTCCGTACATGGTCCGCTTGAGCATCTTCAGCCTGCTAATCTGCCCCTCCGCCTGACCGTTGATCCATGACGTCGTCAATGCAGCGCGCACCGCCGTTACGTCGCGTTCCAGGCCGGACGCGAACGTCTTGAGGGCCGGTATGTCACTGAGATGTGCCGCGTCGAGCCAGATGTTGAGTTCGCCGGCGGGATCAGAGGGCGGGGTGCCATCGACGCAGCAGCTGCGGACC
>NZ_JAAHTB010000155.1 GCF_010692745.1 Methylobacterium sp. BTF04
ATCATAACCCAGGCCCGCAGAGAATCCCTCAACAGCCAATTTCCAAACGGCCTCTTAGAGCTTTAGCGACCGAAGCCGCAGCGCGTTGGCGATGACGGACACGGAGCTGAGCGACATTGCCAAGGCCGCCACGATCGGGCTGAGGAGGAGCCCGGATGCCGGGTAGAGCACACCGGCCGCGATGGGGATGCCAATGGCATTGTAGGCGAAGGCGAACACCAGGTTTTGCCGGATGTTGTTCATGGTGGCCCGGCTGAGGACGATGGCCCGAGCAATGCCTGCAAGGTCACCTTTGACCAGGGTGATCCCGGCGCTCTGGATCGCGACCTCCGTCCCTGTTCCCATGGCGACACCGACAGCGGCCTCGGCCAGGGCTGGCGCGTCGTTCACGCCGTCCCCGGCCATGGCGACGATACGACCCTCGGCGGTGAGCTTCTTGACGATGCGGTGCTTGTCCTGAGGCAGGACATCGGCTTCGACCTCTTCGATGCCAAGCTTGCGCGCCACGGCCTCGGCCGTCGTCTTGTTGTCGCCGGTCAACATCACGATGCGGATGCCGTCCTTCCGCAAGGTGACGAGGGCGGCTGGGGTCGTCGACTTGATCGGGTCCGCAATCGCGATCACACCCCCGGGCTTGCCATCCACGGCGATGAAAAGGGCGGTTGCCCCGTCGCCACGAAGATCGTCCGCCTTCTGCTCAAGATCGCCAAGCGCGACCCCAAGATCGGCCATCAGTTTGGCATTGCCCAAGGCGATGGACCGACCGCCAACCTTGCCGGTCACCCCCTGGCCGGTGACCGACGCGAAGCCGGTCGCGTCTTGGATGGAAGCCTTCTTGTCACCTGCTGCTGCGACAATCGCCGCGGCGAGCGGGTGTTCGCTGGATCGCTCCAGGCTGGCCGCCAAAGACAGAATATCCGCCTCCGACAGGCCTGACGCAGCGACGATAGAGGTCACCCTTGGCTTGCCCTCCGTCAGAGTGCCCGTCTTGTCCACGACGAGGGTGTCGACCTTCTCCATGCGCTCGAGGGCCTCGGCCGACTTGATCAGCACGCCAGCGCCGGCGCCCTTGCCGATGCCAACGCCGATGGACATCGGGGTGGCGAGGCCTAGCGCGCATGGGCACGCAATGATCAGAACAGAGACCGCAGCAATCACGGCAAAGGAAATCGCCGGGGTAGGTCCCCAGATCGCCCAGGCGATGAAGGTGACGGCAGCTGCGGCGAGTACGGCTGGGACAAAATAGCCAGAGACAGTATCGGCCAACCTCTGGATCGGCGCCCGGCTTCGCTGGGCTTCTGACACCATGCTCACGATGCGGGCGAGCATCGTGTCCGCGCCCACCTTCTCGGCACGCATAACCAGGGAGCCCGTGCCGTTGATGGTGCCCCCGATCAGCTTGTCACCGGGCTGCTTGGCGGCGGGCATCGACTCGCCGGTGACCATGGACTCGTCCACGGCGCCCTTGCCCTCAAGCACTTCGCCATCAACCGGCACCCCGTCGCCGGGCCGCACGCGCAGATGATCCCCGACCTGCACCAGCTCCAGCGCCACTTCTTCATCCGCGCCTCCGGCTGTTATCCGGTGTGCGGTCTTCGGCGCCAGTTTCAGCAAGGCGCGGATTGCGCCGCCCGTCTGCTCGCGGGCGCGCAGCTCCAGCACCTGGCCGAGCAGGACAAGCACCGTGATGACGGCAGCGGCTTCGAAGTAAACGGCGACCGTCCCACCCATGCCGCGGAACCCCGCAGGGAACAGTCCCGGCGCCAGCGTGGCGACGACACTGTAGAGGTATGCAGAACCGGTCCCCAGGGCGACCAGGCTGAACATGTTCAGGCTGCGATGCAGAACCGACGCCCAGGCTCGCTCAAAGAAGGGCCACCCAGCCCAGAGGACCACGGGTGTCGACAAGGCGAACTGGACTTGCCTCGGAAAAGTGGAGAGCTCTTTTTGTGAAGGAGGAGGTCTCCGA
>NZ_JAAHTB010000156.1 GCF_010692745.1 Methylobacterium sp. BTF04
GATCCTCGTCCGAAGGCTGGGCCGAGCAGAATGACTTATCGGACGGACTCTAAGCGGGGCTGTCACGAAGGGTGACCACGCGCGAGTGGTGTTCCTAAACGCTCGGTTTTGTAAGGAGGTGGAGCAGTACTGGGACAGCCTGGCTCAGTCCCCTGCCCGGCTTTATTCGGCGCTCGTCACCCAGAAGCGCTCGGCGTTCAGCGCGAACGCGTTGTTCCAGCTTATGAGGGGCTGGTGCGACCTTGCAGGTTTGGATGGCGGATCGAGCCACAGCGGCCGGCGCTGGTTCTTTACGAAGTTCGCTCACGCCGGCATTTCGCCGAAAGCCATCATGATGCTCGCCGGGCATCGGCATCTCTCAACAACGCAACGCTACATTGATGTGAATGACGAAATGATGCGCGTTGCCGTAGAGATCCTGTGACCCCCACGACAGCTCAGCGCTCGGTACCGCTCTCGACTGCCGCTCAGGCCGCCTCAGCCATAGGAGCGGGGCTTGGAGCATCCATCGCCCGCATGTAGACGTCGAGCAAAGTCTCGTGCTCGTCCCGCTCATCCTGATCCAGCTTGCGCAGCTTGAGGATCTCTTTGAGGATCTTCACGTCCAAGCCTTCACCTTTGGCCTCCAGGAAGATTTCCTTCTTGGCTTCCATGAGGTCCTTGATCTCTTCCTCAACCTTCTCCACGCGCTCGATGATCGAGCGGATATGGTCGCCGGCAATCCCAACGGTGTCGATGGTGTCGGACATGCTTTCTCCTCAGCGAATGCAGGGCGTCAACCTCGCGAGTTTGTGTAAGCAGAAGGTTAATGCTGATGGGCAATTCTATCAGTACGAGCGGCCTCCATCAGTCGGGCTGCGGACCATTCCGACGGCTTCACTACTCTTCAACCATGCGGCGCCAGGATGGGGCCATGCTGAATCTCTCGCCGCCACGCACCATCACGTTCTTCGTGTCGCTCGTACTCATCGGGCTCGCTGTCGCCAGCCTCTACCTGCGCATCCCCACGATCGGCCCCACGGTGGTGAAATTCAGGACTTGGTTTTTCGTCGGTGCTTACGTTGTTCTGGCTCTCGGCATCGTGTCAAAGAGCTTGTGATGACGAAAATTGTCCAACCGAACGTGGCCTAGACAAAGAACAGAGCAATCCCATATGATGCGCATCGGCAGTCGGCGTGATTTGCATCGCTGAGCCAGATGTTTTCAGGATTTTTCCAGACATGAAGCGCCGCAGCGCGCGACCGTTCACGGTCGAGATCAAGCATACCCGTACATCCCGCGCCTCGATCACCGATGCTACAGCACGTTCCCGTAAAGGTCAGGACCTATGGGGGAACCTGACGGTAGCCGCTGCTGACAAGCCTGCCGCAATGCAGACTGCGCCCCTGGTTCACTCCGAGCCTTCACAATCTCGCATGCAAGTTCGGCGGGTGCTGCCGAGCCTCGTGCCAATGTTCGATATGCTCGTTGAGCCCGAAGTTCCTGAAGTGCGTGGAGCACCTGCAGAGGATCGGCTGCCACGGGTGCGTCGTGTGAAGCCCCCGGCCAATCGTACGAAGGCCTCAGCTGTCGCTGCTAACGCGAAGTTGGCTGCTGATGAGGCAGAGACTGATAGGGCGGCTACCCCTTCGGCTGCTATCGCTATCGTTGAGGTCGATGCTTCCGCAAATACGCAGCCTACTATTGCGCGGGTGCGATCCGCACGGCGCACACAGGAGGTCGCGACCTTGCGGCCCGGTGAGCGCTGGAAGCGTCGGCTCCCGCGAGCACTCTGGTGAGTTGATAACCTTAGCCCGTCTTATTCATTAGGACAGTAGATTTGGGGTGGCGAGCTTGTAACCGGGGCAGATTGCCGGGCGGTCAGGCTGTTGCGGCGTTTCTGACGAGGT
>NZ_JAAHTB010000157.1 GCF_010692745.1 Methylobacterium sp. BTF04
GGTTTCCGACAAAAAGCCCGCGCCTTTCTCCCGCCCATCAAGACGTTCTGTGAAAGGCGCCTCGCCGCGGTAATGTTCGGAATCAGATCAAAGGGCGTCCTATTTCGCCTCTCTTTTGTTCGAATACTTCGATCACGGTGGAACAATGGTGTCGCCGGCAGGACTCGATTTTCTACCGGACAACCCCAGCGATTTGAGACACTTAGCGGTTCATCGACATAGGAATGTTATGCACTTTTGACAACACGCACGAGCCACTTTTGAAATACAATCCCTGCGTGGATAAAGGGTCGAACTGACCCTTCAGCCTGAAGGCGGGCGACCCGACGAAGGCATCGGACCGCCTGGCCACGCCGGCCCGGTCGCTCAAGCGTGTGTCTGCCGCGCGTAAAGTTCTCTGAAAGGTGGACCGACCGAAAGGCGATCCCGCCAATCGCCATGTTGGCCCCGACGAACAGCGGTGGGGCCAGCATGCTGATCGGACCGTGCTGCCCGAGCTCCACGAGGCGAAGGGCCCCGAGGGGCAGCGTGGCGATGCCAAACGAGTGCGGCCAGGCCCGGTGCGAGAATGCCTGTTCCCGGAGCCAGGGCGCGAGGCGCAGCATGAAGGCTCCTTGGAGGAGGGCATACCCGAACATGGCCTGGAAGAAGCAGTCCGGCGAGGCGTCACCTAGTTCGAGATAGGCAACGCAGGCGATGGCGGGGGGCGTCAGGTGGATGCCGAGGGTCGCGCGCAGCCGCCGGGAGCGGCTGATGACTA
Organism: Methylobacterium sp. BTF04; assembly: GCF_010692745.1. GTDB lineage: Bacteria > Pseudomonadota > Alphaproteobacteria > Rhizobiales > Beijerinckiaceae > Methylobacterium. Next base: position 761 of record NZ_JAAHTB010000157.1, read on the forward strand.
CGCCCGGCGTCGGGCCGGTAGTGGCGTTGACCTATCGCACCTGCGTCGACAACCCGGCCCGGTTCGGACGGTCGTAGTACGTCGGGGCGCATTACGGTCTGACGCCGCGGTTCTACCAATCCGGCGAGACGACTGCCGCAAGCAGGGCCGTCCTACACCATCATAACTCAGAGAGGACCACTTTTCGGCTCTTCGCCAAGTTTGGTCGATTGGGTTGGTGGGAGGGATGCCGGAAGGTAGCTTCTGGCTGAACCGGGCGGGGATTCTCAGATCAGGGCATGACCCTTCTCTATCACATCCCTGATTGTCGCCTTCTCCACGTCAGGCGTGAGGAGAGCACGGCCCCTCGCATTGCTGCTCAAGTGAAGCGCGATCATGCCCGTTGCCCCCGCTGTCGTACGGTCAGCCGGTCGGTGCATTAGTCGCTATCACCGGCGTCCCGCCGACCTCCCGACGAGCGGTCAGGAGGTGCGTCTTACCCTGACGATCCGACGTTTCTACTGTCAAGAACCTTCTTGTGCACGTCGAACCTTTGCGGAGGGTCTGCCCCGCCTCCTTGACCGCTACGCTTAGAGTCTGTCCGGGATCATTTTGCGGTCTGGCAGAGCTTACGGATCATGAGTCGGATTGAGGCCCAGTTGAGGAAGGCTAGGGCCTTTCGGCTGTGGCATTCCCAGTCCTTGGCGAGGCGGCGGCAGCGGTTCAGCCAAGCGAAGGTTCGCTCGACGATCCAGCGTTTGGGTAGAACAGTGAATCCCTTCGCCGTGACGGCGCTGGCCTGATCGGATCGTTTGACGATCTCGATATCGACCCGTCGGCAAGCGCGGCGTAGGCCGGCCTGGAATCGCGGTCCTTGGTAGCCGCCGTCGGCGTAGAGCTTGAGCAGGAACGGATAGAGGCCGAACAGGGTGGCCATCACCCACACCCCGCCGTCGCGGTCCTGCACGCCGGCCGAATGCACCAGGGCGTGCATCAGCAGACCCTGGGTGTCGACGAGGATGTGGCGCTTCTTCCCTTTGATCTTTTTGCCCGCGTCGAAGCCGGGCGGATCGATCGACGCCCCCCTTTATGGATGGCCCGCCCCTCACCGGGCTTCACCGCTAGGTTTGCAGT
>NZ_JAAHTB010000158.1 GCF_010692745.1 Methylobacterium sp. BTF04
TATCTCGGTCAATGACCAATACCGGCTCTGCTTCATTTGGACGGATGCAGGGCCTGAACGGGTCGAGTTCACTGACTACCACTGAGGGCTCACGAGCCCTCGGTTTCGGATTAAGCCGGCATAGGAGCGCCGGGCCAGCCTTCGAGGATTTTCCGAAGATGACCGCTGATCTTGAAACCCTGCGCCAGACTTTTGACGACGCTAAGGAGATGGAAGCCATGCCTCCGGTTCACCCCGGCGAGATCCTGCGCGAAGAGTTCATGATGCCGCTTGGGCTCAGTGCCGGAGCGGTTGCCAAGGCTCTGGATCTTCCGCGCTCGCGCATCGAGCGGATCGTGAAGGAGGAGATCGGCATCAGCACGGACACGGCCCTGCGGCTTGCCCGGTTCTTCCGCACGTCCCATCAATTTTGGATGAACCTACAGGCTCATTTCGAGAGCGAGAGCCTGCTTTCGGAGATCGGGCCGGACCTTGAACGGATTAAGCCCGTCCCTGATCACGCGCAGGCTGCCTAAGCCTCTCAACCATAAGGATTTGGGCTCTGCCAGCGATGCCGATCCTAGCAAGCCTCATGTCCCGAGGCGGGCCAGTTGTTCAAAGGCTCCTGTGGCCCAAAACGAAATTGACAGCGTCGATATCGGATATTGACGATATCTGTTTGAATGATGGTGCGCTGCAAAACATATTCCTCTCATGAAACGGGGCAGGCCCCGGACCACCAGAGAGATTGATACTATGACCGTCCGTACTCTCGTTCTTGCCGCACTCGCGTCCATCACCCTGGTTGGTACCGCGGTGGCTGATGAGCGCATCAACCTCACTCCCACGCTCTACCGTGAGCAGGCTCGCGCCACCGCGGCCGTGCGGCCTGCGTCCGAGCTGACGACCACGCCGTCCCTGACTCCAAGGGCTCCCACGGCCCGGCGCATCGTCGCCGAGATCGTCGACGCCTCGACCCGCTAAGCCAGCCTCAGCATCTCAACGACGGGGCGAGAGCTCTGTCGTTTTCATGAGGCGCTCCCGTCATACGGGGAAGGTCTCAGCCCGCGAGCCGACGCTCAGCGATGATCCGCCAGCGATCACGGTCTTCGCCTAAGGCGATCACCTGCGCCCGTAGCGCCTCGACCTCAGCGTGCTGCTCGCCCGCATCGACGGCCAATTCCACACATTGATCCTGGACGTTGGAGAGCTGCTCTCGCAGCTCCACATTTTCGAGGACGATGGCGAGGAAAGCGGCGTTTTGTACTGTGTCGCTCATGCTTCCCTCTGCCCGGCCGCGAAGCCAGGCTGGACCGATCCGTGTCTCAGCTTATACCGATAGCTGCCCGGCCCACCGCTTCTTCTACCCTATCGACTGGCGCGAGCTTTCGGCCGTAATCCGGTTTCGCAGGGCAGGCGGGGCCTGGAAGCGGTCCCTATACGCACCGCGAGAGCCGCATCAATCAAGGGTAAGGACATCGGCCCTCGTGATCGTCCCACTCTCGACGACTTCGAGGTAGATCCCGAGGTCGACGTGCCCGAAATGCTGTTTGATGGCTTTGGGTAAGTTGGTGTCACGTTCTGCGGTCGCAGGGTTGACGTTGACGGCGCCACAGCGCGGCGTCCGGGCAAGGCCGCGAAAGCGCACCGCCCCGATACTTAGCTCCCGCCCCACCCAGTCCAGCTCCTGCCACGGGGCCAGCCTATCGAGATGAATGTTGGCGCGGAAACGCAAGGGGTCGAGGGTCCGACCAGTTGCCTCGGCGAGCGCATGCACGGAGGCGAGGTTCACCACGGAGATTGCGCGCATCATCACCGGCGAAAGAGCTATGCGGGATTTTGGGTGACGGAGGCGGTCAGGCGGCGCGGTGATCTGG
>NZ_JAAHTB010000159.1 GCF_010692745.1 Methylobacterium sp. BTF04
CGATGCTGGCGGCGTCGAGGCCGGCTTCGGCGTACATCACGTCCGGGGCGTTGTGATCCTGGTAGCTGTCGGGCAGCGTCAGCGTCCGCACCCGGACCCGGCCCGCATCGAGCGCGCCCTTCTCGGCCAGCAGGTGCAGCACCATCGCGCCGAAACCGCCCACCGAGCCCTCTTCCAGGGTCAGCAGCACCTCGTGGCTCGCCGCCAGGTCCAGGATCAGGGCCGCGTCGAGCGGCTTGGCGAAGCGCGCATCCGCCACCGTCACGGCGATGCCCTCGGCCTCGAGCAGGTCGGCCGCCTTCAGCGCCTCGCCGAGACGCGTGCCCAGGGTCAGCAGCGCCACCCGGGCGCCCTCGGGGCGCTTGACGATCCGCCCGCGGCCGATCGCCAGAACCTCGCCCTTCTCGGGAAGGTCGACGCCGACCCCCTCGCCGCGCGGGTAGCGCAGCGCGATCGGGCCCGAATCATGCGCATGCGCGGTGGCCACCATGTGCACCAGCTCGGCCTCGTCCGAGGCCGCCATCACCGTCATGTTCGGAAGGCAGCACAGATACGCCAGGTCGAAGGCGCCCGCATGGGTCGCCCCGTCCGCACCCACCAGACCGGCCCGGTCGAGGCAGAACCGGACCGGCAGGTTCTGCAGCGCCACGTCGTGCACCACCTGATCGTAGGCCCGCTGCAGGAACGTCGAGTAGATCGCCACGAACGGCTTGTACCCCTCCGTCGCCAGACCGCCCGCGAACGTCACCGCATGCTGTTCGGCGATGCCGACATCGAAGGTCTTGTCCGGGTGCGCCTTGCCGAACAGGTCGATCCCGGTCCCGCCCGGCATCGCCGCCGTGATCGCCACCACCTTGTCGTCGGCATCCGCCGCCTTGATCAGGCTCTCGCCGAACACCCGGGTATAGGCCGGGGCGTTGGGCTTGGCCTTGGCCTGGACCCCCGAGAGCACGTCGAACTTCACCACTCCGTGGTAGCGGTCCGCCGAGGCCTCGGCCGGGGCGTAGCCCTTGCCCTTCTGCGTCACCACGTGGAGCAGGATCGGGCCCTCCTCGGAATCGCGGACGTTCTTCAGGATCGGCAGCAGGTGGTCGAGATTGTGCCCGTCCACCGGCCCGACGTAATGGAAGCCCATCTCCTCGAACATCGTGCCGCCGCCCACCACCAGCGAACGGGCGTATTCCTCCGCCGCCGCCGCGCGCTGGTAGAGCGCCTTCGGCAGCAGCTTGCCGAGCTGCTTGGCGGTCTCGCGCAGGGACCGGTAGGTGCCCCCCGAGGCCAGCCGCGCGAAATACGCCGACATCGCCCCCACCGGCGGCGCGATCGACATGTCGTTGTCGTTGAGGATCACGATCAGGCGCGAATGCAGCGCGCCGGCATTGTTCATCGCCTCGTAGGCCATGCCCGCCGACATCGAGCCGTCGCCGATCACCGCGATCATGTTGCGGCGCTTCGACGTCTGGCCCCGGGCCTTGGCCGCCGCGTCGTCGAGATCGCGCGCCACCGCCATGCCCAGGGCCGCCGAGATCGAGGTCGACGAATGCGCCGCGCCGAACGGGTCGTAGACGCTCTCCGAGCGCTTGGTGAAGCCCGACAGCCCGCCCGGCTGGCGCAGGGTCCGGATCCGGTCGCGCCGCCCGGTGAGGATCTTGTGCGGATAGGCCTGGTGCCCGACATCCCAGACGATGCGGTCGTCGGGGGTGTCGAACACGTGGTGCAACGCCACCGTCAGCTCGACCACGCCCAGACCCGAGCCGAGATGCCCGCCCGTCACAGACACCGCCTCGATCATCTCCGCCCGCACCGCATCCGCCACCGCCGGGAGGTCGCTCTCCGGCAACAG
>NZ_JAAHTB010000160.1 GCF_010692745.1 Methylobacterium sp. BTF04
TCCTCCCGCTGCCCCCGCTCTGGAAAACATAGAAACTGATAGATGGTCAGGCTGGCGTCCTCAACACGCAGCTATCGGATTATGGTGCGCTCATCCAGCGACACATTATGAACACCGAAGATGCCGAGATGGCAAAGATTGATAAAAAGATCGTCGCGAAGTTCGACGAGGTTAGTGTCTCGCGACGCGAGTACGAGAAGCTCATTTCCTCGCCAGAGGAGCAAGCCATCTATGACAGCTTTGCAAAGGAGGTCTCCGAATATTTTAAGGAGGCCCAAAATGTACTCGTTTTATCCCGAAGCAATGATAATCAGAAGGCCACAGAATATAACTTCACGAAGGTCCAGCCGCATGCCGATGTTTCCAATGGCTTCCTCGATAAGCTCGTGGATTTGAACATGGAAGGCGCGAAAACCGCAACTCGTCAGGGCGACGGCGTCTACCGTAGCGCTATGATGATGTTGACCGTGACCGTGCTGTTCCTTGCCGTGATTAGTATCAGTGCCGCCATCCTCATTACCCGCGGCGTCTCCAAAGGCATCGCATCAGTGGTTCAACCGATGCAGGCACTGGCCAAAGGGGATCTGGACGCGCAGATCCCCTCGCTTGGCGAGAAAACCGAGATCGGTACGATTGCCGACGCCGTGCATCTCTTCAAAAATGCGCTGATCGAGAAGAAGCATCTCGACGAGGCCGCACTGATCGAGAACGAGGCCAAGATGCGTCGGGCAATCTTCCTCGACAATCTCACCAAGGCTTTCGAAGGTAATGTTTCTGTCTTGACTCAGGGGCTAGCTGGCGCGGCCACTGAGATGGAAGCCACCGCCAAGTCGATGGCGGGTACGGCCAATCAGACCACGGAGCAGACGATCATCGTGGCCGGGGCTGCTGAGGAGACCTCGGCCAACGTCCAGACCGTGGCCGCAGCCAGCGAGGAAATGTCGGCCTCCGTGCAAGAAATTGTGCAGCAGGTCACCTATTCGTCGCAGATCGCATCTCAGGCCGTCGAGAACGCCAAGCGGACGGACGCCACAGTCCGCCGACTGGCGGTGACTGCTGAGCGCATCAGCACGTTCGTAGCGGTAATCTCCAACATCGCCTCGCAGACCAATCTGCTCGCACTGAACGCGACCATCGAGGCGGCCCGTGCAGGCGAAGCCGGTCGCGGCTTTGCGGTTGTTGCCTCGGAGGTGAAGGAACTGGCCGGGCAGACTGCCAAGGCCACCAGCGAGATCGGCGAGCGGATCACGGAAATTCAGGCGGCAACCGAGGAGGCGGTGGTGGACATCCAGACCATCACCAAGGTGATCGATGAGATGTCGAGCTACGCTGCGTCCATTGCGGCTGCGATGGAGGAGCAGGGTGCGGCAACGCAGGAGATCACTCGCAATGTGCAGGAGGCTGCCAAGGGCACGGAGCAGGTGACGACAAACATCTCCAGCGTGCGCGAAGGAGCGGGTCAGACTGGTGCAGCCGCGTCACAGGTTCTAAGCGCGGCCCAAGAGCTCTCGCGGCATTCGGAGAACCTGTCGCACGAGGTCGCTGCCTTCCTCTCTCAGGTGAAGGCCGCCTGAGGCTCGAAGGGCTCTGTATCTGCAAGGCACGCTTACCGCTTCACGAAAGCACGCAACAATGACATCCTCTTGTGACGCGCCGGCCGTCTCAGAAATAGTCAAGATGCGTTCTGATCTTAGGCTTTGGCTCCAAGATCTCGAGGATGCGCAAAACAAACTCGAAGGGTTATTGCTCTCACTAAAAAACTCTGAGAGTCCTACCTATAGATATCAAGCCGCATCGCTTTGATTCATAATGATGATTC
>NZ_JAAHTB010000161.1 GCF_010692745.1 Methylobacterium sp. BTF04
TTCTGGGGAAGCGTGAACCAGGCGCCCAACGGCGCCGACTCCGAGGTGTTCGTCGCACCGCTCGAGCCGAAGAAGTTCGGCAAGGGCATGGACATCCACACCGAGTCGAATCCGCTCCCGCTCGTGAAGCGCCCTGCGCTCCTCGTGCGTGGCACCACCTCGAACTGACGGAGGCGACCATGCGGTTGCGCGAAAAGGGCACGAAGGACGCCGAGGTCGTCACTCTCGGCTGGGACGAGGCGCAGGCCGCGCTTCAGGCGGGCACGCACGACGTCGTCACCGACAGCGAGGACGGCGGCGCGATCTCCGGTGAGAATGGGCCCGATCCCAAGCCGGCCGGCGACGACCTCGACGGCAAGACCCGATCCGAGCTCGAAGCCCTGGCGGCCGAGCGTGGAATCGACGTCTCGGCGGCGAAATCCAAGGCCGACGTCATCGCGGCGTTGCGCGCCGTCTGATGGACGCCTTCGCCATGATGGTCGACGCCCAGTTCGAGGATCCGAATTTGGCGCTCGACGCGTTCTGGCGCGCGGGCGGCGGCACCGACCGTGTTGCCGTCCGCATCATCCGAAAATCGCCCGAGGGCATCGATACCATCGGCGGCAACCAATTCGATCTGAACGCCATGCTGGTCCAGATCCGACTGTCCGAGGTTGCCCAGCCTGCAAAAGGCGATCAGGTCGACCTCCTTGATGACGCTGGACAGGTCACTGAGACGGTTCAGGTGACCGGCTTCAGCCGGATCGACAGCCGCAAGCTGGTACGGACCTGCGAAGTCTCGCCGGTGGCCGATAGTCCGGACGACGACCCCTACGCCTCATGAGATATGCCGTCGAAATCCCGGACATCGCCGAGCTGATGTCCGGCGCCGAGGTACAGGTCGCCAAGTCGGTGACCGCCGGCATGCGGACCGTCACGAACGGCCTGAAAATGGATCTGCGCGGCGAGGTCGTGGCCGCCGGCCTCGGCCAGCGTCTGGCCAACACATGGCGCGGCCAGACCTTCCCAACGGTCGGCGACAGCGTCGAGGCCGCCGCCTACGTCAGCACCAATGCGTCGAAGCTGATCGACGCCTTCAACCGCGGCGTCACCATCGTGGCCAAGGGCGGCAAGTATCTCGCGATCCCGACGCAGGATGCCGGTGTCCGGATGGTGTCGGGACGCCGGGCCAAGGGCTCGACGGGCAACACCCTCACCCCAGCGATCTGGCAGCGTGAGACCGGCGTGAAGCTCCGCTTCGTCCCGACGAAGACCGGCGGAGTTCTCGTCGCCGACGCGTTCTACCGGCGCCAGGCCAAGCGCTACCAGGGACGAAAATCGTTCCGAACGATCAAGGAGGCCGGCCCGTCCAGTGGGCGATCCTTCGTCGTCATCTTCGTCCTGGTCCGACAGGCGAAGCTGCGCAAACGCCTCGACATCGAGACCACGGCCAAGGCGTGGGCCGAGCGCGCCCCTGCCGCCATTGCCGCGAATTGGATGCCCTGATGCCGAGCACGCGCGAACGGGTGATCCAGGCCGTCGCGGCTCTGGTACGGGCGGCCCTGCCCAAAGCCTCGCATTTCCGGAATGAGGAAAAGCAGGAGACCATCCCGCTCGGCGGCTACGTCAACGTCGATGACGGCGACCCGGGCGACCCTGAGGTCACCTTGAACCCGACGACGTGGATCTACGAGCATCAGATCCCGGTCGAGGTCGCGGCGAA
>NZ_JAAHTB010000162.1 GCF_010692745.1 Methylobacterium sp. BTF04
GCCTCGATACGCCGCCCTCAATCCACCGTCGTCACCCACTTTCCCGCATAGCTCCCTGCCGGGTTCCATGTGTCTTCGTCGGCAACAACGCTTATCGATTCGGGCTCTCGACCTTCGGCACACGGGAGCGGCTGGATGCCGGTAGGCTCTGCCTCTTGATCGCCAAGACCCAAAGCCGGCTCGCGCTCATCAGGCTCGCCCTGTGGTCGGCCGTCGGCCGACTCGACGGGGCGCTGGATTTCGAAAGTCTTTCGGTCCGTTCGGTGCGGATCGAGGCACGCACAAGCCACCTTCCCGTCGCGCGCGACGGGGAGGTCGAGACCATGGTACTACCGCTGCATTACTCGATCCGCCCGGCCGCGTTACAAGTCTTCGTCCCAGGCTGACGCGCAATAACACGGACCAGATGCGCACGATTGCCCAGATCTCAGACCTGCATTTCGGGCGTCATGATCCCGTCATCGCCGAGGCACTTCTCGCCAGCCTCGGGGCGGAGCGTCCCGACCTGGTGGTGATCAGCGGCGATTTCACCCAGCGTGCGCGGTCCCGGGAGTTCATGGCCGCCAGAGCCTTTCTCGGGCGTATGACACCCCCGAAGATCGTGGTCCCGGGCAATCACGACGTACCGCTCTACAACCTGTTCAGCCGCCTCTTCACGCCATTCCGCAACTTTGATCGCTTCGTCCGGCCCGCCGGCTTGCCGGGCGCGTTCTTCGCCGACGACTCGGTGGCGGTTCTGGGTATCAACAGCGCTCGCCGCCTCACCCGCAAGAACGGGCGTGTGTCCGGCGAGCAGATGGACGAGATCCGACGTGCCTTTCGGCCGTTGCCGCCGTCGATCTTCAAGATACTGGTCACGCACCATCCGCTCGCCGCCCCGCGTGACGGCCTCAGACTCCAGCTTGCGGGGCGCGCGCGTGAAGCCGTCGATGTCGCGTCGGAGTGCCACATCCACCTGCTGCTGTCGGGTCATCATCACCGATCCCTCGATGGCATCATCGCGGAACCGGTGCGAAACGGCGACGTGCTCATCGTTTATGCGGGAACCGCGATCTCGACCCGGACGCGGGGGGCGGAAGGAAACAGCTTCAACCTGATCCGGCTCGAAGGGAACCGGGTCGAGATCAGGGTCATGGGCTGGCAGCCCAAGCGCGGCTATGTCGAGGTCCGCACGAGTTCGTACGTCCTTGAGGAAGGATCGTGGCGGTCTGCCCCGACGTGGTGAGCCCCTGATGATACGAGCGGCGGGCCCGGGGCCTGTCCGGCGATCCACCGAAGATCGAACCGGCCCACGGATTTCCGTTCCGCTTCGGAAGCCGGCCCCGTTGCTCCTAATGGCGCCAACCCATGAGCCTGACGACCCACGGCTTGTGGAACTCCCCGACGACGAGGCGTCTGCCGCAGTCGCAGAGCCAGGTCGTGACCCCGATCCCGACCACCAACGTGACGACCGTGGCGACGTTCGCGGGAAAGCCGCCCAGCGTGATCAGCAGGGTCGTCGCCGCGGCGGGGGCGTGACTCGAACGGGTCGGGATCTGAAGCCCGATGGTTAGGGCCACCGCGAGCGCGCTGGCTGCCATCCTGCCAGCCGACACCTGACCGCCGACCATGGCGGCTGGAGCGTCCAGCGCCCCGAACACGGCAAGGGACAGGAAGGCCGCGCCGGCCCCGATGGCATGCCCCATGAACGTGTTCCACGGTC
>NZ_JAAHTB010000163.1 GCF_010692745.1 Methylobacterium sp. BTF04
AGCGAGAGGGCCGAGATGCCGAGCGACTGACGGGTGGTCAGCGCCTGCGAGTTCGCGGCCTCTTCGTTGAGATCGGCACTGGTGAGGTTGGAGGCACCGGTGTCGAGGACGTTGATCACCTGCTTGGTGAAGTCCTGACGGTTCTGCACCACCGAGAGGTTCGAACCGAAGGTCGACGCCTGGGAGCGCAGGGTCGAGGAGGCGGAGGTCAGGCTGGTCAGGGTCGACTGGATGTCGGTGGAGAGCAGGAAGTTGCCCTTGCCATCGGCCGTCGTGCCGGAATCGCCGGCGATCGCCTTCAGGTTGAGGCCGGTGGAGGTCGAATCCACGCCCTGGATGTCGACGTTGGAGGTGTCCTTCTCGTTGAAGGAGATGTGCAGCTTGTTGGTGCTGGCGCTGCTCGAGAGCAGATTGACACCGTTGAAGCTGGAATCCTTCGCGAGCTGGTCGATCTGGGTCAGCAGGCTGTTGTACTGCGTCGACAGAGCGGCCCGCTCCTTGACGCCGGTGACGGCCAGGTCACCGCTCTGTCCCGCTGCCGAGACGGTGCCGTACTTGGCGGCCGGCGCCGTGCCGGCCTGGAAGCCGAGGCTGGTCTGGTCGGCGGTGGTGGCGAACTCGATGTCGGCACTGCCGCTGACGACGATCTTCGTGCCGGTGGTGTCCTTGGTGAAGGCGTTGCCCGCACCCTGAGCGCTGACGGCGGTGTTGAGGCTGGCGATCACGGTGTCGATGGAGTCGGTGGTCGCGGCGGCGGCGGTCACCGCGGTTCCGTTGACGAGCAGGCTGATCGTGCCCGAGGACGCGGTCACCGAGCTGGCGAAGGTGTTCTTGGCGGTGCCGCTGGTGGTGATCTGCGTCGCGAGCGCCTGGTTGGCGGTGGACTTGGCCGAGTCGACGAGCTTCTGGATCGAGGTCAGGCCCTGGTTGGCGGCCTGGATCGTCTGGATGCCGTTGGAGATGCCGTCGAGGAGGCTGCCGAGGTCCGACGAGCGGTTGGACAGGCTCTGCGAGGTGAAGAAGTTGGCCGGGTTGTCGAGGGCCGAGGAGACCTTCTTGCCGGTGGAGAGGCGGTTCTGGGTGGTCGAGGTCAGCGAAGCGGTGTCCTGCAGCGAGAGCAGGTTCTGGCGGGTCGCGGCCGAAAGGGTGACGCTGGACATGGGGGTGATCCAATTTTTGATCGAGACATCGGCGTTCTGCCGACGTCCCGAGACACCACGGGGCCCCCTACCCAGGCGTTAAGCCGATCGCTCGGAATCGCCCGTTTCGGGCCTTCGGACGCCGAAACCGGGGTTCGGGCGCCCGAGAGTTCAATCGCCGTTAACGAATGGTATCGATGGTCGACGCAGCGCGCGAACGGGAATGGATCATGGCCCTCAGGATCGAACTGAAACCCTCCGAGCGGCTGATCATCAACGGCGCCCTGATCCGGAATCTCGACCGGCGCTCCGCCTTCCTGGTGGAGACGCAGTGCAAGTTCCTGCGCGAGAGCGAGATCATTCGCGAGTGCGATGCGGACACGCCGTGCAAGCAGCTCTGCGTCACGCTTCAGGTGATCTACCTGGCCGACGATCCGGCCGAGGCCGAGAATCTCTTCGTGCTGCAATCGACGGCGATCCTGAAGGACCTGCCCGGCGCCGCACCCTACCTGCTCGAAATCCACGACGAGGTCGCGGCCAAGAACTACCACCGGGCGATCAA
>NZ_JAAHTB010000164.1 GCF_010692745.1 Methylobacterium sp. BTF04
CCTTCGACTTCACCGCGATCCCGAGCCTGAACAAGATGCTCGTGCTGGAGCTGGCGCGCTGCGGCTACATCCTCGGTCGAGAGAACGTCATCGCACTCGGCAACTCCGGCACCGGCAAGACCCACATCGCCTTGGCTCTCGGCCTGGCGGCCTGTCAGAAGGGCTTCTCGGTCGCGTTCACCACCGCGGCCTCTCTGGTCAACCAGCTTCTGGAGGCCCGCGACGAGCGCCGTCTGCTCCGGCTGCAGCGCGAACTCGCTTCGGTGAAGCTCCTGATCGTCGACGAGCTCGGCTACGTGCCGCTGTCGCCGACAGGGGCCGAGTTGCTGTTCGAGACCTTCTCGCAGCGCTACGAACGCGGCTCGACCGTGGTGACCTCGAACCTGCCGTTCGAGGACTGGACCTCGGTTCTGGGCTCAGAGCGGCTCACCGGCGCGCTGCTCGACCGGCTCACCCATCACGTCAGCATCCTCAGCTTGAACGGCGACAGCTACCGCCTCAAATCCTCCCGCAGCCGGCGCGGCCGCGCCGACAGCAGGGCGGAGCAAAACCAGGCCACGGCCGACCCCCACGATCCCGAGACGGGCGAGATCCTGCCAACTTGAGCTTCACAATCGGCGACGAACGATGAAGGGGCCCGATCGGGCCCCTTCATCGTTCAAACGGCCGGCCGCCACTGGCCTGGTTTTACTCCGCCGCAGCGGCATGGAATTGGTCCGCCCTTTACAAGATGCCAACGGTCCGCGACCTGAAGGGCCGCGGGAGCGCCCATGGTAGCTGCGCGCGCGTATTCGGACGAGCGGTCGCGTGTGATGACCGCGATACCGGGGTTGCGACGCAGCCACTCGGCAACCGTTGTACTGGATCGGTCCGGCAGTAGATCGATGGGACGTTGCCGGTCGAGATCGCCGACAAGCGTACCGTAGGTCTGCTCCTTACGGATGGCCCAGTCGTCGATTCCTACTGCTTGCAGCGGACCGATCGGCGGCAGCTTCACGCCATGGACGAGACGCAGCACCGTATCGGGGCTGGTGGCCATCGACAGATGTCCGGCGTGGCGAGCGCCGGCTTCGCCACCGAATGCAAAGCCCACCCGAGCCTTTTCACGAGCGTGCCGACCAGTGCGTCGGGCGCGTGGTGGGAGAAGCCGAGGCAGCGGTTCGACAAACGTGCGACGTCGGCAGGTGGGATGGTGGCAGTAGAAGCGGCGAACCTTCAGCCGCAGCGTCACGGCTTCGCTAAGGCTCGGAAGATCGGCGGAATGCCGGACGTATCGGCTATGAACGGCAGAGCTTGGCTCGCCGCAGTCGAGACAGCGCCCGTGATCCCGGCGAACAGAAGCGAGGATGATGAGATGACCGGAGCAGCGGACGACTTGGTCGACGATGCAGCCCGGCAGAGATGAAGACAGAATCATCCCTGCCGTGAATCAGCCCATCGGCACCGCGTCGCCGTGACCTTTCCACGCAAACTGCGGGAGAACCGTGAAATCGGGGGAGGATCAGTCGTCATCTGGCCTGAAGAGCCGAGCAGTTCAGCGCCGGTCGTTCACTACGCTATCGTCACGCGACCAACGATGCACTAACCTCGAACCTGAGCCACCGAATGGGGGCAGGCCACCATCCTGAGGTGGTGCTGGAAATCTGGACAGGAGGCTAAGCTATCCCCGACGTGAGGGA
>NZ_JAAHTB010000165.1 GCF_010692745.1 Methylobacterium sp. BTF04
ACGCGACGGTCAAACGCTATCACTACGACAGCCACCAGCAGCTCCGCGCTCACCTAGCCGACTTCGTCAGCGCCTACAACTTTGGCCGCCGCCTCAAGACCCTGCGCGGCCTCACGCCCTACGAGGCAATCTGCAAAGCATGGTCCGCAGAGCCTTCCCGCTTCAGGTCAAATCCGCTCCACCAAATGCCGGGACCAAACATCTAGCGCCGGGGCTGGACGACAACGCCTTTCTGCCCCTCCTCGGGCACGCCGATCTCGATGGTGATGGCGCTCACCTCCGAATGCCCGGTCTGATTCCGTCAGCAACGAAAGGGCGGATGAGCCTATACTCGAACCACTAGGACGAGGAATCGCACCCTATGAGAGCGAAGCCTCATGAATCTTTTGCGCGTGACGTTCAGGCAGCCTGATCCGGTGCGCTGAGGCTCTCCAAGGTCTTAGCTAGGATCCCGATCCGAGTCTGGCTCTCGCTCACGAGAGCAGCTATGTCGGCCGAGGACGACGCCGAGCGGCCGGCCAGCTCTCGCACCTCGGCGGCGACTAAGGCGAAGCCGCGACCTGCTTCGCCGGCCCGCGCGGCTTCGATGGTAGCATTCAGAGCCAGCAGGTTGGTTTGCTTGGCGATCCCATCGATCGCTTTGGTGATGTCGTCGATCTTCCGCGAGGACGCCATGACCTCATCGAGGGCGAAGTTCGTCTGGTCCATCGTGCGCTTGCGCAGGGTCGAGGGCAACTCGCGGGGCCATTACGAGCGCGAAAGGGACAAGAACCTTGCGCACGGCGTACTCTGCGCTTGGACCGACTTCTGTCAGAACAAGGGGGTGATCCGTTGACCGCCCCCTCCTAAACCGTCGAGCCCTTCCCCAGCGTTGGGTCAAGTCCCCTCCGGGGCCTCGACAGGTGGTTCAGGTCGGGGAGATTAGACCGTTGCATCAATCCCGGATGACGGAGCGGGAGACGAGCCAGTGCTACCCGCGATCAACCCGGTATGGCGAAGAACCATAAAATCTTTACCTTATTTCTATCTCGTCTATGATTGAGGAGATTTCGGACTCAGCAACGCCTGTCGTGCTGTATTTAGCAACGGTTGGATAATCTCTTCAAGCTTGGATGGGGATAGATCTTTTGGCGCGTCGCTCTCACGCCTGAAGGCATTCCCACGTTCGCCCGCTGGAAAGTTACGATGACCCGCTCGATCCTGCACATGCTGACCCCGCTCAAGCACATGAGCCCCTTCGACGTGAACATGGCCGTCGATGCCGGCTTCGATGTGGTCACCACCTACACCGATGTTGCACCGGACGAGACGACCGCTCTCGTTCAGGACTCCATCTTCTCCCGCGCTCCCCAGGACGGCGTTCGGACGGCCATCTTCATTGCAGGCAAGAACGCCGAACTAGCCCTCGACATGATGGATGCCGCCAGGAGCGCCTTCGTCCCGCCCTTCGAGAACCATGTCTTTGCCGATCCCGCCGGTGCGTTCACCACCGGTGCCGCCATGATTGCGGAAGTGAGGCTGGCGCTGGCCAAGCACTACGGCACGAAACTCGCCGATCAACGCATCGCGATCTTCGGCGGCGGCGGTGTCGTGGCTTATGTCGCCGCCGTCCTCGCGGCTCAGGAGGGGGCCTGTCCGGTGCTCGTCGGGCATGACGGGTCCGAGGGGGTCG
>NZ_JAAHTB010000166.1 GCF_010692745.1 Methylobacterium sp. BTF04
CGCCAACCAGCGAGCCCAACTGGAGGCGATTCATGCCGCCGCGGTCACGGAAGCGCTGGAGTTCCTGCGCGACGAAGAGCTGGTCGAGGTTAGGCTGGGTGCCGGCGGATATCGCCGCGAGAATCCGACGGACCTCATGGTCGCGCGGTTCAATCACTATACGACCCGGGCTGGTGATCCCAATTGCCACACACACTGCGTGCTATTGAACGTGGCTGCATCTCTTGATAGCAAACATCGCACCCTCGAGCCGGAGCGACTGTTTTCGTGGCAGGTCGTGATCGGCAGTGCGTTCAGAACGGCTTTGGCCGAGCGCCTCACCCGCGAACTCGGCGTGTCCTTACGCGGAGCCGGACAGGGTCAGTTCGAGATCCGTGGCATCCCGGAGGAGGTGATCGCGGCGTTCTCGAAACGCTCGGCGGCGATCGAGGTGGCCATTGGCGGTGACCGCGGTTCGGCATCCGGAGCCCAGAAGGAGATCGCGGCATTGGCAACCCGTGGCGCCAAAGCCGATGTTCCGACCGGCACGGCGCTGGAGGCACGCTGGCGCGACGAACTCGTCCCGTTCGAGATTGATCCATGGGCGGCCGTCCGGCAAGCAGCCAACACGCCGGTTCGCGCGGCAGAGTATGAGCACGACCGGGATGCCGAGCAGGACATCATGTTCGATCCACCTGAGATCGTCGGCGAGACACCAGTGGCCCGCGCGGCCTCCAAATTGTTCCGGCATCAGAACGTCCTCGACCGCAAGAGCCTGATCGAGCAGGCCCTCGACGAGGCGGCGTTGCAGGGAATCGGGATCGCGGCAGTCCGAGCCGAGCTCGCGGATCTAGAGGCGCAAGGCCAGCTTCTGCGTCTGGTCGCCGACGACCGTGACGCGTGCTGGACGACGCCAGGGATCGCCTCCGCAGAAGCTACACTTCTGCGTGCTGCCGATCGTCCTGTGACGGGGGCGCGCTTCCGGCCGGAGATCGTGAGCGCGGCGCTGGCCGCTTCACCGATGCTCTCGCAGGAACAGCGCGACGCGGTCTCGCATGTCACCAGCCCCGATGCTGCCGGTGTCACGGTTCTGGAAGCCGGTGCCGGGACGGGCAAGACGACCACCGCCAAGGTCATCGTAGAGGCGGCGCAAAAATCAGGACTGACTGTCATCGGTCTGGCGCCGAGCTGGACCGCTGCCGACGAACTCAAAGCCTCGACCGGGATCGAGACCTTCGCCATCGCCAAATGGCGTTACGACCTCGAACACGGACGGATTCCGGCGCTCGCCGCCGACACGGTCGTGCTGTGCGACGAGGCCGGGATGATCGGTACGCGTGATCTAGCCTTCGTTTTCTCGACCGTGGCGGCGGCGCCGAACGGTGGCGGTCGCACAATTCTTCTGGGCGATAGACGTCAATTGGCATCCGTCGCCGGAGCCAGCGCTCTGCGGTCCGTGGTCGACGTGCTCGGTCGTCATGCAACCCTCGCCGAAGTCCGCCGGCAGCAGGTGCCCTGGCAACGCGCCGCCTCGACCCTGATGGCCCGCGGCGACGTCGAGGCGGGTCTGCGGGCCTATGCAAGGCATGACCGGATCGAACTCGTCTCGGGGGCAGCCACCTCTCAAGCGCGCGCCATCGCGCTCTGGAGCGAGGCGC
>NZ_JAAHTB010000167.1 GCF_010692745.1 Methylobacterium sp. BTF04
CTAGCCCGTCTTATTCACCAGGCGGTGTCTTGCGGCGTGTTCTGGGCTGACGGCGAGCGGGATCGGACGTCTGTTCTGACGCGTGTGGATCGGGATTGGTCTGTCGGCGCTGGAGGGGCAGGAGCGGGTTCGTCGGGGCGTCGCAGCCCCGTCGTTCAGGCCGGTGCCGGGGCGAGCGCGGTCGCGAGGTGACGTAGCAGGTCGGCCTCGGGACAGCTGGCGGCGAAGGCGAGGCGGACGCGGGCCGCGGTTTCTCGAATGCGGGCCCCGAGCTTGAGCAGGCGCAGCCGGATCGTCGTGAACTCGGCCTTGGCGAGGCGGTGCGTGGTCGGGATGGCGTCGCGCACGGTCAGCATTAGCCAGTAGGCGGCGGTGTGGAGCACGAGCCGCATCTGATTGGCCGCCGGGTGCCGGCACGAGGTGCGGTCGGAGGCCAACTGCGTTTTGTGAAGTTTGATCAGGTTCTCGGCCTGTCCGCGGGCGCAGTACAGGTCGGCGTAGAGCCACGTAGGCGTGCCGGTGGTGATGTTCGTGACCACGTAGCGGATATCGAGGCCGAGCCGGGTCGCCTCGATGCGGGCGGCGACGCGGCGCTTCTGTCGCCACGACTTGGCCGCGTGCGTGGTCTCGGCAAAGCCGCGCACCGCCTCCTTGTCGTCTATCGCCCGCACGACCCGGATGTGATCGGCGGTGTCCTCGACCTTGGCGGCGAGCGCCTTGGTGCCGGTCAGGCCGAAGACGTAGGTGACGCCGTTGTCCTCGCACCAGTCCATGACCTCGGGCCGTCCGTAATGGCCGTCGCCGCGGATCGTGATCGCGGTGTTCGGCCAGTGGCGGCGGATCGCCCGGACCAGCCGACGCAGATGGCCCCGCACCTCGCGACCCGAGGGCGTCTTGCCCGGGCGCAGGATCATCGCGACGGGACGGCTGGTGGCGGTGTCGTAGACATGGATCGGCAGGAAGCAGCGTTCGTCGTGGTGGGCGTTGAACAAGGAGAGCTGCTGGTGGCCATGGACCACGTCGCAGGTGTCGTCGATATCCAGCGTGATGGCCTCGGGCGGCGTGGCGTAGCTGGCGCAGTAGAGATCGACCAGCACCCGCCCGAGCCGGATGAGGTCGCGCAGGCCCGGCGTGTTCTCCAGCCGCGAGACGGTGGGTTGGCTCATCAGGTCGTGGCCGCTCTCAGGCAGCCGTCCGCAGGCGAGCTTGAAGGCGGGATCAGCACGCAGGTGGTCGAGGTCATCGGCATCCTCGTACCCGCAAGCAATCGCCAGGATGCGTGCCAGCAGGATCTCGGGCAACGGATGCAGAACCCGGCTCGGATCACGGCGGTCCGGGATCACCGCGGCGAGCTTCTCGGCGACGCCTAGCCGCCGCGCTGCCTGGGCGAGCAACAGGACGCCCCCATCCGAGGTCAGGCGTCCGCCATCGAAGGCGGCTGTGAGCTTCTTGCCGCGGACAGATGGAAACGCGAACGGGAGACACGTAGGATCGGACATGGCGGGCGTGGCGGGCTCGATGCGGTCTGAAGGCTTGGCGTCAGCACCCAATCTCTAAGCCATATCAATGCTTTACGCTACGCTCGCCACCCCAAATCCACCGCCCTCATGAATAAGACGGGCTAG
>NZ_JAAHTB010000168.1 GCF_010692745.1 Methylobacterium sp. BTF04
GCAACGACCTCAGCTTGGCACAGCGATGCCGTTCGGGGGCCGTCCACCCCATCAGTGGTGGGTGAGGCGATCGAGCAGCGCGGTGGTCATCTTGGCATCGCCGAAGATCCCGGCCCATTCGCTAAAGCTGAGGTTGGTGGTGATCACGACGCTGGTGCGTTCGTAGAGCTTGGACAGCAGGTGGAACAGCAGGGCCCCTCCTGATGCGCTGAAGGGGAGATAGCCCAGTTCGTCCAAAATGATCAGGTCTTGGCGCAGCAACCGTTCGGCCAGCTGTCCCGCTTTGTTCTGGGCTTTCTCCTGTTCAAGTGCATTGACCAGGTCGACTGTCGCGAAGAAGCGGACCTTCTTGCGATGATGCTCGATGGCCTGCACGCCCAGGGCGGTCGCGATATGCGTCTTGCCGGTGCCCGGGCCACCGATCAGGACGACGTTGTGTGCGCCGTCGATGAAGTCGCCTCCGTGCAGGGTGCGAACCATGGCCTCGTTGACCTCGCTGGCAGCGAAGTCGAACGCGGTCAGATCCTTGTAGGCCGGAAAGCGGGCGGCCTTGATTTGGTAGGCGACGGATCGAACCTCCCGCTCGGCCATCTCGGCCTTGAGCAGCTGGGACAGGAGCGGGACGGTTACCTCGAAGGCGGGTGCGCCTTGCTCCACAAGATCGACGACGGCCTGGGACATGCCGTACATCTTGAGCCCGCGCAGCATGACGATGATGGCGGCGCTGGCGGGATCATGACGCATGGCGCACCGCCTTCCTGCGGAGCGCGTCGTAGCGCTCGACATCGGCCTTCGGCTCCTGGCGCAAGACGAGCGCCTGTGGGGCATCGATAGTGGCCACGCTCGATGGCTTACCGTCGAGCAGCCGGTGCAGGATGTTGAGGACGTGGATCTTGGTGGGAACGCCGCCGTCGAGCGCCAGTTCGACCGCGCAGAGAACGGCCTGCTCGTCATGGTGCAGCACGAGTGCCAGAATCTCCACCATCTCTCGATCGCCGCCCGGATGTTTGAGGAGGTGACCTTGCAGCCGCCGGAAGGCATCCGGCATCTCGGCGAAGGGAGCCCCGTTGCGCAGGGCGCCCGGCTTGCGCTGGATGACGGCCAGGTAGTGGCGCCAGTCGTAGACCGTGCGCCCGGCCACGGTATGCGCGCGCGCGATGACCCGGGGATGCTCGCACAGGATCCGGCCTTCCGCGGCGATAACGATGCGCTGCGGGTAGATCCGCAAGCTCACGGGACGGTTGGCAAGAGAGGCCGGAACCGAATAGCGGTTGCGCTCGAAGTGCACGAGGCAGGTCGGCGAGACCCGCTTGGTGTGCTCGACGAAGCCGTCGAAGGGACGGCCCAGCGGCATCAGGCTCGCCACCTCATTGGTCCACGCATCCGCCAGCGTGCCGGGAAGCTCCCCGTGCGGGATCTCCTTCCAAGCCGCGATGCAGCGCGTCTCGAGCCAGGCGTTCAGCCCGTCGAGATCGGCGAAGCTGGGTAACGGTTGCCATAGCCGACGACGCGTATCCTGGACGTTCTTCTCGACCTGACCCTTTTCCCAGCCCGATGCGGGATTGCAGAAGGTTGTGTCGAACAGATAGTGGCTCGCCATAGCGGCAAAGCGCCCGTTCA
>NZ_JAAHTB010000169.1 GCF_010692745.1 Methylobacterium sp. BTF04
CGAGGAATTTCGCGTTACCGAGAAGGACGCGGCGACCCTCAACGGTCCCAAGAGCGCCCTTGCCGGTGGGTGAGTCGAACTCTGAAACCGTAGGAATCGTGATGCCGCGCTTTTCCGCCGCCGCCACGATTGCGACCGCCAGCGGATGCTCGCTCGACCGCTCGACGCCGGCCGCCAGCCGCAGGATCTCCTCTTCCGAAAACCCGTCCGCAGGGACGATCCGGGTCACCGTCGGCTTACCCTCGGTCAGGGTGCCGGTCTTATCCACGACCAGCGTCGTGACCTTCTCCATCCGCTCCAAGGCCTCGGCGCTCTTGATCAGGACACCCATCCCGGCGCCGCGGCCGACGCCGACCATGATCGACATCGGGGTGGCCAGCCCCAGGGCGCAGGGACAGGCGATGATGAGCACCGAGACCGCCGCCACGAGCGCGTAGGTGACCCGTGGCTCTGGCCCTAGAACCATCCAGGCGGCGAAGGCGAGGATCGCGACCCCGATGACCGCGGGCACGAACCAGCCCGCGACCCTGTCGGCCAAGCGCTGGATCGGTGCGCGGCTGCGCTGGGCTTCGGCCACCATCCCGACGATGCGGGCCAGCATGGTGTCGCGCCCGACCTTGCGGGCCTCGATCACGAGCGCCCCGCTCTGGTTGATGCTGCCGCCGACGACTGTCGCACCGGCCTCCTTCGTGACCGGCATCGATTCCCCGGTGATCAGGGACTCGTCCACCGAGCTCCGGCCCTCGACTACGACCCCATCGACCGGCACCTTCTCGCCGGGACGTACGCGCAGGCGGTCGCCGACCGCAATGTCCTCAAGCCGGACCTCCTCGTCGGTCCCGTCGGACTTGAGCCGGCGCGCGGTCTTCGGCGCCAGGTCGAGGAGCGCACGAAGCGCCCCCCCGGTGCTCGCGCGTGCCCGAAGCTCCAGCACTTGCCCGAGGAGGACAAGCACCGTGATGACGGCGGCCGCTTCGAAGTAGGTCGGGACGGCGCCCCCATGGCTTCGCAGGGCCGCCGGGAACAGACCTGGCGCCAGGGTCGCGACCACGGAGTAGGCCCAAGCCACGCCCGTGCCGAGCATCACCAAGGTGAACATGTTGAGCGAGCGCAAGACCAGCGATTGGTAGCCGCGCACGAGGAACGGCCATCCGGCCCAGAGCACCACCGGGGTGGCCAGGGCGAACTGTATCCAGTTGGAGTTCTGCTGCCCGATCCATTCCGTCAGGCCCGTGACATGGCCACCCATCTCCATGACGAACACCGGCAGCGTCAGCACCAGCGCGACCCAGAACCGCCGGGTCATGTCGACGAGTTCCTCGTTCGGGCCGTCGTCCACGCTCACCGTCGCCGGTTCCAACGCCATGCCGCAGATCGGGCAGGCACCGGGCCCGGCCTGACGGATCTGGGGGTGCATTGGGCAGGTGTAGATCGCGCCCGCAGGGACGGGCTCGGCCTTCGTCGCCGCACTCGCCGGTTCGATGTAGCGGGCGGGGGCCGCCTCGAACTTGGTCCGACAGCCGTTCGAGCAGAAGTAGTACGGGTGACCGCCATGCTCAGTGCGATGCTTCGCGGTCTCCGGATCGACCGTCATCCCGCACACCGGGTCC
>NZ_JAAHTB010000170.1 GCF_010692745.1 Methylobacterium sp. BTF04
CGCACGCCCTGAGAGCCCTGGCTGCACGAGAGAATCTGGCTGAGGTGCCTGGGAGTACCCGACGCGATGAGATCGGCGACATCGCACGGGCTGTCGTCACCATTCGCGACGTCTCTTTGGAAGATGCTGCAGAGCAGCTCAAAACGACGGAAGCCACGCGCGTTCAGGAAGCACGCGCGCGGCGGATCATGCTGCAAGACCTGGCGGACCAGTTCGAACAGTCGGTGGGTAGCATCGTTTCGAAGGTATCCCAGGCGGCTCTCGGCCTTCAAAATTCGTCCGGAGCCATGAAAGAAGCGGTCGAAGGGACGTCTTCGCGTTCCAACAGTGTGGCCATAGCCGCGCATCAGACCGCCGACAATGTGAATGCGGTTGCGGCTGCGGCTGAAGAGCTCGGCGCGACCGTGCAGGAGATCGGTCGTCAGGTGGAGCGCGCTGCAGAGATGTCGGCCGTTGCCGTTCACGATGCGGGCCGAACGGAGGCGACTATGAATGCTCTAGCCTCCGCGGCAGCCCGCATCGGCGACGTCGTCGGCATGGTATCGAATATTGCTAGCCAAACCAACCTTTTGGCCCTCAATGCGACCATTGAGGCAGCGCGTGCCGGCGACGCTGGCCGAGGCTTTGCCGTCGTCGCGGCTGAGGTGAAGGAACTCGCCAGCCAAACCTCGCGGGCTACCGAGGAGATCAGCCAACAGGTTGTCTCCATCCAGACTGCTACCGATGAGGCCTCGGAGGCAATCAAGGCCATTGCATCACAGATCCAAGCCATGAATGCGGTCACGACGGGGATTTCCGCAGCTGTCGAAGAGCAGGGAGCGACTACTCAGGAGATCGTGCGCAACATGGGTCAAGCCTCGGCTGGAACGAGTGGAATGACATCGAATATCGCCGAGGTCGCCCGTGTGGCGGATCAGGCTGGCCACGCAGCGGCAAGTGTCCTTCAGGCCTCAGACGTGCTGTCCGAGCAATCCGCAAACATGCGTAGTGAAGTCGACCGCTTCCTTGCGAATGTCCGGGCTGCCTAGCCTGGAAAGCAGCGTCGAGGACGCGCAGGCAGATGCTCGCGTTGATATGACGCCGCGCGATTTAGTTGCGCGATGTTTGACAACAACGTGCCGAGCCTGAAAGGAATAATTTGCCCCTGTACTTCTTCCACGTTCACACGCCGAATGACCTCACGCTGCACGATCAGCAGGGGGCCGAACTTGGTAACCGCACTGAAGCGCTTGCATATGCTCATGCCGAGGCCACCAAACATCGTGGGCTGACCATGATGGGTGATCGTCTCACTCCAGGATGGAGTGTCGAGGTCTTGGATGAGGCTGGGTTTTCCTGTGGGAATGTCCCTATCGAAATGTTACGCGAAGACGATGGCTATCCGGTGTAAAGATCTTTGGATCTGCTGTTGATTTCCGCTGAGAGTTGACCCAGCGGAGCCCGAAGTTTCCATCGAGAAGTGACCCGTGTCTGAACCCACCCCTGGCTTTTGGTCGGGGGGTCATGGAGTGATCGACATGGCGTTAT
>NZ_JAAHTB010000171.1 GCF_010692745.1 Methylobacterium sp. BTF04
GGGGTATAGCTTAGCTCAGCCGCCAAACTGTCCAGGAAGGCGGGACCACCTCAGTAACAGCCGGTGAAAAGTACCCTTCGTCTCAGAAAGAACCCGTCGTTGCCACATCTTCACCGATCTGAGCAGTGCGCGGTGCTCCCGAGGGTTTTGCCACAGCAACTGGCTGAGGGGTGGTGCTCAGATCACTGACGCTACGCACTTGCTGGGTCTCTCGAGCATGCTCGCGGAACAGCGGAGGAGTCAGATGGATCATTTCGCCTGCGATGGCAGCGCCAGACACGAAGGTTGCCGAAGCAAGGATAGCAAGGGCGAAAGCGTGGGTGGCGCGCATGGGAAATCTCCAGGTCGAGCGGCTGGGGGCCGTCCGCAAGAGAGATCTAACCACGGATTTGTGCGTTGCGGTATGCAAGTTTTGCAACGCACCATAGTGCATTTTTAACGATATTTAACCGTTATATTTCAGATACCGCATCGCGTTAGCGCCTGAATTGCTTACCCGGGTATGCTGCAAGCGCACGATGCGTAAATAAATTTGCCACTCAAATAAAAATTAAATGAACATTGAATTTCTATGAAGAATCGATCCGATCCGTCGCGTGCAAGGGATGCTTGGGCATGCCAGTGTAGCGACCATCGGTCGGCACCGGCATGCGCGGTCGCAAGAAAGCTTCGAACGGTTTTCAAGGGTGTAGGTTCATGAAGCCGTATTGCCAGAGCTTCATCATTTTCATGGGGCTCTGCAGCGGCTTAGCGGCCGCCGAGCCTGCTCTCACCATAGAGCGTCTTTTGACGGATGGATGGGAAATAGCGGGGTACGCTGGAAATTATGATGTCCGAACGTCGCTGATTATGTTCCGGAAAAAGGACGTAAATCACCTCGTCCAGTGCTCCACGCTGTTCGATGTCACCCGCAATCCGCGGGTCGTTGTGAACTGCTACGAGCTTCGCTGATGCCATCGGTCGCCGAACGAAATGCGGATCTCGCAGGATGAACGCTTTCAAGGATCATGCGAGGAGCGGGTTTTTGTAAAAAACCGCAATTATCAATGCAAACTTGAAAGGATTTATATATTTCTTATCGGAAGACAAGCAATGAGGCGTGTATTAAATTACTATTTAACTAATGTATAAAATCGAGTATATATTTGTAATTTATATATCAGTGGCCAGTCTTTTCGGATAAATAATCAGTAGTGGACAATATTCTATAATTATCCACCAAATATCCGTGAATCACGAGCAGATCTACGAATGAAGATGGCCCGATCTCGACACCTGGGTCGAAGCTGAAGCACGCATCCTTCTCGCATCCTTTGCCAGCGGCTTGCTGAAAATGCTGGGACTAAACACCTAAGGCGGCGAGGCGCCTTGTCGTCAGCGAAAAAGGTTAGAGGGCACCGGCGGGCCAGCATTGAGCAGAGTGATCGTCACCCGTCGGTTCGGGGCGATGTAGGGATTGTCGGGGAAAACCGGTTCGGTGTCGGCGCGTCCGACCACGGAAGCGAAGTTGTCGTTCGGG
>NZ_JAAHTB010000172.1 GCF_010692745.1 Methylobacterium sp. BTF04
GTTCGCCGTCGTCCGCGCCGGCCTGAACTACAAGTTCGGCACGTACTAGGACCTGCGGGACTTTTAGGTTCGGCCTAAGCGTCCCCAGCCCCGATCACCTGGCCGCTTTCGTCGAGGCGCACCCTGAGGAGAAATCCTCGGGGTGTTGCTGTTTGCGCCCTTGATCGTCGGGATCCACGTCTAGGCGCTCAATAGCCCGCCCCATCGGTCTGTGAGTCGATCGGGCGGTGTCGGCAGTGCCGACCGTCGGCCGGACGGGCCTGGTCGCGTGATACTAGGCATCCTCGGGCTTGTGCCGGTTGGTCGTCAGCATGAGAGTAATCGAGGCCCTGCCGGCGTAGCTTCTGAGGCGCGTACAAGGTCTAGGCGGTCAGTGCCGACGAACGGAAGGGCCTAGCGATGACACGCATCCCACGCTGGTCTCATCGGATCGGTCTTGGGCTGGCCATCCCCTTCATGACGTACGCCCTCGTCCTTGCAGGAATGGCAATCTGGGATGCGCGGCCCTTACCGGCTTGCGGTGTCAGCGGCATCGACCCACACAATCCTGTCTATCGATGCCGACGCGTGACTGTGATCGGAGGTGTGCCTGTCTCACACGATGCAGCTGGGGGAACTCCGGGTTTGTGGTCGGTCGAGCAGGGTAGCGTCTCGGGGATGCCCGACCTCAGATCGTCTGGCCTGGCGTTCCTCAGCGGTCTGATTCTGTACGGTCTCAGTCGCAGCCTCGGTTGGGGGCTCAATCATCGACGAGCGGCTCGGATGTGATCACTGAGGCACACTGCCTCATGGCAGGGCGTCACCTTCTCACCACGCCCGACGCGATCTAAACGGGCCAATGGCCGAACTCGTATTCATCTTCGTTGCCGGGACGCTGGGCGCCATAGCCCTTGTGCTGGCAGTCCATCCCAAAATCGAACGGCTGTGGAGACACGCCTAGTTCGGGTGAGTTGATCGGCGGACGGTAGATCACGGCCAGGTACGGCAAGAAATACGGTAGCAGTGGGGGTATCACACTACACGCACTGAAGCCGGATTTTCGAGACGCCGGTGCCGCCCATAGCCTGGACCAGATCGTCCACGGAGCGTGTCGAGATACCCTAGATGTAGGCCTTCTGGATTACGGCGGTGAGCGCCTTCTCGGCCATGCGTTGCGGCTCCAGAAAGCAGGGGAAGTAGCCGCCCTTGCGCAGATTGGGTATGCGCAACTTCACCGTGCCGGCCCTCGTCTGCCAGTCTTGTTCGCTGTAGCCGTTGCACTAGACCAGGCGCTCGGCTCTCTTCTCGCCATGAGCGGCACTGGTCAGGCCCCCGACCTCCAGCCCCATCAAGCGCTCGGCCGCAAAGACGATCATCTCACGCAACAGATCCGTGTTGGAGCTCTTCTCCATCAGCCCACGTAGGACTATCATCGCGTCGGGCATCGGAGGTCTCTTGGGTTCGTGGTTGATCGTCG
>NZ_JAAHTB010000173.1 GCF_010692745.1 Methylobacterium sp. BTF04
CTGATGGGGTGGACGGCCCCCGAACGGCATCGCTGTGCCAAGCTGAGGTCGTTGCAGATCTCACGCGAGGAGACCGTCCATGGACCAGATTAGCCGCATCGGTATGGATACGTCCAAACACATCTTTCAACTGCACGGTGTGAACGCCGCTGAGGAGCCGATCCTGCGGCGGAAGCTTCGACGCAAGGACATGATTGCTTTTTTCGAGCGGCTTGCCCCAACGCGTGTCGCCATCGAGGCTTGTGGCGCCTCGCACCACTGGGCGCGCCTGCTGTGCAATCTGGGGCACGAGGTCCAACTCATCGCACCACAACTCGTGAAGCCGTACGTCAAACGGGGGAAGAACGACGCCGCCGACGCCGAGGCGTTGTGCGAGGCCATGAGCCGGCCGACTATGCGATTCGTTCCGGTCAAGAGCGCTGAGCAGCAGGCCGCGCTCATGCTGATTGGGCTGCGTGACAGGCTGATCCGCAACCGAACCCAAATCGTCAATGCGATCCGCGGGTATGCCGCCGAATTTGGGATCACGGCAGCCCAGGGCATCGCGCACGTGGCCGCACTACTCGCGCGTATCCAGGCCGACGAGGCTCTGCCCCCACTCGCACGCGAACTGTTTACGCTGCAGGCCGTCGAGTACGAGCAGGTGCAGGCTAAGATCGCTGCCATCGATGCCAAGCTGGTTGCGTGGCACCGCGCCGATCCCTGCAGCCGACGCTTGGCGCAGATCCCCGGTATCGGACCAGTCGGTTCGGCGATGCTGATCATGAAGACGCCCTCGCCAGAGGCGTTCCGGTCTGGTCGCCAGTTCGCGGCCTGGATCGGTCTGACACCCAGGGATCACTCGACGGCCGGCAAGGTCAGACTCGGCGTCATTACGCGAGCTGGCGACGAAGCTCTGCGCCGCGTGCTCGTTGTTGGAGCTACCGCCATCGTGCGCCGTGTCCGCGAGGGGCGATGCGGGTGGGGATTGGCCGCCTGGGTCAAGCAGTTGCTCCAACGCAAAGCACCGAAGCTCGTCGCGGTGGCCCTGGCCAACAAATTGGCCCGGATAGCCTGGAAGATGATGATGACGGGCGAAACTTACGCCGGGGGACGAACTCCTGCTGCTGAGTGCGCCTTGTAGAGATCAGCGGGGGATGCGTCGCCAAGAACTGGCGATCGCGCCGAGCTGAAGCGGAAGCTTGCAGGAGGACAGACAGGTGGCGTGATCGATCGATCCCAGACGTGAGCAAACCCGAATGTGACAGTGGCCGATAAAGGTCGCAGCGCTGATTGGGGCTGACGTCGCGGAGCCCATCTTGGCCAGCGTTCATGTGCGAGCGCGCGAACAGGCCGGACATATGAACGCAAGCGATCCGATCATCCAAACTGACTTCATCATCTTGCGAGCTGGGGGCCGTCCACATATG
>NZ_JAAHTB010000174.1 GCF_010692745.1 Methylobacterium sp. BTF04
TGTAACCGGGGCAGATTGCCGGGCGGTCAGGCTGTTGCGGCGTTTCTGACGAGGTCTGGCAGGGGCGGGACGGGTACGCCGTCCCGGATGCCGAGACGGTCTCCGAGGTAGCGGAAGAACGAGACGCCGAGCTTGGCGCAGGTCTTCATCAGGCCGAGCATGACGTCGCGGGCGGTGCGGCCGGCCTCGCTCATGGTGCCGCCGGAGATCTTGCGCTTGGTCACGCAGGCGCGGATGTCGTTTTCCGAGCCGTTGGTGTGGAGCGGGATTTCGGGCCGCCCCAGGACGCGCAGAAGCGCGGCCTTGTGCCGGTGCAGGCGAGCGAGCAGGCGGTCGAGCATCACCGCGCCGGTGGGGCGTCTGAAGATCCGGTCGAAGCGAGCGCGCAGGGCGCTGGCTCGTTTGGAACAAGGAGCGCGGACCCAGGCCTTCAGGTCGGCGTAGAACCACCAGATCAAGGTGCGGGTCACCGCGATGGCCCTGCGCTGGGCGGTAGTCGTCGGGATCAGCGCGTGGACGAGGCGTTCGGCATGGACCCAGCACAGGGCATGGGTGCCGACCCGGAACTGACCGGCCCCATCGGAGACGATCACCGTATCCGGCAACAGGCCGTGATGCCGGATCGCGCCCCAGAGTGCGCCCTCGGTGGCGATCCGCATCGGATCGGGTGTGACGGCCCGCGCGTCGAAGCCCAGGGCGATCAGATGCGCCTTCCAGGTCGCGGCATCGGCGAAGACCTTGACCGGATGGGCAGCGAGCGCCGCCAGGAAAGGGCCGGCGAGCGCGCGGGTGCGCATGTACGCGAGCGCCGCATCGTCGACGACGTAGTCCTCATGTTCCGCTCGTAGCAGCGCGAGGAAGTTCAAGCGGGACTTCGCGGTACCGGTGCGGAAGGCGGTGAAGCGCGCATCGCCGACCTGCGTGGTCACGCCGTCGGCTCGCGCATGCCGGGCGGAGGTGTCGTCGACGCTGATCCAGGCCGCGCTCTCCAGGCCCGCGCGCAGGACTGCTTGGTCCTCGGCCACGAAGCGATCGAGCGGGCCGCACAGGAGACGGACCACCTGCCGCTTCGAGATCGTCAGCCCGAGCCCCGACAGCATCGCCGTCAGGCGCTCACTGGTGACCTGACCCTGGACGTGAGCGGCCAGCAGGAAACGACGCAGATGCGGCCCGAACCCACCCGCGAGCCCCGGCGGCAGCGGGGCCACCACGCTCGCGCCCGACGGCGTGCACCAGCGTTCACGCCGGTAGCGGATCACCACCGCCTCCAGCACCAGATCGCGCACACCGAGATCTTCGTAGCCCTTGAAGCGCGAGCCTTCCGGAACCGCGGCCTTCAGCACGACCTCGCGCGTCACCACGCATCGATCCCGCACCGGTCCGCGCCGCCGCCGTTTGCC
>NZ_JAAHTB010000175.1 GCF_010692745.1 Methylobacterium sp. BTF04
GCCTGCCAATCCTCACCCCAGTGTCAGCTTCGTTCTGACCACCTGAGCAATTACGGACATGGAGAAAATCCGGTCATTTTTGACAATAAAAAAGGCGTAAGAGTCGATTTGTCGGGTAATGTGAGAGATCCGTTTTTTTGGTAGAACGGTTAGTTTGAACGAAGTAAAGGCTGTAAAATATCTACCGGCAAAAAGGGAGTACCTCAAACAAGTATCCCAATATTCACAGCTTATTGGCGAAATACGCAGTGCCTCTGCGCCGTGGCGCGCGTTTGGAGCCATCGTACAAAAAGGTGGTCTTGCTGTTGGGGGGGGCCGGGGTCGCCTATAACGCCTATGGTACTTATGGTACTTATGGGAGCATCCGGGAACAATTGGGGTCTGGCGATATTGCCGGAGCGGCACGAACTGGTGCACAGTTCTACGGACTGCAGTTGGGCGGGTTCGGCCTTGGTCTTGCCGGAGCATTTGCAGGAAGCATTGTTGGAGGCCAGATTGGTGCAGCCATCGGCACGATTATCCCTATTACTTTCGTCGGAACTGCATTTAGTGTGGGGATCGGGGCTCTCGGTGGATATTTTGGTTCTCAGATTGGAGAAGGATTTGCCACAATAGAATACAATTCCCTTCTAGATTTAGTTAATCGAGGATTTGGTGCCAAAATAATTGCCGACAATGGATTTCCGGAAAGCATTCAGCTTCCATCAGGATCATATTTGCTTGGGTTTGTTAGCGTCTGATCCAATCGCACGCGGCTTTGAGGCAGAGGACGCCCATGACGCTGCGGGCGGTTTTTTCGTATCGGGTTGCGACGGCGCGCCATTCCTTGAGCCGCGCCAAGAAGCGTTCGACCTGATTGCGGTTGTTGTAGATCCAGTCCGGACAGGTGACCGGCGCCTCATTGCGCTTGCAGGGGATGCAAGGTCGCGCGCCGCGATCCCAGACCTGTTGGCGAAAGGCATGGCTGGCATAGCCGCGATCGGCCACGACCCACTTCGGAATGCCGGGTAGGCTGTCCAGCAAAGTGGCGGCATGAGGCAGTTCATGCGCCTGTCCGGGGGCCAGGACGAAGGCCACCACGCGTCCTAAGCCGTCGGCGACGACGCAGGCCTTGGTGCCGATGCTGCCACGAGAGCGCCCAAGCGCTTCATATACTTTCCGTTCAGCTTGAGAATCCCGTTTTTAGCGGCGCCCGCCGCCTTCTGGTGGGCGCGGATGTTCGTGCCATCGAGAAAGGTCATGCCAAGCTGCACGCCGTGCTCCTGCGCCAGGGTCAGCAGACACTCCCAGACTCCCAGTCGCGCCCAGCGGATGAAAGTCTGGGCCGCCATCCACCAGGGCCCCGGATCCGGAGATACGGAGCGTCACTTGG
>NZ_JAAHTB010000176.1 GCF_010692745.1 Methylobacterium sp. BTF04
TGAACCGCCCCGGGTTTCCCGGAGGCTGTTTGGTTTGGATCAAGCGGCCAAGGCTTGCACCTCGGTCTGGGCATAGTAGCGTGCTTCGGCTTCGGAGGGAGGGATATTCCCGATGGGTTCGAGCAGCCGGCGGTGATTGAACCAGTCGACCCATTCGAGGGTGGCGAACTCGACAGCCTCGAAGCTCCGCCATGGGCCGCACCGATGGATGACTTCGGCTTTGAATAGGCCGTTGATCGTCTCGGCGAGGGCATTGTCGTAGGAGTCGCCGACGCTGCCGACCGAGGGCTCGACCCCGGCCTCGGCGAGCCGCTCGGTGTAGCGCAGCGCGAGGTATTGCGAGCCCCTGTCGCTATGATGCACGAGCCCGCCGCCCTGGAGGGGCCGACGCTCGTGCAGGGCCTGCTCCAGGGCATCGAGCACGAAGGCGGCGTGGGCGGTTCGAGAGACCCGCCAGCCGACGATGCGGCGGGCGAAGACGTCGATCACGAAGGCCACATAGACGAAGCCGGACCAAGTCGCGACGTAGGTAAAATCCGCGACCCACAGGGCGTTCGGGCGCGGTGCCTTGAACTGTCGGTTGACCCGGTCGAGCGGGCACTTCGCTGCCGGATCGGGGATCGTCGTCCGGACCGTCTTGCCCCGCACGACACCCTTCAGGCCCATTGCCCGCATCAGTCGGGCGACGGTGCACCGGGCCACGCTGATCCCATCCCGGCCGAGTTGCCGCCAGACCTTGCGTACGCCGTAGACGTGGAAGTTCGCCTCGAACACGCGCCGGATCTCGACCATCAGCGCCGCGTCGCTCCGGGCCCGTGCCGGGAGCCTGCTGGGATCAGCGCGCCGTGCGGCATGAGCACGGTATGTCGACGGGGCGATCGGCAGCACCTTGCAGATCGGCTCGACCCCGTAGAGCGCGCGGTGCTCGTCGATGAACGCCTTCATCGTTTGAACGGGCGGTCGAGCTCCGCCTGGGCAAAATACGCTGATGCCTTCCGGAGGATCTCGTTCGCCTGCCGGAGTTCGCGAACCTCCCGCTCCAGCGCCTTGATCCGCTCGCGCTCGTCCGCGGCCGGTCCGGCCCGCACACCCCGGTCGCGCTCGGCTTGGCGAACCCAGTTCCTCAACGTCTCGCCCGAGCAGCCGATCTTCGCGGCGATCGATTGCATCGCGGCCCAGGGCGAGCCGTACTCGCCCTGATGCTCACGGACCATCCTGACCGCCCGCTCGCGGACCTCAGGGGAGAAGGGTGGAATATGCTTCGTCATGGCTCCAGTCTCTCAAGAGTTGGAGCCTCCGGGAAACCCGGGGCGGTTCA
>NZ_JAAHTB010000177.1 GCF_010692745.1 Methylobacterium sp. BTF04
TGAGGTGGTCCCGCCTTCCTGGACAGTTTGGCGGCTGAGCTAAGCTATACCCCGGTTGATTTACGCCGCCATTCTGGTGAGCGCCATATCCGGGTCATTCCTAGGATATGGCGCTGCGCCTGCCTGCCCATAGACCTCGTCCGGCGTTCGGCCAGCGAAGCGAGAGTGGGGCCGGTGCCCGTTGTAATAGGTGATCCACTGGCCGAGCCCGGTGCGCAGCTCCGTGCCGGTCTCGAAGGCATTCAGATAGACGCATTCGTACTTCAGCGACCGCCAGAGGCGCTCGATGAACACGTTGTCCATCCACCGGCCGCGCCCGTCCATGGAGATATTCACCTTGGCGTCGCGCAGCACGCCGGTGAAGTCGGCACTCGTGAACTGGCTGCCCTGATCTGTGTTGAAGATCTCGGGTTTGTCGAACCGCGCCAGCGCCTCCTTCAGAGCGGCGACGCAGAACTCCGCGTCCATCGTGTTCGACAGCCGCCAGGCCAGTACCTTTCGCGATGCCCAGTCCATGATCGCCACCAGGTAGAGGAAGCCGCGCCGCATGGGCAGGTAGGTGATATCGGCGCACCAGACGTGACCCGGGCGCGTGATCTCCAGATCGCGCAGCAGGTAGGGATAAATCCGGTGCTCCGGATGCGGATCGCTCGTCCGCGGACGCTGATAGATGGGCGACAGCCCCATCTTTGCCATCAGCCGCCGTACACGACGACGCCCGACCGCGTGCCCGAGCCGCTGAAGGTGCCGGGCCATTTGGCGGCTACCATACCATGGGTGATCCAGGAACGAGGCGTCGATCACTGCCATCAACGCCAGCGTCTCGGCCGCCTCCGGCACGGGCGCATGGTAGAACGAGGATCGGCTGATCGATACCAGCCGACACTGTGCCACGATCGACAGGCCGGCATGCCCCCGTTCGATCATCTGCCGACGCCGCTCAACGCTCATCGCGCGAACCCCTTCGACAAAAAATCCCGTTCCACCACCAACTGCCCGATCTTCGCGTGCAGCTTCTCGATCGCGTTGTCGCCTGCGGCCTTGCTTGCCTCGCCCGCCCCAGAGAACGTCGCAGCCATGCCCTCGGTCGCCTGTCGCTTCCACGTCGCGATCATCGTCGGATGGATGCCATGTCTGGCCGCCAACTCAGCCAGCGTCAGATCACCCCGGATCGCCTCCAGCGCAACCTTGGCCTTGAACTCGCCCGTGTACCTCTTCCGCGTCGTCTTCATTCCCGTTCATCCCTCACGTCGGGGATAGCTTAGCCTCCTGTCCAGATTTCCAGCACCACCTCA
>NZ_JAAHTB010000178.1 GCF_010692745.1 Methylobacterium sp. BTF04
CTCCGTCCCGCAGCCCACGTCCAACCACCACGCCCAAGGACCTGAGCAATTACCCCTATTCGAGGGATCGCGCGAAAGACGTCAGAGCTATTCTGAAGCGCACGTTCGAAGGGATCGTTCGCTGGAGTGGGGGCTGAGCAGCGGCTATCACATCTAGTGGTTGAGCCCTGACGGTTGAGTCCGTGTGGGGTTTCGGTTTGAGGCCCATCCTGCGAGTCTGGCGGGATGCGCAGCGGCATCTCCTTCACGCTCTCCAGTTCGGATCGCCTTCGGCTCGAAGCACTGGTTGTGGATCGAAACACGCCGCAGAAGCACGTCTGGCGCGCCCGCATCGTGCTGCTGAGCGCCGATGGGCTCGGGACGCACGCGATCATGCGTGAGGCGGGCGTATCCAAGACGGTGGTCTGGCGCTGGCAGGACCGCTTCGCGCAGGAGGGTGTAGACGGGCTTCTTCGGGACAAGACGCGGCCGGCGCGCATCCCGCCGCTGGGGCCGGAGGTGGCGGCGCGCGTGGTGACTCTGACGCAAGGAGATCCGCCCGGCGAGACCACGCATTGGACGGCCGCCGCCATGAGCAAGGTCGCGGCCATCAGCATTTCGTCGGTGCAGCGGATCTGGCGCGGTCACGGTCTGCAGCCGCATCGGGTCCGGCAGTTCAAGCTCTCCACCGACCCGGCCTTCGCCGCCAAACTGCGCGATGTCGTCGGGCTCTACGTCGACCCGCCTGCCCATGCCGTTGTGCTCTCGGTCGACGAGGAGACCCAAATTCAGGCGCTCGCCCGCACGCAGGAGCCGTTGCCGATGAAGCCGGGCCAGCCGACGACGCGCACCCACGACTACAAGCGCCACGGCACCACGACCCTGTTCGCCGCCCTGGACGTCTTGGAGGGCAAGGTGATCGGCCGCTGTATGCAGCGTCACCGGCATCAGGAGTTCATCCGCTTCCTCAACGCGGTCGAGGCGGCGGTTCCGGCGGGCAAGATCGTCCACGCGATCATGGACAACTATGCCGTCCACAAGCACCCCAAGGTCCGTGCCGAGCTATGCGGGATTTTGGGTGACGGCGGCGGTCAGGCGGCGCGGTGATCTGGGCGCGCGATGACCTCGGTCCCGTCGCGGAAGGTGACACCGGCGACGACCTTGGGCAACTGGTTTTCGCCCTTCAGTCGCCGCCAGGATTTTGCGGCCGCCATCACGAGCTTGAACACCATCAGCCTGGCGGTGATCGGTGAGAGCGCGCCCTTGGTCCGCACGGTCCGGTGCCGCACCGTGG
>NZ_JAAHTB010000179.1 GCF_010692745.1 Methylobacterium sp. BTF04
TGGACTTGCCTCGGAAAAGTGGAGAGCTCTTTTTGTGAAGGAGGAGGTCTCCGATGGCAGAACCCAAGAAGCAGTTCACCCCTGAGTTTCGTGCGGAGGCGGTCCGGCTGACCCGGACGAGTGGCCGTTCCCATCGCGAGATCGCCGCCGATCTCGGGGTCGGGCGCTCGACCTTGCGCAACTGGATCGACGGCCAACGTGATCGAGAGATGGACGCGCTGCCGTCCGATCGGCAGGAGGATATGGCCGCGGAGCTGAAGCGTCTGCGGCGCGAGAACGAGGTGCTGCGCCAGGAGAGAGAGATCCTGAAGCGGGCCACGACTTTTTTCGTCAACGAGGGACGTCGGTGAGGTTCGAACTCATCGACGCGACGAAGAAGGATTTCCCCGTCCAGCGTCTGTGCAAGGTCCTCGATGTGAGTCCGAGCGGCTACTTCGCCTGGAAGAACCGGCCCGCCTCTCGCCGTCAGCGCGAGGACCTGGTCCTGCTCGCCCATGTCCGTTCGGCTTTTTCGCTCTCGCACGAGACCTACGGCAGCCCGCGCATGACGCATGAACTGCGCGAGCAGGGACTGGCGGCGGGGCGGCGACGCGTGGCGCGGCTGATGCGAGAGAACGGGCTCAGGGCCCGTCAGCCTCGACGCTTCCGGCGTACGACCGACAGCCAGCATGCTTTCCCGGTGGCACCCAACCGGCTCGATCAGGACTTCGCCGCCGCCGCACCGAACGAGAAATGGGGCACCGACCTCTCCTACATCTGGACGCGGGAGGGCTGGCTGTATCTAGCGGTGGTGATCGACCTCTACGCCCGGCGGGTCGTGGGCTGGGCGGCGGGCGACCGGCTGCACAAGGAACTGGCTCTGACCGCCTTGCGACGAGCCCTGATCATGCGAAGGCCGGCAGCAGGTTTGCTCCATCATTCCGATCGTGGCAGTCAGTATTGTTCGAATGAGTACCAAGCCGAACTACGACGATCTGGCATCGTGATCTCGATGTCCGGCAAGGGTAACTGTTATGATAATGCGATGGTCGAGACGTTCTTCAAGACACTGAAGAGCGAGCTCGTCTGGCGCACCGTCTTCCAAACCCGGGCTGAGGCGACCGAGGCCCTGGCCCGCTACATCGATGGCTTCTATAATCCGCGCCGGCGGCATTCCGCGCTCGGCTTCGTCAGTCCCATCCAGTTCGAGAAACGCAGCGCTACCCAAACCGCTCTCCACTAAACCGAAGCAAGTCCA
>NZ_JAAHTB010000180.1 GCF_010692745.1 Methylobacterium sp. BTF04
TGCCCGACCGGACCCGGCGCGTCGTCGAGGTGCATCAGCTACCGGACGCGATCCGCATCCTTGACGGCGGTCGCCTCGTGGCAACCCATCCCGTGCTGGAAGGCCGGCGTCAGTACCGGGTCGACCCCAGTCATCGGCAGGGTGGCCAGGCGCGCGCCATGCGGCATGGGCATCAAGACAGCCTCATCATCGGCCGGCGCGGCGATCACGTCGCCCAGCGTCCGCTTGCTTTCTATCAGGCCGTCGGTGACAACCTCGCCGCCGAGATCGGAGGCCGCTCATGAGCCGCGCTCATCCCTCCGCTGCCGCCACGACGATCGACAGCATCAGGCACAGCCTCGTCGGCCTGCGCATGCCGCGTGCCCTGGAGGTCCTCGACGCCACCCTCCGGCGCATTGAGCAGGGCGAGATCGACGGAATCGGCGCCCTCGACGAGATCCTGGTCGAAGAACTCACGCTGCGCGAGAGCCGCCGCGTGAAGACCGCCCTGGTGATGGCGCGGCTGACGGCCATCAAGACGCTCCAGGGCTTCGACTTCGGCTTCCAGCCCTCCCTCGACCGGGAACGCATCCTGGCCCTGGCCGAGCTGAAGTTCATCGACCGGGCCGAGGTTGTCCACCTGCTCGGTCCACCCGGCACGGGGAAAAGCCACCTTGCCACGGCGCTCGCCGTCGAGGCGGTCAAAGCCGGCCGCAGCGTCGCCTTCACGACCCTGGCCGATCTCATCGCCTCGCTGGCCAAGGCTGAGCGCGACGGCTCCCTGCGCGAGCGGATCCGGTATCTCTGCCGCGCCTCGCTCCTGGTCGTCGACGAGATCGGCTACCTGCCGGTCGTTCCCGGCGGCGGCAACCTGTTCTTCCAGCTCGTGAATGCCCGCTACGAGAAGAGCGCGATGATCCTGACCTCGAACCGCGGCTTTGCCGAATGGGGCGAGGTGTTCGGCGATCCTGTCGTCGCCACCGCTCTGCTCGACCGCCTGCTGCATCATGCCGTCGTCGTCCAGATCGAGGGTGCGAGCTACCGCCTGCGCCAGCACGCCAGCCTCGTGCCAGAGCACGTCCGCTCGAAAGCTCTCATCACCCCGCCGCCGGCTCCCAAGCGTCGTGGCCGCCCACCCGGAAAGGCCGCATCCGATCACACCAACGGCTGATCACCGCACGACGAAACACCCGCCGATCAGGGAATTTTCGATGCCCACAATCGCGGAGACTTCGGTGCCCATTGACACATCCA
>NZ_JAAHTB010000181.1 GCF_010692745.1 Methylobacterium sp. BTF04
TGAACACCGGCACCGGAATGAACACCGGCGGGGCAGCGCGACGCGGAAGATCGGCGGCCGAAGCGGCGCCCACCCAGAGAGCGGCGGCTGTGCTGGCGAGGAAGAGTGTCTTGAACATGAGGCGGCTGCCGGAAATCAGAGGCGCACTCTCGGTGCGGTGTGATTGGGGCTTAGCAAAGCCAGGCACCGCTCCTCTAGTGCATTTCAGCCACACTGAGACTAGATCGATCTAGCGGTGAATATCGGTACTATTTACTTTGCATTTACTTTTGATATCGGCCAGGAGAAACAACGAGCCGCTTGAAGATAGGTTCCCTAAAAAAGACAGCCCGCCCACTGTGATGCTGCGGGCTGCCAGTTTCGGTGTGAGGTGCCCGAGGACCAGCAAGGGCAATCCCTTCGCACAGAGCGCGCTGCCAGGGTTTTCGCAAGGCAAAACTTGAGGCAATCCGCCAGAGACTGGCCCCTTAGTATCGCCAGGTTCGAGAGCCAACCTACTGTCAGCGGGTACGGAACGCGTGTTCCGACGCTTCAGCCTGATAGAGGAAGCGACTCCTTGATAAAAATCCTACTGGCGATCGGATCTGTCTTCGCGGTTCTGACGCTCCGCGTGCTGCTCAAGACCCTGATCTTACCTTTTCGGCTCGTTTGGAATCTGCGGCGCCGACGACTAGCTTCCGCGTAGATGGGATAGGCTATTCGGCATCAGAGTGACTGATCATCGCAATCGTTGAGGCGAGCAGCTGTTTATCCAGAGAGCCCGATCTCACACGTAAAATACTAGCACTGGACTTCGTGTCTCCGCGAGGAGCGCGCGAAGCGAGTACCGCTTCTTGCAGCTGCGTCCGTGCAGAACCGTCAGCGAGAACAAATAAGCCGACAACGACGCAGCCGGACAGGCATGCGCTCGTAATGATAGCTGAGATCTTGGGCATGACGGCGATCCTGAAGGTCCGCTGCGTGTAGCAGCCTGCTCTGATCGGTAATGCAGCAGGAATACCACGGCTAAAAAACAAGCCGATTTATCCCCCTTCATTCAGATCGTTCGTTCTTCCGCCCGGAAAGATGCACCACCTGCATGGCTTCGCCGGTCCTACCAGTCGCGCGGATTCCACACGGTCTCTTAGGTCATGGTCGAACCCTGCCGTGTCGGCAGTTCGGCTAGAACGAACGAAACGGCCCTCCTGCTACGCACAAGCGGACAAAGCGTGA
>NZ_JAAHTB010000182.1 GCF_010692745.1 Methylobacterium sp. BTF04
AATCGTCGAGGATTAGGAGGTTGGTCTTGGCGATCTGGCGCAGCAGCCGGCCGTATCGAACATCGCCGCGGGCGAGGCTAACCGCGCGGGCCGAGACGGCCTCCGCCCGGCCGGGGTCGATGTGTAGGGCGGTGACAAAACTATCCACTGGAGCGTCGGCGTCGTGCTGATGCGGGCGGGGTAAAAGCCGGCCAGTGGAGAGGCTTCTCTTTCGGGAGGGGCCCAGGATGTTTGCCGTGGAAGTCTACGCGGCCGTTCGGCAGTTCGTTTTCATCGACGGCCACTCTCGTCGCGAGGCAGCCCGGGTATTCGGGCTCAATCGCGAGACGATTGCCAAGATGTGCCGGTTCTCGCTACCGCCGGGTTACACCCGTTCCAAGCCGATCGAGAAGCCGAAGCTGGGGCCGCTGCTGCCGGTAATCGATGCGATCCTGGAGGCGGACCGGACCGCACCCGTCAAGCAACGCCACACGGCCAAGCGGATCTTCGAGCGTCTGCGCGACGAGCACGGCTATGCTGGCGGCTACACGGTGGTGAAGGACCAAGTCCGGATCGCACGCGCGAGCGGGCGAGAGACCTTCGTGCCGTTGGCGCACCCGCCGGGTCATGCCCAGGTCGATTTCGGTGAGGCGGTCGCCACCATCGGCGGCGTGCGTCGGAAGATCCATTTCTTCTGCATGGACCTGCCGCACTCCGACGCCTGCTTCGTGAAGGCGTATCCGCGAGAGACCACGGAGGCGTTCCTGGCCGGGCATTTCGCCGCCGTCGGGTTCTTCGACGGGGTGCCGCTGTCGATCCTCTACGACAACACCAAGATCGCGGTCGCCAAGATCTGCGGCGGCGGGCAGCGCGAGCGCACCCGCGCCTTTACCGAGCTGGTGAGCCACTACCTGTTCCGGGACCGCTTCGGGCGTCCAGGCAAGGGCAACGACAAGGGCAAGGTCGAAGGCCTGGTCAAGTACGCCCGGTCCAACTTCATGACCCCGGCTCCGGTAGCGGCGTCCTTCGAGGCGCTGAACGCGGATCTGGAGCGATGCTGCCGGACCCGGCAGGATGAGCGGGCCGGACAACATGCCGAGAGCATCGGCACGCGACTGGTCGCCGATCGTGCCGTCCTGCGTGCCTTGCCTGCGGTCCCGCTGGAGCCGTGCGAGAAGCGGGCTGGGCGGGTCTCCTCGACCGCGCTGGTTC
>NZ_JAAHTB010000183.1 GCF_010692745.1 Methylobacterium sp. BTF04
CGCGATGCGGCGGCGTTGAACCGCGCGGCGCGCGAGGTCCTGAGGACGGAAGGTGCCATCACCGGACCCGACGTCGAGGTGCAGGCACGGGATCGCGAGAACAAGCCGGTTATGTTGGCGCTCGCCCGAGGCAATAGGATCCGCTTCGGCGAAGGTCTGATCCGGCACGGCATCCGCAACGGCACCCGCGCGACGATCGAGGCGGTCGGCGCGGACGACAAAGGCATCCTCAAGCTCAGGGTGCGCCTCGACGACGGGCGGGTTGTCGAAGACGCCTATGGAAGCTTGGTGCGGGAGCAAGTGCCTGGAGCGCGAAGTCAAAGGTCGTCGGCGCTGCCGAGAATCAGCCATGCGTGGGCTGGCACGGCCTATTCGGTTCAGGGAAAAACCGCAGCGGCTTCCGTCTATTATGGGTCAACCGCGAGCGACGCCCGCGAGCTTTACGTTGGCTTGACCCGCCACACCCAGGATGCATGGCTTGTTGTCGAGCGGGCGCGGCTTGAGACGAGCGTTCGTCTCCGCCGGAACGACGCCGGAATTAAACCGTGTACTGCCGAGCTGCATGAACGTTTGTTCGTCGAAGCGCGGCGATATGCGGAGAAAACGAATGTGGTCGATCACATCGAGGACCGAGCGGCCTTTGTACAGACTGGCAAGCTTCCGCGTCCTAAGAGGGAAGCTGCTATCGACACGCGGTACGAGTTCGAAGCCGGTCGGGCCTTACGGGCGGTCCTGATGCAGATCGGTGCTCATCCCCGACTGCTACTTCGGCAACTCGGCCACATGCGGCGCGAGGCAGAGCGGAAAATTTCAGACCGTTTCACGGCCATCGTCGACGCTTTGCGTAAACCGGTAACCGGTCAAACTCCGAATCGAACGCTGGCACCGCGGCGGCGCGGTCAAGAAATTGATCGTTAGACCCACGAAGCTCGCTTAGCGAAAGGTTATCCAGGCCATCGGGATCCGGTAGCGCCATGCCGAGTGTAGAATCACACCCTGGCCTGCTGCCGGTTCCGTGGACACGACTTTAAGCTAATTTGGCCTGTTTCTCGAACTCGACGGGGCTGATGTAGCCGAGGGTCGAGTGCCGGCGGGTCGGATTGTAGAAGCGCTCGATGTAATCGAACACGTCGGCCCGAGCCTGGTCTCGCGAGCGGTATGTCTTTCGAGCCGTCCGTTCGGTTT
>NZ_JAAHTB010000184.1 GCF_010692745.1 Methylobacterium sp. BTF04
GAGGGCGACCACTGCCCGCACCTCAAGACCGACGCCACCGCCAATATCCGGCAGGGCATCCAGTACAATGCCATCGGCGCGCGCGAGGGCTACTGGCTCTATCGCGAGCATCCCGGTGACGGCGTCCTGGCAGCCAACGGCCTGGACCTCACGCTGGTCCCAGCAACCGACGTCTGCCACCTCTACCGGGCGATGCGACCCGGACAGGATCGCGGCGAACCCTGGCTCGCCCGGGCCCTGCGCACGCTCTACGACCTCGACGGCTACCTCGATGCGGAGCTGATCCGGAAGAAGAACGCAGCGCGCTTCCTCGGCTTCATCAAGCGAATCATCCAGGATGAGGATGGTTCGCCAGGCGGCGGACCGCTCGGCACCGATGCGGCCGACGACGATGGCGCCGCGACCCTGGAATTCGAGCCCGGCACCCTGCAGGTGCTGGCCGACGGCGAGGACGTCATCTTCTCAGATCCGAAGGATGTCGGGCCGAACTTCGATATGTTCGTGCGCCAATCGCTCCGCGGCGTCTCAGTGGCTGCCGGCGTCCTCTACGAAGAGCTGAGCGGCGATTACACCGGCGGCAACGACCGGACCCTCCGCGCGGCGCTGAACAGCTTCCGTCGCTCGGTGGAGATGTGGCAGCACCATCTGGTCGTGTTCCAGGTGTGCCGCCCAGTCTGGCGCCGCTGGATCGATCTCGCGCTGCTTTCCGGTGCCTTGAGGCTCCCTGACGGGATGACCCGACAGCAGGCCTACGCGGTGAACTGGATCCCGCCGTCCTGGCCGTACATCCACCCGGTTCAGGACGTCGAGGGCAAGCTCCTCGAGATCCAGGGCGGCTTGTCCACCCGGACGCGGAAGGTCGCCGAGAACGGCTACGATTCCGAGGTCGTCGACGCCGAGCAGAAGGCCGACAACGACCGGGCCGACAATCTCGGGCTCGTCTACTCCAGCGACGGGCGACAGAAGGTGAAGACCGCCACGTCGGCCACAGCGGATGCCGCCGCAGCCGATGCGACCGGATCGCCGGCATCCGGCTCCAACCCGAACGCTTGAACACCACATCACCGGAGGCACCATGACCGTACTGGTCACGGGGAACGAGATCGTGCTCTCCGGCACGGTCGGCGATCTCTATTGGGACGACAGCTTCGACGCGGCCGACGTCATCCTCGCACT
>NZ_JAAHTB010000185.1 GCF_010692745.1 Methylobacterium sp. BTF04
CGCACGCCCTGAGAGCCCTGGCTGCACGAGAGAATCTGGCTGAGGTGCCTGGGAGCACCCGACGCGATGAGATCGGTGACATCGCGCGGGCCGTCGTCACCATTCGCGACGTCTCACTGGAGGATGCTGCCGAGCAGCTCAAGACGACGGAAGCTACACGCCTTCAGGAAGCGCGCGCGCGGCGGATCATGCTGCAAAACCTGGCGGACCAGTTCGAACAATCGGTGGGTAGCATCGTTTCGAAGGTATCCCAATCGGCACTCGGCCTTCAAAACTCATCCGTAGTTATGAAAGAAGCAGTCGAAGGGACGTCTTCGCGCTCCAATAGTGTGGCCACTGCCGCGCATCAGACCGCCGACAATGTGAATGCGGTTGCGGCTGCGGCCGAGGAGCTCGGCGCGACCGTGCAGGAGATCGGCCGTCAGGTGGAGCGCGCTGCGGAGATGTCGGCCGTTGCCGTTCATGATGCGGGCCGAACGGAGGCGACCATGAAGGCACTGGCTTCCGCGGCAGCCCGAATCGGCGACGTAGTTGGCATGGTGTCGAATATTGCCAGCCAAACCAACCTTTTGGCCCTCAATGCGACCATTGAGGCAGCGCGTGCCGGTGAGGCTGGTCGGGGCTTTGCCGTCGTCGCGGCCGAGGTGAAGGAACTCGCCAGCCAAACCTCGCGGGCTACCGAGGAGATTAGCCATCAGGTTGCCTCCATCCAGACCGCGACCGATGAGGCCTCCGAGGCGATAAAGGCCATAGCCTCACAGATCCAGGCCATGAATGCGGTCACAACGGGGATTTCCGCGGCTGTCGAGGAGCAGGGAGCGACTACTCAGGAAATCGTGCGCAACATGGGTCAAGCCTCGGCTGGAACGAGTGGAATGACATCGAATATCGCTGAGGTCGCACGCGTTGCGGATCAGGCTGGTCACGCAGCGTCCAGTGTCCTTCAGGCCTCAGCTGCGCTGTCTGAGCAATCCGCAAACATGCGTATTGAAGTCGACCGCTTTCTTGCGAATGTCCGGGCCGCCTAGCCTGGAGGGTGGAGTCGAGCACGCCTGGACATATGCTCGCGTTGATCTGACACCGCGCGATTTGGAGGCTTGACGTGCCATAGGATGAGGTGGTCCCGCCTTCCTGGACAGTTTGGCGGCTGAGCTAAGCTATACCCCGG
>NZ_JAAHTB010000186.1 GCF_010692745.1 Methylobacterium sp. BTF04
CCATTCCGGCGTGCCGGTGGCGATGTTCGTGACCACATATCGGATGTCGAGGCCCAGACGGGTGGCCTCGATGCGGGCGGCGACGCGGCGCTGCTGCCGCCAGGACTTGGCCGCGTGCGTGGTCTCGGCAAAGCCGCGCACCGCCTCCTTGTCGCCGAGGGCCCGCACCACCCGGATGTGATCGGCGGTCGGCTCCACCTTGGCCGCCAGCGCTTTGGTGCCAGTCAGGCCGAAGACGTAGGTGACGCCGTTGTCCTCGCACCAGTCCATCGCCTCGGGCCGGCCGTAATGTCCGTCGCCGCGGATGGTGATCGCGGTCGTCGGCCAGTGCCGGCGGATCGCTCG
This sequence comes from Methylobacterium sp. BTF04, assembly GCF_010692745.1. GTDB lineage: Bacteria > Pseudomonadota > Alphaproteobacteria > Rhizobiales > Beijerinckiaceae > Methylobacterium. Next base: position 346 of record NZ_JAAHTB010000186.1, read on the forward strand.
AACGAGGCGGCGCAGATGACCGCGGACCTCGCGGCCCGAAGGTGTCTTGCCGGGTCGCAGGATCATCGCGACGGGACGGCTGGCGTCGGTGTCGTAGACGTGGATCGGCAAAAAGCAGCGTTCGTCGTGGTGGGCGTTGAACAGCGACAGTTGCTGGTGGCCATGCACCACGTCGCAGGTGTCGTCGATGTCCAAGGTGACGGCTGCTGGCGGCGTGGCGTAGCTGGCGCAGTACACATCGACCAGCACGCGCCCGAGCCGGATCAGGTCGCGCAGGCCGGGGATGTTCTCCATCCGCGAGACGGTGGGTTGGCTCATCAGGTCGGCGCCGGTCTCGGGCAGGCGTCCGCAGGCGAGCTTGAAGGCGGGATCGGCGCGCAGGTGGTCGAGGTCGTCAGCATCCTCGTAACCGCAGGCGATGGCCAGGATGCGGGCGAGCAGGATCTCGGGCATCGGATGCAGGATCCGGCTCGGATCGCGCCGGTCGGGGATCACCGCGGCGAGCTTGTCGGCGATGCCCAACCGTCGGGCAGCCTGGGCCAGCAGCAGGACACCGCCGTCCGAGGTCAGGCGTCCGCCATCGAAAGCGGCTGTGAGTTTCTTGGCTCTGACGGATGGAAACGCGAATGGGAGACACGTAGAATCGGACATGGCGGGCGTGGCGGGCTCGATCAGGTGAAGAAGGTTGGTGTCAGCACCCAATCCCTAAGCCAAATCAATGCTTTACGCTACGCTCGCCGCCTCAGATCCACTGCCCTCATGAATAAGACGGG
>NZ_JAAHTB010000187.1 GCF_010692745.1 Methylobacterium sp. BTF04
CCACCATCGAGATCGACGCGCATGACGAGGGCGACGAGATGGGCCCCGAGCCCACCGCCTTCGACTTCCGCCTCTACCAGCATCCGCCCGAGCGCCTCGTCGCTCTGGCTGACCGACGGGCGTGGACAAACCGCGCGCGTCCCACTGCGGCCATCCCGGCCGCCCCCCAGCGCCAGAAGGAGAAACCCATGGCGAACGAACAGGCGGGCGGCGGCACCACCGTCCCTGCCAATCCGAGCGCGGCCCTCGCCGCCACCGTGGAAGCCGCGCGGGGCGCTCCTACGGCTACGACCGTCACGCGCGCCGATGCGTCCGAGATCGTCACCCTCTGCATCGCCGGCGGTGTCCCTGCCATGGCCGCGAGCCTGTTGGCCGAGGGCGCCACCATTGACCAAGCCAAGGAGCGCATCGGCGCGGCCGGCGAAGTGACCAACCTGGTGGCGCTCGCCCGCCGTAAGGACCCGACCCTGGCGGCCGATCTCGCCGTCACCATGCTCACCGAGGGCAAGACCGTGGAGCAGGCCCGCGCCGCGCTCTTCGACAAGCTGGTGGCCACCGAGGAGAAATCCTCGGTCTCGTCCCATGTCCCCGCCGCGCTCGGCAAAGCCGGCGCCACCGCATCCGCAACCAGCATGGAGCGCGAGCTGAAGCGCGCCGGCATCAAGAAGGACGCCTGATCATGGCTCTGCTCGAAACCGCCGCCGTCGCCTCCGACTGGCTCAAGTATGAGGCCGGGAGCTACTTCTCCCGCGATACCGCGATCATCGCCTCGGGCGCCGGCAAGCTGAAGACCGGCACCGTGCTCGCCCAGGTCACCGCCACCGGCAAATACGTGCCTGTCGCCGCTGCCGGCTCGGACGGCTCGCAGACCGCGACCGCCGTCCTGTTCACCGGGGTCGACGCCACCAGCGCCGACGCCAAGGCCGTGATCGTCTCTCGGCACGCCATCGTGAGCCACAACGGCCTCACCTACGGACCCACCATCACCGATGCAGCGAAGCGCGCGGCGGCCAATGGCCAGCTGAAGGCGGCGGGCATCCTCGTGCGCGAAGGAGCGTAAGCCGATGCCCACCATCCTCGACATCTTCAATCAGGACGCGTTCTC
>NZ_JAAHTB010000188.1 GCF_010692745.1 Methylobacterium sp. BTF04
AGGCGGGCAGAGCGGCGGTTGCCGTTTCCACTTCGTTGAAGGTCGGGCGGACGTCGCTCATCAGAGCCTTGCGGGCAAATTCTACCGCCATCACTGGCGGCTGGCCGCTGATGTGGGCGAGGAGACCCGCCTTGAGTGAAAGGTAGTATTTGGATTCGGCCTCAAAGAGGCTCTTGAGCGACTGCGCCATTGGCCCGAAAAATCCATAGGCAACGAAGACGCCAAAGAAGGTGCCTACGAGCGCACCGCCGATCAGATGTCCCAGCACCTCCGGCGGCTCTTTGATCGCCCCCATCGTCTTAATCACGCCGAGCACGGCGGCGACGATGCCGAGCGCTGGTGTTCCATCGGCGAGCGCCTGCATGGACGAAACGACACGCTCCTGCTCCTGGTGGTGCGTCTCCAGTTCCTCATCCATGAGAGCTTCTATCTCGTAGGCGTTGTTGGCGCCCAGCGTCACCATACGCATGTAGTCGCAGACGAACTCAACCGCGTGATGGTTCGCTGCAAAGGTCGGGAAGGCGTTGAACAGCGTCGACTCGCTAGGATTTTCAATGTGCGGTTCAAGCGCCATTAAACCCTTCTGCTTCGTAAGTTTGTACAACGAATACTGCATCCCCAGTAGTTCGACATAGCATTGCTGATTGTATTTGGGACCCTTCACGAGCGTGAGTAACATCCCCGGCACGGCCTTGAGCACCGGCCCGGTGTTGCCAATGATGAAGGCACCGATGGCTGCACCGAGGATGATGACAAACTCGTACGGCTGCCAAAGGACTTCCAGGTGGCCACCCATCGCCGAGTAACTGCCGAAGACGCAGGCGAAGACGATTATTGCGCCGATGATCAGCCGCATAATTTGCCATCCTTGGGCGGCGGCAGGTACAGCCCGCACGAAGCCTCTAATGATCCGAGGAATTGCCGATTAAGGTTAACGGCGAGTTTAGATCTGTGGCGGGAGGATCATCACAGCGTTTTACTTTTGAGCTAGGTCGGCGGATTGGGGTGCACCGGGGCTGAGGGGCTGGTTCACTGCGCTGGCCGACAGCTAGCCCGTCTTATTCACCAGGCGGTGTCTTGCGGCGTGTTCTGGGCTGACGGC
>NZ_JAAHTB010000189.1 GCF_010692745.1 Methylobacterium sp. BTF04
CTGACCATCTATCAGTTTCTATGTTTTCCAGAGCGGGGGCAGCGGGAGGAGACCCTGCATGAGCTTGGCGACGCGTCTGAGCCCTCGGGTGAACCAGGACACCTTGGACCGCGCCACCTTGGCGGGCTGGCGCTTCAGAACTTTTTTTCGGCGGGGGTGGGATGGTGGGCCTCGTCCCACAGGCCGGTCGAGACGGCGCTGTAGAGGGCGAGAGCCATGACGAGCAGCAGCCGGGCGAGCCGGTCAGGGTATTGGATCTGCGTGTTTTCGACGCCGAAGCCGCGCGACTTGAAGTCGGAGAACATCGGCTCGATCCCCCAGCGCCCGGAATAGTCCAGCGTGGTGAGATAGCCGGGCTTCTCCGACATGGCGACGATCCAAGGCTGGTCGTGGCCTGGGTCGCGGATGATGCCGATGTGCGTCTTGGCGCGCCGCGCCGTGAGTTCGACGTCCTCGAGATAGCGGATCTCGCCCTTGGCCCGTGCCGCCGTCGTGGTCCGACCAGCTCGGTCCTTCACCGTGAGCGTGCCCTTGAGCCGAAGCCGGTAACTCCAGCCGCGCTCCTGGCACAGAGAGATCAGATCCGCGGTGCCGTAAAAGCGATCGCCCATCAGGCAGATCTTGGCGTCCGCCGGCATCCAGGGCGCCACTGCGTCGAGCAGAGCTTTCTGCGTGCCGAAGCCGATCGCTCCTTCAGTGGTTTCGACCCGCCAGGCGAGCGGAAGGGCGCGCTCGCCATGTCGCAACGCCACCATCAGCACCTGATGGCGGTCAGACACCTTGGACTGGTCCAGGATCAGCACGATACCACGCCGGTCGGCAGCGGCCCGCGCCAGCACCTCGGCAGCGAAAGGCGCCATCACGGCGTCGGGATCGATCAGCGCGTTGCCCAGCACGCGCGCGATCCATTGATAGCGCATGTCGGTGCGGTCCGCATCGCGCGGCAGGGCAGCGGCGAGGTCCATCAGATTGGCGCTGCGAACCTCCAACATGGTGGCGACCAGCAGAGCGAGGTTGCCGCGCTGCGTCTTGCGTTGCCACGGCAGCAGGCGCTTGAACTCGTCCACCAGCCCGTCCGCGACGATCCTAA
>NZ_JAAHTB010000190.1 GCF_010692745.1 Methylobacterium sp. BTF04
ATGGCCCAAACGCGGCGGCCGTCCTCCAGCGTGATCTCCACATCGTCCTCGATGCCCGCCATGAAGTAGAGCGGTGCGTCGAAGGCCGGCGTGTCGAGTTCCACCACGGGGCGTGGCGGCGTATCGGCCGGCGCCGATGCATAGGCCTCGTCGCGAGCCTGATCCTGGGCTGTGCTCATGCGCTCACCAGTCCAGCACGTTCAGATTGAACGACGCGGCCATGTCGACGACGCCGATCGGCTTGGCCTTCCACGCCGCCTTCTCAAGGTAGACCATGCGCATCGGCCATGGATCCGGCGCGTAGGGACGCCCGACCGGCATCCAGAAGCGACGCGTCCCCTTCACGAGTGTCGTCACGACGAAGGCGTCCGCGACCTCGTACTCCTCCGGCGTGAATCGTAGCTGGTAGGCAAGCTGCGTCCAGGTCGATGTAGATCCGCTCCGCATCCGGTCCGGGCCATCCTCCATCTCCGTGGAGGTTCCGGGCGCGTAGCGCTGTCCCATGTCATAGGGCGAGCGCAGCGGACGATACGGCAGCTGCGACGGCCAGACGGCGAGCGCCATGGCTCAGCCCCTCAGGCGTCGAGCGCCGGGAGATACCGATGCCAGAGGCCCCTGTCCGCGGGCAATATCGCCGGCCTGCTGCCGAGAGATCATATCGACGAACATGCGCGTATCCCCGCTGGGGCCGCGCTCCTGACGGACCACGGCTTTGTCGCCGCCTGGCGCTTCGTTGATGACGACATTCAAGCCAGTGCTGGAATTGGCTGCGCGCGACGACGGCATAGTGAACTGGTCGCCATCGACGATGCCGCCAACCGCATAGCCCCGCCTGCCTCGGCGCATCGCTTCCACGATGGCGACGCCGCCCGAGCGTGCGACGTCCTCTTGGCTGAAGACGACCTCGCCTTTGTGGACGATGCCGGCAGCCTGGAAGCGGTCGCCCGGCCCGGTGTATCCGCCGGCATCGAAGCCGAAGAAGCTTTTAGCCGAGGTCAGAAGGCTAGCAAATCCACCTGCCTGAGCGGTCGGCCCCTGCGCCCCGGCTATCGGCGCGTTGGCCGCGCTGGATCCGCCGCTGAACAG
>NZ_JAAHTB010000191.1 GCF_010692745.1 Methylobacterium sp. BTF04
TCTCATGGAGGCGGACATGGCCCACATCGTCGATCACCTGAGTGTCGCGGAACTAGGCCGGCGGGCCCGAACGGGGGACGACGCCTGCGCGGGGCGGCACTATCAGGCGATCTGGCTGCTGGCACAGGGCAAGCCATTGGCGGAAGTCGCGGCGGCGACCGGCTTCGTGCAGCGCTGGCTGGAGCAATTGGCTAGCCGTTACAACCAGTTCGGTCCCGATGCGCTGGGTGACCGGCGGCGGCGCAACGGGACAGCTCCGCGGCTTCTGACCCCTGAGCTTCTGGACAAGTTGCGGACCCGCCTGGCGGAGCCACCGTCCGATGGTGGGACCTGGAGCACGCCCAAGATCGCCGCCTGGATGGCGGCCGAACTCGGTCTGGTCTCGGTCTACCCGCAGCGCGCCCGGGAGGCCCTGCAGGCGATCGGCTGGTCGATTCAGGCGCCGCGCCCGAAGAACCCGGCCGCGGCCGGCCCCGAGGCACAGGCCGCCTTCCAAAAAAACGCGCCGCGATTCTCGCCGAAGAAGAAGCGCGTCACCCTGGCCGGCCGGTCGCGCTCTTCTGCACGGACGAGCACCGCATCGGGCTGAAGCCGGTCACGCGCCGGGTGTGGGCACCGCGCGGGCACAGGCCGATCGCCCTCGGCCACCACCGCTACGAATGGCTCTACGTCACCGCCTTGGTGGCGCCCGCCACGGGCGAGAGCCACTGGTATGTCGGCAACGGCGTCTCCAAACCCCTCTTCGAGCGCCTGCTCGCGCTGTTTGCCCGCGAGGCCGGTGCGGGCGAGCAACGCACCATCATCCTGCTCCTCGACGGTGCCGGCTGGCACACGGAGACCGGCCTGCGCGTGCCCGAGGGCCTACGGCTGATCGACCTGCCGCCCTACACACCCGAGCTGCAGCCCGCCGAGCATCTCTGGCGGCTCGTCGACGAACCCATCGTCAACCGGCACTTCGACCGCTCGGCCGATATCCAAGAGCGCATCGAGCAACGCTGCCGAGACCTCGAAGCCGATCCAGACACCCTGCGGGACAACACCCTCTTCCACTGGTGGCCCCAGCAAACCATGCAGAGATAATCAA
>NZ_JAAHTB010000192.1 GCF_010692745.1 Methylobacterium sp. BTF04
CAATCGAGGATCGTTAGGAAAGGACGCGCGGCCGAGTCGCATCGGTAGAAGGCAGGTGTGTGTCAGGCCGGCTGCGCGTGACCGTTCTTGCCGATAGGGGTGAACGCCTGGGCGATCGGTTCGAAAGCACGAACCAGATCCGGATCCAGGCGGCCGGACATCTCCTTTAGGATTTCGTAGGCTCGGACCATGCTCATCGGCGCCTTATAGGGGCGACGCTCGATCAAGGCGGCATAGATGTCGCAGATTGTAACCAAGCGAACGACATCGGGAATCTGGGATCCTGCCAGGCCATCTGGATAACCGCTTCCATCCAGCATCTCGTGATGGGATCGGACCACCTGAAGCATCTCGGCCTCAAACCCACGTCCCTGGAGCATGGCGTGACCGTGGGCGGCGTGGGTGCGCATCACCAGCATCTCATCCTTCGTGAGGAAGCTAGGCTTGTTCAGTATAGCTACCGGTACCGCGACCTTGCCGATGTCGTGCAAGAGCGCCGCTTTTGTTAGGTGCCGGGAGTCGCGTTCACTCATGCCGAGGGATCGCGCGAAAGCAGCGGCAAGACCGGCCACTAGCAGGCAGTGCTGGTGCGTGACATTGTCAAAACTCCAAACAACCTGGAGCCAGTCACCGATATTCGTCTCGGCAATTGCCTTGGTAACGATAGCGGTGCCGACATCGACCTGGGCCGGTGTCAACGCCGAGGTGTCCGTGAACATGCTAATGAGAAAGTCCCGCGCTTCGCAGGCCATTGCATTCGCAGTGGCCTTCTTTTCGTCGTCAGTCAGCCTTTCGATGACTCCAGGGAGCACGAGTCCAAGACGGTCGTATTGAAGGATGTGCTCCGCCTGGAGAGCGCTTCCTTGGATGCGGGCGCGAGGCGAGGAATTATGAAGAAGCCAGAGTAACGGAAGGGATTTACGTCTGAATAAGGCAAGGCACTTTTGCATGCGCTGAAGGGTATCGGACCGGGGTGAGCGCACATCCGCAACGATCAAGGCGGGGCTGACCGAGGGCGCGGCCTCGTCGTCCCACAGGTCGAAGAGCACCCAATGTCCCAGTGCTTCGAAGTCGCGAATGATGT
>NZ_JAAHTB010000193.1 GCF_010692745.1 Methylobacterium sp. BTF04
TAGAGCTGTTGCCGTTCAGGTTGGGTCATAAGCGTCGTATCCTGCGGCGGTTATGTAGTTTCGGCATTCGGTTGGGGGGAAGGCGTCGAAGGCGTTCTTGATGGCCTGCCAGAGGTCGGGGACGGTGCGCGCGGCGGCTGTTCGCAAGAGGGCTTTCAGCTTGGCGAAGGCCTGTTCGATCGGGTTGAAGTCCGGCGAGTAGGCGGGGAGGTAGAGGATCCGCGCGCCGGCGGCTTCGATCGCTTCGCGCACGCCGGCGACCTTGTGGGATTGCAGGTTGTCGAGGACGACGGTGTCGCCGCGTTTCAGCGCAGGAACCAGGATGTCGGTGACATAGGCTCGGAAGCGTTCGCCGTTGGTGGCCCCATCGAACAAGGTGGTGGCGACCAAGCCGCTGGTGCGCAGGGCGGCGGTGACGGTGGTGGTCTTGTAATGCCCGTGCGGCACGAGGAGCCGGCAGCGCTCACCGCGCGGCGCCCGACCGTAGGCTCGGGTCATGTTCGTCGCGGCGGCGGTCTCGTCGATGAATACGAGAGCGTCAGGATCGAGGTCGAGCTGGCTTTCGAACCACGCCTCCCGCGCGGCCTTCACGTCCGCCCGTTCCTGCTCAGCTGCGTAGGAAGCCCCTTTTTACGGGTGATGGCGTGCCGGGAGAAAAACCGCCACAGCCCGCTGACGCTCGTCCGGACACCCTGCTCGGCCAGGGTGTCGCGCAACTCCCGCAGGAACGCCTGCGGATGCTCTTCGTAGGCCTGAAGGATCCGATCGGCATGCGCTTCGATGGCGGGCACAGGTCGCTCGCCGCAAGGCGGCCGGGGCGCGATCGCGCCCTCTTCTTGGAAGCGCTCGTGCCAGCGGATCGCACTGGATGGGCCGATACCGAAGCGTTTGGCCGCCCGACGGCGCGAGGATCCTGCCTCGATCGCCGCAATCACCCGCTCACGCAGATCCACCGATAAGGCTGACGGCATCTCACTCTCCTTGGAAAGCCCGACATCGAATCAGATCCGCCGCCCGCCCGATACCCCCTGACTCAACCCAACCGGACACGGCTCTAG
>NZ_JAAHTB010000194.1 GCF_010692745.1 Methylobacterium sp. BTF04
CCGCTTGAATCACAACCTACTCAAATCAATCAATATGTTGCCGAACAGACACTAATTCTGGAATCCGCGGCGAATTAGAAAAAAAACGCTCGTGAAATCTCGTGGCGATGATGCAAATCATATCATCGTCGATGAATTCCTTCGGTCCTCTTTTGCGTGCGTCCCATGGCATTGAAATTTTATTCGAAATACAAATAGATTCTACTGATGAACTACCCGCGGTGCCACGCGCTTTTGCGAGTGCTACAGCATCCTCGAGTGGCCGCACTTCTAAAGAAATACCATGAAAATCTTTGTCATCTAGCCCACCATCTTTTCCCATCCAACAACAATCTCGGTGAGAAATATTTTCAGTTCCTTCGCCAGCATACTCCCGTATAAATTCTGGAATGTCGCTATCGAACTTGCGAGACTTTTTTTCCTGACTCATTGTGCAATCCCATAACTGTTGAGAGTCAAATCGCGTTTCAGGGGCAGGTGCCTTTCAAATATACACATCCAATCGTAGACGAATGCTCTGCTGACCCGGCGAATGAAATACATTTGTCGTTAATCAATAAATGGCTCAAATAACTCAGTCCGCCGACCAACAAGTTCGCACCTTCCGAATATCCAATACGTTGGGTTTTTATTAATTAAAAAACTCGATGATAATTCGATCTACATTTGCTAGTCGTGAGCGGACCTGGGATACACATAGATTCCCCCGACATGAGTTATCTACATTTCGACAGGTCGTAGAAAGCAGATGTTCAGCGTCGCACCACTCGCTCCCGAGCATCATTCGAACGTTTCGTCCCGCGCACGATCCCTTGCAGACTCACACTCCCGCTCCCTCGCAATCTCTTGCGCCAGTTGGGCTTTGGCGTCGGCCACGATCGGCATGAGGTTCGTCGAGATCTGCGCCTCCAGGCTGTCGAGCAAGCGAGCGTTCGCCTCCATTAGCGCGGCGCGCGAGCCGCTCCAGCTCATCGGGCGGAACCGCTGGACGAACACCGCTAGCCCGTCTTATTCACCAGGCGGTGTCTTGCGGCGTGTTCTGGGCTGACGGCG
>NZ_JAAHTB010000195.1 GCF_010692745.1 Methylobacterium sp. BTF04
CTAGAGCGTTTTCGGTCTGTGCTGAGTCGCGCGTTCGGGGTTCACGCGGAGGCTTTGGGCTGATTCACTGATCGCTCGGGACGAGGAGCGAGACATGGGCCGACCCTACAGCCAGGATCTACGCGAGCGGGTGGTGGAGGCGGCTGCGGTGACCTCGCGCCGGCAAGCGGCGGCGCGCTTTGGGGTCGGCATCGCGACCTCGATCCGGTGGATGGCCGCGCTCACGACGACCGGGACGGTGGCGGCCCGTCCGCAAGGGCGGGCGCGCCGCTCGAAGCTCGATCCGCACGAGGCATTCCTGCGCGGCCTGATCGACGAGAAGGACGACATTACCCTGGAGGAGATGCGTGCCCGGTTGTTGGCCGAGCACGACCTCACGGTTGGGCTGGGAACCCTGTGGAGCTTTCTCGACGCGCGCGATCTGACGTACAAAAAAAGACAGCTCACGCCGCCGAGCAGGACCGGCCGGATGTGAAGGCAGCGCGTGAAGCGTGGTTCGAGAGCCAGCCCGATCTCGACCCCGCGCGCCTCGTGTTCCTCGACGAGACTTGGACCTCGACCAACATGGCCCGCAAACGCGGACGCTGCATCAGGGGCGAGCGATTGCGCTCAGCCGTGCCTCACGGCCACTGGAAAACCACCACCTTCGTCGCCGGACTGCGCCTGTCCGGGATCGCCGCGCCGTTCGTGTTGGACGGGCCGATCAACCGCGACGCCTTCCAAGCGTACGTCGAGCAGGTGCTGGTGCCTGAACTCACGCCCGGCGACATCGTCGTGATGGACAACCTCGGCAGCCACAAGGGACCAGCCGTGCGCGTGGCCATCGAGACGGCGGGCGCGCGGCTGTTGTTCCTCCCGCCTTATTCCCCGGACTTCAACCCGATCGAGATGGCCTTCTCGAAGCTCAAAGCTCTCTTGCGAAAGGCGGCCGAGCGAACCGTCGAGGGGCTGTGGTCCGCGATCGGACGCCTCATCGACACCATCACGCACAGCGACTGCGCCAACTTCTTCGCCGCCGCAGGATATGAACCAGATTAAACCGAAAACGCTCTA
>NZ_JAAHTB010000196.1 GCF_010692745.1 Methylobacterium sp. BTF04
GGCTGTTCGTCGCTTCTGCCCGCCGCCGGTCCGACCACGGGTGCGGTGGTGGACGGGGCGGACATTTCGACGAGCGAGGGGACGTTCGCGCGCTACGAGATCGTCGACATCTCGGCCGCCACCGTCGAGGCCCTGCGCGGCCGGGCGCTCGACAGCCTGCTCGCCTCCTTCGGCGACAAGCGCCCCTCCCTCGAACCCGTCATCGGGGTCGGCGATTTCGTCGCCGTCTCGGTCTGGGAGGCCGGGTCGGGCGGCCTGTTCTCCGGGCCACTGGTGGCCGACCGCTTCTCCGCCGGCTCGAAATCCGCCCTGATCCCCGAGCAGGTCGTCTCGCGCGACGGCGCCATCTCGGTGCCCTATGCCGGACGCATCCAGGTCGCCGGCCGGCGCGCCCAGGACGTCCAGTCCCTCATCGAGACCGAACTCGCCGGCAAGGCGATCCAGCCCCAGGTGCTGGTCTCGGTCACCCGGGCGGTCTCCCAGACCGTCACCGTCACCGGCGAGGTCATCGCCGGCGCCCGCGTGCCGCTCTCGGGCAAGGGCGACCGCATCCTCGACGTCATCGCCACCGCCGGCGGCGTGCGCTCGCCCGTCAACGAGACCTTCGTCCGGCTCTCGCGCGGCAACCAGACCGCCACCGTGCCGATGACCACCATCGTCTCGAACCCGCGCGAAAACATCTTCCTGCGGCCCAGCGACGTGCTCACCCTGGTGCGCGATCCCCAGACCTTCCTGGCGGTGGGCGCGCTCGGCAACTCCACCGAGATCCCGTTCCAGGCCGAGGGCATCACCCTGGCCCAGGCCCTGGCCAAGGCCCGCGGCCTCAGCGACGTCCAGGCCGACCCCACCGGCACCTTCATCTTCCGCTTCGAGCCCGCCGCGGTGGTGCGCCGCCTCAAGCCCGGCAGCCCGCTCCTCGGCACCCCGCTCGTGCCGGTGGTCTACCGCGTCAACATGCGCGACCCCAACAGCCTGTTCCTCACCCAGGCCTTCCGCATGCGCAACCGCGACCTCGTCTACGTCTCCAACGCCCCCTTCACCGA
>NZ_JAAHTB010000197.1 GCF_010692745.1 Methylobacterium sp. BTF04
GGTCTCCTCCCGCTGCCCCCGCTCTGGAAAACATAGAAACTGATAGATGGTCAGGTCTATGGCTCTATTTCAACTAAAGATACAAAACTTTAAAATATAATAAGCTCCAGCCTGGGAAAGGTAAGTTAATTAATCGCTTCCTCAGCCGGTATTTTTTGAATCATCCGCGAAAGCAAGTTCCTAACCTGCATCCTGCCCAAGAATCTCAAGACGCTCGGTACTTTCAAAAAGGCGGACTTACCTACCTCACTCCACATCAGCTAGATTTTCCAGGTTTCTAGCCTAAACGGATGGTAAATTATATAATGGACGTCATCCTATTACCGAGCCAACCTGACGCTAGCGGATGTGGCCGACTTATTGCCGAACTGCAATCTGCAATAGAACGTGGCGAAGAAACTGGCAGCCGGCAATTCCAGATCCTGCAGCTCGATAGTCTGCTCGAACGAAATCTTGTTATACTAAAACAGCGACTAAACGCGCTACCGAAAAACTCCCCGTTTACTGATGTGTTTTGTGCCGAAGCTGACGAATTCACTAATTTGGTTAGCAAGGTGCGGGGTATCATCCGTAATCTAGCTTAAGAGTGTAGAATATTAAAAATTACTTATGCAGTCTTAGTTAATAGACCTGTTTAGGAATACAGCTATGTGGATGTTCAATCGCAACAATAGCCCGATCATGGAAGCCATCGACCGTTCCCAAGCGATAATCGAGTTTGCTCCAGACGGTACGATTTTAACGGCTAATAATAACTTCCTAAAAGTAGTCGGCTACAAACTCGACGAAATCAAGGGCCGACACCATCGCTTGTTTGTTGATCCAATTGAAAGTGAGGGCCAGGAATATAAGGCTTTCTGGATCGCACTTGCTAAAGGCGAATTCAAGGCGTCGGAGTATCGCCGCTTCGGTAAAAGCGGCAAGCCGATTTGGCTTCAGGCCACGTACAATCCGATCCTGGACCGCGCTGGCAAGACGACGCGAATCCTTAGCCCGTCTTATTCATCAGGCTGTTGCGGACGGTGGGTTCTGGGCTGATGGC
>NZ_JAAHTB010000198.1 GCF_010692745.1 Methylobacterium sp. BTF04
AAAAGCTGGACGTCGACAGACCTCGGAGCAAGGCGGCCTTCGCCGGATGCGCACCACCGTCCGCAACAGCCTGATGAATAAGACGGGCTAGCCCGTCTTATTCATGAGGACGGTGGATCTGGGGTGGGCTTGTCGCGAACTCTAGCCCTGCTGCAAGTGCTTCGTGACGTAGTGGGTGGGTATGCCGGGCAGCAGGCCCTCTTTTCGGCTCTCAGCGATGGCCGGCGGATAGGTGCCGGCACCATCCGTACCAATCCGTTCAGGAGCCAGCAGCGGCTGATCCTGCAACATCTTGCGGAAGAACCGCTTGGTCGCTTCGAGATCGCGTCGGGCAGTCAGCAGGAAGTCGTCCGGATTGCCATGGTTATCGACGGCTCGGTAGAGGTAGCGCCACTCACCGCGGACCTTGATGTACGTCTCGCCTCGTAATGTCGGCCCTTGAAATCGTCCTTGGCGCGCTGCTTCAGCTTCGCGGCGATGGCGGACAGGATCATGAACCGGCTCCAAAGCGGAGGCGCTCGAAGATCCGCTTGGCCGTGTGCCGCTGCTTGACGGGTGCGATCCGGTCCGCCTCCAAGATCGCATCGATCACCGGCAGCAGCGGCCCCAGCTTCGGCTTCTCGATCGGCTTCGAGCGCGTGTAGCCCGGTGGCAGTGAGAACCGGCACATCTTGGCAATCGTCTCGCGATTGAGCCCGAAGACCCGGGCTGCCTCGCGACGAGAATGACCGTCGATGAAAACGAACTGACGAACGGCCGCGTAGACTTCCACGTCAAACATCCTGGGCCCCTCCCTAAAGAGAAGCCTCTCCACTGGCCGGCTTTTACCCCGGCCGCATCAGCACACCGCCGACGCTCCAGTGGATGGGTTTGTCACCGCCCTACACTGCGTATTCCGACGTAGCCGGCCGGGGATTCCGATTTGAAGCCGGCCGTCATTCCGAGGCGAAGCCGGCCACCGTTCCGATTTGAAGCCGGCCGGTGATGGAGGC
>NZ_JAAHTB010000199.1 GCF_010692745.1 Methylobacterium sp. BTF04
AGTTGAGCCGCGACGAAGTCGAGCAAAGCCGGCGGCGGACGCTCGCCGGCGCGCAGCGCGCGTCCGGGGTGACGCAGATAACAGAGCATCAGCGCGGTGCCGAGACGGTTGTGATCGCCGCGGCAGCGCCGGACCGCGACGAGGTCGGATCCCGACAAAGTGTCATGACGCACCAGCTCCCGCTGTTCGGTCGGAGGGTCGTAGAGCGCCGCGATCTGTGCCTCGCCCAATTGTTGCCGTCGCGCCACTCATGCCTCCCGCTTCGATCCGGCCGGAGACCAGCCGATCCGGGCGAGGGAGTCGATCAGCGTGCTGCGCTTGAGGCCGAAGGTGCGGCAGACCGCGGCTTTGGTGGCGCCGCCTTCGAGGGCGGCCGTCACGGCGGCGAGCTTCTCGGGATCGATGGCGGTGGGACGCCCACCCCGTCGTCCCCGCCGCGCCGCGGCAGCGAGCCCGGCCTGCACCCGCTCCTGGATCAGCGATCGCTCGAACTGGGCGAGCGCCCCGAACACGTGGAACAGGAACTCGCCCTGCGGCGTGGTGGTGTCCATCTGCTCGGTCAGCGACCGGAACGCGACGCCGCGGGCCTTGAGGTCGCCAATCGTGGCGAGAAGATGAGGCAACGAGCGGCCGAGCCGATCCAGCTTCCAGACCACCAGGCAGTCGCCGGGATGCAGGAAGGCCAGCGCCTTGGTGAGGCCGGTCCGATCCCCACGGCTGCCGCTGGCCCGGTCCTCGAACAGGTGACGCACGTCGACGCCGGCGGCGAGCAGCGCATCGCGCTGCAGGTCCATGACCTGCCGGTCGCCATCGGTAGACACGCGCATGTAGCCGACCAGCATGTACGGAAAACCTCATCACAGCGGTTCCCGTATACTGGCTCATTCCGACAGGGTTTTTCGCATAGATTTCGAGCTGAAAACCACCCACTTCTGGGCGACGCCCGGCCCGTCACGGAAATCACCTGTTTGACGACACCCGCCGAACCTGCG
>NZ_JAAHTB010000200.1 GCF_010692745.1 Methylobacterium sp. BTF04
AGGAGCGTAAGCCGATGCCCACCATCCTCGACATCTTCAATCAGGACGCGTTCTCGGCGGCCTCCCTGACCGGCAACATCGCGATGGTGCCCAACAGCTACGGCCGCATCAACGAACTCGGCCTGTTCACGGCCGAGCCCGTCGCCACCACGTCCGTCATCGTCATCATCGAGAACGGCGTGCTCAACCTGTTGCCGACCCGCCCGCGCGGCGGCCCGGCCAGCCTCGGCACCCGCGGCAAGCAGAAGCCGGCGTCCTTCGTCGTGCCGCACATCCCGCATGAGGACAGCGTCCTCGCCACCGACGTGCAGAACATGCTCGCCCTGACCTCTAACGGCGATGCCGGCCTGGAGACGGTTCTCGGCTTCCTGAACCGGAAGCTCATCACCATGCGGCGCAAGCATGCCATCACGCTGGAGAACCTGCGGATGGGCGCGGTGAAGGGCATCATCCGCGATTCCGACGGCAGCGTGCTGCTCAACCTGTTCACCGCCTTCGGGGTCACCGAGCAGGTGGTCGACTTCCTCCTCGGCACCCCCGCCACCGACGTGGTCGGCAAGTGCCAGGACGTCACCGGCTACATGGAGGACAACCTCCTCGGCGAAACCATGACCGGCGTGCACGCCCTGTGCTCGCCCGAGTGGTTCCGGAAGCTCATCACGCATGCCAGCGTGAAGGAGGCCTACAAATACTATGCGTCGGCTCCGAACCCGATGCGCCAGGACGTCCGCAAGGGCTTCGAGTTCGGCGGCATCACCTTCGAGGAATACCGCGGGAGCGCCTCCTTCATGCAGGAGGACGGCACCACCAGCGTGCCGCAGCGCTTCATCCCGGCCGGCGACGTGCGGTTCATCCCGCTCGGCACCACCGACACCTTCACGAATTACTGGTCGCCCCCGGACTTCTGGGGAAGCGTGAACCAGGCGCCCAACGGCGCCGACTCCGAGGTGTTCGTCG
>NZ_JAAHTB010000201.1 GCF_010692745.1 Methylobacterium sp. BTF04
AGGAGCGTAAGCCGATGCCCACCATCCTCGACATCTTCAATCAGGACGCGTTCTCTGCGGCCTCCCTGACCGGCAACATCGCCATGGTGCCGAACAGCTACGGCCGCATCAACGAACTCGGGCTGTTCACCGCCGAGCCTGTCGCCACCACCTCCGTCATCGTCATGATTGAGAATGGCGTGCTCAACCTGCTGCCGACCCGCCCGCGTGGCGGCCCGGCCAGTCTCGGCACCCGTGGCAAGCAGAAGCCGGCGTCCTTCGTCGTGCCGCACATCCCGCATGAGGACAGTGTCCTCGCCACCGACGTGCAGAACATGCTCGCCCTGACCTCCAACGGCGATGCCGGTCTGGAGACGGTGCTCGGCTTCCTGAACCGGAAGCTCATCACCATGCGGCGCAAGCATGCCATCACGCTGGAGAACCTGCGGATGGGCGCGGTGAAGGGCATCATCCGCGATTCCGACGGAAGTGTCCTGCTCAACCTGTTCACCTCCTTCGGTGTCACCGAGCAGGTGGTCGACTTCCTCCTTGGCACCCCCGCCACTGACGTGGTCGGCAAGTGCCAGGACGTCACCGGCTACATGGAGGATAACCTCCTCGGTGAGACCATGACCGGCGTGCACGCTCTCTGCTCGCCCGAGTGGTTCCGGAAGTTCATCACGCATGCCAGCGTGAAGACCGCCTACACGTACTATGCGTCGGCCCCGAACCCGATGCGCCAGGACGTCCGCAAGGGCTTCGAGTTCGGCGGCATCACGTTCGAGGAGTACCGCGGCAGCGCGTCCTTCATGCAGGAGGACGGCACCACCAGCGTGGCGCAGCGGTTCATCCCGGCCGGCGATGTGCGGTTCATCCCGCTCGGCACCACCGACACCTTCACGAACTACTGGGCGCCCCCGGATTTCTGGGGAAGCGTGAACCAGGCGCCCAACGGCGCCGACTCCGAGGTGTTCGTCG
>NZ_JAAHTB010000202.1 GCF_010692745.1 Methylobacterium sp. BTF04
TGTCCAACTTCCCGGATCTCGTCGAGAACCTTGATCCGGCAAAGCCCGGTTATGCAGCGCTGATCCAGGCATTTCGGGCACCGCAGAGCCTGGAGGATAGAATCGCCTATGATGGCGCCTCGACCAACTCCGCTTATGGCCGACGACATGCGAAGGTGCAGGAGGTGGCACGCATCCTCGTTGCGCAGCCCGGCTATGCCGATCTGGTTTTCCTCGATGAGAGCGGTCGCATCGTCTATACCACGACAAAGGGCGAAGATTTTTCCCTCTCGGTTGCGGACAGCATCCTACATTCGAGCGGTCTCAACCGGCTCTACGAGCGGCTGAAGGGGTCGGATACTAACGCGATCGTATTCGAAGACTTTGCCGATTATCTATCCGCCGGAGAACCCTCGGCCTTCATTGGCAAGGCCGTCACTAAGCGCGCCAACGTCGCCATGGGCACATCACAGGCTGCGGAGCGGATTGGCTTCGTGGCACTTCGCGTAACGCCAACCTTATTCGACCGGAGCCTCGCCAAGCGGAATGGGCTGGGCGACACCGGCCAAATCCTGGCTGTTGGATCGGACGGGCGTCTGCGCAGCAACCCGCCTTTGAACGGTGACAGCAAGGCTGGTGCCGATCTGTCTCGTATCGGGTTCGACGCGACGCAGCTAAGCGATGGCGTCTCGTTCACTTACGACACCGAAAATGGTTCACGTCTGGCTTCCGCGGCACGCGTCTCGGTTTTTGGTGCAACCTGGATGATTGTCGCAGAGCAAGCCCGTGCCGAGGCGGTGGCCTCTGTTCAATCCTTGTCTCGAACGCTCGCGCTGGCAGGGGTTGTTGTCCTTGCAATCACGGCCGTGCTTGGTCTGCTAGCGGCTCGTGCGATCGTGCGTCCTCTTGGGGCGCTGACGCACGCCCTGAGAGCCCTGGCTGCACGAGAGAATCTGGCTGAGGTGCCTGGGAG
>NZ_JAAHTB010000203.1 GCF_010692745.1 Methylobacterium sp. BTF04
AGAGTCTGACTCATAATGTTTCTGATGGATATCATGGGTTTGCGATGCGGCGGGTCATGAGTTGAACCGAGGCTAGCAGGAGCCATGCGGTGGAGCTTTCGATGGTTGTCTCGAAGTCCTTGGCCAGGCGGCGGTTGCGGCCGAACCAGGCGAAGGTGCGCTCCACGACCCACCGGCGCGGCAGCAAGACGAAGCCCTTGGCTGCATCGGATCGCTTGATGATTTCGAGGGTCCAGTCGCCTTTCCCCTTGAGCGCGGTCTCAAGTTTTTCCCCCGCGTAGCCGCCGTCGGCGAACACGTGGCGCAACCAGGGGAAGCTGGCTCGGATCGAGGCCAGAACCTCGGGCGCGCCATCGCGGTCCTGGATGTCGGCGGTATGGACGATGGCGGCGACCAGCAGGCCCATGGTGTCGGTCAGGATATGACGCTTGCGGCCTTTGATTTTCTTGCCCGCGTCATAGCCGCAAGGCCCGCCGCTTTCAGTGGTTTTGACGCTTTGGCTATCGATCACGCCGGCGCTGGGCGAAGCCTCCCGGTCGGCGGCGAGACGCACGGCCATCAGCAGCAGGTGGTTGATCGTGCTCCAAAGGCCACTGTCGCGCCAGGCGTAGAAATAGCGCTGGAGCGTCGAGACCGGCGGGAAGTCCCCAGGCAGCATCCGCCAGGGCTGACCGCTGCGCAGCACATAGAGCAAGCCGTTCATGATCGTTCGCCGCGACCACTTCGGCGGGCGGCCAAGCTTCGACCTCGGCGGAAGGACGGGCTCCAGCACCGCCCATTCCGCATCCGTCAAATCGCTTGAATACCGCAGGCCCTTCCGCGCATGCTTGGCGCGGGTGATATCGGTCCACATGTGAAACTCCGTCGTTGCTTCGCAACTCCGACTGAATCACAAGTCATTGATATCACCCAACTTCATTTCGGGGCAGACACT
>NZ_JAAHTB010000204.1 GCF_010692745.1 Methylobacterium sp. BTF04
GCATCGAGGACGATGTGGAGATCACGCTGGAGGACGGCCGCCGCGTTTGGGCCATCGCCTGCGCATTCGCCTACACGCCGCCAGGCTTTGAGGATAACGGCCCAACGCCCGCAAAGCTCTCGATCGACAACGTGTCGGGCCGCATCCTGCCGTATCTCAAGCAGGCCACCAGCGCGATCCGAGTGACGTATCGGGCATATCTCGGCGGCGACCTGACGACGGTGGTCGATATGATCGAGGGGCTGGAGCTGAAGCGGGTGACGCTCGGCGGTGCGACGGCCGAGGGCGAACTGACCTTCGCAGAGATCGCGACGCAGGCGTTCCCGCGGCGGACTTACGATCTCGACACCTATCCTGGACTTTGGAACTCGTGAGGAGAGACGTGATGAGCAATTGCGCTGCGGTAGTTCGAGAGGCTGCTTGCAGGTCTTCATTTCCCAACGTTGACCCAAATTCACCATGGCTCGCGCTATGGCTTACTTCAGCGGGGCAGCGAGAAGCTGAACGACTTGGAGGGAAAATCCATATGCAGAATACCCTTCTGCAGAAAGAGACAGCCAAGGATGAGATCATACTGGCGACCGTTCGCCCGGAGGGGTGAGCCGACGACATCAGTCTCTATCTGCAGTCCAATATTAGGAAAAAATAGATGGCAGACGTGGTGAGAAGACTGAAGGGTTGAGGTGACGCCAGACACATTGGCAGAGCCAATCTTTGGGCATTTGTACTTTTCGATTAGGTAGGGATCTGCATAGTTTAGGTCCGCACCTGTGTCGACTAGGGCATATATAGGATCGAACTGAACGACCCTGCCCTTTGCTCCTGTTCCATGCCCTGCATCATACCGGAAGGCGACCTCTAACCCGTCTTATTCATGAGGGCAGTGGATCTGAGGCGGCGAGCGTAGCGTAAAG
>NZ_JAAHTB010000205.1 GCF_010692745.1 Methylobacterium sp. BTF04
TCTTTTTTTTCACTGGACATTGAACCGCCCAGAGTATTAAGGCGGGAGCACAAGCTGGCTCTCTGTCATCGGCGCCCGATCGTATTGGCCAACAATGCGGCGAGATTAGACCTCAGCTTCGCGATTTAATAGGCCACACAGGTTTAAAGCACTTAATTTTCACCGATTTAGATAAATCTATCAATCGATTGCGTACAATACCGTACTCAATTGTAAGTTTTGCGATTTATCTAAAGGGGTCTTCTAGGGCTCTCGAATTATAGCCTGCCCCTCTGCCCATACCCCTATGCCGAATAGAAAATCGGGCCTTTTATGAGGTGCCTGAGTTTGAAGCGACAGAGGCTTTCCGCTCCCGGAACCGGATGCCGGCCCCTCCCCCGTTCTCGGGGATGAATTCCAGGCCGGCGCGCTCAAAGGCTTCGACCAGAGCGCGGTTGTTCATGGTTGTTAAGCTGGCGGTCTCGTCACGCCGCTCGAATGCGCCAATCGTAGATTTCGAGACGCCCGAGGCTTCATGCAAATCTGCCTGTTCCCAGGCCAAAAAGGATCTGCCTGCGCGGCACAGGCGAGGGGTAAGGCGAATGGACACGAGCTCTCCGTATTTCACAAAAATATTGTAGCTCAGGCACAACCTTGTTGACAAGGCGCTGGTGAGGAGTCAGGTTGTGCTTCATACACAACCTTGCTTCTCGGAACGCAAATGACCGCCCCCTCCTTCCTCCCCTCCAACATGCTGGTCACCGCCTCCCGCAGGGCCGCCGGCTGATCAGCATCCGCCATCAGGAAGTGCGGGATCGCAAGGCCGCTCTCACCGCCGCTGCGAAGACGATGGTTCTGACCGAGATGTCGGGGGTCGATCTCCTGTCCAAGGGCCTCCACACGGCTCTGCC
>NZ_JAAHTB010000206.1 GCF_010692745.1 Methylobacterium sp. BTF04
ATGTCGAGTTTCTCGAAGTCGAAGATATATTCGTTGAGGTAGGCACGGGGCAGGAACAGGTCGCGATCGTTACGGGTGTTCCTGATCGGCCGGCCAGCATAATCCGGATGCGTGCTGTAGATTGCGTCGCTTAAGAGGTCGTCGAAGAAGAGCTGACTGACCAAGGCTTCCCGCCCGTCGACGACCACACGGACATGGACGTGGATGCTGCGCCCGTCATACCAGCCCGGATAGACGGTCATAAAATTGGTAATGCCGTCGCGATTAGTTGTCTGGCGTCCGCGGAAGGCGAGTCCGCTCAAGGCCTCTGAGTCGCCTAAGGTGCATTCGGCCGAGACTTCTCGGCCAGAGTAAATGCCCCGCGCGTCGGCGTGCCAGAGCTGGACCTCGGCCGCCGCATGCGGGCGGCAGGTCGCCGCATCAACGACGCGGAGCGAGAGCCGCATGGGGAGCCCTGACCGACCCTCCGAGACGTCCACCCTCAATGGCACGTTCGCGGCGTCGCAAGGACCGACGATGTTGGCGAGGGTCGTGACGCAATTAGGCCGATGGCGAAAGATCGGCGCCGGAAGGGCCGCCGTGTTGATGCCCTTCGTTCCGCCGGTGGCGAAATCTGCGCCCGTCCATCCGAAGTCCCGCTCGACAAGGATCGGGATACGTCCGAGCAGGATACCGTAATTGCCCAACAGCATCTTGGCAGAGGGAGGCAACAATGTGTAACCGACTGTTGCTGTGCTGGCCGCGGCAGCTCCACCAAGTAGAAATGCCCTTCTCTTCATTACCAACCTTCTATTTTTTTTCAAACCTCGTTGATAGCGGAGCTTGTTTTTCGGAGTGTGAATTTTTGTGTTCGTCGTGTTTCGGCAAAG
>NZ_JAAHTB010000207.1 GCF_010692745.1 Methylobacterium sp. BTF04
GCAACGACCTCAGCTTGGCACAGCGATGCCGTTCGGGGGCCGTCCACCCCATCAGCGCAGGAGGGTCTGCAGGTCCTGGTGCAGGGCGAACCGCGCTTCGATGTGCCGTGAGTGGCCCAGCACGAGCGAGAATAGCCAGACGATGCAGGTCGTCCCAGGGGCGTCCTCAAACGTGACGACGAAGCGCGCGAAGTCGACTTGCGCCTGCTGACCGGCCGGCGTCTCGAAACGGACCTCGTAGGGCTTGGCGTCAGACGGCCGGATCGCGGCCACGAACCGCTTCACCGCGGTGTAGCCCCCGATATAGCCACGCTCGCGCAACTCCCGCGTCAGCCTCACCGCGCTGAGATCCGGGAAGGCGGCGACGCGCTCCCGGACATAGTCGAGATACGGTGCGATCTTGTTGGGACGCCCGGCCTGTCGGGGGCCGTAAGCCGGCAGGTCGAGCCCGCGTTCAATGTATTTGCGGATGGTCTTGGGATCCCGCCCGGTCCGGCGCGCGATGGCCGTAACGGACAGTCCCTGACGGTGAAGGTCCAGGATCATGATGAGCTCTCCCAACTGAACCACCGCCGCCCCTCCCGTCCGACCTTCGTCGGCGGGCATCGTGGGCGCGGATGGATAAGCCTGAGGGTGCGAGGCGCATCGCGACCCCTCAGCTAAAGGAGCCGACCAGGGAATTTTCGATGCCCAAAATCAGGGAGTATTCAACGCCCGCTGACAGGATGAACTCGCGCTTGCCGCGGTTGCCCATGCGAGCCTCCAGGAGGTGGCGCAGGTGCTGGAACGCCTCGGGCAGATCCCAACCCTGGAGCGCGGCCGCCTGGTCGAGAGCGTTCGGTTTGGTCTCGATCAGCGCGA
>NZ_JAAHTB010000208.1 GCF_010692745.1 Methylobacterium sp. BTF04
CACAGGCGGAGTCAGGCCGTCAACGACAAGGGTTCAAACTGATAGATGCTCAGGGTCCCAGCTGACGGCATGAGCAAGAACATCAACCCTCTACCGATGCCGCATCTGACCGCGCACGGCGCAGTGCCCAGTCGGACCCCGGCGGCTCTCCGCCACGCCAGACAGACCGTGACGGGGCCGGTCTCGTCGGGCGAGCTGCCGCTGATCGGCGACGACATGGGGCGCGCAGAGCGGTTGGCGCGCGACTTCGGCCCGGGGTGGCGCTGGCGCGTCCACGATCTCTACGTCGACGCCCCCCCCGGCCACCGAACCCGACCTGATCGTGAGCGATGTGGCACACCTCACCTTGGAGGCTGTCTTGCGCCTAAAGCGTATCCTCGAGCGTGTGCGTGGGGCGGACGTACCCTTCCTGTTCCTGATTTACGGCAACGTCGCACGCGCCGATGCCCAGGCCCTGGTGCTGGGCGCGACCGACACGCTGCCGGCCGGAGCCGCGATCAAATCGCTGCGCAGCAGGATCATCCGGATGCAGCGCGAGGCAGTGACGAAGGGCACCGCCGCCAAGCTGGCCATCGAAGCTCGGCAGTATCTCATCCAAACCTTCGGCTCTAGGCGGGCGGTCATGCCCGACGTGGCGATGACCGGCACCGAACTGATCGTGCGCGCCATTCGAGAGAGCGGTATTCAGGACTGGGTCCTGGCCGTGCAACGCTTCGGCGATGCCACGCACCAGCGCTGCCTGCTGGTCGCCGGACTGGCGGCAGCGTTCGCCAGGAGCCTAGTGCAGTGACGCGGACGGAGGATTCACTCACTCGGTGAAGCGTGCGAGTCTG
>NZ_JAAHTB010000209.1 GCF_010692745.1 Methylobacterium sp. BTF04
AACGGCGACACCTTCCTCGGCGGCGAGGACTTCGACAACCGCATCGTCGACTACCTCGTGGACGAATTCCGTAAGGAGAGCGGCATCGACCTTCGCAAGGACCGGCTCGCTCTGCAGCGCCTCAAGGACGCCGCCGAGAAGGCCAAGATCGAGCTGTCCTCGGCAACCCAGACCGAGGTGAACCTGCCCTTCGTCACGGCCGACCAGAACGGCCCGAAGCACCTTGCGATCAAGCTCAGCCGGGCCAAGCTCGAAGCCCTCGTCGCCGACCTGATCGAGCGTACGGTCGCGCCATGCAAGGCGGCCCTGAAGGATGCCGGGCTTGAGTCGTCGCAGATCGACGAGGTCATCCTCGTTGGCGGCCAGACCCGGATGCCGAAGGTGCAGGAGACCGTGCAGGCGCTGTTCGGGCGCGAGCCGCACAAGGGCGTGAACCCCGACGAGGTCGTGGCCATCGGCGCCGCGATCCAGGCCGGTGTGCTCCAGGGCGACGTCAGCGACGTGCTGCTGCTGGACGTCACCCCGCTCTCGCTCGGCATCGAAACGCTGGGCGGCGTGCTGACCAAGCTGATCGAGCGCAACACCACGATCCCGACCAAAAAGTCCCAGACCTTCTCGACCGCGGCAGACAGCCAGCCGGCGGTGACGATCCGGGTGTTCCAGGGCGAGCGCGAGATGGCCGCCGACAACAAGATGCTCGGCCAGTTCGACCTCGTCGGCATCCCGCCGGCGCCCCGGGGCCAACCGCAGATCGAGGTGACCTTCGACATCGACGCCAACGGCATCGTCAACGTCTCGGCCAAGGACAAGGCGAGCGGGAAGGA
>NZ_JAAHTB010000210.1 GCF_010692745.1 Methylobacterium sp. BTF04
GGAGCCGGCCTATGCGTGTCCTATTGATCGAGGATGACGCGTCGGTCGCGCAGAGTATCGAATTGATGCTCAAAGCAGAGAGCTTCAACACCTACACCACCGATCTCGGTGAGGAGGGGATCGATCTCGGCAAGCTCTACGACTACGACATCATCCTACTCGACCTGACGCTGCCGGATATCTCCGGCTACGAGGTCCTGCGCGCCCTACGCGTGTCCAAGGTCAAGACTCCGATCCTGATTTTGTCGGGCATGGCCGGCATCGAGGACAAGGTGAAGGGCCTCGGCTTCGGCGCCGACGACTACCTCACCAAGCCATTCCACAAGGACGAACTCGTCGCCCGTATCCATGCCATCGTGCGGCGCTCGCAGGGCCACGCTCAGTCGGTGATCACCACCGGCGATCTGGTCGTGAACCTCGACGAGAAGACCGTGACAGTCGCGAGCAACCGCGTGAACCTGACCGGCAAGGAGTACCAGATGCTGGAGCTCCTCTCGCTTCGGAAGGGCACGACGCTGACCAAGGAGATGTTCCTCAACCACCTCTATGGCGGCATGGACGAGCCCGAGCTGAAGATCGTCGACGTGTTCATGTGCAAAATGCGCAAGAAGATCGCCAACGCTTCGGGCGGGCAGAACTTCATCGAGACCGTCTGGGGTCGTGGCTACGTCCTGCGCGAGGGCGCCGCTCCGCTGCAGGCGATGGCCAGCTGAGAGGGGTTTTTCGAGCGACACCCCAAATTTGGGCTCGGCCGCACGATTTGGGACGGCCTTTTCTGCGCCACGCACCCAGGGTGCACAGGTGTG
>NZ_JAAHTB010000211.1 GCF_010692745.1 Methylobacterium sp. BTF04
AGCGCGCGCAGAAGCGCTTCCGCTCCGGTCGCGACGAGGCCGTCTCGACCCTGCGTCGGGCCGCGGTGGTCGCCTCGGACGAGACCGGCGTGCGCATCGAGGGCAGCAACGCTTACCATTGGGTCTTCCACTCGGCCGAGGCGGTCGTCCATCAGGCTTCGCCGACGCGGGGTGCGGTCGTGGTGCGGGAGATGATGAACGGGCATCGGCCGGCGGTTTGGATCTCGGACCGCTACACGGCTCAGCAGGGCCATGCGGTCGCGCACCAGACCTGCCTTGCCCATCTCGCCCGCGATGTCGCCTACGCCGTTGAGACCAGCGATGATCCCGTGCCCTGGCGTCTGCAGCTCTGGTTGAGATCCGTGCGCGTGACCGATCTGGCCACCTCGACGCTGGCCGCCAAGCGCCGGAGCCTGGATCGGCAGCTCGGCGCAATCCTCGCCACACGAAGCCGCTGCGACCTGACCCGCGACCTGCAAGTCAAGATCGGCCGGGCTCGCCATCAGCTGCTCGTCTTCCTCGATCATCCCGGCATGGTCGAACCGACCAACAACGGTTCCGAGCGGCTGCTGCGCCCATCCGTGATCCAGCGAAAGGTCACCAACGGCTACCGCGCGATTTGGGCGGCCGAAGGCGAAGCTGCCATCCGCACCGTCGTCGATACCGCGCGCCTCACAGGCAGCACCCCCTTCGGCGCAATCCTCAAAACCGTCAGCGCCTGAACCCCGCGATTACGGGGGTGGGTAATTACTGAGCATCGTCGTCTCCGTCAGTGGAAGTAGCGCGGGCCGCGCAGGTTGGGGTGG
>NZ_JAAHTB010000212.1 GCF_010692745.1 Methylobacterium sp. BTF04
GCGGTGATCGGTGAGAGCGCGCCCTTGGTCCGCACGGTCCGGTGCCGCACCGTGGCGAACACGCTCTCGATCGGATTCGTCGTCCGAAGGTGGTCCCAGTGCTCGGCGGGCAGGTCGAAGAACGCGAGCAGCGCCTCTCGATCCTTGGTCAGGCACTCGGCGGCTCGGGCATACTTGGCCCCGTATTTCTCGACGAAGACGGCCATCGCCGTCTCGGCCGCCGCGCGGGTGGGGGCGGCGTGGATCTCGCGCAGATCCGCCTTCATCGCGCCCTGCACGGATTTCGGCGCCTTGTTGAGCACGTTGGCGGTCTTGTGGACCCAGCAGCGCTGGTGGCGGGTGCCGGGGAAGACCTCGTCGAGCGCTTTCCAGAAGCCAAGGGCGCCGTCGCCGACCGCGATCTCCGGCGCGATGGAAAGACCACGCCGCTTCACGTCGACCAGCAACTCGCGCCAGCTCTGGGCGCTCTCGCGCACCCCCACCTGGAACCCGACGAGTTCCTTGCGACCCTCGGGCGTAGCCCCGATCAGCACGAGCATGCACTCGGCCTGATCCTCCATCCGGGCCTGCAGGTAGACCCCGTCGGCCCAGACGTAGACGTAGCGGCGCGCCGAAAGGTCGCGACCCTGCCAACGGGTATACTCGTCCGCCCAGGTCGCGGTCAGGCGGGTGACGACCGCGGGCGAGAGGTTCGGGGCGTCACGGCCGAGCAGGGCCGACAGCGCCTCCTGGAAGTCGCCGGTGGAGATGCCGCGCAGGTACAGCACCGGCAGCAGCGCATCCAGGCTGCGGGTCCGCCGCGCC
>NZ_JAAHTB010000213.1 GCF_010692745.1 Methylobacterium sp. BTF04
GATGCCGGCATCAGATCGGCATCCGGTAGCCGTAGAACTCATGGTCCTCGTTGTATCCGCCATGGCCGGCGCCGAGATCGGCGAAGTCGTGGACGAACTCGATGGCGGCGACCCATTTCACCATCTTGAACCCGAGTTCGTTCTCGCATCGCAGCCGGATGGGCGCGCCGTGCAGCACGCTGACCGGAGCGCCGTTCATCTCGTAGGCCAGCATCGTGAGGGCATGCCCCATGTTGCCGATGGTGTGCACGTCGTAATACCGGCCGCCTTCGCCGCCGTCCGCGAAGGAGTAAAACACGGCGTAGCGCGCCTCCGCCGTCGGACGCACCAGGTCCAGGATCGTGCGCATCGGGACGCCGCCCCACTTGGCCACGCCGGACCAGCCTTGGATGCAGAAGTGGGTGGTGATCTGCTCCTGCTTCGAGAGGGCGCGCAGGTCGTCCATCGAGAGCACGACGGGCGTGTCCACCAGACCGCCGACGCGGAGGCGATACCCCGCAAAACCGTCCGCCACGAGGGCATCGAACTCGGCGGATTTCGGCATCGTGCCGTTCGGCCACATGAAGGGGGAGATGTCGGATTCGGTCAGCTGGCCCTTCGGGTCCCACCATTCGGCCAGGCCCTTGATCGGCCCGACCATGGCCGTACCCACGCGCTGCACGACGCGGGCGTGGCGGATCGTGAGGGGCGAGGCCAGCCACGAGATCAGGCCGAGGAGCGCCATCGCCGGGACGAACACGAGTAACCCGGACCAGGAGGCGTCGTCGACCCCAGCCCACATCATGTTGAGGTTCACCCGCG
>NZ_JAAHTB010000214.1 GCF_010692745.1 Methylobacterium sp. BTF04
GATGCCGGCATCAGATCGGCATCCGGTAGCCGTAGAACTCATGGTCCTCGTTGTAGCCGCCATGGCCGGCGCCGAGATCAGCGAAGTCGTCGACGAACTCGATGGCGGCGACCCATTTCACCATCTTGAACCCGAGCTCGTTCTCGCATCGCAGCCGGATGGGCGCGCCGTGGAGCACGCTGACCGGAGCGCCGTTCATCTCGTAGGCCAGCATCGTGAGGGCGTGCCCCATGTTGCCGATGGTGTGCACGTCGTAATACCGGCCGCCCTCGCCGCCGTCCGCGAAGGAGTAGAACACAGCGTACCGTGCCTCCGCGGTCGGCCGCACCAGGTCCAGGATGGTTCGCATCGGGACGCCACCCCACTTAGCCACGCCTGACCAACCCTGGATGCAGAAGTGGGTGGTGATCTGCTCCTGCTTCGAAAGACCCCGAAGATCGTCCATCGAGAGCACGACGGGCGTCTCCACGAGGCCGCCGACGCGCAGGCGATAGCCCGCGAACCCGTCCGCGACGAGGGCATCGAACTCGGCCGATTTCGGCATCGTCCCGTTGGGCCACATGAAGGGGGAGATGTCCGCCTCCTTGAGTTGGCCCTTCGGGTCCCACCATTCAGCCAGGCCCTTGATCGGCGCGACCATGGCCGTGCCCACGCGCTGCACGACGCGGGCGTGGCGGACCGTGAGGGGCGAGGCCAGCCACGAGACTAGGCCGAGGAGTGCCATCGCCGGCACGAAGACGAAAAATCCGGACCAGGAGGCGTCGTCGACCCCAGCCCACATCATGTTGAGGTTCACCCGCG
>NZ_JAAHTB010000215.1 GCF_010692745.1 Methylobacterium sp. BTF04
AACCGCCGCTCTGCCCGCCTAGATCTGATGCAATCTCGAGCAGGGATTCGATGACAATGGCCGTCCAGCCAATCATAATCATCAAGAGGGTCAAGAAGGCCGCTCATGTACACCACGGCGGGGCCTGGAAGATCGCCTACGCGGACTTCGTGACCGCCATGATGGCGTTCTTTCTGCTGATGTGGCTGATCAGCATGACGACGGAGGAGCAGAAGATCGGTTTGGCGGAATACTTCGCGCCGGCGGCTTTGAGCCCTGCAACCAGTGGCGCTGGCGGAATGCTGTACGGCACCGCCCTAGACACTTCAGGCAACAAGGCGGCCACGCCGCGCGACTTAGCGAGGGGCTCTGCCGAGAAGGGGGAAAAAGCTCGTCCGTCCACTCCGGGCCGCGCCAGCGATAGCGATGCTAGCCGCCCTGCCGCCAGTGTGGATGCCAACTACAGCGCCATAGCTAGCATCCGGCAAGCGCTCGAGAAGATGCCCGAAATTGCCGAGCTGTCGCGCAACATCGTGATCGAGCCGACCAATGAGGGCGTGAACGTTTCCCTCGTGGACGAGGACCGCCGCTCCATGTTCCGCGAGGGCTCTGTCGATCCCTACGAGCGCACCCGTCGCGTGCTGGAGGCGCTCGCGCCCGCCCTGCGCCGGCTGCCCAACCGCTTGTCTATAACCGGCTACACGGCTACCACGCGCCCGGGCTCGGCGCAGGCCGGCGAACCCTGGAACCTTACTGCCGGGCGTGCGCTCGCCGTGCGCGCGATCCTGTCGGGTGCTGGGGTCCCGAACGACAAC
>NZ_JAAHTB010000216.1 GCF_010692745.1 Methylobacterium sp. BTF04
CGCTCAGCCAGGGCGGGCTGATGAACCTTCTCCAGCGCGCGCAGAAGCGCTTCCGTCCCGGCCGCGACGAGGCCGTCTCGACGCTGCGCCGCGCCACCGTCGTTGCCTCGGACGAGACCGGCGTGCGCATCGAGGGCAGCAACGCCTATCATTGGGTCTTCCACGCGGCCGACGCGGTGGTGCACACGGCCTCCCCGACGCGGGGAGCCGTGGTGGTTCGGGAGATGATGGACGGCCACCGGCCCGCGGTGTGGATCTCGGACCGCTACACCGCCCAGCAGGGCCACGCCGCCGCGCACCAGACCTGCCTCGCCCATCTCGCACGCGACGTCGCCTACGTCGTCGAGACCAGCGATGATCCGGTCCCATGGCGCCTGCAGATCTGGCTGCGATCCGTGTTCGCCCTGGCCGAGCGCGTCACCGATCTGGCCGCCTCGACGCTGGCCGCCAAACGCCGAAGTCTGGATCGGCAGCTCGGCGCCATCCTCGCCACGCCGAGCCGCTGCGACCTGACCCGCGATCTGCAGGCCAAGATCGGTCGGGCTCGCCATCAGCTCCTGGTCTTCCTCGCCCACCCCGGCGCGGTCGAACCGACCAACAACGGTTCTGAGAGGCTGCTGCGCCCGTCCGTCGTCCAGCGAAAGGTCACCAACGGCTACCGCGCGATGTGGGCGGCTGAGGGCGAAGCGGCCATCCGCACCGTCGTCGATACCGCACGCCTCACCGGAAGCAGCCCCTTTGGCACCATCCTCAAAACCGTCGGCGCCTGAACCTCACGATTACGGGGGT
>NZ_JAAHTB010000217.1 GCF_010692745.1 Methylobacterium sp. BTF04
CCGGTGTTCATTCCGGTGCCGGTGTTCACCTGGACCGGCTTCTACGCCGGTTTCAACGCTGGTTACGGCTTCGACGCCTCCAGCACCAGCGCCCCCACCGTCATCGGCGTCAACGGCGCCAGCACCCTGGTGCTCCCGGGTACCACCCAGGCGATCGCCTTCAGCAACGGCAAGAGCAACGACGGCTTCGTCGGCGGTGGTCAGGTCGGCTACAACTACCAGTTCACCCCGGGCTCCGGCTTCGTGGTCGGCGTCGAGGCCGACGCTCAGTACGTCGACTTCGGTCGTGAGCGGAACCGCTTCGCCGCCACCGGCCCGCTTGCTGCCCAGCAGGTGTTCAACCCGGCCGGCGTGTCGAGCCTCGACTACTTCGGCACCGTGCGCGGTCGCCTCGGCTACGCCTTCGACCGCACCCTCGTGTACGGCACCGGCGGCTTCGCCTACGGCTCCGGCGGCGGTCAGCAGTTCGGCCTGAACAGCGGCAGCCGCGACAGCTTCCAGACCGGCTGGGCTGCCGGCGGCGGTATCGAATACGCGCTCCCCACCGACTCGTTCTTCAACTTCTTCAAGTCTTCGGCCGTGACGTTCAAGGTCGAAGGTCTGTACGTGAAGCTCGACCAGAACGGCCGCAATGCCGGCGCCTTCGCCGTCAACAACGCCGGCGCCACCATCTTCACCAACAGCCCGGGCGTCGTCCTGGCCAGCGGTGGCCGTCAGGTCCGCGACACCGAGTTCGCCGTCGTCCGCGCCGGCCTGAACTACAAGTTCGGCACGTACTAGGACC
>NZ_JAAHTB010000218.1 GCF_010692745.1 Methylobacterium sp. BTF04
AGCCTTGGCCGCCTGACCCAAACCAAATGGCCTCCGGGAAACCCGGGGCGGTTCACTCGACCGCTACCTGGACGTTGTAGCCCACCAAGCCCGACCCGCGCCCGCTCGTTGCCATCGAGCGCGCGTCGGGATCGGTCAGCGAGATCTGCCGGTCGGGCGCCGCCTTCATCTGCTCCTCCAGGCCAGCCAGCCGCTCCATCTCCTGCCCGAGGCGGGCGATCTTCTCCTTCAGCCGCACCACCTTGGCGGCCAGTTCGGGTGTGGGATCCTGACGATCGGCCGTGTCGAGTTGCGAGAGATAGCGCGACACGCTCTCCTCGATCTGCTGGCGCCGCCGGTCGAGCTTGCCTTGCGTGAAGTTGCGGTCGCGGTTGTTGACCGCCTTGAACTTCGAGCCGTCGATCGCGACGCGCGTCCCCGTTAGAAGACCCATCTCGCGGCACAAGGCGACGAAGCGGGCACAGACGCGCCCGATGGCAGGTCCGTTCTGCCGGCGGAACTCGGCGATCGTCTTATGGTCGGGCGACAGCCGGCCCGTCAGCCACAGGACCTCGACGTTCCAGCCCGCTTCCCGCTCCAGACGTCGGCTCGACGGAACCTGGTTGAGATAGCCGTAGACGTAAAGCTTCAAGTGTGCGGCCGGATGGTAGCCCGGTCGTCCCGTCCGTGCCGCATCGGTGCCCTCGAAGCCGAGCGCCCCAAGATCCAGGGCATCCACGAGGGCATTGAACCGCCCCGGGTTTCCCGGAGGCTGTTTGGTTTGGATCAAGCGGCCAAGGCT
>NZ_JAAHTB010000219.1 GCF_010692745.1 Methylobacterium sp. BTF04
GGGATGGGGCGCATAGACGTTCGGCGATGGATCGGAGCCGGGTGCTCGACATCGGACGAAGGATCTTCCGATGCGTCTTCCCGTCCTGCTCCTGTCCGCCGTGCTCGCATTGGCGATGACAGAGGTCGGCTTCGCCCAGGCCACCCTTCCGAACGATGCCGTGAACAGCGCGAATGACCCCGGCACGGTGAGTGACGCCCCGCCGGCTCGGGCGGAGGCCCTGGACTGCACCTGCCGGTCAACGTCGGCGGATGCGGCAGCCCCTACGAAGCCGAAAGGCGACGCCTCACCGGGCGACCGGATCATCGACTGCGGCTGCCACAAGACCGTACCGGACACGACCGGAGCCCTGGCCGGCACCGACTCCGCGACGCCCGGTTCGACCGGCGACGCTGCGGGGCCGCCGCGATGACCGGCATCATCCAGGGGAGGTCGGCCATGAACTTCGGACCTACGCACACAATGGCCATCGATGAGTTCCAGCGCGAGACCTGGGACGACGATGGCGGTGCGACCCGAGAGGGACCGCGCACGGTGAGCCGGGTCCCGCCCGGTTCTCCTGAATCCGTAAGCGCCGGGCGCGTCCCGCGGTCTCGGACGTCTCGACGGTCCGGCCCGGGCATTCCGCGGACCGTGCCTCGAACCTGACCGCTCTCACGCCTCGACGCCGCCGGCAGAGCATCCCGGTAGCCGCATCCCTCACCACAGACATCACGGAGACCAACCATGTCCAAGGCCATCGGCATCGACCTCGGCACCACCAATTCCTGCGTCTCCGTC
>NZ_JAAHTB010000220.1 GCF_010692745.1 Methylobacterium sp. BTF04
GTTTGCCCGGGCCGGGGTGAAGCAGGGCATGCGCCGCCTGCCCGAGCCGGACTGGTCGTCACTGGTCCGAGAGATGCGCCGACCCGGGGTCAACCTCACGGTGCTGTGGGAGGAGTATCGGGAAGCGCATCCCGACGGCTACGGCTACTCGCGGTTCTGCGACCTCTATCGCGAGTTCGAGCGCCGCCTCACCCCGGTGATGCGCCAGCACCATGCCGCCGGCGACAAGGTCTTCGTCGATTACTCCGGCAAGAAGATCGGGATCGTCGATCCCACCACCGGCATCGTGCGCGAGGCCGAGATCTTCGTGGCGGTGCTGGGCGCATCAAGCCTGACCTACGCCGAGGCGACCTGGACCCAGACGCTGCCCGACTGGATCGGCGCGCATGTCCGCCTGTTCCGCTTCCTCGGCGGCGTCCCCCGCCTCGTCGTGCCCGACAACCTCAAGAGCGCCGTCCACAAAGCCTCGTTCTACGATCCGGAGATCAACCGCTCCTACGGGATGATGGCCGAGCATTACGGCGTCGGCGTCCTGCCGGCTCGGCCCCGCAAGCCTCGCGACAAGGCCAAGGTCGAGGCCGGCGTGCGCTTGGCCCAAACCTACATCCTGGGACGGCTTCGGCGGCAGACCTTCTTCTCGCTCGCAGAATGTAACACCGCCATCGCCACGATGATCGAGCGTATCAACGCCCACCCGATGCGCCGGCTCGGCACGACCCGGCGCGCCCTGTTCGAGGCGATCGAGCGGGCTGCCCTGCTTCCGCTGCTGGAGGAAGACT
>NZ_JAAHTB010000221.1 GCF_010692745.1 Methylobacterium sp. BTF04
GCCTTGGCCGCCTGACCCAAACCAAATGGCCTCCGGGAAACCCGGGGCGGTTCAGTCGTCGAGCGGGAGCAGCGTGTGCCGTCGGAAAGCGACGATGATCGCCTCCTCCTCGATCGTGAGCACGGTGGAGCGCGGCTCTTTGGGTCCCATCCAGGCATCTGCCGTCGTCGCCCGTTTGCGCCACTTCTGCACCGTCGTCGGACTGACGCCGTAGCGCCGGGCCAGCGCCCTTACGCTCTCTTCAACGTAGCTGGATCGCGCGACGGACTGCCTCCGTCGTGGTGGCGCTTCCATGGAGAATTTGGCCCATAGCGCTTCCCTCGCAGCATGGTGCTCAACCGTATCACCACACCGCGGGATCAAACACCTAGACTGGCAGGATATCTCGATCAATTGAGGCACGAGCTAATTGCGGCTGTCGGGAGCCGTAACCACCGCCGGGCCCGCGCGCACGTCGCTGGCTTTGCACGCTATCAGCAAGAGTGTGCACACGCAGGCGTTGCATCGCTGAAGCTGCTTGAGCATGCAGCCAAATATGCATAACATCATGCGGTCGACGACCGGCTAAGTGATTGGAAATAAATTAGTTGTTTGGCTGAAAATCGAGTCCTGCCGGCGACACCATTGTTCCATCGTGATCGAAGTACTCGAACAAACGAGAGGCGAAATAGGACGCCCTCTGCTCTGATTCCGAACATCACCGCGGCGAGGCGCTTTTCACAGAACGTCTTGATGGGCGGGAGAAAGGCGCGGGCTTTTTGTCGGAAACC
>NZ_JAAHTB010000222.1 GCF_010692745.1 Methylobacterium sp. BTF04
TTCCAGATGGTCGTGCCCGGCTGGTTCGGCACGGACATGGGCCGGAGCGTGAGATCCAGACCGGGATCGGGCCGGTGCCGGTGGCGCGGGTCCGCGTTCGGGACCGCGGCGCGACGGGGACCGAGGATCGGGTTCGGTTCTTCCGAAAGATACTTTCGGCCGAGCCGTTGCTCGCCCCGGACCGGATCGGCACGGATGGCGCCAGCCCGTACCCACCGGCCATCGCCGAGAGCCGGAAGGCGGGCCTGATGCCACGAATGCCGGTCCACTACGTCACCAAACACCTGTAACAGGGGATCGAGAGCGACCATTTCCGGGTCAAGAAGAACATGCCTCGGATCGGCGGCTTCCACTCCTTCAACACAGCTCGACGCACGATCTACGGCTTCGAGGCCATGCTCTGGCTGCGCAAAGGCTTCGGCTTTGCCGGCGCGTGGACCGTCCGTGAGCAGAACCAGCTGCTCGAGATCTGCTTCGGACTTCCCCTGGCGAACAAAGCGTGAAAGCGAGGCAGCAGACGCCCTTCTGCGGTTCGTATCCGGGTCTGCGACAGGCCCCGCGCGACCGCTGGCCTGGCCGGGTCGACCTTGTTGCAGGTATCGGATCCGGTCAGCACGGCGGCACTCACCTCGGCCTCACGCCTCGTTACGGCCAATGCCGAGGCGTTGCAGGCCTGCTCGGAGGCGGTGCGCCGAACCGGAATCGCTCAGTGTCTGCCCCGAAATGAAGTTGGGTGATATCAATGACTTGTGATTCAGTCGGA
>NZ_JAAHTB010000223.1 GCF_010692745.1 Methylobacterium sp. BTF04
AGCCTTGGCCGCTTGATCCAAACCAAACAGCCTCCGGGAAACCCGGGGCGGTTCAGTTCGCCTCACTGGCGCTGTTGGCGCAGGAGGTGTTGAAGCGTGATCCGCTCGGCGGCCACGTCTTTTGCTTCCGCGGGCGCCGGGGCGATCTCTTGAAGGTGATCTGGCACGACGGGCAGGCGGCGAGCCTCTACGTGCGACGGCTTGAGAAGGGCCGCTTTCTATGGCCCTCGCCAGCCGACGGGGTCGTCGCGATCACGCCCGCACAGATGGGGTATCTGCTCTCCGGGATCGACTGGCGCAATCCGGTGGAGACCTGGCGTCCGACGGCGATCGGATAGGCCTTTTCGCTTGCGTTTGCAGGAGGATGTGATTCCCTCGCCGTCGTGAGCGCCGCCCCTTCATCGCCGACTTCGCCCTCGCTTCCCGCCAATCTGGCGGCGGCTCATGCGATGATCCTCAGCGAGCGCGCGATGCGGATCGAGGCGCAAGCCGCGGCGTCCTCCACCGAAGCGATGATCGCGCATCTGAAGCTGATGATCGAGAAGCTCAGGCGCGAGCTCTACGGCCAGCGATCGGAGCGCACCACGCGGCTCATCGACCAGATGGAGCTCCAGCTCGAAGAGTTGGAGGCCAAGGCTACGGAGGAGGAACTCTCGGCAGAGGCTGCGGCGCTGCAGGCCTCGTCGCCGGCTCCGGCGCCACGCCGCCGTCCATCACGCAAGCCGTTCCCGGAGCATCTTCCGCGCGAGCGGGTC
>NZ_JAAHTB010000224.1 GCF_010692745.1 Methylobacterium sp. BTF04
CTTTCCAGGTCCGGGCCAGCTGCGTGTTGAAGAACGTCCTCAACGCCTCCGGGCCTCGTCTCAAAGCGCGGGCGAACTTCGCCACCGTCTCGCGGATCGTTTGCTTCGGTGCGTAGAGCTTGGACGCTTGGAAGCCCGCATGGTCGTTCGGCACGCCCTGCGCACCGCAATGGATACACAGGGCCCGGGCGACACCGTGCGCTTCGGGCGCCCAGCGCTCCGGGGCCTGGTTTTCACCGCAGCAGGTGAACGTCCGTGTCTGTCTCCACTCGACCTTGCGCAGCGCGACGAGCCGCTGCGGCTCCGTCATCGGGTGTTCGCAGGCCACGCACTCGTATCGGCCCGTCTCGGCCCTGATCTTGCCGGCCTCGTCCTTGTCGAAGCGCACTCGCTCCCATTCGAGCGGATGCCAGCCGTGGCAGCCAGGGCACTCGACGAAGGCCTTGCGCTGGTCGCTCTCCTCGTAGGAGGCCTCGATGGCGCTTCGGCCCGCAATCGTCGGTGAGCAGGCCCGCACCGAGAGGCTGTTCGCCTTGAACTCGGCTTGGCGCTCCTCCGCGAGGTCGATAGGCGAGCCCTCGCCGCCGGCCGAGAGCGGGTATTTGTCGATCTCATCGCATGTGAGCAGCCGGATCGGCCGCATCGCGAGGTTGGTCGGGCTATTCGAGCCGACGAGGGTAATGTGCCCGCCGGGGAACTGTTTGTGCGTCAGGGTGGCGCCGGCATCTCGGGACTTCAGGTCTCCGAAAA
>NZ_JAAHTB010000225.1 GCF_010692745.1 Methylobacterium sp. BTF04
CTTTCCAGGTCCGGGCCAGCTGCGTGTTGAAGAACGTCCTCAACGCCTCCGGGCCCCGTCTCAATGCGCGGGCGAACTTCGCCACCGTCTCGCGGATCGTCTGCTTCGGTGCGTAGAGCTTGGACGCCTGAAAGCCCGCATGGTCGTTCGGGACGGCCTGCGCGCCGCAATGGATGCACAGGGCCCGGGCGACACCGTGCACCTCGGGCGCCCAACGCTCCGGGGTCTGGTTCTCACCGCAGCAGGTGAACGTTCGCGTCTGCCTCCACTCGACCTTGCGCAGCGCAACGAGGCGCTGGGGCTCCGTCATCGGGTGTTCGCAGGCCACGCACTCGTATCGGCCCGTCTCGGCCCTGATCTTGCCGGCCTCGTCCTTGTCGAAGCGAACCCGCTCCCATTCGAGCGGATGCCAGCCGTGGCAGCCCGGGCACTCGACGAAAGCCTTGCGCTGGTCGCTCTCCTCGTACGAGGCCTCGATGGCACTTCGGCCCGCGATCGTCGGCGAGCAGGCCCGTACCGAGAGGCTGTTCGCCTTGAACTCGGCTTGGCGCTCCTCCGCGAGGTCAATGGGCGAGCCCTCTCCGCCGGCCGAGAGGGGGTATTTGTCGATCTCATCACAGGTGAGCAGCCGGATCGGCCGCATTGCGAGGTTGGTCGGGCTGTTCGAGCCGACGAGGGTAATGTGCCCGCCGGGAAACTGTTTGTGCGTCAGGGTGGCGCCGGCATCTCGGGACTTCAGGTCTCCGAAAA
>NZ_JAAHTB010000226.1 GCF_010692745.1 Methylobacterium sp. BTF04
CAGAAGGTTGTGTCGAACAGATAGTGGCTCGCCATAGCGGCAAAGCGCCCGTTCACCTGCCGAGCCTTGCCGGACCTCACCCGATCCACGGCCGTCTTCATGTTGTCGTAGATGCCACGCCCCGGGATGCCTCCCAGCACGCGGAAGGCATGGAAGTGCGCGTCGAACAGCATCTCGTGGGTCTGAAGCGGATACGCCCGCACGACGAAGACCCGACTATGTGACAGCTTGGTGTGAGCGACCTGAAGCTTGACGCGCTCGCCCCCGAGAACCGCCCAGTCCTCACTCCAGTCGAATTGGAACGCCTCCCCTGGCGCGAAGACCAGAGGAACGAACGTTCCCCGTCCCGTGGTCTGCTGCTGGGTCTGCCGGTCTTCTTTCCAACGGCGGATGAAAGCTGCGACGCGACCATAGGAGCCGTCATAGCCTAGAAGAACCAGATCGGTGTGCATCTGCCGCGCCGTGCGCCGCTGCTTGCGTGATCGACTCGCCTCTGTCTTCAGCCAGTCCGACAGCTTCGCGGCGAACAGGTCCAACTTACTGGGCCGCTCCGGCGCTCGGTAGAGCGGCTCCTTCTCATCCGACCGCAGGTACTTGCGGATCGTGTTGCGCGACAATCCTGTGCGCCGCGAAATCTCCCGGATCGGCATCCCTTCTCGGAACGCCCAGCGCCGGATCACACTCAATAACGCCATGTCGATCACTCCATGACCCCCCGACCAAAAGCCAGGGGTGGGTTC
>NZ_JAAHTB010000227.1 GCF_010692745.1 Methylobacterium sp. BTF04
CCTGCCGGATATTGGCGGTGGCGTCGGTCTTGAGGTGCGGGCAGTGGTCGCCCTCGAGGATCTGCAACTGCATCGGGACGGTCAGGCCGTCCTTTGGCAGTCGCGTTCGCATCCGCACGAAGGTCTCGCCACCCTCGATCAGACCACGCACCGCCAGGGCCTGGAGGCCGTAGAAGTCGTGGGCGCCAATCGAATCGGCCTCGTCGGTCCAGTCGAGGAAGAGGCGCTGAAGCTCGGCGCGAAAGGCCGCATCTTCGTCCTTGATCTTCTTCGCCCGCGCCTTGCCGAGTCCGGCGGTGGACCGTGCCGCGGTCGAGCGCGGAGCGATCCCGGTTCCGATGATGTTCGAGACGAGCTTGTCGACCGCCGCCCCGGCGTAGGGGTTTTTGCGGGTCTGATCCCGCGACTTCCGACGCAGTTCGTCGAGCGCGTAGGTGATCGCGCTGTTCGGGCCGTAGCTGCCGACGCGCCATGCTCGCGAGCGCCGGCCCGCACCGTTGGCGACGTCGTAGGCGGAACTCTCCTGGGTCGGAAGGCCGATGTCGCCGGAGACGTCCATGGCCAGCGGAGCAGGAGCGGTGCCGCCCTTCAGGCCGACTCGGACGTTGGCGTAGCCGCTGCCGTAGCCGAGCACGCCTACCACCCGCTGCGCCCGGTGGTGACGACCTGCCGGGTGCGGCGCGGACGAAGGCCGCCAGCGTCTTCTACGCCTTCGAGGCGCTGGAGATCGACAAGCGCC
>NZ_JAAHTB010000228.1 GCF_010692745.1 Methylobacterium sp. BTF04
CCTGCCGGATATTGGCGGTGGCGTCGGTCTTGAGGTGCGGGCAGTGGTCGCCCTCAAGGATCTGCAGCTGCATCGGAACGGTCAGGCCGTCCTTCGGCAACCGCGTCCGCATCCGCACAAAGGTCTCGCCGCCCTCGATCAGACCCCGCACCGCCAGAGCCTGGAGGCCGTAGAAGTCGTGGGCGCCAATCGAATCGGCCTCGTCGGTCCAGGCGAGGAAGAGGCGCTGAAGTTCTGCGCGGAAGGCGGCGTCCTCGTCCTTTATCTTCTTCGCCCGCGCCTTGCCGAGCCCGGCGGTGGACCGTGCCGCGGTCGAGCGCGGAGCGATCCCTGTCCCGATGATGTTCGAAACGAGCTTGTCGACCGCTGCCCCGGCGTAGGGGTTTTTGCGGGTCTGATCCCGCGATTTCCGACGCAGCTCGTCAAGCGCGTAGGTGATCGCACTGTTCGGGCCGTAGCTGCCAACGCGCCAGGCGCGCGAGCGCCGGCCCGCGCCGTTGGCGACGTCATAGGCGGAGCCCTCCTGCGTCGGAAGGCCGATGTCGCCAGAGACGTCCATGGCCAGCGGAGCAGACGCGGTGCCGCCCTTCAGGCCGACTCGGACGTTGGCGTAGCCGCTGCCGTAGCCAAGCACGCCTACCACCCGCTGCGCCCTGTGGTGACGACCTGCCGTGTGCGGCGCGAACGAAGGCCGCCAGCGTCTTCTACGCCTTCGAGGCGCTGGAGATCGACAAGCGCC
>NZ_JAAHTB010000229.1 GCF_010692745.1 Methylobacterium sp. BTF04
GGCAAGTCGGTGGCGATCAACACCATGATCCTGTCGCTGCTCTACCGGATGAAGCCGGAGGAGTGCCGCCTGATCATGGTCGATCCGAAAATGCTGGAGCTGTCGGTCTACGATGGCATCCCGCACCTGCTCTCTCCCGTAGTCACCGACCCCAAGAAGGCGGTCATCGCCCTCAAATGGGCGGTGCGCGAGATGGAGGAGCGCTACAAGAAGATGTCCAAGATCGCCGTGCGCAACATCGACGGCTACAACGCCCGGATGGCGGAGGCCCGCTCCAAGGGCGAGGTGATCACTCGCGAAATCCATACCGGCTTCAACCGCGAGACCGGCCAGGCGGTGTTCGAAACCGAGGAGATGGACCTCGCGGCCCTGCCCTACATCGTCATCGTGGTCGACGAGATGGCCGACCTGATGATGGTGGCGGGCAAGGACATCGAGGGCGCGATCCAGCGTCTCGCCCAGATGGCGCGTGCCGCCGGCATCCACCTCATCATGGCGACCCAGCGTCCGTCGGTGGATGTGATCACCGGCACGATCAAGGCGAACTTCCCGACCCGGATCAGCTTCCAGGTGACCAGCAAGATCGATTCGCGCACGATTCTCGGCGAGATGGGCGCCGAGCAGCTCCTCGGCCAGGGCGACATGCTGTTCATGGCCGGCGGCGGGCGCACCACCCGCGTGCACGGGCCGTTCTGCTCGGATTCGGAAGTCGAGAGCGTGGTGGCGCATCTCAAGCG
>NZ_JAAHTB010000230.1 GCF_010692745.1 Methylobacterium sp. BTF04
GGACGGGACGACGCTCGTGCAGGGCTTGCTCCAAGGCATCCAGCACGAAGGCAGCGTGAGCCGTCCGAGAGACCCGCCAGCCGACGATGCGGCGGGCGAAGACGTCGATCACGAAAGCCACATAAACGAAGCCAGACCAGGTCGCGACGTAGGTGAAGTCGCTGACCCACAGGGCGTTGGGGCGCGGTGCCTTGAACTGTCGGTTGACCCGGTCGAGCGGGCACAAAGCTGCCGGATCGGGGATCGTCGTCCGGACCGTCTTGCCCCGCACGACGCCCTTCAGTCCCATCGCCAGCATCAGCCGCGCCACGGTGCACCGAGCCACCACGATCCCTTCCCGGCCGAGCTGCCGCCAGACCTTGCGCACGCCGTAGACGTGGAAGTTCGCCTCGAACACGCGCTGGATCTCGACCATCAGCGCCGCGTCGCTCCTGGCCCGTGCCGGCAGCTTTCCGGGATCGGCACGCCGCGCGGCATGGGCATGGTACGTCGACGGGGCGATCGGCAGCACTTTGCAGATCGGCTCGACCCCGTAGGCATCGCGGTGCTCGTCGATGAACGCCTTCATCGTTTGAAAGGGCGGTCGAGCTCCGCCATCGCAAAATACGCGCTGGCCTTCCGGAGGATCTCGTTGGCCTGACGCAGCTCGCGGTTCTCGCGCTCCAGTGCCTTGATCCGCTCGCGTTCGTCCGTGCTCGGGCCGCCCCGCAGACCCTTGTC
>NZ_JAAHTB010000231.1 GCF_010692745.1 Methylobacterium sp. BTF04
GCGCTCTCGTCGGTCCGAGCCTGTTCGGTGAACTCTGCGTCGAGTGCTGCGATGCGCCCGTCGAGGGACTGCCAGCGTTCCCGTACGTCCGCCACCAGGCTACGCATCCGTGGCGTGAGGTCTGACCGCACCTCGGTATCGAGCAGACATTCCAAGCTGGCGGCGAGCTTGGCGCGTCCCTGTGGGACGATGTGACCGCGCTCCAGAAGGACGGCTCGGATCTGGTTCATCAGGGCGGTGCGCTCGCCGACGAGCTGGTCGCGCACCCGGTGCAGGGTCTGCATGTCGAGCTGCGCTTCCGACTTCAGCGCGACGAACCGCATGGTCGGACGGGTCGCAGCCTCTGCGATCGCCTCGGCATCGCGGTCGTCGTTCTTCTGTGCCTTGACGTAGGGCCGCACGTATTCCGGCGACATCAACCGGATGGTGTGGCCTTGAGCGGCTAGCGCCCGGCCCATGTGATGCGCGCCACAGCACGCCTCCATGGCGATGATGCAGGCCGGAAGCGTCGCGCCAAAGGTCATCACCGTCTCGGCCCGCATCCGGCGTCGCAGGACGACCCGACCGGTCGCATCCTGCCCGACGAGGCTGCAGCTGTTCTTGCCCAGATCGATCCCGAGTATCGCAATGGCCATCGGTCCGCTCCATCCCTGGTGTGAGCCACACTGCAAACCTAGCGGTGAAGCCCGGTGAGGGGCGGGCCATCCATAAAGGGGGGC
>NZ_JAAHTB010000232.1 GCF_010692745.1 Methylobacterium sp. BTF04
TCCATCGGACTGCGCCAATGGGCCCATGGGTGCTGATCAATGAGAGTTGGTATGATACGCTCCTTGCGGGCGGGGAAGGTGTTTGATGGCAAAGACGAGACGCGAGTTCACCCCAGAGTTCAAACGCGAGGCGGTAGCGCTGCTGGAGAGCAGCGGCCGCCCGCAGATGCAGATCGCGGCCGAACTCGGGATCCAACCCTCGATGCTGAGGCAGTGGCGCACGGGGCTGATGGGTGGCTCCCCACCGCCGCGGGCAGCAGGTTCACCGGGAGCCGCATCCGCAAGCTCGGTGTCTTCCCCCTCCGACCAGGCGGCTGAGATCGCTCGCCTGCGGCGGGAACTCGACCGAACGCGCATGGAGCGCGACGTCCTAAAAAAACGTATGGCCCGCCCCGTCCGCAAGGTCGCCGATGAAGATGCCTGTGACCGGTCTGCACAAACGTATCCGGCATGTCGGCACGGGGGCCGCCGCCAAGATGGAGAGCCGCACGTCCCGGGCCTCATAAGCGAATCGGCCTCGGGGGCCGCTTTTTTTGCCAGGCTTCCGGAACGCCGCTCGACCGTCAGGCCATCTTCACTGTCCTCTCGCAGACCTCGTGGACCTGCGCCGAGCGATCGTGCTCTGCCTCAGGTCAACCTCTTTTGATGCCCTATGCGAGGGCCGGGAGCTATGCGGGAAAGTGGGTGACGACGGTGGATTGAGGGCGGCGTATCGAGG
>NZ_JAAHTB010000233.1 GCF_010692745.1 Methylobacterium sp. BTF04
CCTGTCCCTTATAACAAAAATATTCTTTAAATCCGTATTCCGTCCATGCCATGCCTGCGGATAGAAAAGGATGAAATGGTTACGAGAACATCCATATACGTCTTCAAGAAAACGTTGTATTTCATCATATTCGGACAGTTTAGGTCTGTCTATTTTCATAATTTCCCATTCGCCGCCTTTACCTACGGCTGATAAATACCGGTTATACCATAATTTAGAATTTCATCTGTAACTGCCACCTTAAGAACAGCGCGTCATCACGGTTTCCTGCGGCATAAAAATCACCGGGCTTGAAATATTCAAAGTACAGATGGCCGTCAACATTCTGTGAAAATTTCTGCGTAAGCACTATATGCTCCAGATGCCCTCTTTCTTCACCTGTTACAAAAAAAGGAGCGCCGGTTGTCTGCGGTTCGTTGGCGCTCAGATAGTTATATGCCAGTGATAAACCTGTTTTTTCCGTCAGTTTCATGTCAAGCTTCGCCCTCCACAACTGCAGGTTGGTCCAATAGGCAGGTTCTCCTCTTTCTATAGCATAACCAAAAAGATAAAGTTCGCTTATCCACGGCCATTTTGAAAATACGGGATTCCATCCGCTATCGTCTCCGGTGGTATAGTCGCTTTCTCCCGAAAGGTACGCATAACCTATATCAAAAGACGGAGAAAACTGTACATCCTTGAAAAACCTGGTCAGATAGACGTATCCAGA
>NZ_JAAHTB010000234.1 GCF_010692745.1 Methylobacterium sp. BTF04
GCCAGTCGCCGATCAGGCGGCTGCAAGCGCCTTAGCATTGCCCGGCGGCCGACCGCGGCGCTTTGCCGGAGTAGCGTCATCCGAGGTCGACCCATCCTGGGAGGCTTTGGCCAACGATTGACGGCCCATCTTCCCCAGGCCCAGGTTTCTAGCAAGCTCGGAGCGCTGAGCCGAATAGGCCGGCGAGGTCATCGGATAATCAACCGGCAGACCCCACTTCTCGCGATAGGCCTCGGGTGTCAGACCTCGGATGGTGAGATGCCGACGCAGGGTCTTGTAGGACTTACCGTCCTCGAAGCTGATCAGTGCATCAGGGGTGATCGACTTCTTGATTTGCGCCGGCGTCAGTTTCTCTTTCGTCGGGGTCTCGACCGATGTTCCCCCTGCTAATCCAAGGAGGGCGGCGTGGACGTTGGC
Source organism: Methylobacterium sp. BTF04 (assembly GCF_010692745.1). GTDB lineage: Bacteria > Pseudomonadota > Alphaproteobacteria > Rhizobiales > Beijerinckiaceae > Methylobacterium. Next base: position 418 of record NZ_JAAHTB010000234.1, read on the forward strand.
GATCAGCGCCGGCAGTTCAGAGGCTGGAACGGAATTGTGGGAGACGTAGCCTACGACCAGATCGGCCGCGAGAGCGAGACGGTCGGTTTCCGGCAGAGATGTCATGTCGTCCATGAACGGTTCCTGTTCTGGTAGGCCCTGAAAGGCCGAAGGCTTTCGGCCGAGCGATATCCATGCAAGCGTAATCTGTCCCGGCATACGGCGCTAACCCGCATAGAGCTTGCCTTAGGACTTTTTTTACACTGTTTCCATAGGGCATATTAAATTGTAGAGGAGCCGGCCT
>NZ_JAAHTB010000235.1 GCF_010692745.1 Methylobacterium sp. BTF04
GGTCACGGCGACGCGGCGTCGATGGGCTGATTCACGGCAGGGATGATTCTGTCCTCATCCTTGCCCGGCTGCATCGTCGACCGAGTTGTCCGGCGCTCCGGTCATCTCATCATTGTCGCCCACGTTCGCCGGCATTGTGGGTGCTGTCCCGACTGCGGCACGCCCAGCTCTGCCGTGCATAGTCGATACGTCCGTCAACCTGCCGATCTTCCGAGTTTCGGCGAGGCCGTGACGCTGCGACTGAAGGTTCGCCGCTTCTACTGCCATCATCGCGCCTGCCGACGGCGCACGTTCGTCGAACCGTTGCCGCGGCTTCTCCCACCACGGGCACGACGCACCGGTCGGCTCGCCGGAGCGCAGGCTCGGGTGGGCCTCGCGTTGGGGGGCGAAGCTGGCGCTCGCCTTGCCGGGCATCTGGCGATGGCCACGAGCCCCGATACGGTGTTGCGTCTCGTGCACGGCATGACGTTGCCGTCGATCGGTCCACTGCGAGCGGTGGGAATCGACGACTGGGCAATCCGCAAAGGACAGACCTACGGCACGCTCATCGTTGATCTCGACCGGCGACGTCCCATCGATCTGCTGCCGGACCGATCCAGTACAACGGTCGCCGAGTGGCTGCGTCGCCACCCCGGTATCGCGGTCATCACACGCGACCGCTCGTCCGAATACGCGCGCGCAGC
>NZ_JAAHTB010000236.1 GCF_010692745.1 Methylobacterium sp. BTF04
CCCAGATCACCGCGCCGCCTGACCGCCTCCGTCACCCAAAATCCCGCATAGCTCTGGCAGATCAGCTACCGGATCGAGACGGTCGGGGAAGAATGGAAGCACGTGCTCGAAACCGGCGGCGGTCGCGCGAACGCGTCGGGGGATATCGCCTATCTCGACGGGATCGTGATCGACTTCGGGCTCGCCAACGATCTTTCGGAGCGGCTCCAGGCTGACCAGAGCGCGTTGGGCGCGATCAGCCAAGCCTCCGATCGGATCGTCGACATGTTGCGTTCGTTGAGGATGCTCTCGCTCAACGCCCGGATCGAGGCGGCGCGCGCCGCCCAGGCAGGGGCCGGCTTCGCCGTCGTGGCCAAGGAGATGGGCCAGCTCGCTTCGATCGGCGACACCGTGACGGAGCAGATTCAGGCGGAACTCGGGATCCCGAAGAATGCGCTCCAACTGTAGAGGCCTTTTGCGGGCCTCTGGGCCTGACGGATCGAGGCAACCGCCGATCCCGAGCTGATGTCCGGCATAGGTGCCATCAGGTAGTGGCAAGAAGGTTCTCGGCGAAACAGATGAAACTGTAAAGGGCGGACCAATTCCAGGCCGCTGCGGCGGAGTAAAACCAGGCCAGTGCCGGCCGGCAGCTTGAACGATGAAGGGGCCCGATCGGGCCCCTTCATCGTTCGTCGCCGACCATG
>NZ_JAAHTB010000237.1 GCF_010692745.1 Methylobacterium sp. BTF04
ATTGGCCATAGCGAGCCCCGCCCGGCAACAGGCGGATCGGCGGCAGGGCGGTCCCGAGGAACAGCGCTAGGTCGGCGACACGGGCCGCTGCGATGCCGTAGCCGGGCTGATGACCAGCCGAGAACTCGGCCTCTTCGGCGAGCCACCAGCCCAGGTGCGCCAGCAGGGCGAGAGCGCCGAAGCGGGAGGCGCAGGGTGTCATGACCAAGGGCGTCGGTGGCGGCGTCGTAGTCGTCGTTGGCGACCATGGACGCTGCGCCCTCTGGGGCAATCTGGAAGGCGTCGTAGGCAGAGCGGTGGCGAGCGATCGCAGCGTGGATCGGATCGGCGGTAGCGGCGAGGGTCAGGGTACGGGCGTGAGTCATCGGTCGGGCTCCAAGGGGTTCGGGGTGGTCGGTTCGAGAGGGGGGAGGGCCGGCTACCCGCCAGCAGGGATGCCGGGGTTAGGAGAAGGCGGAGGCGGCGCGCATCACCATCCTGGCGACAGTCCAGGCTGCGCTGAGGGACACGGACATCGCCTCGCGCCAGGTGGAGCCGTAGCGGACCTGATGCCTCTTCGCGGCCGCGGCGGCCGCGATCATGATCGCCGAGCGGTCAACTTACCGGCCACGATGAGGTGGCCCTTATACTTGGCGCCGAACTCGATGTTGGTACGCGCCGCGAAGAAGCCGGCGGGCAGAGC
>NZ_JAAHTB010000238.1 GCF_010692745.1 Methylobacterium sp. BTF04
GTTCACGCTTTGTCCGCTTGTGCGTAGCAGGAGGGCCGTTTCGTTCGTTCTAGCCATGTACGAGGCGGTGATCGGCCTCGTTTTTCTGACTCTGGCCCTTGGGTCCTATTTGTCTTTCACCGTCAAACCCAAAGAAACGGACGATGGCGAAGACGGAAAGGATACAGGCACGACATCGACCTAACTGGGCCGCGCTCTACTACGCCCACCTTGCGCATCTCGGCCGCGGCCTCGCCCAGAACCATATTCATTTGCGCCCGCCAGCCGTTGGCATGCAAAGCGAGGGGCTCGTTACGTATCGCCGAGCCCCTCGTTTTTGTCTCAGCGGGCGGGCGGGCGTGGTTGCAGGTAGAACGCGGTCTCGCAAAGCGCCCGTCCGTCCTTGTCACGACCTGAGTAGCCAGCGTAGCACGACGCCCACCAATTCGGGTCGTTGAGCCGCATAATCTTGAGCCACAACTCCAATCGATCGTCGCCGTATATCGTGGCATATTTATGCAACGCGGACTCGTCCTGTTTGAACGCGACTTGATTCCACTTCTGTGTCATGTAGTACGTCGCGAGACTGCTGATTACCATGAGGACCAAACACATGATATAATGTCTGATGACAGTGGACTTTAGCTGAGCATCTATCAGTTTGAACCCTTGTCGTTGACGGCCTGACTCCGCCTGTG
>NZ_JAAHTB010000239.1 GCF_010692745.1 Methylobacterium sp. BTF04
CGGCTTGGCGACGGTCGCCGAGCGCGAGAGCCTGACGCGCTGCTCACCAAGCCAGGTGCGCAGGTCCTCGACGAGCGGGCGGCTTCGCTCCTGTCGGACCTGGCGACGCGCGTCGGCGCTCAGACCGTTGATCTCGCGCTCGATGGCGAAGAGCACGTCGATGCGCGTGACCGCCTCCAGGGCGATCGGCGACACAGGCGCGGCACCGGGGCCACGCCGCGCGCTCGCGGCGATGTCGGCGAGTTCGAAGAAGCCGCGACGGGCATGGGACCAACACAGCGCCGACGTGACCCGCCCGCCCGGTCGCGCGGGGTCGTAGAGCCCGTTGTAGCCGCCATAGGCGTCGGCCTGGAGGATGCCGGACCAAGCCGCGAGGTGCGCGTCCGGATGCTCCTGCCGCCGGTCGCGCGAGGCGAAGTAGAGCGCCGCCGGCGGATCGGCGCCGCCAAAGGGCCTGTCGTCGCGGACATAGGTCCAGATCCGGCCCGTATCGGTTTTGCCTTTGGCCAGGATCGGCACCGTGGTGTCGTCGGCGTGCAGCCTCTCGGCCGTCATCACGTGCCGGGCGATCCGCTCATGCAACGGCGCCAGCGCTGCCGTCGCCGCGCCGACCTGGTCGGCCAGCGTCGAGACGGAGAGGTCGATGCCTTCGCGGCCGTAGCGTTCGCTCTGGC
>NZ_JAAHTB010000240.1 GCF_010692745.1 Methylobacterium sp. BTF04
GGTCAGGAACCAGGCGAGTTGCTTTGGTGATGGAAGCGCGGTCGTATCCGTGGCCGGCGGTGACGTCGGTGCCAGCCATTTGCGGGCGGTGCGCCGCGCCGGCTTCGTGCGACGCTCGGCGACGAAGCGATGAACCTGCCGGTGCGTGCCGGCAAAGCCCCGCTCGCGGAGTTCGCGCCAGAGTTCCATCGCGTTCTCGCACCCCTCGGTCATCCGCTTCTCCAGATGCGCAAGGTAGGGATCGAGGCGGCTGGGGCCGGGCCGACGTACTGCGCGCTCCGGAAAGCTTTCGGCCTGGGCATACTTGCGCACGGTCCCGCGTGCGAGGCCTGTCGCCCGAGCAATCGCCAGCAGGGTCTCGCCAGCTTGTGAGCGCCGACGCACATCCTCGTAGGCCGCCAAAAGGCGGGCGCGGCTGTCGCGGCTCACGGCGACCTCGGCGTCGCTCCGGCGGTAGGCTCGCAGACGCTGTCCGGGGGGGGCGCCCATCTCCGACCGCAAGGCTCGGCAGATGTCGCAAGCGTCCATGGACGCGGGCGAGCCAGCGCTCCACGGCCTGGCGCAGGTTGAGGAGGAGATGCCAACGGTCGGCGACTTGAAGGGCCGCGGGAGCGCCCATGGTAGCTGCGCGCGCGTATTCGGACGAGCGGT
>NZ_JAAHTB010000241.1 GCF_010692745.1 Methylobacterium sp. BTF04
TCGGAATTTTTTTATCTCGGGAAAAGTGTCCGGATTTTCAATCTCTTTTATCTGTTGGTAAAAAGCCTTTTCCTGTCTTGACAGTTTTTCCGGCATAACCACTTTAATTTTTACAAGCTGGTCTCCTTTGCCAAAACCTGCTATTTTAGGCATGCCCAGATTTCTAAGCCTTAAAACACTTCCGGTTTGCGTCCCCGGGGGTATACGCATCTTAACTTTTTTACCAGTCAGGGTGGGGACGTCTATTTCGTCACCGAGTATCGCCTGTGTACTCGTAACCGGAATGTCGCAAAATATATCAGCGTTACTTCTTTCAAAAAACACATCTTTTTCGATAAATATCGTAATGTACAGGTCTCCTCTGGTACCGCCGTTAGGACCCGCATCGCCCTGCCCCTTCAGCCTCAAACTACTGCCGTGCTCAATGCCTGCAGGAACCTTGACGGCAATCCTGTGCATGTTTGTTCTTACCCTGCCGGTACCCCTGCATTCGGAACAGGGGTCGGAAATAACAACGCCTTCTCCCCTGCACCTGGAACAGGTCTGCGCAACGGAGAAAAAGCCCTGGCTTTTCACAACCTGGCCTCTGCCCTGACAGGCTGAACATTTTTCCCTTCCCTGTTTGCCTGATTTGCT
>NZ_JAAHTB010000242.1 GCF_010692745.1 Methylobacterium sp. BTF04
TATGCGACATTGTTCCGGCCGCAGTGGAAAAAACAGCAAAAGAAACCTCTGCAAAACCGTATACAGACTTCAGGAAAATGATTGACAAAGAAAATTTTGACGCGGTATGGATATGTACGCCGGCAAACGTACATACTCAAAATATTCTTTATTGCATAGATAAAAACCTGCCGTTTTTTGTTGAAAAACCTGTTTCAATGAACGAAGAAGAAGCTGAGACGGTAGCTGCAAAAATTAAAGGAACGGGCATTTACCATACAGTCGGATATCAGAGAAGGTACAGCCCTGCGGTGGATAAACTTAAAGAGTTGCTGTCTTCGGAACAGGTTATTTTCTCCGCCGCTGAACATTTCTGGACAATACCGCTCGTGGACAGCATAAAAAGTAAGGAGAATGCCGGCGGACAGATTGTCGACCAGGCAACTCATTTGATAGACCTGTTACGATACATTATCGGAGAAATAATCTCCGTGTATACAACCAGGGTCAGGGGATTTTTTCCGGAAGAAAAACTATATACGGGCGACGATGCAAGCGGAACAATTTTTGAGTTTGAAAACGGGACTGCCGGAAATCTACTGTGCACCTATGCTCTTTTCCCTGAAATAGAAAAATA
>NZ_JAAHTB010000243.1 GCF_010692745.1 Methylobacterium sp. BTF04
TGTTGTTCTGGCAGTTCCGTGGCCGGCACATCGACATCCGCCAACCCAACAGCAGCTTTCGCGATGCAACGGCGAGCCTCCCTGTCTAACCCGGGCCTTTCGTGCCGAGAGTAGACGGTGCTGCCTTGGTGGCCGGACCATGGATCGGCTCAGGATCGACCGGTTACGACATGGGGGACGGTCTTGCCGGCATCTGTCGGTTGAAGCGTCGAGGAGGCTCTCATCCTGGCTCGGTCCAATATACCGGTCAGGTCAAACCGTCTGACGCCGGAGCATTGCCACTGCACACGATGCCTCTGGACTGGCCGCAGGTAACAGGCTCGGAAACTACTCAGCTTCCGTCACAGCGAAACGTGTCGCCGCGACGACGAAGAGACGCTGACGGCCGATCTTGTGGCATTAGCCAGGAAGTACGGGCGCTGCGTCCGACTGTACAACACCACCGCGGACGGTTTGGGCACGAGATACCCCGCCATCCGCAGCACCACCTGCAAGTCGCCCACCACGCCCGCGAAGCACTCCGCCGCCAGCGAGGAAATGTACGCCATTAGAGCTGTTGCCGTTCAGGTTGGGTCATAAGCGTCGTATCCTGCGGCGGTTATG
>NZ_JAAHTB010000244.1 GCF_010692745.1 Methylobacterium sp. BTF04
TTTTGTCTCGGGTACCGGGAAGGCCTGGGGTGTTGAACTGCTGCTGAAAAAAACGCTGGGGAAGTTTAATGGCTGGCTGGGTTACAGCTTCAGCCGGATTCAGAAGGAAATCGATTTTAACAGCGACGGCCGGGTTTCGAAGGAGGAAGGTGAGATTTATTACACTCATAACGATATTCCGCATTCCTTTAATGCCGTAATGAGTTATCGTTTTAATGAAAAGAGAACCGTCGGACCGACTGTTTCATACAATACCGGTCAGGCATTTACAGTTAATGAAGGAATGGTCTTTGCCGGGACAAATTACACCAGCCCGATCAACCCCTACTCTGGTCTTCAGGATATTCCCGGTGAAAAAAATGGCGCCCGTTATCCCAGCTATTTCAGAATTGATGCCAATTATGCCCGTTCATTTAAAGCCTTCGGCCTGAACGGGAAATTTAAGGTACAGATTATCAATGTGCGCACCCATTTCAATGTGTTATTTGCCCAGACTATTCCCAATACGAATCCGACGAAAATCCGGGCTTTCAGTATGTTCCCGAGCATCCCGTCTTTCGGCCTGGAATTCGAATTATAAACGAGCAGGAGAATACTAAT
>NZ_JAAHTB010000245.1 GCF_010692745.1 Methylobacterium sp. BTF04
CGGGAACTTGCACGACGGTTCCTGTTCCAGACAATCCATGATCTGGCGCTGATGGTGGATCGTGAGCGAGCCGGTCGCGAGGCCAGCCCCTCGGCGGGGGTGATCGACAGCCAGTCGGTCAAGGCCCCGCAAGGCAAAACAAGGGGTTATGACGCCGGTAAGAAGATCGTCGGCCGCAAGCGCCATATCGCCGTCGATACCGATGGGCGGCTGCTGATGGTCCACCTAACGCCCGCCGACATCTCCGACAGCGCCGGGGCTCAGGTGATCCTCGACGGCATCCGCAAGCGCTGGCCCTGGGTCAAGCATCTGTTCGCCGATGGGGCCTACGACCGGCTGAAACTGATGGACAAGGCCGCCTATCTAGACTTCGTCATTGAGGTCATCCGGCGTTCCGACGACCAGAAGGGCTTCCAGGTTCTGCCCCGCAGATGGGTCGTCGAACGCACCTTCGGCTGGATGACCCGATGGCGGCGTCTCGTGCGCGACTATGAGGCCCGCCTCGACGTCTCCGAGGCCATGATCCTCGTCGCCATGGGCGGAAACCTGCTACGCAGAACCACCCATCCGTGACTTTCCAAAACGGACTCTAAG
>NZ_JAAHTB010000246.1 GCF_010692745.1 Methylobacterium sp. BTF04
CACGTTCAAACGCTCGCGCGATCCCGCCTTCGCCGCCAAGGTCGAGGATGTGGTCAGAGGTGGCTCGGTTTGTCTGAACAGCGATCTGGGCCTGGATAAGTGGATATCCTGCCGGGTTCAGGCGGCCGCGGGATGCGGCAGCCTGTCGAAGTAGGCTTCGTCTGGGGTGCGTCGGTCAAGGCTCGAATGGGGCCTGCGCTCATTGTAGGTAATTACCCACCCCCTTGCGCGGGTTGGGTTTCGCTGATTCCCTCGTGGGATGGGCCGAAGCGATCTTGAGCGGCTGAGCCGCGAGGAACTGATCGAGCTGGTGCTGCGGATACAGCGCCCGGCGAAGACCTCGCGCACGTCTTCCAAGCCGCCCGCGACCGACCACAAGGAGCGGCGCGAGCAGGCCAAACCCGGTGGTGCCAAGCCTGGGCACGAGGGCCATAGCCGCGTGATGAGCGACGAGCCCAGTGCGGTTGTCGACCATCGTCCCCATCGCTGTTCGTGCTGTGGCGGCGACCTGCACGCGGCGCTGTCAGCCGAGGTCGTCAGCCTTTCCGAGCGGATCGAGTTGCCGGAGGTCGTGC
>NZ_JAAHTB010000247.1 GCF_010692745.1 Methylobacterium sp. BTF04
AGCGGATCGCCCGGCACGTGATGACGGCCGAGAGGCTGCACGCCGACGACACCACAGTGCCGATCCTGGCCAAAGGCAAAACCGATACGGGCCGGATCTGGACCTATATGCGCGACGACAGGCCCTTTGGCGGCACCGATCCGCCGGCGGCGCTCTACTTCGCCTCGCGCGACCGGCGGCAAGAGCATCCGGACGCGCACCTTGTGGCTTGGTCCGGCATCCTGCAGGCCGACGCCTATGGCGGATACAACGGGCTCTACGATCCCGCCCGCAAAGGTGGAGCCGTCACATCAGCGCTCTGCTGGGCCCACGCACGCCGCGGCTTCTTCGAACTCGCCGACATCGCCGCGAGCGCACGGCGTGGCCCCGGCGCCGCGCCTGTGTCACCGATCGCCCTGGAGGCGGTCGCGCGCATCGATCTCCTCTTTGCCATCGAGCGCGAGATCAATGGTCTGAGCGCCGACGCGCGTCGCCAGGTCCGACAGGAGCGGAGCCGCCCGCTGGTCGAGGACCTGCGCGGCTGGCTTGGTGAGCAGCGCGTCAGGCTCTCGCGCTCGGCGACCGTCGCCAAGCCG
>NZ_JAAHTB010000248.1 GCF_010692745.1 Methylobacterium sp. BTF04
TCCGATCATCCAAACTGACTTCATCATCTTGCGAGCTGGGGGCCGTCCACATATGTCACATGCTGGCCTTCACGGCGATTGGCGGCGTGCCGATCGAGATCCTCTACGACCGGATGAAGACCGCCGTGACCGGCGAGGACGAGGCCGGGCACATCGTCTACAACCGCTCGCTCGTGGCCCTGGCCAAGCATTACGGATTCCTGCCACGGGCCTGTCGCCCGTATCGGCCCAAGACCAAAGGCAAGGTCGAGCGGCCGTTCTCCTATATCCGGCAGGACTTCTTCCTGGCGCGCAGCTTCCGCAATCTCGACGACCTGAACGCCCAGTTGCAGGTCTGGCTCGACACCGTCGCCAACGTCCGGCTGCATGGCACTACACAGCGGGTCATCTCGGACGCCTTCGCCGCCGAACGGCCCGAGCTGCAGCCGCTGCCAGGCATGCCCTTCGAGGCCCTGCTCAAGCTGGAGCGGCGCGTCAGCCATGACGGGCTCGCCTCGATCGGCGGCAACTACTACAGCGTGCCCGACCGGACCCGGCGCGTCGTCGAGGTGCATCAGCTACCGGACGCGATCCG
>NZ_JAAHTB010000249.1 GCF_010692745.1 Methylobacterium sp. BTF04
CACCTTCGCCCGCGGGCGTGATCTGGCGGCCTGGCTCGGCCTCGTGCCGCGGCAGGTCACGACCGGCGGACGGCCCAAACTCGTCGGCATCACCAAGCGCGGCAGCAAGTACCTGCGCAAGATGCTGATCCAAGGTGCACGGGCCGCGATGCCGACCCTTCGCGAAAGCGATACGCGGATCGGCCAATGGCTCCGGGGCCTGCTGGCGCGGGCGCACGCCAACACCGCCGTCGTTGCGCTGGCGGCTAAAATGGCCCGGACCGTCTGGGCGCTGCTGCGCCACGAACGCGTCTATGAGCCGGCGGCGGTGGCTGCCTGAACCGAGCTTGGTCGGCGAAGCCTTCGTCGGCCTTCCGATGTCTGCGAGCGGTGAGAGGAAGATGGCCTGACAGTCGATCGGTGTTCTGTAAGCCTCCGGCGGAAAATGGCGCTCGACGCCGACCCCTTTATGAGGACCAGGACGCGCGGATCTCCATCTTGGCCAACGGCATCGCCGGAAGGCCGGATACGTTTATGCAGACTGCTCAGACCAGCGGATCATAAGCCACTTGCGGACGGGGCGGGCCATACGTTT
>NZ_JAAHTB010000250.1 GCF_010692745.1 Methylobacterium sp. BTF04
TCGACGCTTGATCATCTTCGACCGATTCACCTGACCCTCGTCAGGGCTCGTCGACTGTAATTGCTCAGGTCTCTGGGTTGGGTACGCGGGTCGGGATGGGTTGAGGCCGTTGCGTTTTTGGGTCGACGGCGGCTGTCGGATGTGACTCAACGATGGTGTGAAGACGCCCACCGCCCCGTCCGATACGGATGCCGTGATCGCCGCCCTCTTGGAGCGGATCGAGGTCCTGGTCGCGCAAAATGCTGCTCTGATGGCCGAGAACGGGCGTCTTGCAGCCCGGGTGGCAGAACTGGAGGCGAGGCTCGGCCTGCCGCCCAAGACGCCGGACAATTCGAGCCTGCCGCCGTCGAAAGGGCAGAAGGCGTCGCTGACGTCGGTGTCCAGGCGCAAGGCCAAGCCGCATCCCGGCGCCCATCGGCTGCTTCATCCGAACCCGAGCCGTCATCACGCTGTACGGGCGCTGTCCTGCCAGGCTTGCGGAGCCGACGTGTCGGGGGCGGAGCAGAGCGAGCTATGCGGGATTTTGGGTGACGGCGGCGGTCAGGCGGCGCGGTGATCTGGG
>NZ_JAAHTB010000251.1 GCF_010692745.1 Methylobacterium sp. BTF04
CCGAAGCGATCTTGAGCGGCTGAGCCGCGAGGAGCTGATCGAGCTGGTGCTGCGGATGCAACGCCCGGCGAAGACCTCACGCACGTCTTCGAAGCCGCCGGCAACGGATCGCAAGGAGCGGCGCGAGCAGGCCAAACCCGGTGGGGCGAAGCCCGGCCACGAGGGCCATAGCCGCGTGATGAGCGAGGATCCCGATGCCGTCGTCGAGCATCGCCCGGATCGCTGCGCGTGTTGCGGCTGCGGCCTGCGCGGGGACCTTCCCGCCGAGGTCGTCAGCGTGTCCGAACGGATCGAGCTTCCGGAGGTGGCGCCGGTCGTCACCCAGCATCAACGGCTGGCGGTGCAGTGCCCGACCTGCAGGGCGCGCGTGATCGCACCGGTTCCGGAGGCGGCGCACGGCACGCCCTTTGGCCCGCGGCTGCATGCGGTTGCCACCTATCTCAAGACCTTCCAGGCCTTATCCTACGCGCGGCTGCAGGCGGCGCTTTCCAACCTGTTCGGGCTCACGCTCAGCCAGGGCGGGCTGATGAACCTTCTCCAGCGCGCGCAGAAGCGCTTCC
>NZ_JAAHTB010000252.1 GCF_010692745.1 Methylobacterium sp. BTF04
GTGGGCTCGGGGCCCATCTCGTCGCCCTCGTCATGCGCGTCGATCTCGATGGTGGCGCCTTCGGGCGCGGCGGCCGCGGCGGCACGGGTCAGGACCCGATCGGCGTAGCCGGCGGCTACCGCCTCGTCGGGTGACATCCAGAGTTCGCCCCGCATGTCGGCGCGGGCCTCATCCACCGTGCGACCGGACCGGTCGGCGTAGATGCCGGCCATGGCGGTACCGAGCGCGTTGAGCGCCTTAATCTGCAGTTCGTGCTCGGCGACCGTTCCGAAGGTGAAGCCGGACGGATCGTGGATCATCATGATGGCGCCCATGGCCATCACGATCTCATCGCCGGCCATTGCGATCACCGATGCCGCCGATGCGGCGATGCCTTCAACGATGATGGTTTTCCGACCGCTGTGCGCGGTGAGGGCGGCATGGATGGCCGCTCCCTCGGTGGCGATGCCGCCGCCGCTGTTCAGGCGGACCGTGACGTCCTGCCCGCGCCCGACCTGGGCTAGTGCGAGGATGACGTCGGCCGCGTCGAAGCTGTCGTCCCAATAGAGATCGCCGA
>NZ_JAAHTB010000253.1 GCF_010692745.1 Methylobacterium sp. BTF04
TCGGCGATCTCTATTGGGACGACAGCTTCGACGCGGCCGACGTCATCCTCGCACTGGCCCAGGTCGGGCGCGGGCAGGACGTCACGGTCCGCCTGAATAGCGGCGGCGGCATCGCCACCGAGGGAGCGGCGATCCATGCCGCGCTTGCCGCCCACAGCGGTCGGAAAACCATCATCGTCGAGGGGATCGCCGCCTCGGCGGCCTCAGTGATCGCTATGGCCGGCGACGAGATCGTCATGGCCATGGGCGCCATCATGATGATCCACGATCCGTCCGGCTTCACCTTCGGGACGGTCGCCGAGCACGAACTGCAGATCAAGGCGCTCAACGCGCTCGGTACCGCAATGGCCGGCATCTACGCCGATCGCTCCGGTCGCACGGTGGACGAGGCCCGCGCCGACATGCGGGGCGAGCTCTGGATGTCGCCCGACGAGGCGGTGACCGCCGGCTACGCCGACCGGGTGCTGACCCGTGCCGCCGCGGCCGACGCGCCCGAAGGCACCACCATCGAGATCGACGCGCATGACGAGGGCGACGAGATGGGCCCCGAGCCCAC
>NZ_JAAHTB010000254.1 GCF_010692745.1 Methylobacterium sp. BTF04
CGGAAGCCGGCCGCGACCGGCGTGGCATTGGCGGTGAGCGCCACGATCCGCGGGCTCTCCGGGTCGGACAGGCCACCGGCGCCCTCTGGCGGAACAACGATGGCCGCACCGATGGCTTCCCAGACGCGCGGATCGTCGATCAGCGCCTCGACCTGTGCTTTGTCCGGCCCGCTCATCTTCACGGACTGGATCAGGTAGTTCTCGGCGAGCGCGACGAGCGGCCCGACGAGGACGGTGGTCATCTCCCCCCGGCCGTCCGACAGCACGCCGGCCAGGGTCTTGCCGGTTCCCTGTTCGGCGGCGGCTCGGGCCGCCGGATCAAGGCGCAGTTCGCGCGGGCTGTTCTGGCCGGCCAAGGCCACGGGCCCCCATGCACGGCCCGTTCGGTCGCGGAACATCACCGCGTCGCCCGACTGCAGGACCACGTCGGCATCGATGCTCAGCGTGTCGCCGCGATTGTCGACCACGCCCGCGCGGCGGCGGGCGTCGAGGAACCACGGGTCGACGAGGATGGAATC
>NZ_JAAHTB010000255.1 GCF_010692745.1 Methylobacterium sp. BTF04
TAGGGGAGCGCATAGGCCAGCTATCGAGCCACGAAAGTTACATCTCCCGGGTGCCCACGGCGTTGGGTAGTCGGAAGGCAATACGGTGCTGTTCGCTTCGTCATGGCTCCATCCTGTCAAGAGTTGGAGCCTCCAGGAAACCCGGTACGGTTCAAACGAGACGCGCGGCAGTGTCCTGGTTAGGAAGTGCGTGGCTCCATCCGCGCTTTTAGCGTGCTGAAGGGATGCTCGACCGTCTCGCGCCGAACCCGCATGGCCAACGCATCGCCGTCCATCTAAGGCTGCGGGCATGCCTCCTCGCCATGATGGAGACCTGTGCAAGGAGGCATGCCCCAGCGATCTGACGGATGAGGATGGGGCTTGTCGCTCCGCTGATCCCAATGCCGCGGGGATCTTTGAGGCGGCGCAGCGTCCGGAGATGCCTCGAGGTTCAGGACGATCGACGACGAAGTCAAAAAATATACTTTGCCGAAACACGACGAACACAAAAATTCACACTCCGAAAAACAAGCTCCGCT
>NZ_JAAHTB010000256.1 GCF_010692745.1 Methylobacterium sp. BTF04
AGCGGAGCTTGTTTTTCGGAGTGTGAATTTTTGTGTTCGTCGTGTTTCGGCAAAGCATATTTTTTGACTTCGTCGTTGATCGTCCTGAACCTGGAGGCATATCCGGACGCTGCGCCGCCTCAAAGATCCCCACGGCATTGGGATCACTGCCATCCCGGCCACTCAACCCATCACGGACTTATCGGACGGACTCTAAATCCAGAGGAGAGGATTATGACACGGATGAAGATGCTACTCAGCATGAGTCTCGCTCAACGGAGATATCATATTATAATGCGACATCTAAGATTTTTAGCAAAAAATTAACCTTTTCGAAATAAACAGGTCACATAAATAAGAAATAAATAACAGGTCCGATCTAATAGCTAAAACTATTTTAAATAAATTATTTTACAGCGATCAATTGGCCAATTTCTATAATATGGAGCACTCGCAAGTTATGATCAAATTGGCTGTCTATGGCCTGAGCATCTATCAGTTTGAACCCTTGTCGTTGACGGCCTGACTCCGCCTGT
>NZ_JAAHTB010000257.1 GCF_010692745.1 Methylobacterium sp. BTF04
TACGCTACGCTCGCCACCCCAAATCCACCGCCCTCATGAATAAGACGGGCTAGAGTGATGGATGGGGGGCCTGATCGGGATAGCATTCCCGCACGGATGTTTACGACATGGCCACGCGGGCGGCCTACGATGGGCGTGGATGTGGGGTGAAGGCATGCTCGAACGGTTATTAGGACATCTCAGGTACGCCGTGTCCCTGAAGGAGTGTTCGGCGCAGGCGCGAAGTCCCGTCGAGCGCCAACTTTTCATTAGCCTCGCATCGCTGCACGAGGCGCGGGCACGCAAGTTGATGCGGCAGGTCCGGAACGGTCACCCAGGCAAATCGGACGTTTTGGAAGCCCCGGATCGAGGACGTCAAGTTCGGGACCCCGCCGCGGGCGGTATCGGGGCGCGGGATGCATCGCTTGGTCGGACACGATCCCTTATGTCAGGGCCAAGCCCCAGATATCGGTAAGAGTCCCGGTCGTGTCCCCGGCTGTGTCCCCGGCTGTGTCCCCGGCTGTGGGTAGCTGAC
>NZ_JAAHTB010000258.1 GCF_010692745.1 Methylobacterium sp. BTF04
GCTGCAAAGCGGCTCCGGTCGAACGACACGGTCAAAAAAACAAAAAGACCGATTTCTTGACCCTTTCAGATCAAAAAATCTTATGCTTGCCGAACATGACCGAACTGGATCAGCTTTCGCTGCCACAACGGCCACATTCCCTCTAAACGATGTCGATTTCGCATCGAGCGGGATTTTGGCCCCTGCTCTCTGCAAACTTGTTTTTCCGGAGTCACACCCTCGCCCGTTTGTCGCCGTCGCGCCGTAAGGCTGCGGGTCATGACAAACTGGTGGAGCTGGACGGGATCGAACCGACGACCTGATGCTTGCAAAGCAACTGCTCTCCCAGCTGAGCTACAGCCCCAAACGATGTGGGATCGGAGCACGGGGAAAACCGAGGCAAAGCCTCGCAAGGCCGACCGGCCGCCCGCGCCGATGCGCGGAAAGCCTAAGGCGACGCACGTCGCCGCCGGCGCCTGAGGCACCCACCAAAATGGTGGGCCTGGGACGACTCGAACGTCCGAC